>DASSBG010000028.1:0-256617 GCA_035699085.1 Rhodanobacteraceae bacterium
CACCGGCCCGGCCAGCACCTGGACGCAGGTCTGGCTCAAGCGCGGCCTGCTGGACCACGAGACGCTCGCGATCAATGGCAGCAGCTACACCGTCGACTACCGCTACAACACCGCCGGCCAGCTCGACAGCGAAGAATGGCCCTCGGGCCTCACCCTCAACTTCGCGCCCGATGGCCTGGGCCGCCCGACCCGGCTCGGCACCTACGCCCACGACATCGGCTATGCTGCAAACGGAACGGTCGCGAGCCTCACCTATGGCAATGGCGCCACCATGGAGCGCAGCCCCAACGCCCGCATGCTGCCGGGCGGCGTGCACTATGCGATCGACGGTCTGGACCTCACGGACCGCCTGCTTAACTGGGACTCCGTGGGGAACCTGCAGATGGTCCGTGATCTGGTCGAGCTCAGCGAGCCACCTGCGGATCGCATCTTTGCCGATGGCTTTGAATTGCCCGCGCAGCCCGTGGGAACGGACGAGCACTATTTCTACTACGACAGCCTGGATCGGCTGATCATGATGGTCTCGCCGCGCCACGGCACGGAAACCTTCGGCTACGACCCGCTGGGCAATGTCCACTTCCGTTCGCTCGGCGCCTTGGGGCAATCGACCCAGAGCACCAGCTACCACTACGACACGGCGACCAACCGGATCGAGGACATCGATGGCGTCACCGTGGGCTATGACACGCGCGGAAACGTCACCTCGATGCAGGGCCACCCCCTCACCTGGAATTATGCCAACGAACTCATCGGCGACTTCCAGGGCACCAGCTACGCCTACGACGCCCGCGGCTGGCGGCTCAAGAAGGTCACCACCGTCGCGACCGATGGCGGCCACGACCGCACCTTCATCTACGACCACAAGCACCGCCTGATCGAGCGCATCGACAACGGCGTGGTCACCGACTTCGTCAGCCTCGGCGCCGTTCCCGTGGCCCGGATCACGGGCGGGCAGACCACCTACATCCTGCCCGACTACCAGAACACGCCCCTGTTCGAGCTTGACAGCGCCGGCAACATCACGCGCAGCCCCGACTTCCTCAGCTACGGCCGCCCGGTGGACGCCGAGGGCCAGGGCGAGATTCCGAGCTACACGGGTGCCGCTGGCGACCCCGCCACTGGCTTCCTCTACCTCGGCGCGCGCTACATGAGTTTCCCGCGCTTCCTCAGCGTCGACCCGGCGCCGCTCGACCCCACCAGTCCGACCGGCCTCAACCGGTATGCTTACGCCAACGACAACCCCGCGCGCTACACCGATCCGTTCGGGCTGTACGCCTGCGGTTCGAAAGTAAGCAGCGCAGATTGCACCAAGATCGATAAGTTCGTTGGCAAGGTCAATCAATCCCTGGAAGGGCTTAACAAGAATTCAAACGACTACAAGTCACTTTTGGCTGTTTCCAAGTTTCTGGGAACGAAAAATGACGGCAATGGGGTGACGATAGAGACAGCATCACTTGGCAAAAACATAGTGGCGCAGCCAGGTGGGTTGAAAACGCTTCAGCTGGACATGGAGAAAATCGCCGGCCCCGTAGCGAGCAGCATTAAGTCCCTCAACCACGGTATGACTTCAGAACAGGCGGGTATAGTAGCTGGCGGCTCGACCGTTGCCCATGAAACTCAGCATCTGATTGATGCAAATCAACCAATTTTTGATGCAGGATCAATGAGTCTGATGCCAACCGGTTTTCCT
The DNA here is from genome assembly GCA_035699085.1 of Rhodanobacteraceae bacterium. Classification (GTDB taxonomy): domain Bacteria; phylum Pseudomonadota; class Gammaproteobacteria; order Xanthomonadales; family Rhodanobacteraceae; genus DASSBG01. The sequence goes on from DASSBG010000028.1 coordinate 1,691, forward strand.
TCAACGAGCGAAGCTGAGATGGCGACTGAAATGAAAGCTTACGGTATCGAAGGCGCCTTCGGGCGTGGCCTTGGCGTTGACACTGGGTATTCCACTTCGACAAGTGTCAGGGTAGGCGCCGAGGCATCTACATCTTCATGGTGCACAGCATTCGGTGGATGCCAATGATCCAGTCTATCTTCTATATAACCGCAGTGTTTCTTGTGACAACAAGCACGACTGCGTGTAAGAGCGGGATGGCTGCTTCAGAGGATGCATCTGTGCAATCAGTCACGGTCTGCGAACTAGCACAATGGAACCAAGACATGATTGGGATGCAGGTACGAGTCCGTGCGAACTACTTTACGGATTTCCATCACGGCGCGTTTCTTTCCGATCCGCACTGTCCATCCAAGTCCTTGCAGATTGGGACTGATGCGGCAGAGGCCGACAAAAGTGTGGCAGATTTGGACGCAACCATGGGGAAGAACCGAAAGTTTTATATCGGCCGGAAGTTCAGTGTCGACATAACGGGAATTTTTAAGTGGAGCAAAGGCAAGGTGATCAATGCTGAGTTGCCACCTGACCGTCAGCTGCGTGTACCGCCACACGCGAAAATATCGCTGTTGAAGGTATGGACTTTTGAGAAGCCGAAGCAGTGATTTTTATGCTACGGGGAGTAGTGCGGCTGATGCTTGGCGGGGCCAAACGCTATTTCGAGTTTGGGGAGGGAAGTCTGGCGAGTTCGGCGAATCATGGACACCAATAAGCCCAATGATGGTAAAGGCTGCAGGTTTTAGTTACCGCGATCTAGCAGGTCTCCCGAACTGGAATACTGGAAATCATATATCCATAGGTACTCTCATCAACCGTGGCGCGGTTAAATACGTGGGCCCAGCGACACCTATGCATGGTAATAGAGGGGGACTTCCTGAATACTTGGTAGTCAAGCCTGAGGTGAATATTCTAGTCTACGGTCAGATAAATCCTCAGGAGGCCTTCTGATAATGTTGACCGATAATTTGGTAGGCAGGCGGGTCGTATGCGTGATAAGCGAGGGGATACTCGGCACGGGGACTATCGATTGTGTCGTTGAACGAGAATTGACGCCACAGCATTTACGTGGCCTGGCATATGAGCTAAAGCCAATTGACGAAGCAAGAAAAAATATTGCTGTTCTAATGCCCTATCAACTAGAGTTCCTCCGAGATCCAAACAACTACCTCCCTGTTCACATCTATGCGTCGGCCGAGAGTTTGATTGAAGACTCTGACAAGGCATTTGACGTGGTGGGTACCGGCTACATCACAGTGATGCCGAACACCTGAAGCATATCAGGCGCATATTCGAACGCTTCAGCCGACAGGTTCGGCGCGGGCGACGAGGGTGCGGTTGCCACCGGCTTTCTTGGCGGCGTACATGGCTTCGTCGGCGCTGCGGATGAGCTGCTTGCCTTCGCCGGCGTCCTCCGAGAAGGTATGGGCCTTTGAGAAGCCAAAGCAGTAACGTTGCAGCAAGCTGGCGTCAAGGTTGGGCGCGGTAGCGTTGGGCGGGTGTTCCACTGGCCGCCGAGCGCATGGATGCCATCACTCCCGCGCGCCCGACCGGGCGCGACTTGCCGCAGCGTAACCGCCACCTCGACTCGGTCAAGGGCGTGCTCATCATCCTGGTGGTGCTGGGCCACCTGCTGCAGGCGCAGATCGACGAACCGGCCATCGGCCAGCTCTACCGCTTCATCTACCTGTTTCACATGCCGGCCTTTGTCTGCATCGCCGGCATGTTCAGCCGCTTTGAACTGGACGCCGAGGGCCTCGCCAAGCTGATCCGCGGCGTGGTCGCGCCGCTGCTGCTGTTCACCATCCTCTACGAGGCCAACTACGTCGGCATCCACGGCGAGGTTTCGCATTACACGCGCGGGCTGCAGCCGTTCTGGATCCTGTGGTTCCTGCTCAGCATGCTGTGCTGGCGGCTGTTCGCGCCGCTGCTGGTGCGCAGCCGGGTGCCGCTGCTGCTGTCGGTTCTGATCGCCGTGCTCAGCGCCTGCGTGGAAGACACCGGCTATTACCTGGGCCTGTCGCGCACCTTCGTGTTCCTGCCGTTCTTCTTGCTCGGCATGTTGTACGGGCCGCCGGCGGTTGCCTGGATGCAGCGCCCGCGCCGCCTCACGCCGCTGCTGGTGCTGCTGGCTCTGGCGGTACTGGCATTGATCGCCAGCCAGGCATGGCGGCTGGGCGTCCACTGGCTCTACGGCAGCTATTCCTTCCCGGCGCTGGATGTCGATGCCGCGCATGGCAGCGCGCGGCGGTTGTGGCTGTATGCGCTGTCGACGGCCACCATGGCCTGCGTGGTGTACGTGTGCCTGCGGACCCGGCTGTTCCACGTCGCCGGGCGGCGCTCGCTGCAGGTGTATGTGTGGCACGGCCTGCTGATCCAGCGGGCCTGGGCGATGAACCTGCCGGAAAAGTTCTGGCAACTCTGCCACGGCAACGCCGCGCTGTTCGTGGCCGGCCTGCTGGTGGTGTCCGTGGTGCTGGCGCGGCTGCTGGCCACACAGCCGGTGAAGGTGTTCACGGACATGTTGCTGAAGCCGTTCCACGTCCTGCTGCTGCGCCCTTCCTGAGTCGGGCTTGAAGCCCGGGCCGGAAGGGTCTTGCATCGACACGGACGATTGCGTACATTTGTACGCATGGAGTCCATCCCGCTTTCTGCCCGTCAACGCCAGGTGCTCGCTTTCATCCGCGAGGCCACGACGCGTGACGCGCGGCCGCCGACCTTGCGCGAGATCGCCGCGGCACTGGGCTTCCCCAGCCACAGCTCGGCGCAGGCCTGCGTCGCCTCACTGGTCAACAAGGGCGCGCTGGAGCGCACGCCGCGGCATCGCGGGCTGCGCCTGGTCGATGACGACTGGCCGGTGCCGACGGGCTCGGGTTTCCGGCTGCCGCTGGTCGGCCGGGTGGCCGCCGGCGCGCCACTGCTGGCGCAGGAGAACATCGAGCGTCAGGTCGAAGTCGACGCCGCGCTGTTCCGGCCGCGGGCGGATTACCTGCTGCGCGTGGTCGGCCTGAGCATGCGCGACGCCGGCATCCTCGACGGCGACCTGATCGCCGTGCACCGCGACGCGCGCGCCGAGAACGGCCAGATCGTGGTGGCGCGCATCGACGACGAAGTCACCGTCAAGCAGTTCCAGCGCCAGCGCGGCAGGGTTCGCCTGCTGCCGGCCAACCCGGACTTTGCGCCGATCGAGATCGACGCGCACAGCGGCGTGGAGTTGGCCATCGAAGGCCGCTGCGTCGGCGTCATCCGTTCCTTCTGAGGCCGCCGTGTCCACCGTCTCCGCCGCCACCGCACTCGACCGGGTCCTGCAGCACCCCGCCATCTGGCGCCGCTCCAGCGCCGGCGCCGCGCGCTTGCGCGTGCAGTCCAGCGGCTGGCCGGAGCTGGACGCGCGCCTGCCCGGCGGCGGCTGGCCACTGGGCGCGCTGAGCGAAATCCTGTTCGAACGCGACGGCCTGGGCGAATTCGGCCTGACGATGCCGGCACTGGCGGCGCTGACCCGCGCGCGCCGTCGCGTGGTGCTGGTCGACCCGCCCTACCTGCCTTATCCCGCCGCGTTGGCCAGTGCCGGCGTGGACCTGGCCTACGTCACCGTGCTGCGCGGCATCGGCCCGGAGGCGCCGTGGAGCATGGAGCAATGCCTGCGCTCGGGCTGCTGCGGTGCGGTGCTGGGCTGGCTGGCGCAGGCCGACTACCGCCAGCTGCGGCGCCTGCAACTGGCCGCCGCCAGCGGCGACAGCCTGGCCATCCTGCTGCGCTCCGCCAGCCATGCGGAGCAGTCCAGTCCTGCCGCTTTGCGCCTACTTGTTTCATCTTCAGAAACAAACACTTTTGTCGATATCCTGAAGTCGCGCAGCATGACGGAGGCGGCGCCCGCCTGGACGCTGCGCTGAGCCGCGCACGCCTGCTTGCCGTTGTTTCCCATGCTCTGGGCCTGCCTGCGCTTTCCCGACCTCGCCTTCGCCGCCGCTTTCGAGGATGCGCCGGCCAACGAACCGCGCGCGCTGGCTGACGGGCCTACGGCGCGCCGACATATCCTGGCCGCCGATGCAGCGGCCCAGGCCGCCGGCATCCGTCGTGGCCAGAGCACGGCCACCGCGCACGCGCTCTGCCCCCCGCTGCTGATTCGCTCGCGCAAGCCCGAAGTCGAGCAGCAGTTGCTGGAGGCGCTGGCGGCCTGGGCTTACCAGTTCAGTGCCCACGTTGCCCTGGCACCGCCGCGCGCCGTGTTGCTGGAGGTCGGCGCCAGCCTGCGCCTGTTCGGTGGCTGGCCGGCGTTGGAGCGGCGCCTGCGCGAGGGCCTGCACGCGCTCGGCCATGCCCACCTGCTGGCCGCTGCGCCCAGCGCGGCCGCGGCCTGGGTGCTGGCCGGCTGCCGCGACGGCACCGCCCTGCTGCAAGCGGCGCAGCTGCAGCCGATGCTGGCCGATGTCCCGCTGGCCCTCGGCGGTCTGCCGGCCGACAGCGCCAGCGCCTTGCGCAGCATGGGCCTGCGCCAGCTGGGCGACCTGTTCCGCCTGCCACGGCCGGAGCTGAGCCGGCGCATCGGCCCCGAGGCCATGGCCTGGCTGGACCGCCTGCGCGGGCATGGCGGCGAAACCCTGCCGGCGTGGCGGCCGCCGGAGCGTTTCGAACGCCGCATCGAGTTCGACCGCGAGACCGGCAGCATCCAGGCGCTGTTGTTTCCGCTGCGTCACCTGACCGGCTCGCTGGCCAACCACCTGCGCGCGCGGGACGGCGGCGTGCAGCGCTTCGAGCTGGTGCTGGAACACGCCGCGACCGCGACCACCACCGTGCCGGTCGGCCTGCTGAGCCCGCAGCGCGAGGCCGAGACCCTGTTCGACCTGGCCCGCGGCCGCCTGCAGCAGCTCAGCCTGCCGGCGCCGGTGCGCGCCGTGACGCTGCGGGCGGCGCAGCTGCCGATGTTCCGGCCACTGTCGCGCGACCTGTTCGAGCCGGTGCATGGCGAAGGCCTGGACTGGCCGGCGTTGCTCGAACGCCTGCGTGCACGGCTGGGCGATGGCGCCGCGCAGTCGCTGGCCACGCATCCCGACCATCGTCCGGAGCGCGCCTGGCGCATCGGCCCGCTTGCCGCGGCCAGCCCCGACCCGCGGCCGCGGCCTCTGTGGCTGTTGCCGCATCCCTGCCCCTTGCGGCCAGCGCCGCACCGCCTGCTGGCCGGTCCCGAGCGCATCGAGAGCGGCTGGTGGGACGGCGGCGACACACGCCGCGATTACTACGTCGTGCAAACCGACGGCGGCCAGCGCGCCTGGGCCTACGTGCCGGCCGGCGAACGCCAAGGCTGGATGCTGCACGGATGGTTCACATGAATCGGGACTCGAGAGCCCGCGGACCCGGATCAAACACAGGTTGGCGGTGAGCGAAGCGAACCCCAACACACCATCCTGCACTTGCGCCGCCAATACGACCTCGCACCACCCGGTCGGTGCCTTCAGCGCGACACCCACGACACCCCCGGATGTTCGCCTTTCGCGCGACAACCACTCATCCCCAGCCTGATGTTGGGGTTCGCCTTCGGCTCACCACCAACCTACCCCGCCCATCCCGCCTCCCGCACCAGGAATAGCTTTTGAAGGACGATTTTGCTTTTGCCTTCCGCTCTTCCGGTCCCCGGTCCCTGGTCCCAACCAGAACGAAGTCACCAGTCCCGGCCGAACACAAAGCCACGCCACCATGCCTGACACCACCCCACCACCCGACTACGCCGAGCTGCACTGCCTGAGCAACTTCAGCTTCCAGCGCGGTGCTTCCAGTGCGGACGAATTGTTCCAGCGCGCCGCCACCCTCGGCTACCGTGCGCTGGCGATCACCGACGAGTGCACGCTGGCCGGCATCGTGCGCGCCTTCGAGGCCGCGCGAGAGCACGGCGTGGACCTGATCGTTGGCAGCGAGATCCAGCTCGACGACGGCCCCAAACTGGTGCTGCTGGTGGAGAGCCAGGCCGGCTACAGCGAGCTCTGCCGTCTCATCACCATTGCCCGCCGGCGCAGCGCCAAGGGCAGCTATTGCCTGCAACGGGCCGACCTGGAGACGCTGCAAGCCGGCGTTCTCGCATTGTGGACGCCATCCCCGGTAGCCGCCGTCGATGCCAATGCCGCGACGCTGGACGAGCACGGCGCCTGGCTGACGCGCCACTTTGCAGGCCGCGCCTGGTTGGCGGTCGAACTGCACCGCGGCCCGGACGATGTCGACGAACTGGCGGCTCGCAGCGCGCTGGCCGAGCGCCACGGCTTGCCGCTGGTCGCCAGCGGCGATGTGCACATGCATGTGCGCCGGCGCCGAGCACTGCAGGACCTGCTCACCGCCATCCGCCTGCACACCACCGTGGCGGCCGCCGGCCACGCGCTGTTTCCCAACGGCGAGCGCCACCTGCGCACGCGCGTGGCGCTGGCTCGCATCCACCCGTCGGCGCTGATGGAAGCCAGCGTACGGATCGCCGAGCGCTGCCGCTTCAAGCTCGACCAGTTGCGCTACGAATACCCGCACGAACTGGTGCCGGCAGGCTCGAACCCAACCGCGCACCTGCGCCAGCTGACCCTGGAGGGCGCCCGCACGCGCTGGCCGCAAGGCGTTCCCGAGCACGTCAGCGCGCTGGTCGAAAAGGAACTGACCCTGATCGCGTCGCTGGACTATGAGCCGTTCTTCCTCACCGTGCACGACATCGTCGCCTTCGCCCGCTCGCGCGGCATCCTCTGCCAGGGGCGTGGCTCGGCGGCCAACTCCGCGGTCTGCTTCTGCCTCGGCATCACTGCCGTCGATCCATCGCGCAGCAACATGCTGTTCGAGCGCTTCATCTCGAAGGAACGCGACGAGCCACCCGACATCGACGTCGACTTCGAGCACGAGCGGCGCGAGGAGGTGCTGCAGTACGTGTTCTCCAAGTACGGCCGCGAGCGCGCCGCGCTGGCCGCCACCGTCATCACCTGGCGCGGCAAGAGCGCCGCCCGCGACGTCGGCCGCGCGTTGGGCCTGGATGAGAACCAGCTCGACCAGCTCAGCCGCGCCTGGGCCCGCGGCGGCGACGGCGCACCCATCGAGGAGCGGCTGCGCGAGCGCGGCTTCGATCCCGACAGCCGCGTGATGCGCCAGCTGGTGGCGCTGGTCAACGAGCTGCGCGGTTTCCCGCGCCATCTGTCGCAGCACGTCGGCGGCTTCGTCATTTCCGAGGCGCCGCTGCACCACCTGGTGCCGGTGGAGAACGCGGCGATGGACGGCCGCACCATCATCCAGTGGGACAAGGACGACCTCGAGACCATGCGCCTGCTGAAGGTCGACTGCCTGGCGCTCGGCATGCTGACCTGCCTGCGCAAGTGCTTCGACTTGTTGCGCGCGCATCGCGGCCTGGATCTCGGCCTGGCCAGCATTCCGGCCGACGACCCGCCGACCTGGGCGATGGTGCAGCGCGCCGACACCATCGGCGTGTTCCAGATCGAATCGCGCGCGCAGATGTCGATGTTGCCGCGGCTCAAGCCGCGCTGTTTCTACGACCTGGTGATCGAGGTGGCGATCATGCGCCCCGGTCCTATCGAGGGCGGCATGGTGCATCCCTACCTGCGCCGGCGCAACGGCGAGGAGCCGATCGACTATCCGTCGCCGGCCGTGCGCACGGTGCTGGAGCGCACCTGCGGCGTGCCGATCTTCCAGGAGCAGGTGATGGCACTGCTGCAGGTGACCGCCGACTTCACGCCCGGCGAAGCCGACCAATTGCGCCGCTCGATGGCCGCCTGGAAGCGGCGCGGCGGGCTGGAGAAATTCGAGCGACGCATCTTCGACGGCATGGCGCGCAACGGCTACAGCGCCGAGTATGCGGCGCAGGTGTTCGCCCAGATCAAGGGCTTCGGCAGTTACGGCTTCCCCGAGTCGCACGCCGCCAGCTTCGCGCTGCTGGTGTACGCCTCGGCGTGGCTGAAATGCCGCCACCCGGCGGTGTTCGGCTGCGCGCTGTTGAACAGCCAGCCGATGGGTTTCTACGCGCCCGCGCAGATCGTGCGCGACCTGCGCCAGCACGGCGTCGAGGTGCGCGCCGCCGATGTCGTCGCCAGCGATTGGGACTGCACGCTGGAGCCGGCCGCGGACAACGGCATGGCGCTGCGCCTGGGCCTGCGCCAGGTCAACGGCCTGGGCGAGGACACTGCCGCGCGCATCGTGGCGGCGCGACAAGCGGCGCCGCTGCGCGATCTCGCTGACCTCAGCCACCGCGCAGCATTGAATGCCGGCGAGCGCGCGCGGCTGGCCGAGGCCGGCGCGCTGCAGACGCTTTCCGGCCACCGCTACCGCGCGCGCTGGGACAGCGCCGGCATCGAGCGCGGCCGGCCGCTGCTGGACGCGGCGGCGGCGCGCGAGGCACGGGTCGAGTTGCGCGTGCCGGCGCTGGTCGAAGACATCATGGCCGACTACGCCAGCCTCGGCCTGTCGCTGCGACGGCACCCGCTGGCGCTGGTGCGCCCAAGCTTGCGCCAGCGGCGTTGCCGCAGCGCCGCCGAGGTCGCCACGCTGGTCCACGGCACGCGGCTGCGCCACGCCGGCCTGGTGTTGGTGCGCCAGCAGCCGCACACCAACAGCGGCGTCACCTTCGTCACCCTCGAGGACGAGGACGGCCAGGTCAACGTGGTGGTCTGGCGCGACGTCGCGCTGCGCCACCGGCGCACGCTGCTGGAGGCGAAGATCCTGGCGGTGGACGGCGTGCTCGAGGCCAGCCATGGCGTGCGCCACCTGATCGCGCGGCGCCTGCACGACTACAGCGACCTGCTGCCGATGCTGGCCGTCTCCTCGCGCAATTTTCACTGAAGGCCGGGAATGGGGAATGGAGAATCGGGAATGGGAACAGCAAAAGCCGACCACAAGCGAGCAGACCCCGGAGCCGCGCGCAGACCAAAGGTCCCCGTCATTCCGGAGCCGCGCACAGCGCGGAATCCGGAATCTTCTTGACGACTGCCGCACACCCGGCCGGCGCCCGAATCATCTCAGTCCAGGCCGACGCAAGCGTTGGCGAGGGCGGCGAAGTTGGGGAAGGAGGTGGCGACGGGGGCGCAGTCGCATACGCGCACCGGCGCCGCGGCGTGGGCGCCGGCGACGGCGAAGGCCATGGCCACGCGATGGTCGCCGTGGCTGTCGACGTGGCCACCGGCGAAGGTGCCGCCGCGGCCTTCGATCACGGCGCCGTCGGGCTGCTCCTCGATTGAGCAACCGAGCGCGCGCAAGCCCGCGGCCATCGCCGCGATACGGTCTGATTCCTTCACCCGGAGCTCGGCCGCGCCACTCACCGTGATGCGGCCATCGGCCGCCGCCGCGGCCACAAACAAGGCCGGAAACTCGTCGATCATGTCGCTGACCAGGGCCGCCGGGATCTCGACGCCGTGAAGTGGCCGGTGGCGTACCACCAGGTCCCCGACCAGCTCGCCGCCGCGTTCGCCAGCGTTCTCGACCGTGATGTCGGCGCCCATCAGACGCAAGGCCTCCAGCAGTCCGGTACGGCGCGGGTTCAAGCCCACGCCGCGCAGGCACAGTTGCGAGCCCGGCACGATGCAGGCGGCGACCACGAAAAACGCCGCCGAGGAAAAATCGGCCGGCACCACGATATCGGTTGCCTGCAGGCGGCCACCGCCGTGCAGGCGCGCACGGCCCGGCTCGAAGTCGATGGCGTAGCCGAAGGCCGCCAGCATGCGCTCGGTGTAGTCGCGCGTCGGCCGCGGCTCGATCACCTCGGTGGAACCATCGGCGTACAGCCCGGCCAGCAGCAGCGCCGACTTCACCTGCGCGCTGGCGACCGCCAGGCGATGCCGCACACCACGCAACGGCTGGCCACCGGCGATGCGCAGCGGCGCATGGCCGTCCTCGCTGTCGATGCGGGCGCCCATGGCCGCCAACGGATCGGCCACGCGCCGCATCGGCCGCCGCGACAGCGACGCATCGCCGGTCAGTACCGAGTCGAAGCCCTGCCCCGCCAGCAGCCCGCAGAGCAGGCGCATGGCGGTACCGGCGTTGCCGCAGTCAAGCGCAGCCTGGGCCGGCCGCAGTCCGCGCAGGCCGACGCCATGGACGATGCGCCGTTGCGCCGACGGTGCCTCGATGCGCACGCCGAGGCTGCCCAGGATCGTGGCGGTGGCCCGGGTGTCGCCGCTGTCAAGGAAGCCGACGATGCTCGAGGTACCGTCGGCCAGCGCCGCCAGCATCAACGCGCGATGCGACACCGACTTGTCGCCCGGCACCGTCAACTCGCCGCGCCATGGGCCGGCGGCGCTGCATATCCAGTCACCGCTGCCGTCGTTGGCAGTGGCGATCACGCCGGCAGACTCAACCATGCCGGCGCACGAAGTCGCGCATGTGCTCGACCAGCGCCTGCACGCCCGCCAGCGGCATGGCGTTGTACAGCGAAGCGCGCACGCCGCCAACGGCGCTGTGGCCCTTGAGGCCAATCAGTCCGGCGGTTTCCGCCTCGGCCAGGAACGCCGCATCCAGCGCCGCATCGTGCAACCGGAACGGCACGTTCATGCGTGACCGCACCGCGGGCACCACGTCGTTGATATAGAAACCGCCGGAGCCGTCGATGGCCTGGTACAGCAGCGCCGCCTTCGCGGCATTCCGCTCGGCAACGGCCACCAGGCCACCCTGCTCCAGCAGCCAGCGCAGCACCAGCCCGGCCAGGTACCAGCCGAAAGTGTTGGGCGTATTGAGCATCGCGTGTGGCGCGGCCGCGTGTTCGGCGTAGTTGAAGATTCGCGCCATCGGTCGGCGCTTCCGCCGCAGCAGGTCCTCGCGCACGATCATCAGCAGGAGGCCGGATGCGCCGAGGTTCTTTTGCGCACCAGCGTAGATCAAGCCGAAGCGCGACACATCGAGCGGCTGCGACAGGATGTCCGAGGTCATGTCGGCGACCAGCGGCACGTCGCCGCAGTCCGGCACCGCATCGAATTCGATGCCCTGGACGGTCTCGTTGGGCGTGCAGTGCACGTAGGCGGCGCGCGGGTCGAGCTGCCAGGTCGCCGGCGGCGGGATGTCGATGCCGCCACCGGCCGCGTTGTCGGCGGCCACGCGCGCATCCACGTAAGGCGCAGCCTCGGCCATCGCCTTGCGGCCCCAGTGGCCGGTAAGCAGGTAATCGGCGCTGTCGCCGGGCAGCGCCAGGTTCATCGGCACCTGGGCGAATTGTTGGGTCGCGCCACCCTGCAGGAACAGCACGCGGTAGTGCGACGGTATCGCCAACAGCTGGCGCAGATCGGCCTCGGCGCGCTCGGCCATGGCGATGAAATGCTCACCGCGATGCGACAACTCCATCACCGACGCCCGCGCCTCGTCCCACTCCAGCAGCTCGTCCCGCGCCTGGCACAGCACGGCTTCGGGCAGTGCCGCCGGGCCGGCACTGAAGTTCCACGCTCGACTCATCGACTCCGCTCCGCTCGCCGTGCCAAAGCGGCGATTATGCCGTAGTGCCCGCGACCGGGGCTCGCGTCTCGGCGCAGGACGAGTCTCGGCGGCGACTACAACTTCAGCAGCAGCAACAGGGCGATGCCGAGCGCCAGCAGCGCCGCGGTGACAATCAGCCACCACACCTCGTTGGCCGGCCCAGCCGTCTGCTCCGGCAGCGCCTCCTCGCGAGGTACGAAAGGCAAGTGGTCTTCGCCCAGCGCGATGCCCGGCGCCTCGACCAGGAAGCGGTGGCTCCGCCAGGAAATCTGGTCGCCGACCCGCAGTTGCCCGCCTGGCGCGGCAATGCCGTTGAAACGCGGCGGCCGCGCCGCATCGCCCGCCTCCAGCACCTCGAAATCGATCGCCCCGCGACCGCGCCGCAGGCGTACGCGGCCGTCGCAGCCATCGAGGAGCGAGCCGTCCAGCACCAGCGTGTCGTCGATCGGCAGGCGCTGGCCGGCCAGCGGCCCGGCCACCGCGCGCAGCGCCGCCAGGCCCCCCGGCCCGCCAGGAGGCACGGCGTCGCCCCGCGGCCGGCCGAGATCCTCTGCCGCCTGCTTCAGCAGCAATTTGCTTGTCCCCACGCTGATGACATCACCCAGGCGCAGCAAAGCGCGTTCGCGCACGGGGCGTGCGTTCACATAGACGTGCGGCGCCGATGGTTCCACCTCGAGCAGGTAGCCACGCCGGTCGTGGATCAGGGTCAGATGGCGCGCGGCGGCGGACGCAGCCGGCAATACCACCTCACACTCGGGCGACGAGCCGACGCGCAGCGCCCGCTGCCGGCTGGACAGGTCCGGTCGGTCGCTGTCGATGAAGCCGACGCGCCAGATGGCTGCGTCGCTTGCGCCATGCATCGTGCTGGTCTCCTCCACCGGGCGTCCCACCGCTGGCGCATTATGGCCCATTGCCGCGGCGGGCCACGATCGCCGTCATTCACGGCTCGATATCAACCGGCACACCGCTGCAGCACCGCACGCAGCCGCGGCACCCGCGAAGCTGGCGCCGCTGGATCCGGGCAAATCCGAGGGAGGCACGGTGCTGCCGGACCGGCCACGCGGGCGGGCCGGCCGTCACCGCGCCCTGCGGCAGACGGCCGCTAAAATCAGGGCGCATTGTCGCGCACCGCCCGGACGTGGCAAAATGGGCGGATTGGGCGCGCCGTTCCGCGTCCCCTTGCGAACAGGTTTTATGGCAAAAGACGACGTCATCGAGATGGAAGGCACGGTGCTGGAAACCCTGCCGAACACCGTATTCCGGGTTGAACTGGAAAACGGCCACGTGATCACCGCGCACATCTCGGGGCGCATGCGCAAGCATTACATCCGCATCCTTACCGGCGACAAGGTCCGCGTCGAGATGACGCCGTACGACCTGACCAAGGGACGGATCACGTACCGGATGAAGTAAGCCGGGGCCGGAATCGGGGGCCGGCAAAGCAAAAGCGGCGAGCTGGCGCTCACCGCTTCCAATCGCTCACCCACACTGGCTCACACGACGGCCGGCAGCTTCTCCGGCGCTTCGATCTGCACCTGCAGGGCGTCGTCCTCGACGAGCACGCGCACCGTGCCGCCCTCGGCCAGCTTGCCGAACAGCAGTTCGTCGGCCAGTGGCCGCTTGATGTTCTCCTGGATCACGCGCGCCATCGGCCGCGCACCCATGGTGGCATCGAAGCCATGTTCGGCCAGCCAGCGCCGCGCTGCCGGCTCCACCGTCAGGTTCACCCGCCGCTCGTTGAGCTGGGTCTCCAGTTCGATCAGGAACTTGTCGACCACGCGCAGGATGTGCTCCATGTCCAGCGAGCGGAACTGGACGATCGCGTCCAGGCGGTTGCGGAACTCGGGACTGAAGGCACGGCGGATCACTTCCATCGCATCGCTGGAATGGTTCTGCTCGACAAAGCCGATGCTGCGCCGCGAGGCTTGCTGCGCGCCCGCGTTGGTGGTCATCACCAGGATCACGTTGCGGAAGTTCGCCTCGCGGCCGTTGGTGTCGGTGAGCACGCCGTGGTCCATGATCTGCAGCAGCACGTTGTAGACATCGGGGTGCGCCTTCTCGACCTCGTCGAGCAGCAGCACGCAGTGCGGATGCTTGACGATCTGCTCTGTCAGCAGGCCGCCCTGGTCGAAGCCGACGTAGCCCGGCGGCGCGCCGATCAGGCGCGACACCGAGTGCGGCTCCATGTACTCGGACATGTCGAAGCGGACCAGTTCGATGCCGAGCTGCAGCGCCAATTGCCGCGTCACCTCGGTCTTGCCGACGCCAGTCGGGCCGGCCAGCAGGAAGCTGCCGATCGGCTTGTCCGGGTCGCCAAGGCCCGAGCGCGCCATCTTGATCGAGGCCGCCAGCGCGTCGATCGCCGGGTCCTGGCCGAACACCACCATCTTCAGGTTGCGGTCGAGGTTCTTCAGCACGTCGCGGTCGGATGCGGAGACCTGCTTCTCCGGAACCCGCGCCATGCGCGCCACGATCAGCTCGATCTCGGCCACGTCGATGATGCTCTTGCGCTCGTCCGGGGTCATCAGGTTCTGCCGCGCGCCAGCCTCGTCGATCACGTCGATGGCCTTGTCCGGCAGCAGGCGGTCCGGCAAATGCTTGACCGACAGGTTCACCGCCGCCTGCAACGCATCGGCGGTGTAGCTGACGTGGTGATGTTTCTCGAAGCGGCTTTGCAGACCCTGCAGAATGGCGACGCTGTCGGCCGCCGACGGCTCGACCACATCGATCTTCTGGAAGCGCCGGGCCAGCGCACGATCCTTCTCGAACACCCCGCGGAACTCCTGGTAGGTGGTCGAACCGATGCAGCGCAATTCGCCCGACGCCAGCATCGGCTTGATCAGGTTGGATGCGTCCATGGTGCCGCCGGAAGCCGAGCCGGCGCCGATGATGGTGTGGATCTCGTCGATGAACAGGATCGAATCCGGCTCGGTCTTGAGTTGCCCGATCACCGCCTTCAGGCGCTTCTCGAAGTCACCACGGTACTTGGTGCCGGCCACCAGCGCGCCAAGATCGAGCGCCCAGATGGTGCAGTCGGCCAGTACCTCGGGCACCTCGCCGTCGACGATGCGCTTGGCCAGGCCCTCGGCCAGCGCGGTCTTGCCGACGCCGGCCTCGCCAACGTACAGCGGGTTGTTCTTGCGCCGCCGGCACAGCACCTGGATGGTGCGCTCGACCTCGTGCACCCGGCCGATCAGCGGGTCGATCTTGTCCTGGCGGGCCAGCTCGTTGAGGTTGCTCGCGTACTCCGCCAGCGGGTTGCCCTTGAGGTCGACCCCGTCCTCGCCTTCGCGGCCGGCCTCGCCCGCGGCGGGCGCGTTCGGCTCCGGCGCGGTCTTGGTGATGCCGTGGGAGACGAAATTCACCACGTCCAGACGCATGATCTCCTGCTGGTGCAGGAAGTACAGCGCGTGCGAGTCCTTCTCGCCGAAGATCGCGACCAGCACGTTGGCGCCGGTGACTTCCTTGCGGCCCGATGACTGCACGTGGTACACGGCGCGCTGCAGCACGCGCTGGAAGCCCAGCGTCGGCTGGGTGTCGCGCTCGTCGTCGCTGGCCAGCATCGGCACCGTCTCGGCGATGATCGCCCGCAGGTCGTTGGCCAGGTGGTCAAGGTCGGCACCGCAGGCGCGCAGCACGGCGCTGGCCGAGCTGTTCTCCAGCAGCGCCAGCAGCAGATGCTCGACCGTCATGAACTCGTGGCGCTGCTCGCGCGCGCTTTTGTAGCACTGGCCGATGGTGGCTTCGAGGTCTTTGCTGAACATCCGCTTTTCTCCAACAACTTGTAGTGCGTCGCGAACCACGTCGCCTGACGTACAGATGGGGGGCCGCCTACAACTTTTCCATAGAGCAAAGCAGCGGGTGCTGGTGGGCGCGGGAAAACTCGTTGACCTGCGTCACCTTTGTTTCTGCCACTTCACGCGTGAATACACCGCAAACGCCCCGGCCGCGCGTATGCACGTGCAGCATCACCTGCACCGCGCGTTGCTGGTTCATGCCGAAAAAAGACCGCAGGACCTCGACCACGAAGTCCATGGGCGTGAAATCGTCGTTCAGCAAAACGACCTCGTACAGCGGCGGCGGCGCCACCTCCGGACGGGCCGGCGCCACCGCGATGCCGCGTTCGCCTTCGTGCAATTTTTCGGGTATCTCGCTCATGGCTTCGAGTATAGCTCCGCAGACTCTTGCCGCCAGTACCTGGTCAGGGTTCGCCAGCCAGTGTCGCAGGTGATGGCAGAATGGTTGCTTTCCCGGCCTTTCACGGCAAACCTCCCGCCCCGAATGAACGTGATGACTGGTCTCTCCGGCGGCGTCGACTCCGCCGTCGCCGCCCTGCTCCTTTGTCGGCAGGGGCACGCCGTGGAGGGTTTGTTCATGCAGAACTGGGAAGAGGACGACCGCGCCAGCCCCTGCCCGGCCGACGCCGACCGCACCGACGCCGTTGCCGTATGCGCGCAGTTGGGCATTCCGTTCCACGCGCGCAACTTCGCGGCCGAGTACCTGGACCAGGTGTTCAAGCACTTCCTCGACGAATACCGCGCCGGCCGCACGCCCAACCCGGACGTCGCCTGCAACCGCGAGATCAAGTTCAGCATCTTCCTGGAGCAAGCGCGCGAGCTGGGTGCGGAACGCATCGCCACCGGGCATTACGCGCGCGTTGATCAGCGCGACGGCCGCTGGCGCCTGCTGCGCGGGTGCGACGGCGACAAGGACCAGAGTTACTTCCTGCACGGGCTGGGCCAGGCGCAGCTGGCGGCGACCCTGTTCCCGCTGGGCGAATTGGCCAAGCCGCAGGTGCGTGCGCTTGCGCGCGAGGCGGGCCTGCGCGTGCATGCGAAGAAAGATTCCACCGGCATCTGCTTCATCGGCGAACGCGACTTCCGCGCGTTCCTCTCGCGCTACATCCCTGCCCGCCCCGGTCCAATCCTCAGTACGGAGGGCGAGCCGCTGGGCGAGCACCAGGGCGCGATGTTCTACACCCTTGGCCAGCGCCAGGGCCTCGGGCTCGGCGGCCGCGCCGGCGGCGCCGGCGGCGCCTGGTATGTGGTTGGCAAGGACGTCGCCGCCAACGCGCTGTACGTTGCCCAGGGCGGCGAAAACCATTGGCTGCAGGCACGCCGCCTGCGGGCCGGCGAACTCACCTGGGTTGACGGCGCCGCCCCCGCCGCGCAATTCACGGCCGCCGCCAAGACCCGCTACCGGCAGCCGGACCAGGCCGCGCGGGTCACGCTGGACGGCGACCACTGCCTGGTCGAGTTCGAGCAGCCACAGCGCGCGGTGACGCCCGGCCAGTCGGTGGTGTTCTACGATGGCGACGCCTGCCTCGGTGGCGGGATCATCGAGGCCAGCGACGCACCGTTCGGAGGGATGGCATGAACGAACCACGTACCATGGCGCTGGCAGGCGTATTCCAGGCCGCGCTGCTGGTGCGCCGCGCCGCACTCGGCCAGACCCTCGACGAGGATGCGCTGCGCGCCAGCATCCACAGCGTGTTCATGCTCGACGCCGACGATGTCGCGCACGTCTACGACGGCCCCGCCGGGCTGCGCGTGGGCCTGCACACGCTGATCGCACAGCTTGACGGCAACGATCGCGACCTGCAGGTCACCCGCATCGCGATGACGCTGCTGCGCCTGCAGCAGACGCTGGCCGCGCGCAGCGACATGCTCGGCACGCTGCACGAAGGCATCGCCGACGCGCAGCGCCAGGTTGATCATTTCGGTCTGCTGCACGGCACGGTGATGGCACGCCTGGCCGACCTTTACGTGCATACCGCATCGACCCTGCGGCCACGGGTGATGGTGACCGGCGACGCCACCGTGCTGCAGCAGCCGGCGCAGGTCGAGCGCATCCGCTCGCTGCTGCTCGCCGGCATTCGCTCGGCGGTGCTGTGGCGGCAACTTGGTGGCCGCCGCTGGCGCCTGCTGCTGCACCGCCAACGCCAGGCAATGCTGGCGCGTGGCATGCTCTCCCGCATCGCCATGGAGCGCGGCGACTGAGGCGGGAGAGCCGCAAGGAGCAGCGAGCAGGGGAAGCAGCGTCGCTCCGCTTCACCGATTCCCCGTTCCCCCTTCCCCGCCCTTCAGTCTTTTTGCGCGATAATGCGAGGTTTCCCCGACCCGCGTGGGCACGCCGCGGGCCCGGAGCGACCCGCCAGCAGCCAGGAGCCATCATGAAAGATTCCTTCTCCGTCCGCGACCAGCTCGACGTCGATGGCAAGCAGTACACCATCGCCAGCCTGAAGCGGCTCGGGCAGCGCTTCGACATCACGCGCCTGCCTTATTCGCTGAAGATCCTGCTGGAAAACCTGCTGCGCAACGAAGACGACGTCAGCACCACCAGCAAGGAGATCGAGGCGGTGGCGCGCTGGCAGCCCGAGAAGGAGCCGGATACGGAGATCGCCTTCATGCCCACGCGGGTGCTGCTTCAGGATTTCACCGGCGTGCCCTGCGTGGTCGACCTGGCGGCGATGCGCGACGCCATGAACGCGCTGGGCGGTGACCCGAAGCTGATCAACCCGCTGTCGCCGGTCGAACTGGTGATCGACCACTCGGTGCAGGTGGATGTATTTGGCAGCGATGCCGCGCTGGAGCGCAACGTCGAGATCGAGTTCAAGCGCAACCAGGCGCGCTACAGCTTCCTGCGCTGGGGCCAGAAGGCGTTCACCGACTTCAAGGTTGTTCCCCCGCGCACCGGCATCGTCCACCAGGTCAATCTTGAACACCTGGCACGGGTGGTGATCCCGCGGGAGGTCGACGGCACCGCCTGGGCGTTCCCCGACACCGTCTTCGGCACCGATTCGCACACCACCATGGTCAACGGCCTGGGCGTGCTGGGCTGGGGCGTCGGCGGCATCGAGGCCGAGGCCGCGATGCTCGGCCAGCCGTCGTCGATGTTGATCCCGCAGGTGGTGGGCTTCAAGCTGAATGGGCGGCTGCCGGAAGGCGCCACCGCCACCGACCTGGTGCTGACCGTGACCCAGATGCTGCGCAAGCATGGCGTCGTGGGAAAATTCGTCGAGTTCTTCGGCCCGGGCCTGAAGCACCTGGCGCTGGCCGACCGCGCCACCATCGGCAACATGTCCCCCGAATACGGCGCCACCTGCGGCATCTTCCCGATCGACGCCGAGTCGGTGCGCTACCTGCGCCTGTCCGGGCGCAGCGAGGAGCACGTCGCGCTGGTCGAGGCCTACGCGCGCGAGCAAGGGCTGTGGCACGACGAGGGTACACCGCAGGCCGAGTACACCAGTATCGTCGAGCTCGATCTTGCCGACGTCAAACCATCGATGGCGGGGCCGAAGCGGCCGCAGGACCGGGTGCTGCTGTCGGGGGTCAAGCAGGATTTCCGCGACCACCTCGGCGCGCTGTTGCCCAACGACTGCGACTGCGAGGAGCGGTTCGCCAACGAGGGCGGTGACACCGCGGTGGGCCATGACAAAAGCATCGCGGCGCGCGGCCAGCACGTCTCGATGAACGGCCGGCAGTTCCGCGTTGACGACGGCGCCGTGGTGATCGCCGCCATCACCTCATGCACCAACACCTCCAATCCTGCCGTGATGCTCGCCGCGGGCCTGCTGGCGAAGAACGCCGTGGAGCGCGGCCTCAAGTCCAAGCCGTGGGTGAAGACCTCGCTGGCGCCGGGCTCCAAGGTCGTCACCGATTACCTGCAGGCCACGGGCCTTCTGGACTACCTCGACCGACTCGGCTTCTTCCTCGTCGGCTATGGCTGCACCACCTGCATCGGCAACTCCGGGCCGCTGCCCGCGGAGGTCAGCAAGGCGATCAACGACGGCGACCTCAGCGTGGCGGCGGTGCTTTCCGGCAACCGCAACTTCGAGGGCCGGGTGCACGCCGAGGTGAGGATGAACTACCTCGCCTCGCCGCCGCTGGTGGTGGCCTACGCGCTGGCCGGTTCGCTTGACGTGGACCTGACCACACAGCCGCTGGGCCAGGACAAGGATGGCAAGGACGTGTTCCTCAAGGACATCTGGCCCAGCAACAAGCAGATCAGTGACCTGATGGCCGGTGCCGTGACCTCCGGGATGTTCCGCAAAAGCTACGCCGACGTGTTCAAGGGCGACGAGCGCTGGAACAGCATTGCCTCGCCCGACGGTGCGCTCTACGCCTGGGACCCGGACTCCACCTACATCAAGAACCCGCCCTACTTCGACGGCATGACGATGGAGCTGGACAGCGTCGGCAACATCGAGGGCGCGCGCTGCCTGGCGCTGCTGGGCGACTCCATCACCACCGATCACATTTCGCCGGCCGGCGCGATCAAGAAGGACTCGCCCGCCGGCAGGTACCTGATCGAACGCGGTGTGCAGCCAGCCGATTTCAACAGCTACGGCTCGCGGCGCGGCAACGACGACGTGATGGTGCGCGGCACCTTTGCCAACATCCGCATCCGCAACCGCATGGTCGAGGGGGTCGAGGGCGGTTTCACCCGTCACGTGCCCAGCGGCGAGCAACTGGCGATCTACGACGCCGCGATGAAGTACAAGGCCGAGGGCACGCCGCTGGTGGTGATCGCCGGCAAGGAGTACGGCACCGGCTCCAGCCGCGACTGGGCAGCCAAGGGTACGCTGCTGCTGGGCGTGAAGGCGGTGATCGCAGAAAGCTTCGAGCGCATCCACCGCTCCAACCTGGTGGGGATGGGCGTGCTGCCCTTGCAGTTCTGCGACGAGGACTGCGTCGACTCGCTTGGGCTCACGGGCGACGAGGTTTTCGACATCGTCGGCCTGGAAAACGGCGAGGCGAAGCGCGCGACGGTCGTGGCACGGGGCGCCAACGGCGCGACTCGTTTCCCGGTGTCGGTGATGCTGCTGACGCCGAAGGAGCGCGATTTCTACCGCCACGGCGGCATTTTGCAGTACGTGCTGCGCGACCTGGCCGGCCGGGCCGCCTGAGCCGGGGCACGCCGACGCACTTGGCGGGCGGTGCGGAGGCGCTCGAAGGCGCGCTCCGGCACCGACCGCCGCTGCCGGGCACCAGGGCCATCGACAGCCGCGGGCGCGCCATGGCGCCCGCCGGTCTCCCACCACTTCCATCCGAGGCGTCCCTTGGCACTTTCCGCCGCCAGCAAGGCTCAGCTGCAGATCCACACGTGCGTGCTGCTCTGGGGCTTCACCGCCATTGTCGGCAAGCTGATCACCCTGGCGGCGCTGCCACTGGTCTGGTGGCGCATGCTGATCGTGGTGGCGGCCTTGCTGACCCTGCCGCGCGTCTGGCGTGGGCTGCGGGCGCTGCCGGCCCGCACCGTCGCGGGCTACGCCGGAGTTGGCGTGCTGGTGTCGCTGCACTGGCTGACCTTTTATGGCGCGGTCAAGCTGGCCAATGCCTCGGTGGCGGCAACCTGCATCGCCATTGCACCGGTTTTCCTGGCGCTGATCGAGCCGTGGGTGGCCCGCCGCCGCTTCGCCCCGATGGAGCTGCTCCTCGGCATCGGCGTGGTGCCGGGCGTGGCGCTGGTGGTTGGTGGCATCCCCACGGGCATGCGCCTGGGCCTGGTGATTGGCGTGGTGTCGGCGGTGTTCGTGGCCTTGTTCAGCGCCTTCAACAAACGCATGGTGGAGCACGCGGATCCGCTGACGGCGACGTGCATCGAACTGGGCGCCGGCACGCTGTTCCTGACCCTGCTGGCGCCGTGGATGCCGCACGCGGGGCCGGCCTTCCCCCTGCCCAGCCTGCATGACGCCCTGCTGCTGCTGGTGCTGGCCATCGGCCTCACGCTGTTGCCTTTCGCCATGGCTCTGACGGCGTTGCGCCAGGTCAGCGCCTACGCAATGCAGATCGCCACCAACCTCGAGCCGGTGTACGCCATCGTCTTCGCAATCCTGATCCTCGGCGAGCAGCGCCAGCTTGACCCGCTGTTCTACGTCGGCGTGGCGGTGGTGCTGGCCACGGTGATCGCACACCCGCTGCTGAGCCGGCGCAAGCGCAAACTGGTGCTTCCGCCGCCCGAGGTGCTGGCGACGGCGGAGTCGAAGACCTGGGAATGATTGGGGACCGGGGACCATGGACCGGGAAACGCGGCGCGAGCCATATCATCGCTGGCGGCCTCGGGGCAGGTAACGTTCGACCCATTGGTGCCGGCGCCGACTTCGGTCACAATCGGCGGCACAGCGCTCAGTCACCGTGGCTTGCGCCAGGATTTCCCGCCCTCATCTGGTGATTCATGGATCGACCTTCATCGCTTGACCGCGAGCAACTGCTGGCCTGCGCCCGCGGCGACATGTTCGGCCCGGGCAACGCGCGCCTGCCGCTGCCGCCGATGCTCATGTTCGATCGCATCACCCACATCGCCGATACGGGCGGCCGCTTCGGCAAGGGCCTGATCGAGGCCGAGCTCGATATTCATCCGGAGCTGTGGTTCTTCGCCTGCCACTTCCAGGACGACCCGGTCATGCCGGGCTGCCTCGGGCTGGACGCGCTGTGGCAACTGACCGGCTTTTTCCTGCCATGGCAGGGCGAGCCCGGCCGCGGCCGCGCGCTCGGCGTCGGTACCGTCAAGTTCACCGGCCAGGTGCTGCCCAGCGCCAAGCTGGTGCGCTACGAGATCGACATCCACCGTGTCATTCGCGGCAAGCTGCGGCTGGTCGTCGCCGATGGCCGGATGAGCGTGGACGGCCGCGAAATCTACACCGCCACCGGCCTGCGCGTCGGCCTGTTCACCTCCACCGATGCCCTCTGAAGCGCGCCGCGTCGTCATCACGGGGCTGGGGCTGGTGTCGTGCCTCGGCAACGACCGCGCCAGCGTCACGCGCAGCCTGCGCGAGGGCCGCAGCGGCATCCGCCACGTGCCCGAGTACGCCGAGCTCGGCCTGCGCAGCCAGGTCGCCGGCGTGCCAGATATCGATCTGGACGCGCGCATCGACCGCAAGCAGCGGCGCTTCATGGGCGACGCCGCGGCCTATTGCCACGTCGCCACCGAGGACGCCATTGCCGACGCAGGCCTTGCGCCACAGCAGGTGACCGACATCCGCACCGGCTTGATCGCCGGCTCCGGCGGTGGCTCGCCACACTGGCAGATCGCGACCGGCGACCTGTTGCGCCAGCGTGGCGTGCGCCGCGTCGGGCCCTACATGGTCACCCGCACCATGAGTTCGACGGTATCGGCCAACCTCGCCACCGGGTTCGGTATCCGCGGCGTCAGCTATTCCATAGCCGCCGCTTGCGCGACCTCGGGCCACTGCATCGGCGCCGCCGCCGACATGATCCGCCACGGCGTGCAGGACGTGATGCTGGCTGGCGGCGGCGAGGAACTGGCTTGGGGCATGACGGCCCAGTTCGACGCCATGGGCGCGCTGTCAACGCACTTCAACGACACGCCGGCGGCCGCTTCGCGGCCGTACGACAGCGACCGCGACGGCTTCGTCATTGCCGGCGGCGCCGGCATGTTGGTGCTGGAGAGCCTGGAGCACGCGCGCGAGCGCGGCGCCAGGGTGCTGGCCGAGCTGGTCGGCTACGGCATCAGCTCCGACGGTGCCGACATGGTCGCCCCCAGCGGCGAAGGCGCGGCGCGCTGCATGCGTATGGCGCTGGAAGGCATCGACGCTCCCATCGACTACATCAACGCCCACGGCACCTCGACGCCGGCCGGCGACATGGTCGAGTTGCGCGCCATCGGCGAGGTCTTCGGCGAGGACTGCCCGCCGCTGTCGTCGACCAAGGCGCTGACCGGTCATTCGCTGGGCGCGGCCAGCGTGCACGAGGCCATTTACTGCCTGCTGATGATGGAGGACGGCTTCGTCGCCGGTTCAGCCAACATCGACACGCTTGACCCGGCAGCCGAAGGCTTCCCCATCGTCCGCGAGAGCCGCGACGCCCGCCTCGACACGGTGTTGTCCAACAGCTTCGGCTTCGGTGGCACCAACGCTTCGCTGGTGTTGCGCCGGGTTGCCGCCAACTGATCCACGACCCTCGTCGACGGAGGACGCGCCATGTCACGCCGCAATGCCTTCATTCCGGAAGCCATTGAGGACTACCTGCAGCAACACGCGCTGCGCGAGCCCGAGCTTCTCGCCGAACTGCGGCGGCAGACGGCGGAGATGCCGCAGGCCAACATGCAGATATGCGCCGAGCAGGGCCAGCTGATGGCCCTGCTGGTGGCGCTGATGGGCGCGCGCCGCTGCATCGAGGTCGGCGTATTCACCGGCTACTCCAGCCTCGCCGTCGCCCTGGTCCTGCCGGCCGACGGCCACCTGCTGGCCTGCGACGTGAGCGAGGAGTGGACCAATATCGCCCGCGGCTACTGGCAGCGCGCTGGCGTCGGCGACAAGATCGACCTCAAGTTGGGCCCGGCCGCGGACACCTTGCAACAGGCCATCGACGCCGGCCAGTCCGGCCGTTATGACTTCGCCTTCATCGACGCCGACAAGGGCGGCTACGCGAGCTACTACGAGCTGGTGTTGACGCTGCTCCGGCCGGGCGGCCTGGTCGCCGTCGACAATACCTTGTGGTCGGGCCGCGTAGCCGACGCCGGCAAGAACGACGACAGCACCCTGGCGATACGCGCGTTCAACGACCGCCTGCACGCCGACCAGCGCGTCGACCTCAGCCTGCTGCCGATCGGCGACGGGCTGACACTGGCGCGCAAACGGTGAGATGCGGGATCCCGGATTCGGGATTCGGGATTCGGGATTCGGGACCCGGGACCCGGGACCCGCAAGAGCTCTTGACACGGATTGACGCGGATGAGCGCGGATAAGGCAAAGCAAAACGGTATTTAATTTCAAAAGGTTTTGAAAGATTTATCCGCCCTTTTTGCAGCTTTTGATCGGATTTGATCCGTGTCAAGTGCTTTTCCCGCTCACCGCTCACCGCTCGCCGCCGCTTCACGACATCGGATTTGGCGGCGGCATCGGGCGGTCGGGCAGCGGGATGAACTCCGCGTTGTCGGCTGGCGGCAGAGGCATGCGGCCGGCCTGCCAATCGGCCTTGGCCTGCTCGATCAGGTCCAGCCGCGACGACACGAAGTTCCACCAGATGTAGCGGTGGCCGACCGGCTCGCCGCCCAGCAGCATCACACGTGACGGCTCCAGCGCGCGCAGCACCGGCGCGCTGCCGGCCGCGAATACCAGCATCTGGCCGGTGGTGTAGCGCTGGCCGCCGAGTTCGACGCTGCCACCGGCGATGAAGGCCGCGCGCTCCGGCGCCGCGTCCGGCACCGCCAGGCGCGCATCCCGCCGCAGGTCCGCGTGCACGTAGAACAGCGGCGAATGCGTGCGTGCGCCGCTCTCCAGGCCAAAGGCGCTGCCCGCGATGATGCGGCCGCTGACGCCGCCCTCATCGAATTGTGGCAGTTCGCCACTGTCGTAGTGGTCAAAGCTCGGTTCGTCCCGCTCGTGCTCCTCCGGCAGCGCCACCCAGGCCTGCAGGCCCTCGATATGGCCGCCGCTGGCGCGCATGCCGTCGAAGCGTTCGGAGTGGGTGATGCCTCCGCCGGACGTCATCCAGTTCAAGGCGCCCGGCTCGATCACCTGGTCCATGCCAAGGCTGTCGCGATGCGTCATCTGGCCGTCGAACAGGTAGGTGACCGTGGACAGCCCTATGTGCGGATGCGGCCGCACGTCGCTGCTGCGCGGGATCGGCCCGCGCATGTCCAGCGGCCCGAGATGGTCGAGGAAGATGAAGGGCCCGACCATGTGGCGTTTGCGCGAAGGCAGCACGCGGCCGACTTCGAAGCCACCCAGGTCATGGCGGCGCGAATCCAGGACGAGCTCAAGCATGTGGCCTCCAGCCGGGCGGGCGCGGCCAACAGGACCGCCTGGGGTTTACCGGCTGCCAAGGTAGCGCGTCGCCAGTCGCAAGACCAGCAACAGCGCAAGGTACGCAAACATCAGGGGGCTCAGGAAGATCAGCCAGAGCGGCCAGAGGTTGGCCTGCGCCAGCAACGCCAGCAGCGATACGCCGAGGGCCGGTACCATCACCAGCAGCGGGATCAGCGCGGCGCGTTTCCATCCGCCGGACCAGCGCATGGGCAGCAGGACCTGCAGCAGCAAGTAGCCGAGCACCAGCAGCGGGATCAGCGCGAACAGCAGGTTGAAAAGCACGCTGTCGGGCGGTGTCGCGGCTCGCCGCGCCGCCAGTTCCTGGTGCGCCCGCAGTTGCCGCACCCAGCGCGCCGCGTGACGCGGCCGCGCACCCTGCCGCCATGCTGCCCGCACCGGCACGTCCAGCGTGCCAAGGTGCTTCCAGTTGCCGTCGGCGACCACCAGGCGCACGCTGTCGATGCTGCGTGCCTCGCGGAATGCGATCCACGCCAGCGCATCACCCTCACCGGCCGCCAGCAGCGGGGCCGCGTTCATCATTCCGGGGACGTCTTCGCCACCCTTGCGCCCGCGCGCCTGCACGCGCAACGCCTGCGCGCTCCGGTAGTGCACGCGCAGGCTGAGTGGCGCGCCCGGCGCCAGCTCGCCGCCCGCCGGGTCCATCGCGGTGACGCTGAGCGTTGCCTGCGGCTGGGCTGCAGCGGGCGACGCCAGCAAGGAAGCAAGCGCCATGCACAGGCAGGACCCCCACCAGCGAACCATCGCCACCGCCGTCTCCCCCAGCCGAGGGAAACGATCTTAGCGTAACTCGGTGAGGCGTGCGGCGTGGCTCAGGAAAAGAACTGGTAGGCACCGCCGCCGCCTGCCTTGGCGCGGTACATTGCGGTGTCGGCCATCTCGATCAACGACTGCGGATCGGCGGCGTCCTGCGGATAGATGCTGACGCCGACACTGGCGCTGAGATAGTAGTCGCGGCCTTCGATGTTGTAGGCGGCGCTGATTGCCGCGATCATCTTGCCGGCTGCCACCGCGGCGTCTTCCGGCTGGTCGATCTCGGACAGCAGGATCACGAATTCGTCGCCGCCATAGCGGCTGACGGTATCCGAGCCGCGCACATTGCTGGAAAGGCGTTTGGCCGCCTGGTAGAGCAGTTGGTCGCCAACACAGTGGCCGGCGCTGTCATTGATGGCCTTGAACCCATCCAGATCGAGGAACAGCACGCCGACACGCTTCAGATGGCGGCGGCCCGCCTCGATCGCCTGCTCAAGGCGATCAAAGAGCAACAGCCGGTTTGGCATGTCGGTGAGCACGTCGTGCTCCGCCAGGTGCAGGACTCCGTTGGCGGCCTGCGCGGCGGCATCGACGCGCGCGTCCGCACCATCGGCCACGGCGCTGGCGGAATGGCCGCGCGCAGCGCCGATGTCCTGGCGCAGCGCCTCGATGCGCTCGCGCAGGTGACGGGTCTCCTCGCGCAGACGGGCCAGTTGCTGGCGGGTGTGCGCGGCGACGTCGGCGCCGTCCTGTGGCGGCAGCGACAGCGGCGGCGGGGTGCTGCCACGGTAGGTTGTCGGCGGGCGGTGATGCGCCATCGGCTTGCAGGTGCTCATCGTCAGGGGTACTCGTTGTTCGGGTGGTGCGCGCTCGGCGAGTCGAGGCACGCATTGATTGTCCGCTTCGCGGATGGCTCCCCCATGAATATTCAGACCGCCGGAAGCCATGTTTGACGACGGTGGTTTGGACGGATTCATTCACCTGACCAGCGCGCAGGCGTTGGATCAGGAACATGAATCCGCGGCCTTCGCCCACGCCATCCGGTATTCAGCGCGCGGCTCTCACCATGACGCGAGATCGTCCGCAGCCGAATGCCAACTGCATCACATTCCGGCGGACGCCTCACTGTCCGGACCCGCAGGGGACGCCGCCGATGCCCCAACCCTCCGCCGCCCCGTCCGATGCCCTGCGCGACTGGTTTCGCCGCGATATCGAGGGGCCGCTGCTCGGGATGGTGGGCGGGCCGGAGCGGCTGAAGATCGTGTTCCTGCTGGCCTGCGTACTGGCGCTGGACGCTGCCGACAAGGCCACGGTCGGCGCGGTCGCCGCGCCGCTGGAGCAGGCGCTGCATATCGGCAACGTGCAGATTGGCTTGCTGGTGACTGCCTCCACGCTGATCGGCGCCTTCGTCACCCTGCCCTTCGGCATCCTCGCCGACCGCACCCGGCGCACGCGCCTGCTGGTCGCCAGCATCGGCCTGTGGTCGCTGGCGATGGTGGTGGGCGGCTTCGCCACCTCCTACCTCATGCTGTTGCTGAGCCGGCTGGCTCTCGGTGCAATCGTCGCCGCGTCCGGACCGGCGGTGATGTCGCTGACCGGCGACTATTTCCACCCCGGCGAACGCGGCCGCATCTTCGGTTACATCCTGGGCGGCGAGCTGATCGGCGTCGCCTTTGGTTTCCTGATCAGCGGCAACGTCGCCGCGCTGTTGTCCTGGCGCGCCTCGTTCTGGGTGCTGGCGCTGCTCGGCTTCGTGCTGGCAGCGGTGATCTGGCGCTGGCTGCCGGAGCCGGCCCGCGGCGGCCGCGGCGAGGTGCCCGAGGGCGCCACCAGCGACGAGGATCTCGGCAGCGGCGAGGGCGGCAGCGGCTCGGAGCGCGTGCCGGAAGTCGAGAGGCGGATCGAGCAGCACGGTGTGGAGCCTCGCGATGCGCTGGTCCTGCACGAGGACCCGACGAACTTTTCGCTGTGGCAATCGGTGCGCTACATCCTGTCGATCCCCACCTACCGCACGCTGGTCATCGCCTCGGCGCTGGGCTACTTCTATTTCACCGGCCTGCGCACCTTTGCCATGGTGTTCATGCGCGGGCGCTTCGGCCTGGATCAATCGACGGCCAGCCTGGTCTCGGTGGCCGTCGGCCTCGGCGCGATCGTCGGCGTGCTGCTGGCAGGCCGCGGCGGCGACCGGCTGATTCGCCGTGGCCGGATCAACGGACGCGTGATGGTGGGGGCGGCCGCCTACCTGCTGGCGGCGGTGGCCTTCATTCCCTCCTTCCTGATCAGCTCGCTGGTGATTGCGGCACCGCTGTTCTTCATTGCCGCGGCCGGGATCGGGGGCGCCAACCCGGCGGTGGACGCCGCGCGCCTCGATGTCATGCATTCGCGCCTCTGGGGCCGCGCCGAAGGCGTGCGCTCGGTGATCCGCTATGGTTTCGAGGCGCTGGCGCCACCGCTGTTCGGCTATGTCTCGTCCTTCTTTGGCGGTCCGGTCCATGGCGGCGCCGCGGCAGCCGGTGGCGCCGCCGCAGAGGCCGCGAGCGCCGCCGCGGGCCTCGGCGATACCTTCCTGGTGATGCTGTTGCCGCTGGCTCTGGCCGGCCTGATCCTGCTGCGCGGCCTGCGCGTCTATCCGCGCGACGTCGCCACCGCCATCGCCTCGGAGGATGCCACCGCCCGCTGAGGCGACGGCGGGGTTGCCGCAGTGCACGCATGTTCAGCGCCTGCATGCGATAAGCCGAGCCTTATGCGCGATCCGACCTCAATGGCCCACGCTGCACCCGCGAGCCCCGCCGCCCCGCACCATCGCCTTCGCATGAATATGCAGGGCGCCGCGCGTGCGCTGGTTCCTCCGGCGCCCGCTGCCCGCCCGGCGCCCGAGCCACCGGCGCCGATGGGCATGGCCGAGCTCATGGCCGGCTGCGGCCGGCTTGTCGTGGTGGCCTCGCGGCCCGCCGACGAAACACTGGGCGCCGGCGGCGCCATCGCCATGTGGCGGGCGCGGGGCGGACCGCTGGTGGTCGTCATGGTCAGTGACGGCGGCACGCACCCGGCGGCACCACCGGCCGGTGAGAGCGTGCTCGCCTTGCGCCATCTCGGCTGGTCGCAACCATCAATAATGCGCTGGCACCTGCCACCGGGTGCCATCGCCAGCCACGAACAGCGGCTGGTGGCGCGGCTGCGCCTGTTGCTGCGCCCGGATGACCGCGTGCTGGCCCGCTGGAGCGATGACGGCGACGCCGACGCGGCAGCCGTCGCGCAGGGCGTGCGGCGGGCGGCTGCCCACGTCGGCTGCGCGGTCGCGCAGTTTCCGCTATGGCGCCGACCGGCCGCACTCGCGGCCGCCGGCTGCGCGCGCGAGGTGATGCTCGACACGCCCTCCTTCTGGCGCAAGCGCAAGGCGCTCACCGCCTACCGCAGCCAGCTCGACCCCTGCCCCGAGACCGGCGCGCCGCCGCTGCCCGAACACGTGCTGGCGCCCTGCCTGCTCGCGCGGGAGTTGCTTGTGGAGCCGTGATTGCGTATTCGGCATTCGGGAATTGGTTGAGCCGGGGAATGGGGATCGGGAATGGGTAGGGCGGTGGGCGCACCCCGACTTCACGCCCCTGCTCCCAGCTCCCTGCTCCCCAATCCCTGCTCCCGGAAAACACACGCTGAATGAATGCGACCGGCAGCCATCACGGCGAGTTGCGTTCGGTTCCGCGTTCAGGTCATGCGTGCCAAGGTAACCGCCGTGGCACGACCGCGTGGAGTGCTGGCTGGATCGCGCGGCGCGCGTGCCGTTCGTCGGGCCAACCGACGCCAAGCGAAAGGAGCCGACCCATGTCCCATCGAAGCCTCAGTTTCCCCGCGCCGCGCCTGGTGGCGCTGTGCGTCGCCACGGTCGCACTGGCCGCGCTGGCCGCCGGTTGCGGTAACGGCGGCAACGACAACGAGAACGTCAACGGCAACGGTGGCGTGCCACCAACCACCACCGCCGCCGCACCGATGACGGTGCCGCCGGCATCAACGACCGCAACCGTCCGCTACGGCGCGGCACCGCCGACCACCACCGCCAGCGTGATGACCGGCTCGATGAGCGGCTCGTTCGTGGCCAAGGCCGCGACCGGCTCGATGCTGGAGATCAAGCTGGCAGACATCGCGATGGACAAGTCCAACAACGACGACGTCAAGGATTTCGCCAACAAGATCAAGAGCGACCACACCGAGGCAAACAACAAGCTGAAGTCGATCGCGCAACAGGAAGGGCTGGCAGTGCCGACCGACCTGACCGCCGAGCAGAAGTCGACGGTGGACAAGCTGCAGGGCAAGAGCGGCGCCGAATTCGACAAGGCCTATGCGCAGACGATGGTGGAGGACCACCAGAAGGCGATCAAGCTGTTCCAGGACGCTGCACAGAACGCGTCGACGCCGCAACTTCGCCAGTTCGCGCAGAACACCGTGCCGACGCTGCAAACGCACCTGGACATGGCGCAGTCGCTGCAATCCAAGGTCGCCAACGAGAAGCCGCAGTAGTGGCAGGGGCCGCGGAGCACACGGCATGCTGCTGAGCGTCAACCAATTGCTCGGCCGCACCCTGGCCGGCAGCGACGGCGAGTTTGGCGCGATCGAGGACCTCTACTTCGGTGACGAAGACTGGGTCTTGCGCTACCTCGCCGTCCACGCGGGCAACTGGCTCTCGGGACGCAGCGTGCTGGTCTCCCCCTTCGCCTTCCGCCCCGACGCGCTCGGTGCCACGCACGACGCGCCGGTGCGGGTGGAGTTGACCCGGGAACAGCTGGCGGACAGCCCGGAGCTGGATGTGCGCCAGGGGATCACGCGCGGTTACGAACAGTCCTACCTTTCCTACTTCGGCTATCCAACCTACTGGGGCGGCCCGGGGCTGTGGGGCCTCTCCGGCGTGCCGTCGGTTGCCAACGCGGCACCCGACGGCGAATACGTGCCGGTGTCCGAGGAGGACCGCGAGCTGCACGAGCTGCTGGACGAGGAAGACACCTCGCACCTGCGCAGCATCAAGGAAGTCACCGGCTATCACGTCGAGGCCAGGGATGGGCGCATCGGCCAGATCGACGACTTCATCTACGACGATGCCGACTGGGCGATCCGCTACCTGGTGCTGGACACGCGCGAATGGTGGCCTGGCGGGCGCAAGGTGCTGATCGGCAGCGACTGGGTTGAGGACATCGACTGGAGCCGCCGCAGCCTCAGCGTCGGCATCGCCCGCGGGCGGGTGCGCGAGAGCCCCGAGTTCACGCCGCGCGCGCCGCTGAGCCGCGACTACGAGCAACGCCTGCACGACTACTACCAGCGCGGACCCTACTGGGGCTGAGGGCTCGCTGCACCCTCACCCAAGCGGCAGCTTTCACCCGCCCGCGCCATCCGCCGATACAAGCAGCGCCAGCGGCAACTCGACCAACGCCTCGGCCAGCGCCAGGGAGCCGCCGGCGCGCAGGCTGCGCCCGCTCAGCACTTCCAGGTACTGCCGCTCGGCGGCGCCACCCAGCGCCAGCTCCGTGCGCTGCCACGTCTCCCGCGGCAGGCGGGGCGCCGGCGCGCCGCCGAGCAGCGCCAGCGGATGGTGCAGAACGATGGCAACCGCCCGCCGCGCGCCATCGCCGCGGGCGAAGGCAAACACGTGCGCTGCATGCGCGCCGGCCACGTGCAGCGGCGTGCACTCGCCGGCGAACGCCTGGGGCCAGCGGGTCCGCGCCTGCAGCAGCGCACGCGTGATGTGCTGCTTGAGCATGCCGTCCGGCCAGTGCGCCAGCAGCCGACGCAGATCCGGACTGACGCCAAGTGCCGCCGCGCGCCGCGGATAGTCGACGGCGCGACGGTTGTCCGGATCGACCATGCTGGAGTCCTCCAGCGCATTGCCCTGGTAGAGGTCGGGGATGCCGGGTGCGGCAATGCGCAGCAGCGTCTGCGACCAGCCATTGATGACGCCCGCCGGGGTGATCCGGGCCAGCAGTTCGAGGAATGGCTGTTGGAAGGCCGGCTGCGCACCAGCCTCCAGCAAACCCCGGAGGTACTCACGACACTGCTCCTCGTAGCGCTGCGCCGGCTGCAGCCAGGACGAGCGCAACCCCGCCTCGCGCAGAGCCTTGCGTTGCCAGGCTTCCACCCGCCTGCGCAGCCGCTCGACGGCCACCGCATCGTCGAAGCGGAGCCCCGGCGGCCACACACCGACCAGCGTCTGCCACAGCGCGTACTCGTCTGCGGGCTCAGGCGCACCGCCGCATGCCTGCCGCAGCGGCGCCAACGCTGCGCGCCAGCGCGCGCAGAGTGCCGCCCAGTCCTCGGCCATCTCGCTCAGCACCGCCAGCCGTGCACGCACGTCCTCGCCACGCTTGTGGTCGTGGGTGGCGGTGGCCGACAGGCTGTGCGGGGCATTGCGCGCACGCTGCGCGAGGAACCCGCGCAACGCCTGGTCGTCGTGCGCCAGCTGCCCGGCGTCAGAGCCCACCTCGCAGCGCGACAACAGCCGGAGGTAACGGTAACCGGCCGTGTCCTCCACGGCCTTGGCCGCCACCGGTGGCAGCAGCTGCTGCAGACGCATGATTGCCGCCGCGCGGCTGGCGCCGTCCGCACCACGTGCCGATTCCGGCCAGTCGTTGATCCAGCCGCGCAGGCACCGCGCGACGCGCGCGGCGGAGGCATCGAGGGCCGGTTGCGATTGCAGGCCGGCAAAGGCCGCGGCCCAGGCGGCACGGTCCGCGGGCGACACTGGCCGACCCGGCTCGAGATAACTGCGGTAGACCGGAAAATGTACCAGCAGGGCGCGGAGTACCGCGCGCGTCGCCGCGGCCGGGGCCCGCTCGTGGTCCGGCTCCCGGTCGAGCGCCTTGCGCAGCGCGCCGCAGGCGCGGCGCAGGTCGGCACGGAAGCGGTCGTCGACAACCAGCGCGCGGCACTCGCGCACCAGCGAGTCGTGGCAGGCCAGGTCCGGCGCCACCGCCTGCCAGGCGCGATCCAGCGCCTGCCGCCCGCGGCCGTCGTGTTGCCAGCCGCCGACCATGTCCATGAAGTCGTAGCCGGTGGTGCCCTGCACCGGCCAGTCGCCGGGCAGCAGTTCGCCCGGCCCGAGGATCTTCTCGACGACCAGGTACGCCGGCTCGTCCGCCAGCCCGGCGGGCCGCCGCGCCCGCGCGTCATCCAGGCGCGAGCGCAGCTGCTGGCAATAGGCGCGCGGGTTGTACAGGCCATCCACATGGTCTATGCGCAGGCCGTCGACGACCCCCTCTGCATAGAGCCGCAGCGGCAACGCGTGCACGGCGTCGAACACCGGCGGATGCTCCACGCGCAGCGCGACCAGTTCGTTGATGTCGAAGAAGCGCCGCCAGTTGATGTGCCGGGGCGCCTCGCGCCAGGGCACCAGGCGGTAGTTCTGCGCGTCCAGCAAATCGCACATGCGCCGGGCGTCGCTGCTGCAATCGCGCAGCAAGGCCTGCAGCGCGCGGCGCGAAGCGGGCGCGCGCAGCACGTCGGCCAGCCGGCTGCCGGCCGCGGCAAATGCCTCGATTCCGTGACTGCTCGCCGCCGCCGCATAGTCTGCCGCCACCGCCTCCAGCGCCGGCTCGTGCGCAAGGTGCAGCAGCAACGCGTGACTGGCCGCCGACAGCGGCAGGTCGTGGTCACCGTAATGCAGGCGGAACTCGCCGTCGGCACGAGCGCCGAGGCGAAAGCCGTGCGCGGCGGCCGTCGGCGCCAGCGCCTCACCGAGGATCGGCAGCAAAAGCTTGCCACGCAGCACCCGCTCCGGCGGCCGCCAGTCAATGTCGAAGAAGGCCGCGAAGCGGCTGCGCTCGCCCCGGCGCAGCACGTCGTCCCACCAGCGATTGCGCCAGTCGGCGGCCATGTGGTTGGGCACGATGTCCACCACCAGGCCCATGCCGTGGGCGCGCAGCGCAGCCGCCAGCGCAAGCAGGCCACGCTCGCCGCCGAGCTGGCGGCTGACCGCGGTGGGATCGACCACGTCGTAGCCGTGCATCGACCCGGGCCGCGCGCGCGCGATCGGCGACAGATACAGGTGGCTGACACCCAGCGCGGCGAAATACTCGACCTGCGCGGCCGCATCGGCAAAGGTAAAGCGTCGGTGCAGTTGCAGCCGGGCCGTGGCGCGGACCGCGGTCATCGCCGTCGGCGACTGGCCGCCAGTGTCCGCAGCCGCGCGACCACCTCCGGCGCGTGCAGCAACTCGCCGACCGCCACCGGCAGGCGCTGGCGCCAGTTCGGGTATTCGTCGACGGTGCCAGGCAGGTTGGGCTGCTCGCGCAGCGCCAGCACGTCCTCCAGCGGTGCCAGCACCAGAGAGCAGGCGCTGCGGCCGACAAAGGCGAGCACTGCAGCAATCAACGCGTCCAGCTGCGCCGCGTCGTCGGGCGCAGTGCCCTTGGCGCAACCGGCGTCGCGCAGCGCCTGCCACAGCAGCTGGCGATCCTTGCCCCGCTGGGCCCGCTGCGCGGCCAAGTCCGCGGCGGCGGCGCCATCGGCGCCATCGGCTGCCTGTTCGATCTCGGCGCGCACCTCAAGGTCACGGCCACTCCACC
The DNA here is from genome assembly GCA_035699085.1 of Rhodanobacteraceae bacterium. GTDB lineage: Bacteria > Pseudomonadota > Gammaproteobacteria > Xanthomonadales > Rhodanobacteraceae > DASSBG01. The sequence continues at coordinate 36,233 of DASSBG010000028.1, forward strand.
AGCCGGCGACCGTCGGCAGGTCATGGGTACTGCTCATTGCCACCGCGCTGGCGCGCCAGGCAGCGGGTTCGCGGAAGCCGTCGCGGTCGCGCGCAAATGCCAGCACGTCGGTGCCGTAGATGCCACTCGCCTGCAGGCGCTTGCGCAGGCCCGGCGGCACGGTGCCAAGATCCTCCCCGATCAGCGGGCAACCGTTGCGCACCGACTCAAGCCGCAGCAGCCTGAGGATGTCGTGCAGCGGCATGCGCAGATAAGCGCCGTCGGCCGGCTCGGCACCGTCCGGGATGACCCAGAGGCGGGCAAAGCCGAGCGCGTGGTCGATGCGCAATGCATCGAAGCGGGACATGCTGCGGCCAAGCAGGTCGCGAAACGCCGCAAAGCCATTGCGGCGCAGTCCGATCGGCGAAAAGCCGCTGAGGCCCCAGCCCTGGCCGCGCATGTTGAAGGCGTCAGGTGGCGCACCGAGGGTCAGTCCGGCCAGGCTTTCCTCACGCCAGGTCCAGGTCTCCGAGCCGCCGGGGTCGGCACCGACGGCGAGGTCGCCGACCAGGCCGATGCGCAAACGGGCGTCGCGCGCAGCATTGCGGGCCCGGTCGAGGCTGCGCTCCGCCGCCCACTGGGCAAACATGTGGAACTCGATGCTGCCGGCGTGGCCGCGGGCAAACTCCGCGACCTCGGCGCTGTCCGGCTGGCGCAGCGGCGCCGACCAACTGCGCCAGTCGCCCGGCCAGCCGCCGTGGATCGCGCGGTGATGGCTCAGCGCCTCGAAACAGGCGTGCCGTTGCAAGGCCTCGCCGCCTGCCTCGCGGAAGCGCCCCAGCTCCGCCTGCTGCCCAGCATCCAGCGCCTCGAAGGCGTGGCGCAGTACCTGCAGCTTGCGTTCGCCGTCGCCGACCCAGTCAATCAGCGCCCGGTCGTCGGCCGCAGCCGGCGCGAGAGGCGCCGCCGCGCCATCGCCGTGGCCGAGAAAGCCGAGATCGGCGTGCAGCGGGTTGAGGAACAGCCGGCTCGAGGGCGCGTAAGGACTGTACTTGCCCAGGTCGGCGGTGAATGGTGCGTGGCTCGGGCTGAGGCCGAGTGCGCCGCCGCCGCGCTCAGCCAGTGCGTGGCACAGCTCCGCCACCGCGGCAAAGTCGCCGATGCCGCCATCGCCGGGTCGCCTCAGCGAGTGGATCTGGGCAGCGCAGCCCCAGCCGCGGAACTCGCCCTCGCCCATCGGGTGCGCGCGCGACGGCGCGACCGCCAGCACTCTTTCGCTGTCGCCGATCTGCAGCCGGTGGTAGCCGGCCCGCCGCGGTGCCTGCAGCCGCCGCCGGCCGCGCTCGCGGCGGTCGACGCCGAGGCGGCCACCGATGACTTCGCCGCCTTCCAGCTCGATGGCGTACTCGCGCACACCCTCCGGCGCCTCGACGCTGACCGCAGCGCCAAAATCCACGGTCAGCAGCGGGCAGTGTGCATCGCTGCGTTCGGCGCGCGCCTGTTGCAGGCTGGCGGCGCGCTGCACCGCGGTGCTGCATGGGTAGCCCAGCCGCTCCAGCACCGCAGCCAGGTTGGCCGCGGTGACGTGATGGCTGCGGCCGGTCTCGTCGGTCCAGCGCTCCAGCACGCCAACGGCGGCAGCCAGGCGCAGCAGGTCCTGGGGCGCGCTCATGGCAACCTCGTGCCGAGCGCGGCCAGCGTCGTGCGTGGATCGAGCACGCCATCGCCCAGGTGGCTCCAGGCGGCGGTGTCGATCAGTGGCCGCGGTGCTTCGCCCGCGCCGTCCGCTGCCCGTGGCACCGCGCAACGCACCGCCTGGGTGCCGAGGTTGCACCACAGCGAATAGCCGCTGCCATCGCCCAGCCGCCAGTCAACGCGCAGCGCGCCGACGCCCAGCACCTCGGCACCGCTGGCGCGGCACCCTTCCAGCCGCGGCACCAGCTCGCGCGCGCGCAGTTCCAGCAGCCCGGCCAGCCAACGCGCCTCGGCCTCGGCGGTCGCCGGCCGGTGCAGGCGCGAGCGCTCAAAGGTTTCGACCGCGTTGGGATCGGGAATCTCTGCGCGGCGATGGGGGTCGGCGAAGCCGGCAAAGGCGGCGAATTCGCGCCGCCGGCCCTCGCGCACTTCCGTGGCAAAGCCGTCGTCGTAATCCGTGAAGTAGAGGAACGGCTCGCGCGCCGACCACTCATCGCCCATGAACAGCATGGGGATAGACGGCGACAGCAACAGCAGCTCCATCGCCGCGTGCCAGCCGGCGGCGTCGACCAGGCTGGACAGCCGCTCGCCGAAGGCGCGGTTCCCGACCTGGTCGTGGTTCTGCAGGAAGTCGACGAAGCACAGCGGCGACAGGTGCGCGCTGGGCGTGCCGCGCGCCCTGCCCTTGCGCCAGGTCGAGGCCTGGCCCTGGTAGACGAAACCCTCGCACAGCGCCCGCGCAAGCAAGGTCGTCGGGGCCGCGGCGTAATCGATGTAGTAGCCCTCGTGCTCGCCGGTCAATACCACGTGCAGGGCATTGTGGAAGTCGTCATTCCACTGCGCGTCGAAGCCGTTCTCCAGCAGCTCGGCGTTGTTGTCCTCGTTCTCGACGATGAGGTGCACCTCGCGACCGGCGCATTCGCCGCGCACGCGCTGCGCCAGTTGCCGCAGCCAGCCGTTGTCGCCGATGGCGTGCACGGCGTCCAGGCGCAGGCCGTCGAAACGGTATTCGCCGATCCAGTACAGGGCGTTGTCGAGGAAGAACTGGCGCACCTGCGGGCGGCGGAAATCCAGCGCCGAACCCCACGGCGTGTGCACGTCGTCGCGGAAGAACTGTGGCGCGTAACGGCCCAGCCAGTTTTCCCGCGGGCCGAAGTGGTTGTAGACGACGTCAAGAAACACCATCAAGTCCCGTGCGTGGGCCGCGTCGATCAATCGTTTCAAGTCCTCCGGCGTGCCGTAGCTGGCTTCCGGCGCGAATTGCAGCACGCCGTCGTAGCCCCAGTTGCGACTGCCGGAGAACTCCCCGATCGGCATCAGCTCGATGGCGGTGACGCCCAGCTTCACCAGCCGATCCAGTTCGTCGATGACGCCGGCGAAGCCGCCGCAGAGGCCGACGTGCAGTTCGTAGATCACGGCCTCGCGCCAGGGCCGCCCACGCCACTGCGGCTGCTGCCAGGCATAGGCGCACGGATCGACCACGATGCTGGCGCCGTCGGCGTCGCCGTGCTGGGCACGCGAGGCCGGGTCCGGCACGCAATGGCCGTCCGCAAGCTCGTACCGATAGCGCGTGCCGGCGCCGCAATCGAGGTCGACCTCATGCCAGCCGTCCGCCGCTGCACGCATCGGCACGCGACCGTGGTGGTCGGCCACCAGCGTCACCGCCGTCTGTGCCGGTGCCCACAGGCGAAAGCGCGTGCGTTCCGGGGTCAGCAGCGTGGCGCCGAAGGGCATCGCGTGGGCGGCCCCGCTGCTCATGCCCCGCTCCCCGCGTCGCCCGCCACCAGCAGCGCGACGCTGCGCGCGCCGAGGCGGTACACCTCGCCCTCGACCAGACGCTCCCTCGCCTGCGGCTCGCCACTGTCGACAAACATGCGCCACCGCATCGTCGGCGCCGGCAGGTGAAAATCGACGTCGTTGGCGCCGGCATTGAACAGCAGCAAGCTGACAAGCCAGGCATCGCGCCGCGGCACCGCCCGGCGCAGCGCGAGGCAGCGATTGGCGGGGTCGCTCCAGCGCGGCTCGTCCATCACCTCGCCCTGCTCGTCGAACCAGCTCAGGTTGGGGATGTCCAGCGCGTCCACCTGTGCGCCATGCATGTACTCGCGGGCAGCGCGGCCGAGCACGCGGCGGCGGCAGCTGGTGAGGCGCTGGACGAAGGCGATCAACTCCCTGCCGGCCTCCCCCTCCGCCACGCTCCAGTCGATCCAGGAAAGCGGGTTGTCCTGGCAGTACGCGTTGTTGTTGCCCTGCTGGCTGCGCTGGAACTCGTCGCCGGCCAGCAGCATCGGCGTGCCCGGCGACAGCATCAAGGTGGCCAGCATGGCGCGTTGCACGCGGCCGCGGGTGGCGCGGATGGCGGGGTCGTCGCTCGGCCCCTCGACGCCCCAGTTCGCGCTGGCCTCGTTGCCGTTGCCGTCGCGGTTGTCCTCGCCGTTTGCCTCGTTGTGCTTTTCCGCGTAGGCCGTCACGTCCGCCAGCGTGAAGCCGTCGTGCGAGGCGATGAAATTGATCGAGGCCCAGGGCTTGCGATAGTCGTGGTCGAAGATGTCGCTTGAGCCCGACAGCCGCTGCGCGAGGTCGCCACGTTGGCCCTCGTCGCCGCGCCAGTAACGCCGCACGGTGTCGCGGAAGCGATCGTTCCACTCGGCGAAGCCGGGCGGGTGGTTGCCGAGCTGATAGCCGCCGGGACCGATGTCCCAAGGCTCGGCGATCAGCTTCAGCTGCGACAGCACCGGATCCTGCATCAGTGCGTCGAAGAAGCCGGCGCCGGAATCGAAACCCCAGGCTTCGCGACCAAGGGCGCTGCACAGGTCGAAGCGGAAGCCGTCGACGTGGAAGGATTGAGCCCAGTAGCGCAACGAGTCGAGCACCATGCGCAGCACGTTGGGGTTGGCCAGCTTCAGCGTGTTGCCGCAGCCGCTGTCGTTGGCGTAGTGGCGCGGCTCGTCGGCAGCCAGCCGGTAGTAGCTGACGTTGTCGATGCCGCGGAAGCTCAGCGTCGGCCCGCGCTCGTTGCCCTCGCAGGTGTGGTTGTAGACCACGTCCAGGATCACTTCCAGGCCGGCCGCGTGCAGCCGGCGGATGGCGATGCGGATCTCGTTCAGATCGCCGGTGGCGAGGTAGCGCGGCTCGGGCGCGAAGAAGGACAAGGTGTTGTAGCCCCAGTAGTTGGCCAGCCCGCGCTGCACCAGCGAGCGGCGCTGCACGTAGGCGTGGATGGGGAGCAGTTCGATGGTGGTTACGCCGAGCCGCTTTACGTAGTCGATGAAACGGGCGTCGGCGAAGGCGGCGAAGCTGCCGCGGCGATCGCTGCGGATGTCCTGGCGCTGGCGGGTCAGGCCGCGCACGTGTGCCTCGTAGATCACCGTGTCGGCCCATGGCGTGCGCGGCAAGGTGTCGCCGCCCCAGTTGAAACTGTCCTCGCACACCACGGCCTTGGGCACGGCCGAGGCGCTGTCGCGCCGGTCGAAGCCCAGGTCGCCGCGGGCAGCGTGCAGGCGATAGCCGAACAGCGAGTCGGACCAGCGCAGCTGGCCGGTGAGCTTGCGCGCATACGGATCAAGCAGCAGCTTGTTGGGGTTGAAGCGATGACCTGCGCCGGGCTCGTACGGACCATGCACGCGGTAGCCGTAGACCGTGCCGGGGTGGGCGTCCGGCAGGTAGCCGTGCCAGATGCCGTCGGTGCACTCGGGCAGGTCGAGCGCCTGCACCTGCTTTCGCCCTGCGGAATTGAACAGGCACAGCTGGACCCGCTCGGCATGCATCGAGAACAGCGCGAAATTGATGCCCAGGCCGTCCCAGGTCGCGCCCAGGGGCGAAGGGTGTCCGGGCAAGAGATGGTCGACCGGCATCAGTCCTCCATGAACCAGACCACCGCCAACGGCGGCAGCGTGGCGATGATCGAGTGCGGCTGGCCCTGCCAAGCTTGCGCCTCGCTGCCGAGGCCGCCGCCGTTGCCCAGGCCGGAGCCGCCGTAGACGCCGGCGTCTGTGTTGAGCACTTCGCGCCAGCGCCCGCCATGCGGCACGCCGAGGCGGTAGCCGTGGCGCGGCACCGGCGTGAGGTTGGCTACCGCGACCAGCGCGCCGCCGCCGCGACCACGGCGCAGGAAGGCGAACACGCTGGCTTCCGCGTCATTGTGGTCGAGCCAACTGAACGCGGTCGCATCGGCATCGCTCGAGTGCAGTACGTCGCGGGCGGCGGCGGAGCGATTGAGGTCGCGGACCAGCCGCTGCACGCCCCGGTGGCGCGGATCATCCAGCGCCGCCCAGTCGACGCCAGCCTCGTGGTTCCACTCTTCGCGCTGGCCGATCTCGCAGCCCATGAACAGCAGCTTCTTGCCCGGGTGCGCCCACATCAGGCCGAGGAACGCACGCAGGTTGGCGAAGCGTTGCCAGTCGTCGCCGGGCATGCGGCCGAGCAGCGAGTGCTTGCCGTGCACCACCTCGTCGTGCGAGATCGGCAGAACGAAGCGCTCGTCGAAGGCGTACAGCAGGCCGAAACTGATGCGGTCGTGGTGGTAGCGGCGGTGGATTGGTTGGTGGGCGAAATACTCCAGCGTGTCGTGCATCCAGCCCATGTTCCACTTGAAGTCGAAACCCAGCCCGCCATGCGCCGGATCAGCGGTGACGCCGGGCCAGGCCGTGGATTCCTCGGCGATCATCAGCGCGCCTGGCACCCGTGCATGCACGGTGCGGTTGAGCTGGCGCAGGAAGCCGATGGCCTCGTAGTTTTCGCGGCCGCCGTGGATGTTGGGAACCCAGGCGTCCGCCGGACGGCTGTAGTCGCGGTAGAGCATCGAGGCCACCGCGTCGACCCGCAGGCCGTCGAGGTGGTAACGCTCCAGCCACTCCAGCGCACTGGAGATCAGGAAGGCGATGACCTCGTTGCGGCCGTGGTTGTAGATCAGCGTGTTCCAGTCACGCTGGTACCCTTCGCGCGGGTCGGCGTGCTCGTACAGCGCGCTGCCGTCGAAGCGCGCGAGGCCGTGCGCGTCGGTCGGGAAATGGCCCGGCACCCAGTCCAGCAGCACGCCGAGGCCTGCGTCGTGGCAGCTGTCGACGAAGCGCGCGAACTCGGCCGGCGTGCCCCAGCGCGCGCTGGGCGCGAACAGGCCCAGCGGCTGGTAACCCCACGACCCGCCGAAGGGATGCTCGCTGACCGGCATCAGCTCGATGTGCGTGAACCCCATGCCCAGCGCGTATGGAATCAGGCGCTCTGCCAGGCGCCCCCAGTCGACCGCTTCGCCGGCCGGCAACCAGGAGCCGACATGCAGCTCGTAGACGCTCAGGCGCATCGAAGCCGGTTCGGTCTCCGCGCGCGCCTGCATCCAGCCGGCATCGCTCCAGGCGAACGGTTCCGGCGACGGCACCCGCGAGGCGGTCGCCGGCGGCAGCTCGGTGGCCCGGGCGCACGGGTCGGCCTTCAGCGGCAGCAGGTGGCCGTGGCGGTCGAGAAGCTCGTATTTGTATGCCTGCCCCGGCCGCACCTGCGGCAGGAACAATTCCCACACGCCTGCCGTGTGGCGCAGGCGCATCGGATGGCGGCGGCCGTCCCAACCGTTGAAGTCGCCAACCACCGAGACGCGCGAGGCATTCGGTGCCCATACTGCGAAGCGCACGCCGTCGACGCCGTCGACGCGCATCGGTTGCGCGCCAAGCAGGTTGGCGAGCTGGCAATGGCTGCCATCGTGCAGGCGCTGCAACTCGGCCTCGGGCAGCAGCGTCGGAAAGGAATACGGATCGGCGGTTTCCTCGACCCGCCCGTCGCCATGGTGGAGGCGCAAGCGGTAGGGCGCGCGGTGCTCGAGCTTGCCGCAGAAGAAGCCCACCGGATCCAGCCGCGCAAGGGTCCCCAGGCTGCGTTCGCCTGCTTCGTCGAGCACCTCCACAGCGCGCGCACCGGGTACGAAGGCGCGCAGCTCGCTGCCCCGCTCGGCGTCGTGCGGGCCGAGCAGCGCGAACGGGTCGCCGTGCCGGCCGGCAACCAGCGCAGCAACCGCGTCACGGTCGATGTCGGCGCAACCTGCGCTCACCGCGGCGCCTCCTGCAGCAGGCGGCGCACGATCTCGCCGAGCCCGCGCAACGGCACGCGCAGCCAGTCCGGCCGGTAGGCAGCCTCGTACTGCACCTCGTAGCTGGCCTTGGCCAGCAGGAACACGTCGAGCAGGCCGTGGTCGTCGTCGATCTCGCCGCTGGCCCAGCCGCCACGGTGCAGGCCGCGGCGGTACTGGCGCAGGAAGCAGCGGCGCATGTCGCGGCAGACCCGCGACAAAGCCTGGCTGCGCCGCGTCAACGCCTCTTCGTCGACCGCCGCGCCGCGCTCGGGCTCGAATTCGGTGACATAGACAAACGAACGCAACATGCCGGCGACGTCGCGCCACGGGCTGCATTTGGCGCGTCGCTCGATCAGCGGCCGGGTCGGTTCGCCCTCGAAATCGATGAATAGCGCATCGCCGGCCGCGACCAAAATCTGCCCCAGGTGCAGGTCGCCATGGATGCGGATGGCGGTGACGTCGCGGCAGGCATCGAGGTGTCGCGGCAAGCGCTCGCGCAGTGCGGGCAGCGCTGCCTCCAGCGTGGCCAGTTCGGCGAGCTGCCCTGCGTCGCACGCGCTGCGGCGGACGCTCGCCAGGGCATCGTCGAATGAATGCAGCGCCGTCGCCACCCATTGCGCGCAGAGATCGGCGTCTGCGTGCTCCGGGGCGAATGCGGGATCGGGACCGGGCCTGGCCAGCGCCAAGTGCAACTGCGCCAGACGCCGGCCGATCACGCCAGCGAAGGCGCCCAGTGGCCGCAGGCTCTCGCGCAGGTCCTCGCCGTCCACCGGCTCGATGGCGAGGTCATGCAGCACGCGCTCCAGCGCATGGCGGATCCACGACCAGGCGTCGCCCTGGTTGTCGATGTAGCGATGCGCCAGCGCAATGGTGGTGCTGGCGCCGCGCGCCGGCTCCTGCCAGGCCAGTTCGCCGAGCAGCGGCGGCATGTGCTCGAAGCCGACCGCCGCCAGGTGTCGCGCCATTTCCGCCTCGGGGTGCGGCCCTTCATGCAGTTGACGCAGCAACTTGACGACCATGCGTTCGCCGATCACCAGCGTGCTGTTGCTCTGCTCGGTGTCGAGGCGACGCACGCTGTCGGCATCGCCGGGAAAGTCGTCCAGTGGCGCGTCGCGGCGGAACACCAGGGTGCCGCCCGCGCCGCCAGCGGGGTCCATGCCGGTCTCCGGCTGCTCGAGCGCAGCGTTCCGGAAACCGTGCAGCAGGCCCAGCGCCAGGCTGTCGAGGGCAAAGGCGTCGGCGAGATAGCCGGTGCGCCGGCCCATGCGCACCCGCGCCAGCGCCAGCCGCTGCGCCAGCGCGCCCGGATTGTCATCGTCCCACGCGATACCCAGCGGCACGGCGTAGCGCAGCCGCCGGTCCTCGCCGCCGGCATCGATCATCGACAGCAGCAGCTGCGGCGCACCAGGCAGCGGAATCGCCGCGGCGATCACGGCGTCGGCGCCATCAGTGCCCTTGCCGGCGAACCAGCGGCGCATCGGCAGCCACAGCTGCAGGCACTCGCGCTCCAGCGTCTCGCGCAACCGTCCGTCGAGAAGCTCGCCGATCCCGCGACGCAGCACCAAGGTGACATAGTCGGGCATGGCCGTGGTCGCCAGCGCGTGCCAGTCGGGCACCTCGCCGTCAGTGACCAGTTCGAACCAGTAGAAACCGTAGGGCGACAACGTCAGCAGGTAACTCAGCTGGCCGATCGGCGGGAAGACGGTGCCGCCGGTCAGCTCCAGGGGCGTGCGGCCCTCGAACTCGGCCAGGTCGAGTTCGACCGCCTGTGGCGTATTTGCCAGGTTGGCCACGCACAGCACCGTCTGCTCCGCGTTGCTGCGCAGGTAGGCAAGCACGCGGCGGTTGCCGGGCTTCAGCACGCGCAGCTCGCCGCGGCCGAACACCGTGCGCGCGCGGCGCAGCGCCAGCATCCGGCGCATCCAGTTGAGCAGCGAATGGGCATCGCGCTCCTGCGCCTCCACATTGACCGCGGCGTATCCGCTGACCGGGCCCATCAGCGGTGGCAGCACCAGCGCCTCGGGGTCGGCGCGGGAGAAGCCGCCGTTGCGGTCGGTGGTCCACTGCATGGGCGTGCGCACGCCGTCGCGGTCGCCGAGGTGGATGTTGTCGCCCATGCCGATCTCGTCGCCGTAATACAGCACCGGCGTGCCCGGCAGTGTCAGCAGCAGGCAGGTCATCAGCTCGATGCGCCGGCGGTCGCGCTCCAGCAACGAGGCCAGCCGTCGGCGTATCCCCAGATTGAGGCGTGCGCGCCGGTCGGCGGCGTAGACGTTCCACAGGTAATCGCGCTCGCGGTCCGTGACCATCTCCAGGGTCAGTTCGTCGTGGTTGCGCAGGAAGATCGCCCACTGGCAGCCCTCGGGGATCGCCGGTGTCTGGCGCAGGATGTCGGTGATCGGAAAGCGGTCCTCCTGGGCAATGGCCATGTACATGCGCGGCATCAGCGGGAAATGGAAGGCCATGTGACATTCGTCGCCGTGGCCGAAATACTCCTGCGCGTCCTCAGGCCACTGGTTGGCCTCTGCCAGCAGCATCCGCCCCGGGTAATCGCGATCCAGTTCGGCTCGCAGCCGCTTGAGCACGGCGTGGGTCTCGGGCAGGTTTTCGTTGCTGGTGCCGTCGCGCTCGACCAGATAGGGCACCGCGTCGAGGCGCAGCCCGTCGACGCCAAGGTCGAGCCAGAAACGCATCGCGCGCAGGATGTCGTCGAGCACCCGCGGGTTGTCGAAGTTGAGGTCCGGCTGGTGCGAGTAGAAGCGGTGCCAGTAGTAGGCACCGGCTTGTGCGTCCCAGGTCCAGTTCGAGGTTTCCGTGTCGCAGAAGATGATGCGGGTGCCGGGGTAGCGTGCGTCGCTGTCGGACCAGACGTAATAGTCGCGTTCGGGCGAATCCGCCGGTGCGGCGCGCGCGCGCTGGAACCAGGGGTGCTGGTCGGAGGTGTGGTTGACCACCAGCTCCGTGACCACCCGCAGGTCGCGCTGGTGGCAGGCGGCAATGCATTCGGCGACGTCGGCCAGTGTGCCGTAGTCGGCGTGCACGCCGCAGTAGTCGCTGATGTCGTAGCCGTCGTCGCGCAGCGGCGAGGGGTAGAACGGCAACAGCCAGATCGCGGTGACGCCGAGCGAGCAGAGGTAATCGAGCTTCTGGATCAGCCCGCGGAAGTCGCCGATCCCGTCGCCGTTGCCGTCGAAAAACGACTTCACGTGCAACTGGTAGATCACCGCGTCGCGATACCACAACGGGTCAGTGGCCGGCATGGCGGCCAGCGACGCCGGAATGCGTTCGGGTGCGGTCACGGCGCCCCCTCGGCACGCACGCGCCAGATCGCGAACGGGCTCTGCGCCGGATCAAGCCTCAGATGCTGCCATTTGCCGCGCCAGGCGAAGGCCCGGTCGTTCAGCAGGTCCTCTGCCTGGAGCGAGGCCTCGTCCGGCAGGCCGAAATTCCACAGCGGCAACTCGACATCGGCCTCCTGCGCATGGTGCGGGTCGAGGTTTACCGCCACCAGCAGCACGTTGTCGCGCGCGGGCGTGGCGCGTTCGAACCACAGGATCTGATCGTTGCCGGCATGGTGGAATTGGGTGCCGAGGTGGCTGTGCAGCGCCGGGTTCAGGCGCCGGATGCGGTTGAGCTGCGCGATCTCGCCGATGACGTTGCCGGGTGCGTCCCAGTCGCGCGGCTTCAACTGGTACTTTTCCGAGTCGGCGTACTCCTCGCGGCCCGGCAGCGCGTCGGCTTCGCACAGCTCGAACCCGCTGTAGATGCCCCACAGCCCCGACAGCGTTGCCGCCAGCGCCGCGCGCACCACGAAGCCGGCGCGGCCGGAGGTTTGCAGGTACCACGGATTGATGTCGGGCGTGTTGGCGAAAAAGTGCGGCCGCAGGTACTCGGCCTCCGGACCCTCGCCCAGCTCTCGCAGGTACTCAATCAGCTCCGGCTTGCTGTTGCGCCAGGTGAAGTAGGTGTAGGACTGGTTGAAGCCGAGCTTGGCCAGCCGCCGCAGCAGCTTGGGTCGGGTGAAGGCCTCGGCGAGGAAGATCACCTCCGGGTCCTCGCCGCGGATCGAGCCGATCAGCCACGACCAGAACGGCATCGGCTTGGTGTGCGGGTTGTCGACGCGGAACGTGGTGATGCCCTCGCCGATCCAGAAGCGCACCACCTCGCGCAGCGCCAGCCACAGGTCGGGCAGCGCCTCCTCGGCGTAGAAGTCGACGTTGACGATGTCTTCATAACGCTTGGGCGGATTCTCGGCATGGCGCACGGTGCCGTCGCTGCGCCAGTCGAACCAGCCGGGATGCTCGCGCAGCCACGGGTGGTCGGGTGAGCACTGCACCGCCAGGTCGAGGGCAATCTCCATCCCGCGCCGCGCCGCCGCCTGGCGCAGCCGACGAAAATCCTCAAGCGTGCCGAGCTCGGCGTGGACGGCGGTGTGGCCGCCGTCGTCGGCGCCGATGGCGTAGACGCTGCCGGGATCGTCGGCTGCCGCCTGCAGCGCGTTGTTGCGGCCCTTGCGCTGGCTGCGGCCGATCGGGTGGATTGGCGGCAGGTAGAGCACGTCGAAGCCCATGGCGGCGATCGCGTCGAGCCGGCCAATCACATCCTCGAAGCGGCCGTGACGTGCCGGGTCACCGCTTTGCGAGCGCGGGAACAGCTCATACCAGGCAGCGAAGCCGGCCCGCTGTGGATCGACGTCAACGGCGTAGGGCCGGCTGCGCGCGCGCTGCGGGCGCGGGTCGGCGGCAGCGACCAGGTCTGCACTGCGCTCGGCCAGCAGCAGGTCGACCTGGGTTGGCCGGTCGGCCGCGCGCAGTTCGTCCAGCAGCGCCTCGACCAGGCCCTGGTGCGGCGGCGCAGCCTGGGCCGCGATCTGCTCGACCAGCGCGATGGTGTCGGCAATGTCGGTGGCCTCGGCCACGCCGGCCAATTCGCGCTTGCGCAGGTCCTCCCGGGCCCCGGCAAAGCGGTTGTGCCAGGCCTCGATCATGAACTCGTGGCGACCCAGCCGCGGCAATGGCGCTTCGCCGCGCCAGCGGTCGTTGCCCAGGCCGCGCATGCGGCAGCGCTGCCAGGTTTTCTCGTCGCAGGCGCGCCACAACAGCTCGACCCCCAGCGATTCATGGCCATCGATGAAGACGTCTGCCTCCACCGCCAGCTCGCTGCCCACGCAGCGCTTGGCGGCGAACAGGCCACCGTCGACGCTGGGACTCACCGCCTCGATGGCGATGCGTGGCGCCGCGGTCGCGGTTTCCACAGCGTTGCCGCCATGCCGCGCCCGTGGCGCCGGCTGCGCGACCCAGGCGCGCACGCCGCCGGCCTCGACCAGTTCCCCGTCCGGCGCATCGCCATCGCCGGGCAGCAGCGGCGCCAGCCGTGTGTGCTCGCCCAGGGCGGCCCGCAGCGTGCGCCGTACCGGCGCCCGCGCGTGGTCGAGGTCGGCGTTGATCAACACCAGCCGGGTGTCCTCCGCCGGTGCCTCGCCAGCGCCCTCGCGCAGCCAGGCGCCGACCGCCTCGTGTGGCGCACTCAGCTGCCGCAGCGCCTGCGCCGGCCGCTGCGCAAGGCAGTGGTGCGCTGCCACGATGCGTGCTTCCAGTGGCAGCGCCCCGGCGCCGGCCGCCACGCCGAGGGCCGTTGCAAAATCGCGCGCGAACTCCTCGTCCATCAATACGCCGTCACCCGTGGCCACCGCGAAATCCAGCGCCCGCTGGTGACGACGGCAGGCGGTGTCGGCCGGCGGTTGTGCCGTGTCACCGGCCGCCTGCAGTGGTACCAGCACCGGTGCGAGGGCGCGCAGCCGCGCCTGCTCCTCGGCATACCAGGGCGCCCGTCCATCCCACCACGGCGCCGACGACAGCACCGCGTCGAAAGCCAGCGGCGCCAACGCCCGCAGCTCGCGCGGCCGCAAGCCCGGCGTGTCGGCAATGAATACCAGCGTCCGCTGCCGCCGCGCGCCACGCATCAGCGCCTGCAGGCGCGCCACCGGCAGCCGCTGCGGCGAGCGCACGTGGAAGCCGCCGGCACCCGCGGCGATGCAGGCGTCGAGGTGCGTGCGCCACCACTCGGCAATGGCGTCGCTGACGCTGGCGTCGTTCCAGCGCCACCAGGCATCCGCTCCCTGCGCCTGGTCGTCGCGCCGCCGCGGGTCGGGCGGCTCGACGGCACCACGCGGATCGAAACGGAACCAGTCGCGGTGCGCGGCAACGCGCGCATCGTCGGCAGCGCACCAGTCCATCCGCAGATCGAACAGCGGCACCAGGCCGTGCTCCCGGCAGCCGTCGAGCAGCGCCTGCGGCGCCGGTGGCACCGCCGCGTCAGCCGGCGCGGCGGCGCCTGGCGCGTCTGGCGCAGGCCACGGCGTCGGCAACAGCACATGGCTGAAGCCGGCCGCCTGACAGCGCGCAAGCAGCGGCCGCCACGTGCCAACGGTGGCGCTGCCGTCCAGTCGCGGGCGATAGATCCGCAGCAGGCTCAATTCAACGCATCCATGGTCTGGGCGACCCGCGGCCGAAGCCGCCGCGGGCCTGGCGGAAGACGTCCGGGTGCGGCCGCGCCGGCGGCGGCATGTCTGGCGGTGCCATCGGTTCCGGTGCAGCCGTGCCTGGAAGCATCGTCAACGATGCATTGCACAACTTGAACGCCACCTTGCCGGCCCGCGGATCGCGCGTGGTCGCGGCCCCCGCCGCGGACTGGTCGGCTCCGGCAACAGCCGCTGCCAACCGGCCGCGACCGCGGCTGCGGCGATGCGGCCGCGGCGGGGCGAGTCGCCGCGCTGCCCTCAGGCGGCGGAGCGGTGCTGCTGCGGGTGGCGGCCTTCGGCGAATTCCTCGATCAGCTTGTTGCAGAAGGCTTCGAGGTCCTTCGGCGTGCGGCTGGTGACCAGGCCCTTGTCGACTACCACGGCCTCGTCGCGCCAGCTCGCGCCGGCGTTCTCCAGGTCCATGCGGATGCTAGGCACCGAAGTCAGGGTGCGGCCCTTCACCACCCCCGCGTTGATCAGCACCCAGGGACCGTGGCAGATCGCGCCGACGGGCTTGCCGGCCTTGAAGAAGTGGCGCGCGAAAGCCAACGCTTTTTCGTCGGTGCGCAGTTTGTCCGGGTTGAACAGGCCGCCCGGAACGACGAGGGCGTCGTAATCGGCCGGGTCGGTGTCGCCGAGGAAGCGGTCGACCTTGACCGCCTCGCCCTTGCCCAGGTGGTGGAAACCGAGGATTTCGCCGAATTCGGGCGAGACGACATCCACCTTGGCGCCGGCCTCTCGCAGCGAGTCGCGCGGGTCGACCAGTTCGGCCTGCTCGAAACCGTCGGTGGCGAGGATGGCGACACGCTTGCCTTGAAGTTGCTTGCTCATTGGGATGCTCCGCTGGATTGCACTGACCTCCCCGCCAATGCATCGAGCGTGCCGGGACCTGCCCGCCGATACACTGCCGTTCACGCGCGTTTTTGGGTGGCGCGGCCACCGCCCGAACCCAAGACTGGCAAGGCGGGCGCCCGGCCGCCGTGAAAGGCGGCCGTTGCAACGGCGGGGCGGGCCGGCCCGGTGAGCCGCGGGCGCAGCCGCCATGCCTGCAAAGCGCGAGGTTCGCCGGCGCCGCAAGGCAGGATGCAGGGGCACGCCTCCGGACCAGCCGCCACGGGGTTCGAGCGCGCAGCCGCATGGCCGCAGCCTGAATCGCAGCGGAATCCCTTCCGTCGCAGGCGCTCCCGGCGGTAGGCGCGCGGTTGTCGCGGTGTAGACTCGGCTGACCCGCACTTGAACACTTCCAGGCATGCCATCGGACATGGACGAGGCCAAAGCCGCCCTGCCGCATCCGCCGGCGAGGGCAAGGCCGCAGGCACAGCCGCACAGGCCGCCGCTCAAGGCGGTTGACCTGGATGCTCGCGCTCGTCGCGCACTGCAACACTTTGCCCCGGCGTATGTGGTGGTCGACCGCGACCGGCGCATCGTGCACTTCGGTGGCGACACCGGCCGCTGGCTGGCACCGGCCAGCGGCGCGGCCAGCCTGGATGTGTTCCAGATGCTGCCGCGCACCCTCGCCTGCGTGGTCAACGAGGCCGTCACCGCAGTCTTCGATGATGGCCGCGCCAGCGTCCGCGAACACCTCGCTCCGCCGCGTGCGGATTGCCGGCCGCTGCGGCTGATCGTGACGCCCTTGCATGGCCGCGATGGCACCGTCGATGCCTGCGTCGTCGGCTTCGACGAGATGGACGCACCGGCGATGGTCGACGACGACTGCGGCGCCAGCGGCGACCAGGCGCGCCTGTGTGCGCTTGAGGCCGAGCTCGAGGCGACGCGTGCGCAACTGCGCGCGGCCGTCGAGATGCACGAGCAGGTGGAAGCGGAACTGGGCATCGTCAACGAGCGTTACCGGCTGGTGAACGAGACGCTGGTGGCCGCCAACGCGCAGCTCCGCGAGTCGGTGCGTGACATCGGTGACATGAGCGACCAGCTCCACGCCGTCGAGAGCGGCGTTGCCGACGGGCAAACGACAGCGCCCGGGGGCACCGGACTGATCCAGCGGCTGCTTCGCGAGGCGCCGATCGCTCTCGTGCTGCTCGACCGCGAGCTGCGAATCGTCGACTTCAGCCAGGCCACCAGCGAACTGTTCCGGCTGCGAGACGAGGATCGCGGCCGCCCGCTGACCGACATCGCCTGCAGTTTCGACCATCCCCATCTGGCCAGCGATCTGGAGCGGGCGCTCAGCCAGGGCGACGTGGTGGAGCGCCTGCTCACCCACTCGGCGGGGCAGCGCGTGTTTCTGCTGCGCGCCTGCGCCTGCGGCCCGCAACTGCCCGGTGTCGACGCCGACGCGGCCGGCATGGTGCTGGCCTGCGTTGACGTCAGCGCCGCACTGTCGCGCAAGCACGCCGACGCCCGGCTGGCGGCGATCATCAACTCGTCGCGCGACGCGGTGATCGGCTTCTCGCTGTACGACCGCATCACCGACTGGAACCCCGCGGCCGAACGCATCTTCGGGTTTACCACCGCGGAAGCGCTGGGCATGCCGCTGGCGCGGCTGCTCGCGGACGAACGATCCCCCGAGGCCGAGGACTTCTTTGCCGGACGCCGGCGCGACGGTGGACCTGCGCAATTCGAGATGACATGGCGCCGACCGGACGGCGAAAAGTTGCACCTGGAACTGCTGTATTCGCCGGTGCGCGACAGCGAAGGCAAACAGTTTGCCGGCGAGCTCAGCGCCCGCGACATCAGCGAACGGCGGCTGGCGACCCAGCGCATGGAGCTGATGGTTGCCGAGCTGAACCACCGGGTGAAGAACACGATGGCAACGGTGCAGGCGATCATCGCGCAGACGCTGCAAAGCACGCCTGACCCCGCTGTTTTCAGTGACCGGTTGCTGGCCCGCCTGCTGGCCCTGGCCAAGGCCCATACCGCGCTGTCGCGCCACGCCTGGCGCGGTATTTCGCTGGCCGAGATGATTGCCACCGAAATGGAGCCGTGGCAACGTGCGGAAGCCGGCCGTGTGGACGCGCGCGGCGAGGAACTCGCCCTGCCGGCCAAACATGCACTGGCATTGAGCATGGCCCTGCACGAGCTGACCACCAACGCCGGCAAGTACGGCGCGCTCTCCACCGACGGCGGCTGCCTCGCCATCCGCTGGTGCCGCGACCTGGTCGACGGCCAACCGTGGTTGCGGATGGACTGGTCCGAGCATGGCGGCCCACCGGTCACCGCGCCGCGCCACCACGGCTTCGGCTCACGGCTGCTGCGTGAAGGCCTTGCCTACGAGCTCGGCGGCAGCGTGGCGCTGGAGTTCCCGCGCGAAGGCCTGCACTGCGTGATTCGCATCCCCCTGGACCCGCCAGACGATGCGGCCTGATGCGGAGTACGTGCAAGCCCGCCGGCGACGAACGGGCTTGTCCCATGGCCCATCTCCCCTCGCCGCGACTCGCGCCGGCGCCCGGATGCGGGTTCCTTCCGTATTAAGCGGCTTGCCGCTAAACTCCCGGTTGCAAACCGGTTTCCCGACGACGTCGGCGGACGAACCGCGCGGCAAGCACACAAGGAACCAGCGAATGAGCTCGAACGGAAATCCGCCCTGCGTACTGCTTGCAGAAGACGAGATGTTCGTCGCCATGATGCTGGAGGATCGTCTGCAGGACGCCGGCTATCGAGTGCTGAAGGCCGCGCGCTTGGCGAAGTGCCTGGAACTGGCCGAATCGGAGCCGATCGACGTGGCCGTGCTCGACATCAACCTGGCGGGCGAGGCGAGCTTTCCCGTCGCCACCGCGCTGCGCGAGCGCGGCATCCCCTTCGTCTTCTCCTCCGGCTATGGCGACGAGGGCATACCTGATGCCTGGCGCGGAGAGCCGGTCATCCAGAAGCCCTACGACACCAAGGAGCTGCTGAGTGCGCTCGATCAGTGCCGCGGCGGCGGGGATACGGGCAACGCCTGACCCATCGCAGCACACTGCGGCGCAGCGCTCGCCGACCCGCCTGCTGCCCACGCGCAACCCTTGGGGTCAGGACGTTTCTTGCATCGCGGCCAACCGGCGATCCAGCGCGTCCCGGTCAAAGCCCAGCCGCGCCCCGACCTGCTCAAGGAACAGCCGTTCGCCCGGACGCATCCGCTGGTCTGCCACCGCCAGGTGCAACACCGCCTCGAACAACCTGGCGGCGGTGTCCGAGCCGGCGGGATAGATGGCGACGAATGCCTGCACGCGCGTGTCGACATCCAGCTCGCGCCGGCGCCCCGCCTGGAAAGCCTCGCGCGCCAGTTCGGCGGCGTATGCCGGCAGGTCCAGTTCCTGCATCAGTGCATTGGCGAAGGCGGCCTCCTCGCTGGTGACGATGCTGTCGGTACCGGCCAGATGGCCCATCAGCCCGAACAACGTCTCGACCAGCACCTCCTGCTGCGGTGTCACCGCGCCGCCGTGCAGCAGCTCGCCGACGCTTGCCGCGAGGCGGTCAAGCAAGCCTGTCTGCCGTGTCCATGCCATACCGGAAGCGTAGCGCCGCCGGCCATGTGAAACAACAGGCAGCGCGCCCCTCGGGCGCCCTTGCGGCTCTTGCGCCGCGACCGGACCGGGTGAATACTTGCTCTGTCCACGGGAGGGGATGCAACGATGAAGACTGCAATACTGCTTGGCTTGCCGGCCCTGTTGCTGGCGATGACTGCGGCCGCGGCCGCGCCGGCCAAAGGCGCGGGCGACACCAGCATCGCCCGCGGCCGTCACCTTGTCCAGCTTGGTGGCTGCAACGACTGCCACACGCCCGGCTGGAGCGAACACGGCGGCAGCGCGCCCAAGACACTGCTGCTGACCGGTGGTGGCCTGGCGTTCCAGGGGCCATGGGGCACGACCTATCCGATCAACCTGCGCCTGCAGGTGCAGGAGATGGATGCAAAGACCTGGGTGAAATCCGTACGCACGACGCGCGCGCGGCCGCTTATGCCCTGGTGGACCTTCCGCTATCTCAGCGACGCCGACATCACCGCGATGTACAACTACATCCACGCGCTGGGGCCTGCCGGCAAGCCCGCGCCAGCTTGGGTGCCACCGGGTGGCAAGGCCACACCGCCGTACATGAAACTGGTGATGCCGGCGGCAATGCACAAATCGGCCGGCCAGAAGACCGCACGAGCAAGCGGGCAGCACTGAAGCTGCCGGCGGATGGCCGCGCGCCCGGTCACCTGCGGGCGCCGGCTGCCCGCGCGCGGCGCACCGTCCGCTTCAGGACAGCAGCCGATGCTGGCGATGCCATTCCTCGAGCGACTGCTCGGGATAGCGCGCAAAGCCGGTGTCGCCGCGGCCACCCGGCGGCTCGCACCACGGCGCCTTGAAATCCAGCATGATCGACACCGTCTCCGGCGCTGCCGGCAGCGGCGTGTCGATGCATGACGCAAATGGGTGAATCAGCTGCGGCCATTCCGGACTGAAGGCCCAGAGGCAGCTGCCGCAATGCCTGCAAAAACGCCGCTCGGCGGTGCTGGTGTGCCGCTCGCCGTCTTCCTCGATCTCCGCGCGATAGATGGCGATGTGCTCTTCGCCACTTACCTCCAGTGTCTCGGCGCGAGCGCCCAGATTGATGGCATACCCGCCACCACCCGCCGTCTTGCGACAGATCGAGCAATAGCAGCGCAGGTAAGGCACAGGCGCGTAGGCTTCGCAGGAAAAGCGCACGCGCCCGCAGTGACAGGAACCTTCGATGTGCATGGCCGCCTCGTTTCGCGGGTTTCGACCCGCCGTGCAGTGACTCGCGCCGCCGGCGGGGTGAGTCCGCCGACCGCCATTTCAAACCCGACCCTTTGATCATGATGGCCCGCGGCCGGAGGGGCAAATCTCGGCCGCGCGGAGACGCTGCGCCGCGGTTTTCCCCGCCCCGGGCGGCGCTGGCAGGGCAATTGCATGCTCCGTGATTCCGGGTACACTGCCTGCCATAAAGCGGACATGGGGACGGAGCCATGGGATCGGCATCTTGCCAGGACGATCCTGTATCGGCGCCGCCATACGCGCCGCCGAGATGGACCGTATTGGTCGTCGACGACGAACCGGCGGTGCACCAGATCACCCGGCTGGTTCTTGCCGACGTGCGCTTCGACAAGCGCGCGGTGGAGCTGCTGTCGGCAGATTCCGCCGCCCAGGCGCGTTCGATCCTCGCGCAGCGCGACGATATCGCGGTGATCCTGCTCGACGTGGTGATGGAGGCGCCGGATGCGGGCCTGCAGCTGGTGCGCCACATCCGCGAAGGCATGCGCAACCGCTTCGTGCGGATCGTCCTGCGCACCGGACAGCCGGGCGAGGCACCCGAGCGCGAAGTGGTGAGCGCCTACGACATCAACGACTACCGCGAAAAAACCGACCTCACCGCGTCCCGCTTGGTCACCACGCTGTTTTCGGCGCTGCGCAGCTACCGGGACATGCGCACGATTGACGCGCAGCGGCAAGGCCTGGAGAGGGTGGTCGGCGCCTCCGCGCGCGTGGTCTCGCGCAACGACCAGGCGGGCTTCGCCGAGGCGGTGCAGGCGCAGCTCAGGTACCTGCTTGGCGCGGACACCGGCATCGCCTGCATCGACCCGGACCACGCCGAGCCGCCACCCGGCCTGCCGGCGCCGGTGCTGGAGGCAGTCGAGCAGTCGCGGCGCAGCGGTGCCAGCGTCTGGCGCCGCGACTGTTGCGTCATCCACCTTGCGGCTCCGGCACAGCCGCCGCTGCTGTTCGCCTGCACCGGCCGGCGCTTCCGCGAGCTGGACCACCAGCTGCTGCGCCTGTTCGCCGGCACTGCCGGCGCCGCCTGGGCCAACCTGCGGTTGTCGGCGGAGATGGCCGATTCGCAGATGGAGCTGGTCTACCTGCTGGCCAGCGTGGCCGAAACCCGCTCGCAGGAATCGACCAACCACGTGCACCGCGTCGGCCTGCTGGCGGCACTGCTGGCCGACAAGCTGGGCTTCCCTGCCGACTATTGCCAGCGCCTGAAACTGGCTGCACCACTGCATGACATCGGCAAGGTGGCGATCCCCGATCCGATCCTCAACAGCCCGGGCACGCACGATGCCGAGCAGGCCCGCGTGATGCACCGCCACGCCGAGATCGGCGCACGGCTGCTGGCCAGCTCGCAGCGCCCGCTGATGCAGCTCGCCGCCGAGATTGCCATGGCCCACCACGAAAACTGGGACGGCAGCGGCTACCCCCGCGGCCTGCGCGGCGAAGCCATCCCGGTCGCCGCGCGCATCACCGCGGTGGCCGACGTGTTCGATGCCCTGGGCAGCCGGCGCTGCTACAAGGAGCCGTGGCCCGAGCGGGAGATCCGCGCCTTCCTGCAGCAACAGGAAGGACGCAAGTTCGACCCGGAAGTGCTGCAGCAGCTGTTCGCGCACTGGGACGAGGCGCTGGCGGTGCGCGAGCGCCTGCCGGACTGACGCCTCGTCACGCCGTGCCCATGCGTTCCGCCACCGGCAGGTCGCAGAGCGTCAGCCGGAAATGCACGCCCTTGTCCGGCGCGGTATCCACGCTGATGCTGCCCTTGAATACCTGGGTCACCAGGTTGTAGACAATGTGCATGCCGAGGCCGGATCCACCCTGGCCGCGCCGCGTGGTGAAAAACGGCTCGAACACATGCGCCGCCACCTGCGGGGCCATGCCGGCACCGTTGTCGCGGTAGTCGAGCGCCACCCCGTCGTCCGCACGCGCGACCGCGATGCCGATGGTGCCGCCGCGCCGTCCCTCAAAACCATGGACCAGCGAGTTCATGACAAGATTGCTGATCACCTGGAACAACGCGCCCGGTGATGTGCCCATGGTCAGGCCAGGCTGGCAATCAAGGTCGATGCGATGCCCGCCCTGGCGCAGGCTCGGCCCCAGGGTGGTGATGATGTCGGCAACGCATGCGCCGACATCCACCACCTGCACGTCGTCGCTGCCCTGCCCCACCGCCACCTGCTTGAAGCTGCGCAGCAGGGTATCGGCGCGGCCGAGGTTGCGCAGGATCAGCTCCGCGCTCTCCTGGGCGCGGGCGGCAAATTCGTGCAGCCGCTGCTGCGGCAGCGTACCTTTCTTGAGTGCCGCGACCAGCCGGGCGGTCTCGTCGCGCAAGTACGAGGCGGCGGTCACGCCGACCCCAAGTGGCGTGTTGATTTCGTGCGCGACGCCGGCCACCAGCGCCCCGAGCGCTGCCAGCTTTTCCGCCTCCAGCAGCTGCTGCTGCGTGCGCGTGAGGCGGTCGAGCGTGGCCCGCAGTTCGTCGTTGGCGTTGCCGAGCGCGGCGGTGCGCTCCTCGACGCGCTGCTCCAGGTGCTCGTTCAAGGCGCGCAACGACGCCTCCGCGTGCTTCAGCGCGTCGATGTCGGAACTGGTGCCGCTGAGTCGCAGGGCGCGCCCCTGGGCGGAACGCTCCACCACCCGCCCGCGCGACAGCAGCCAGACCCACCGATGGTCGCGGTCGAGCGTGCGGTAGCTGGCCTCGAACACCGGGGTCTTTCTCCGCAGGTGCTGCTGCAGCGCCTCCTCAAGCGCCGCCAGGTCGTCCGGGTGCACGAACGGCATGTAGCCACGCAGGCTTTGCTCGCTGGCTTCCTCACCGGCGACGATGTGCGGCAGCGTGTTTTCCCGGTACATGCTGCCGTCACGCAAATCCACGTCCCACAGTTCGCTGCCGCTGCCCCAAAGCGCCAGTTTGAGCCGTTCCTCGCTGCGCCGCACCGCCTCCTGCGCGGCCCGCCGTTCGGCCAGGTTCGACCGCACCCGCCAGCCCACCAGGATGACCACCAGCACCAGCGCCAGCGCGTAGCCGAGCCAGGCCAGCGGCGAGGCCCAGGGCGCCGGTTGCAACACGAATGGCAGGCTGGCATCGGCTTCGCTCCAGGGCGCGCCATCGTGCCGTGCCCTTACACGCAACCGGTAGTGGCCCGGCGGCAGGTTGGTGTAGGCGGCGCTGCGCCGGCGTGCGCTGGCCGCGACCCAGTCGCGGTCGTAGCCTTGCAACCGGTAGGCGTACTGGGTGGTCTCCGGCGAGGAGTACTCCAGCGAGGCGAACTCGAAGCCGACGTCGGCCTGCGCGTGCGACAGCACCAGCGTCTGGCCGACCCAGGCGGCGCCCTCGGGCAGGTCCGCGCCGATGCCGTAGGGAACGCCATGCAGGATCAGCGCCGTCACCACCGGGTGCGCAGCGGGCGCGGGACCCGGCTTCCCCGGCTTGAGGACGGTGATGCCGCCCGGACTGCCAAAGGCCAGCCGGCCATCGGCGAGCCGCGTGGCCGAATTGATCCAGTAGCCGCGAATCGCGGTGCCATCGTGGGCGCCGAAGTTGCGAATCGCCAGCGTCTGCGGGTCGATGCGGCTGATGCCGGCGACGGTGCTGACCCAGAGCGCTCCGTCGCCGGACTCGAGGATCGCGCCGATGGCGTCGGCAGCGAGCCCGCTGCGGTCGTCGATGCGCTCGAAGCGCCGCCGCGGGTCCGCCTCAGGCAAGCGGTTGAGCGAGGCGCCCTGGGTGCCGACCCAGAGGTCGCCGCCGCGGTCCTGGTGGAGCGTGGAGATGGAGTTCGAGGAGAGGCCGGTCGCGTCGCCGGCCACGATGTGCTGGAACCGCCCGCTGCCTTCGGCACGGCGGTAGAGCCCGGCGCTGCGGGTGGCCACCCAGATCGCGCCGTCGCGGGTCTGCATCACCTGCGCGATGTCGAGCGCCTCGATCGGCTGCGTGCGGCTGTCCGGCCGGTGGTGGCGGAAACGCGTGCAGCTGGCGCAGCGCTCGTCGAGGCCGGCATCCTTGGTGGCGACCCAGAGCGTGCCGGCGCGATCGAGGTAGACGTAGCGCACTGCGTTGGATGCGAGCGAATCCGGATCCTCCGGATCGTGCCGCCAATGGTCGAAGCCGCTGCCGTCGGCGCGCAGGCGGTCGAGGCCGCCGCCGATGGTCGCAACCCAGAGGCTGCCGTCGCGCGTGCGGGTCACGTACTGCACAAAATCGGCCGACAGACTGGACGGGTCCTCCGGGTCGTGGCGATAGCGCCGCAGCACCCCGCGCTCAAGGTCCAGGTGCACCAGGCCGCCACGTTCGCCGGTGCCCACCCAGAGCGTGCCGTCGGCGTCGCCGAATATCCCCATGGCGGTCGAAGTCGGCAGCGTCCGCGGGTCATCGGGAACGCTGAAGACGTGCGTGAAGCGCTCGGTGCGCGGGTTGTGCACGCTCAGCCCGTTGGTCCACGAACCGACCAGCAGCAGGCCGTCCCGATCGCTGGTGACACACCACAGCCGGTTCGCCGCGACGCTTTGCGGGTCAGCGGAGCGGTGCGCGAAGTGGGCGAAGCTGGCGCTGCCGGGATCGAGCCGCGCCAGTCCGCGCGTGTTGCCGGCGATCCAGAGGCTGCCGCGCGCGTCAACGTGGAGGCCGCGAATCTGGTCGTCGGGAAGGCTGCCGGATCGCGAGGGGGCGTGGCGGTAGTGCTGGCGCAACGAACCGTCGGCGGCGAATCGGTACAAGCCGTCGTCCGCGGTGCCGACCCACAGCTCGCCCGCGGGGCCCGCTGCCAGCGCATACACATCGAGTGCTTGCGCCGGCGGCGCAGCGCCAGGCGCAATGGTCTGCCCCTTGCCGTCAACCCGCCACAGCCCTTGCGCGGTTCCGACCAGCATGCCGCCGCCGTCCAGCGGAAGCAGGGCCCGGATGTGCGCCAGCGCGTCGCGCTGGCCGAGCGGCGCGTCGTGGACGGCGAGCGTGCCCGGTTCGATCCATTGCAGGCGCCCGCCGAGGGTGGCGATCCACAAGCGGCCGCGCCGGTCGAGGGCCAGCGCCTGCACGCCGTTGGCGGCCAGGCCCTGCGCCATGCCGATCCGCCGGAAGGCGTCATGGCCGGCGTCGTAATAATCCAGACCTCCAGCCTGGGTTCCGACCCAGACATCGCCATGGGCCGCGGCGACCAGCGCGGTGACGTGGTTGTTGGAGAGCGAATCATCGCCATTGCGCACCCGGCGGTAGACCTTGAAGTCGTAGCCGTCGAAGCGCACCAGCCCGTCCTGTGTACCCAGCCAGAGGTAGCCGGTCGTGTCCTGCGCCACGGCGAGCACGCTGGCCTGCGGGAGCCCCTGGGCGACGCTGTAGTTGCGGAACCGGACATTCTCGATGCCGGGGACCGGGCCGGCGTGAGCCAGCGCGACCAGTACCAGCAAAAGGCAGACCAGCGGCCACCGCCGCCGGTGCCTCACCCCCTGAAGGTACGCCGCCATGGCCGGAGGCTAGCGCCGCGGCGGCGGCCGCACAAGCATTCGCCGTGTCGAGGCGGCCCCGGGCGGTGCGGCGGTGGCCGCTGCTACCAGGCGCGAGCGTACTGGCGCGGCACCTCCACCTCGCCGTCCAGCGCGATGGCCGCGGTGCGGGCGAAGTAGGGATCGCGCAGCATCTCGCGCGCCAGTTCGATCACGTCGGCCTCGCCACGCTGCAGGATGGCCTCGGCCTGCTCGGGCGCCGTGATCAGGCCGACCGTGGCGGTGGCGATCCCGGCCTCGCGCCGGATGCGCGCGGCACAGGGCACCTGGTAGCCGGGGCCCAGCGGGATCTGCGGGTGCGGGATCGTGCCGCCGGACGAGCAGTCGACCAGATCCACGCCATCTTCGCGCAGCCAGCGTGCCAGCTGCACGCATTCGTCGATGTCCCAGCCGCCGTCGGCCCAGTCGGTGCCCGACAGCCGCACCCACAGCGGCGCCGGCGCCGGCCAGTTGTCTCGCAGCGCCACGATCACTTCGCGCAGCAGGCGCGCCCGGTTGGCCAATGAACCGCCATAACCGTCGCTGCGGGCATTGGAGAGCGGCGACAGGAACTGGTGCAGCAGGTAGCCATGCGCCGCATGCACCTCGAGCACCTCGAAGCCGGCCTCGCGCGCGCGGCCCGCCGCAGCGCGAAAGTCATCGACCACCTTGGCGATGCCCACCGCGTCCAGCGCCGCCGGCATCGGATAGTCGTCATCGAAGCGCAGCGCGCTCGGCGCCACCGGCGTCCAGCCGCCCTCCTCGGGCGCTACCGCCTTGCCACCGAACCAGGGGGCACTGGTACTGCCCTTGCGCCCGGCGTGCGCCAGTTGCATGCCGGCCGCCGCGCCTTGTGACCGGATGAAGGCGGCGACCCGCGCCCACGCCGCGGCTTGTCCGTCGTTCCAGATGCCGGCATCCTGTGGCGAAATGCGGCCTTCCGGCGAGACCGCCGTGGCTTCCGTGAACACCAGCCCGGCACCGCCGACCGCGCGGCTGCCCAGGTGCACCAGGTGCCAGTCACCCGGGGCGCCGTCGGGCGAGGAGTACTGGCACATTGGCGACACCACGATTCGGTTGCGCAACGCCAGCGTGCCCAGCGTGATCGGTTGCAGCAGCATGTCATGCACTCCCTTGCGTCTTGTCGATGCTCGATGCCGGCTCGGCCTCCGCGGCGTGCCGCGCCTGCCACGCCGCCAGCGCCGCCTTGTAGCGCTCCAGCTTCTGCTCGTAAATGTCGTAGACGCAGCGTACGCAGCCTTCGCCGCAGCACTCCTCGGCATCCGGCTCGACCGGCGC
Organism: Rhodanobacteraceae bacterium; assembly: GCA_035699085.1. Lineage (GTDB taxonomy): Bacteria > Pseudomonadota > Gammaproteobacteria > Xanthomonadales > Rhodanobacteraceae > DASSBG01. The sequence continues at coordinate 62,961 of DASSBG010000028.1, forward strand.
CCGCGGCCGCGGGTCGGCCTGCTGGGCGGTGGCTTTCATCCGGCTGTCCATTGCCTCACTATGGGCGCGACCCGGCCGGTTCCCAAGGACTGGCCGCGCCGCCATTCAATCACGACTTCCAGGGACCCCGCCCATGCGCACCACCCTCATCGCCATTGCCGTGCTGGCCCTTGCCGCCTGCAGCGGCTCGCCGCCGCCGACCGCCACCGGCCAGGTCGAGCAGCTCAAGATCATCGACCAGAAGATCGGCACCGGGCAGGAGGCGAAGCCGGGCATGAAGGTGACCGTCGACTACACCGGCTGGCTCTACGACGCGAACGCGCCCGACAAGCACGGCACGAAGTTCGACAGCTCCAGCGACCACGGCCAACACTTCACCTTCACCCTGGGCGCCGGCCAGGTGATCGCCGGTTGGGACAAGGGCGTGGCCGGCATGCGCGTGGGCGGCAAGCGCGAATTGCTGGTGCCGCCGGAGATGGGTTACGGCCGCCGCGGTGCCGGCCACGTCATCCCGCCGAACGCCTCGCTGGTCTTCGAGGTGACCTTGCTCAACATCGCGCCGTGACCGAATCCGCCGGCACTACGCTGCCGGGTCAGAAGGCGCAGGCGCGGGTGACGGCGGTGTCACCGCCGTAGACAAGCTGCGTGTCGGTGGCAGCGCGGACCGGGTATCCGGCCGTCGCCGGCAGTCCCCGTGACCGGTCGGCCAGGCGGCACTCCACGGGGCCAGGGACGGTCAGCGTCAATTCCAGCTCGACACCACCCGCAGGCGCGCCGATGTAGGCAAGCCGCCATGGGCGGCCGGCCCCCGCGCCGCCGCCGAGCGCGACGCGGACACCGTTCCAGGCCAGCGAGCGCAAGCCGGCCGTCGGCGGCAGCCGCAGCAACAGTATCGGCGCGCCGCGCGGTGAGGCCAGATGGAGCCTCACTTTTCGCACGCCCTCGCTGCGCGCATCGTCAACCACGCGCATAGCCGGCGGCAGCAGCGGCAGCGCCGGCGCCGCGTGCATCAGCACGCTGGCGTCGTCGCGCAGGTTGAAGTCCGGGGCCCGTCCGCGCCGCGGCCGCGCGCCGAGGTACTGCGCCGTCCAGTGGTCGGGCGCGGCGTCATGGCTGAGCCAGAGGGCCTCGCCGCGGTCGGCATCGAGGCTGTAGCGGAGCGAGTCGCGCTGCGGATGCGCCACACTGTACTGCGAGCGCAGCGCCCCGCATGCAAGGCAAGCGGCCGCCGCCAGCAGCAGCACCGGTACCGCCGTGCGCCAGCCGCGCGCCAGCCGTGCCAGCAGCGGCGCGGCCACCGCCAGCAGCAGGCCGAGCACCAATGCGATGGCGGCCAGGCCCACGTCGTTCATGCCGAGCGCGATCCACAGGTTGGCGATGAGCGGCGCAAACAGCAGCAGCGCCGGCACCGCAGCCAGCCACGTCCAGGCCAGCGCAACGCCACCGTGGCTGCGCATCGCCGGCAGCAGGCCGAGCAGCGCCGCGACCAGCGGCCACGCGAAGAGGTAGCTGGCGCCGGGCAACAGGCCACTGGCGACGACGGCCAGCAGCGCGAATCCGCACAGCATCCCGATGACCACGCCACTCCCGCCACGCCGCGCCAGCAGGCCGCGCTGTGCCAACGTCGCCGCGGCGATGCCGGTCAGCAGCAGGCCGACGGCCAGCCAGGCATTGCTGGCGGTGTCGCCATGCAGCAGGTGCGAGCCGATCGCCTGCTTCAGCAGCCACCACGCCCCGAACATGCTTGCCAGCACCACCGCAACGAGCAGGACAAATCCTGCAAAACCAATGACTAATGCCATGAACCTCAGGTGATCGCGCCGGAGCGCGACAAGCATGACGGCCGACAACAAGCCCCCGGCGAGCACCAGCAGCAGCCACGAAACCCATCCGGGATAGTCGACAAGATGCGCGCCCAGCCAATTGAAGTAGACGCGGTCGGGCTGGCGCGCCTCGGGGTACGTCGTCTGGCCAAAGTGCCGGGCCAGCGCCAGAGCGTACGAACCCATGTGCTGGACGCTGTCCGCATCCAGGCGCGCCAGCGTGTCGTGCGGCGTGTGGTAATCCTCGAAGCCGCCGATGAAGGCGAAGTTGAGGCCGGCCAATCCGGCGTGCTTGAACACCGTGAGGTCGGTGTCGTTGGGCAGCATCGTGTAGAGCGTGTAGGCCAGCGACGAGGCCACCGGGTACGGCGCCGCCGCGGCCAGCGCGTCGATCAACCAGCCGTTGCCGGCGCTGGTCTCGAACATCGACACCACGCCGGAGCTGCCGCGCGCCTCGAAATTCAGCACCACGCCAACCTGCTGCGCCAGGTCAGGATGCTTGGCAACGTAGGCCGAGGCGCCAAGCAGGCCATCCTCCTCGCCGTCGGTCAGCACCACGCGCACATCGTTCTTCAGGCGCGGCCCGGCCTGCAGTGCGCGTACAGTTTCCAGCAGCGTGGCGACGCCGGCGCCATCGTCGGCGGCGCCCGGTCCCCAGGGCACCGAGTCGTAATGCGCGCTCAGCATCACCGCGCGCTGGTTGGCGCTGCCCGGCAAGGTGGCAATGATGTTGTGCACGGTGCCGGCCACGACCCGTCGCGGAGCGATGACGCGAGCCGCCGTCGCCGTCTCGACGTGGACCTCCGCGCCCAGCGAGCGCAGCGCCTGTACCAGGTACCGCCGCGCGTCGGCATGCTCGGCACTCGCGAGTGGGTGCGGTCGCTGGACGATCGGTCGCACGGCCGCGATGGCGCGCACCGCGGAAAACCGGCTTGCCGGCGCAGCCGTCCCCAGCGCCCCTGGCGGCTGCTGCGCAGCGATGGCGAGCACCGCCACCAGCCCGGCCGCCAGCCAGGCCAGCACCTGCGCCACGATGTCGCTCCGATCGATGCCGCTATCCACTCATGCAGTGTAGACGTTCAGCCAGCGGTGAGCGTCGGGCGGTTCTGTCCCCGCAAGATGCACGCCGAGCCATCGATGGGCCGACTTGCCCGCCCCATTACCGGCTCCACGCTACACTCGCACGCCATGAAACTGCACGCCATCACGAGACCATCTTGAGCGCCGCCACCCGCAGCGCAGCCGCGTCCACGGACCAGCACACGCCGCTGATGCGCCAGTACCTGGCGGCCAAGGCGGAGCACCCGGAGGTGCTGCTGTTCTTCCGCATGGGCGACTTCTACGAGCTGTTCTACGACGACGCGCGCAAGGCCGCGCGGCTGCTCGACATCACCCTGACCCAGCGCGGCCAGTCGGCCGGCCAGCCCATCCCGATGGCGGGCGTGCCCTACCACGCGGTGGAAAACTACCTGGCCAAGCTGGTGCGGCTGGGCGAGTCGGTGGCGATCTGCGAGCAGATCGGCGACCCGGCGGCGTCCAAGGGACCGGTCGAGCGCAAGGTGGTGCGCATCGTCACGCCCGGCACGGTTACCGATGCCGCGCTTCTGGAGGAGCGCCGCGACAACCTGCTGCTGGCGATCCATGCCGGCGCCGGCGGTGGCTATGGCCTGGCCTGGGCCGATCTGGCCGGCGGCCGTTTCCTGCTCGGCGAGGCGGCCGACGCCGAGGCGCTGGCAGCCGAGCTGGCGCGCCTGCAACCCGCGGAGACGCTGGTCGGCGAGGACGTCGTCTGGCCGCCCGCGGTCACCGCCCTGCCCGGCCTGCGCAAACGACCGCCGTGGCATTTCGATGGCGACGCGGCGCGGCGCGAGCTGCAACGCTTCTTCGGCACCCGCGACCTCGGCGGCTTCGGCGTCGACGGCGCGCCGCTGGCGATCGCCGCCGCCGGCTGCCTGCTCGCCTACGTCGAGGAGACCCAGAAGAGCGCGCTGCCGCACCTGTCCGGCATGGCGCTGGAAAGCGCCGGCGAGACCATCGCGCTGGACGCTGCGACGCGCCGCAACCTGGAACTGGACAGCCACCCCGACGGCCGCCGCGAGCACACGCTGCTGGGCGTACTGGACGAAAGCGTCACGCCGATGGGCGCGCGCCTGCTGCGCCGCTGGTTGAACCGGCCGCTGCGTTCGCGCGCAGTGCTGCGCCAGCGCCACCAGGCCATCGGCCTGCTGATCAGCCAGCGCGCGCATGCCGGCCTGCGCGAGGTCTTGCGCAGCATCGGCGACCTCGAGCGCATCCTGGCCCGTGTCGCCCTCCGCTCGGCGCGGCCGCGCGACCTGTCGACGCTGCGCGACGGGCTGGCCGCGGCGCCGATGCTGCACCGGCAGCTCGCCGCGCTGGACAGCCCGCTGCTGCAGGCGCTGGTCGAGCGCATCGGCGACCACGCCGACACCGCCGCGCTGCTGGCCCGTGCCATCGTCGAGCAGCCGCCGGTGCTGCAGCGCGACGGCGGCGTCATCGCCGACGGCTTCGACCCCGAACTCGACGAGCTGCGCCGTCTCTCCACCCACGCCGGGCAATACCTGGTCGAACTCGAGGAACGCGAAAAAGCTGCCAGCGGCATCGCCACGCTGAAGGTCGGCTACAACCGCGTGCACGGTTACTACATCGAGGTCGGCAAGGCGCACTCGGCCAAGGTGCCGACGCACTACACGCGCCGCCAGACCACCAAGAACGCCGAGCGCTACATCACCGAGGAGCTGAAGGGCTTCGAGGACAAGGTGCTGTCGGCGCGCGAGCGCTCGCTGATGCGCGAGCGGGCGTTGTACGACTCACTGCTGGACGCCTTGCTCGAACGGCTGGAACCGCTCAAGGCCGCCGCGGAAGCCATCGCCGAGCTGGACGTGCTGGCCGCGCTGGCCGAGCGCGCCGAGACGCTGGACTGGTCGTCAGCGGAACTCACCGACGCGCCCGGCATTTGTATCGAGCGCGGCCGCCATCCGGTGGTCGAGCAGGTCCGCGACGAACCCTTCGAGCCCAACGACCTGCTGCTGGACGACGAGCGCCGCATGCTGGTGATCACCGGCCCCAACATGGGCGGCAAGAGCACCTACATGCGGCAGAACGCACTGATCGTGCTGCTGGCCCACATCGGCAGCTTCGTGCCGGCGGCGCGTGCCGTGATCGGCCCCATCGACCGCATCTTCACGCGCATCGGCGCCGGCGATGACCTGTCGCGCGGCCAGTCCACCTTCATGGTGGAGATGAGCGAGACGGCCAACATCCTGCACAACGCCACTGCCGAAAGCCTGGTGCTGATGGACGAGGTCGGGCGCGGCACGAGCACCTACGACGGCCTGGCACTGGCCCGCGCCAGCGCGGTGCGGCTGGCCTGCGGCAACCTCGCCTTCACCCTGTTTGCAACGCACTACTTCGAGTTGACCGAGCTGGCCGGCGAATACCCAGGCATCGCCAACGTGCACCTTGATGCAGTGGAGTACCAGGACAAGCAGCAGGGCGATCGGCTGGTCTTCATGCACGCGGTCAAGGCCGGCCCGGCCAACCGCAGCTTCGGCCTGCAGGTGGCCGCGCTGGCGGGCCTGCCGCGGGCGGTGATCGCCGAGGCGCGGCGCACGCTGGCGGAGCTGGAAGCAGGCGGCGCCGGCGCCGGCAATGGCCCGCACTCGCCGCAGCTGGCGCTGTTCGCACACGAGCCCGCGTCGCCGGTCGAGGATGCCCTGCGCGAACTCGACCCCGACGCACTCACGCCGCGCGAGGCACTGGAAGCGCTTTATCGCCTGAAGGCGTTGCTGGGCAATTGACGGGCGGGGGAGTTGCTTCGCCGTGGACCATGGTGCCGGCTGCGCCGGCTGTTGGGGTTCGCTTCGCTCACCGCTGCTTCGCGGGAATGGGGAATCGAGAACAGGGAATCGGGGAAAGCCGCTTCGCCTCTGCTTTCCCCATTCCCCATTCCCCATTCCCCATTCCCCATTCCCCATTCCCCATTCTCCATTCCCTGTTCGCTGTTCCCTATTCCCGGCGTGGCGCGCCAGCGCCATGCTTCGCCTGGCGCAGCTGGCGGCGCGCCTTCTTGTCCGGGCGGCGCGCGGGCCCGGCCGCGCCCAGAAGGCGCTGCCGCTCGCGCTGTGCTTCGCGCGCAGTGCGGCTGGCATCGGTTTCGCGGTACAGGGCCTGGGCCTCGCTGGCCGGGCCGCGCCTGGGCGACAGGCCCAGCACCTCGACCTCCACGCGCTCTTCGCCGCGGGTCACGCGTACGCAGTCGCCGAGCTTCATCGACCGCGCCGGCTTGCAGGCGACGCCGTTGACCTCGACCTTGCCGCCGTCGATGGCTTCGCGGCACAGCCGCCGGGTCTTGAAGAAACGCGCCGCCCACAGCCAGATGTCGGCACGCACGATACCCTCATGCTGGCGCCCCGTCGGTGTCACCGGCGACCGATCGTCAGAGGTCGCTCCAGTGGCGGTAGCTCGTCGGCTTGCCTGCCTCGTCCAGCGCCGGGCGCACCTCCAGCGCCGCGTGGGGGGCGGCTTCGGCGGCTGAGCGATCCCGGGCAGGCGTTTGCGCCGGGGTGCCGCCAGAGCCGGTGTTGCCGGCGCTGATCGCTTCCGCAGCCGACACAGCGGGCGCCGGGGCGTGCGCTTCCGGCGCACTGTGCGTCGGCTGCTGCCGATACGGCGGCAGCGCGGTGCCGGCCGCGTGGCCGGTCAGGTGCGCCGGGTCCGGCATGGCCACGTCCGGGATGCCGTCGGCCGCATGATCCGCCGCCGGCTGGACCGGCGTATCCGCCGCCAGGCGCTGCGGGTCGCGCACGATCAGCCGGCCGGATTCCAGCAGGCGCCGGATGCGTTCGAACACCTCGCCGCGGCCGAACGGCTTTTTCATGAAATCGTCGGCGCCGAAACGCTGCACGTAGAACTGCTCGGTCGCCTGCAGGTTGCCGCTGATCATGACGATCGGGATGGCCTTGGTGCGCGCCTCGCGGCGCAACGCGCGCAGCACCGCGAAACCGTTCATGCCCGGCAGCACGATGTCGAGAAAGATCAGGTCCGGCAACTGCTCGCGCGCCATGCGGATGGCCGCTTCCCCGTCGCCCGCCTTGATCACGGCGTAGCCGTCCTGGCTGAGCATCTTGCCGAGAACCGCGCGGATGGTGGCGGAGTCATCGACCACCAGCGCCAACGCCCCGCGCGGCCCGGATCGGCGCGGCTGCTCGCGGCGGTCGCTGCCGCCCAGAAAGCGCTTGATCAGCCCGAAGTTTGCCATCTGCGATGCCTCCTGCCTCCACCACGCCCGGCCGACGCCGCACCAGTGTCGGCCCAGCCGTCCCCAAGCGCAAGATTTTCGTCAAAAAACAGGTTGTTTCCCCTGGGCCCCTTGGGTATGCTGCGCCTGCAAGATCGTGATGGACATCACATACTTTTGGGGAAAGTCGATGCCGGTATCACCGCTCTGTTCCGCCTCCGATGCGCTGCACACCCGCAGCTTCCACAACGCGCCGCTGAGCCGCGCCATCCGCGGCGCGCTGGCGCTGACAGCGGTCGCGGGCCTGGCCCTGGCCCCAAATGCCTTCGCGGCAACCTACACGGTCACCACTCTTGCCGATGACGGTAGCGCCGGGACCCTGCGCAGTGCCATCGAATCCTCCAACGAAACCCTCGGGGCCGACACCATCACCTTCGCCTCCGGCGTCAGCGGCACCATCACCCTCACCGCAGGGCCGCTTTATGTCGACGACGCGCTGACCATAGAAGGTCCCGGCGCCGACGTCCTGACCATCGACGGCAACATGGACCTCGGCCCTGCGGCGATCAGCGGCGACATCCAGCCGCAGGCTGAAGGCTATGGCAGCGTGTTCTACATCGGCCAACCGCCCCAACAGCCGCGCTCCACGGCCTGCGGCTCCGACTGCGCGCAAACGTCGGCTGTATATGAGCGCATGCCCGCCACCCTCAGCGGCCTGACCATCACCGGCGGCTCCTCGGCCAATGCTGGTGGCGCCATCGTGGCCGGGTACACCAACCTCACCGTGCGCGACTGCGTCATCACCGGCAACGAAGCCTCCGCGGGCGGCGGCATCGCGTCGAAATACGGCTCGCTGCAGCTCGAGAACAGCACGATCAGCAACAACTATGCCTATTCCTCCGGCGGCGGAGCGTTCGTTCTCGGCAATTTGACGATCAGCAACAGCACCATCAGCGGCAACAGCACGGGCTTTGGCTCCGACGGCCCGCTTCCGCCCGGCATTGGCGGTGGCGTGTTCGTCATGGCCAAGTACGAAGGTCAGTATGAGAGTCAGGAGTCAGGGGCGCTCGACCCGTCGCAGAGCAGCATCGTCATCACCGGCAGCAGCATCCGCGACAACCACGCCGGCGTCGTGGCTGGCGGATTGTTTGCCGTGGCCTACCAGTTCCAGGTCGGCTCGTCGACCATCTCGGGCAACACAGCCGGCAGTGCGGGCACCAAGTACGGCGAGATGGGCGGCGGGCTGTTTGCCGGCATCAACGGTACGGTCAGCAACAGCACGATCTCCGGCAACATTGCCGCCGGCGGCCCTGACCCCGACAGCAGCGGCAGTTACACCGGAGGCTACGGCGGCGGGCTCACCGTCGGGCAGAAATACGGCGGCCCCTACAGCACGTACGGCGGTGGCACCATCAGCCTGACCAACCTCACCATCAGCAACAACACGGCGGCGGGGGGTTCGGCCGGCGGTCTCGCGACCTATGGCAACGTAACGATCACCAACTCGGTCATTGCCGGCAACAACGCCGTCTCGGCCAACGATTTGATGGCGTCCGGCAGCAGTGGCTCCAGTGGGCCAAGCGGCGCCACCGGCACCACGACCAGCGTGGTCCTGTCCAACTCGCTGCTCGGAACCGATCCGGTGACCACGTACGCCACGATCGTCGATGGTGGCGGCCTCATCGTCGGCGTCGACCCGCTGCTGGGCCCGCTGGCCAGCAACGGCGGCCCGAGGCTGACGATGCTGCCGCTACCCGGCAGCCCGCTGATCGACGCCGGCGACACCAGCGCAGCCATCGGACCGTACGACGAGCGTGGCGCGCCCCATGCGCGTGTCGTGGGTGCCGCCGTGGACATCGGCGCCGTCGAGGTGCAGGCAGCCGCCCCGCCCGCCGTGACCTCGGTTCCGGTTCCCGGCCTGGGCGAAAGCGGCAGATGGACGCTCGGCGGCCTGCTGGCCCTGGCCGGGCTGCTCCTGGCACGAAGGAGAAAGCGCCTGGATCCATCCTGACGTAGGCAGCGGCTCCGCTGCTCTTTTTGCGCTGAACCATATCGGCGCCATCGCCATGGTGCGCACGGTGCCATCACCCGCACCTGTATCCACCGCAGCCAATAGACAAGCTACCGAGGGGGCAGTCATGTTCCACCCAACACACACCGGGCACATCCCAGGACGAATCCCGCCACGGACGCATTACCTCACCCGCGCCATCCGCGGCGCCTTGGCGCTGACGGCGGTGGCCGGACTGGCCATGGCCCCCAGCGCCTTCGCTGCCAACTACACGGTCACCAGCCTGGCCGACGATGGCAGCGCCGGCACACTGCGCACCGCAATCGAAACCGCAAACGACAACCCGGGTCCCGACACCATCACGTTCAGCAGCAGCCTCAGCGGCACCATCACCCTTGCCAACGGCGAGCTGGAGGTCTACGACGACCTGACAATCACCGGCCCTGCGGCCGCAGGCGCCCTGACTATCGACGGCAATGGGGACAACACGGCCATCCGGAGCAGCGGCGAAGGCGGGCCGGCCATCAATCTCGCGCTCAGCCACCTCACCATCACCAATGGGAGCGATTTCACCGGCGGCGGTATCGATGCCTACAACACCAATCTGGTCATCAGCGACAGCGTCATCACCGGGAACGATGCCGGCTTCGGCGCCGGCATCTACGTCGAGGACGGTTCGCTGAATCTGGTCGATTCCAGCGTCACCGACAACTACGCCGCGTACTCCGGCGGCGGCATATACAGCGACGATGCCGACATCTCAATCAATGGGTCGACAATCAGCGGCAATGCCACCGTCGCCGGGAGCCAGGAGGATAGAGGCGGCGGCGGCGGCATTGCGCAGAAGTACGGCGCGCTGGCCGTCGCCAGCTCGACCATCAGCGGCAACTCGACCACGAGGAACGGCGGCGGCATCTACATCGCGCTCAGTGGCCAAAGCGTCACCCTCGACGACGTGACCATCTCGGACAACGTGGCGGACAATTATGACTCCGGGGGAACCGGCGGCCTTGCAGCGGTGGCGTCGGAAGGCCCCTCGCAAACCCTGGCCAACAGCAGCGTCACAATCACCAACAGCACCATCTCGGGCAACAGCGGCATCCTTGCCGGCGGCGTCAGCGCCGATACTCGTAGCGAGTATGCCGACGCCACCCTCACGATCATCAACACCACGATCTCCGCCAACACGGCGATCGGCGATGCGGGCGGGCTCTACTTCGATGGAGGCTCCCTCACAATCGGCGCCTCGTCGATCAGGGACAATGTGCTCACCACCTCCAGCCCTTGGGGCGGCGGCGGCATCTACGTCAGCTCGGCAACCGCGCTGATCACCGACAGCACGATCTCCGGCAATGTCGCACAAGGCGCCGACGAGGAGGAACCACCCGGATACCTCACCGGCGGCCTGTATTTCTGGGACAGCAACGTCAGCCTGGTCGACTGCACCGTGACCGACAACCATGTCACGGGCAACGACTACCTGGCCGGCGGCCTTTCCGAGTCCAATGGATCGTCCGGAGCCACCGGCGACATCGGCCCGTTGGCGATCGGCGGCAGCTACGGCGTGAACCTCGTCAACACGACGATCGTCGGCAACACCGCCAGCGGCGCGCCTGATGCCGGTTATGTGGTGGGTGGCGTGTTGATCGGCGCCTACCAGGATGGCGCGCTGGATGCTGACAATTCGGCCGTAACGGAAAACACCGGCGACACCGCCAGCGACATCCTCGGCGTCAGCCCCGCGCTGATGTCGGTCAACCACAGCCTGGTGGGCACGGCACTGCAGGGCACGCTCGGCGGCACCGGCAACGTCTACAGCGACGCACCCGGCCTCGCGCCGCTGGCCGACAACGGCGGGCCGACGCAAACGATGCTGCCGCAGCCGGGCAGCCCGCTCATCGACGCGGGCGACACCAACGCCACGGCGGAGCAGTACGACCAACGGGGCGCGCCTTTCGCTCGCGTCGTCGGCGCGGCCATCGACATCGGCGCAATCGAGGTGCAGGCTGCGGCACCGCCGCCGGCCAGCGCCACGGTCCCGGTTCCAGGCCTTGGCAATGCAGGCAAGTGGACGCTCGGCGGGCTGCTGTCGCTGCTCGGCTTGCTGCTGGCCCGACGGCGCGGAGACATGGGCCAACGCGGATAAGAGCTCTGCCCGTCGAAGCGGGTTCCGTGACGCCGGCGCACGTTGCCGGCGTCACGGATGAAGGTCGACGGGGATCGGCGCGTGCGGATAGCGGGGGCAAGGCGCCGCAGCGCACGCACGCCGCGCCGCCGCTGGCCTGATTGCCATTCCCGGCGCATCGAACCTTGCGGGGCCGGTGGTCCGCACACCCAGCCGTGGCGGCACCGACTGGCCACGCCGGGCGCGCCCTGCAACACGTCGATCCTTGCGGGCGGACTTGATCCACGTCGGATGCGTTGCCGGCGGCCGCCGGCCGCTCACGTTTCGTCCGCGTCGACGCGTTCCCTGGCACGCTCGTGCAATACGCGCTCGACGTCATGCATCTGGAAGGGCTTGGGCAACATCTGCCGGCCACGAAACTCGGCCTGCAACATGTCCCTGCTGTAGCCGGACATGAAGGCGAAAGGGATCTGCCTCTGATCCAGCCCCCGCACCAGCGGGTACGACTCCTCGCCCCCAAGGTTGACATCGACGAACGCGAAGTGGAAAGCCTCCGACTCGATCAGCGCCATTGCCCGCGACAGGCGCCCCGCCTTGGTGACCAGGCAGCCCATCGACTCCAGCCAGCCCTGCAGCAGCAGTGCCAGCATGACCTCGTCCTCGACCACCAGCACCCGCAAGCCGCTGGTCGTTCGTTCACGCGGCATGTTCATGCTGCCGTGGCGCCCGCCCCGGCATCCGGCACCGGCTCGCCCAATGGCACGTCCATGGTGCAGCACAGCCCTTCGCGCCTGTAATCCAGTCGAACCTGCGCGTCCAACTCGTAGGCCAGGCCTTCTTCGATGAGCCGGGAGCCGAAGCCCCGCCGCTCGGGTGCACGCACGGTCGGGCCGCCGGATTCCACCCAGCTGATGTGCAGCACGCGCTGCGGCGAGCTTGACGCCGGATGCACTATGCGCCAGCTCAGCGACACCTGGCCGCGGGTAGTCGACAGCGCGCCATACTTGCCGGCGTTGGTGGCCAGTTCGTGCAGCACCATGCCCAGCGACAATGCGGTCCGTGCATCCAGTTCGATCAGTTCACCGCGCAGCACCCAGTGCGGTTCGCTGCTGCCCCGGTAGGGCTCCAGCTCCTGGCGCGCGAGGTCTCTCAGCCGTGCACCGCGCCAGTTGCTGCGGGAGAGCAGGTCGTGGGTATGCGACAGGGCGCCAAGCCGCGCCATGAATACCGATTCAAAGGCGTCCAGCGACTCGGCGTTATGGCGCGTGTGCACGGCGACCGACTGCACCGTGTGCAGCAGGTTCTTGGCCCTGTGGTTGACCTCGCGCAGCAGCAGCTCGCGGTGCGCCTCGGCCGCACGCCGCTCGGCAACCTCGGTCTGCGCCGCCTGCAACAGGCGTGCGTTGTCGATGGCAAGGGCGGCATGCCCGGCAATGCCGGAAACCAGTTCCTCGCTCTCCTCGGTGAACATGCCGGCGCGGTCATGGCCGAAAAACAGCCCACCCAGCACCTCACCCGAGCGGGACACCACCGGCACCGCAAGGTAGCTGACCACCGGCAGGTGCCCCTTGGGCATGCCGTGGTAGGGCGGGTTCTTCCCGTAGCGCGGATCGGCGTGGACGTTGTCGCAGCGGACGATGCCCTCGCCGCGAAAGGTACGGCCGAACAACGAGGAGTTGCGCGGCGTGCCGAACTTCTCGAAAGCCTCGCGCGGCGCGCCCGACAAGGCGAACAGCCGGTAACGCTCGCCCTGGTCGTCGGTGACGTTGTAGAAGAAGGCGCCGAAGCGCGCGCCGATGACCTCGGTCGCGCTGTCGGTCACGTCCTGCACGATACGCTCCAGGTCGAGATCGCTGGCGACGGACTTGGCTATGCGGTTTATCAGCTGCAGGCGGTGCGTCAGCCGGCGCAGGGACTGCTCGGACCGCTTGCGACGCGTGATGTCGACAAGCGTGTTGAGCGCGCCGACCGGTCGGCCTGCCGGATCGCGCAGCGGTACCGGGTACGCCAGGAACGGCACCAGCGTATGGTCCGGACGTTCCGCCATGGCCTCCGCACCAAGGATGCGGCGATTCTCCTTCAGGGCGAGTGCCATGGGGCATTCATCGTGGCGCATCGGGCTGCCATCCGCCGTGTGCAGCCTCCAGCTGACACACCACTCGTCGCCGCCGATGGTCGGCTCGCGGCCCGCCAGTTCCGCGGCCGCCGGGTTGTAATAGGTGATCTTGCCATCGGCGTCGGTCTTGTAGACCGCCACCGGCAGCGCATCCAGCATCTCGCGCGACTGCCGCTCGCCCTCGCGCCGCGCCGCCTCTGCCCGCTGCTCGTCGCGCTCCATCGCGATGCAAATCAGGTGAGTGGCAATGCCGATCAGGTCGGGGGTAGCCGGTTGGGGATCGCGCGGACGGTCGTAATACATCGCCAGCGAGGCCAGCGGGCGGCCATTGCCTGACCGCACCGGCGTCGAACGACACGCACGCAGGCCGGCTTGGAGCGCGGCCTGGCGCCAGGCCTCCGACCAGCGCGTGGCAGCGGCCACATCGGATACCTCGACCGCTTCGCTGCGGTCGACAGCCTCGCTGCATGGGCTGAAATACGGCGCTTGCACCGGGCTGCCATCGAGCACCGCCTGGTAGCCGTCGGGCAGTGAAGGGCCTGTGCCACGGCCAAAGCTGCCACCATCTCCGCTTACCGGCAGCACGTTGCAACGCAACCCGGGCTCGCGCGACTCCATGAAGCCGATCAGCTCGACCAGCGTCTCCGCCAGTGGGGCTCCGATCGCAATCATTTCCAGCACGCGCGCCTGTGCACGCAGCAGCCCCGCCTCGTCCCGCCTTGGCGGTTTTGCTGCTGTCACTGCCACGGGCACCCCTCCATCTTCTCAGTTCTTCGCACATCTGCCGCCCAGTGTCGCATCCGGGCGCATGCGATACCAAAGCTTCCGCAGCGCGCTGCGGCCGCCATTCAGGCTAGAGACAGCTTCTCAATTGGCTGCCAGCTGCTCGACGGTGGCGCGGTAGCGCTCGGCGATGCGCTGCTCATCACGGTGACAACCTTCACGCACCTGCCACTGCCCGCCCACCATCACGTCCCGGACCAACGGCGTGTCGCCGGCAAACACCAAACTGTCGAGAAGGCTGCCGGCATCGCGCGCCGCCAGCAAGGGCGAGGTGTCGTCCAGCACCAGGAAATCGGCACGCGGTGCTTCGCCCGAACCGGCAACGCCTTCGCCGGAGCTGCAAAGAGGGAGGATGCCGGCAGCCTGCGCGCCACCACGCAGTGCCGCGCTCCACAGCGTCTCGGCCACGCTGGCGCCGCGCTTGCGCGCCGCCACTGCGCGATGACGGCTGGCCAGCCGCTGGCCATATTCGAGCAGCCGCAGCTCCTGCACCGGCGAGACGGAAATGTTCGAGTCGGAGCCGACGGCCAGGCGGCCGTTGGCGTCCAGGTAATCAGCCAGCGGAAACAGGCCATCGCCCAGGTTGGCCTCGGTGGTAGGGCACAGGCCGGCCACCGCGCCGCAGGCCGCGAGCCGGCGCAATTCGCCGGCATCGGCATGAGTGGCATGAACGAGGCACCAGCGCGCGTCAACCGGCGCGTGATCGAGCAGCCATTCAATTGGCCGCGCATTGCGGGCCGCCAGGCAGTCCTGCACTTCACCAAGCTGCTCGGCGATATGGATGTGGATCGGCAGTTCGCCCTGCCCGACGGCTGCCAGCACCTCGGCCAGTGGCGCTTCGGGCACCGCCCGCAGCGAATGCAGCGCCACGCCAATGCGCAGCATCGCGTCCTCCGACCGCTGCAGTTGCTCGACCATGCGCAGGAATGATTCGACCGTGTGGCCAAAACGCTGCTGGCGCGGCGCCAGCGGCCGGCCATCGAAGCCGCCACTGAGGTAGAGCACCGGCAACAGCGTGAGCCCGATGCCCGCTTCGCGCGCCGCCTCGACCAGCGCCAGCGACATCGCGGCCGGGTCCGCGTAAGGCGTGCCATCGGGCTGCTGGTGCAGGTAATGGAACTCGCACACCTGGGTATATCCGGCCTTCAGCATCTCGACATACAGCTGCGCGGCAATCGCCTGCAGCTCATCGGGCCCGATACGCGCGGCGAAGGCGTACATCGATTCCCGCCAGGTCCAGAAACTGTCGTCGTCGCGGCCGCGCCGCTCGGCCAGGCCCGCCATCGCCCGCTGGAAGGCGTGCGAATGCACGTTGGGCATGCCGGGCAGGACCCAGCGGCCCAGCAAGCCCGCGTCAGCCGGCGGTGCGTCGGTCGCCAGGCGGGCGACGCGGCCAGCCGCGTCCAGTTCGATGCGCGCACGCGCGCACCAGCGTCCATCCAGCCAGAGGTGTCCCGCATTCCACGTCGCTTCGCCCATGTGTGCTCCCTGGTGCTGCCGGCGCGACGCGACGCGCACGCACCCGCAGTCCATAATACGTGGATGCCGCCGTCCACGCCGTCCAACCGCCGCAGCCGCTTGCGCATGCTGCTCGGCCACGAGTTCTTCGCGCCCGAGGAATGGCGCCGGCGGCTGGCGCTGTGGCTGGGCGGCATCGTGGTGGGCCTGACCGCGGTCCTGTTCGTTCGCGCCAGCACCCTCGCCTATGCCGGCTTCCGGCAGATGCTGGCGCTGTCGCCGTGGCTGCCGGTGGTGGTGACGCCGCTGGTGTTCGCATTGCTGGCCTGGCTGACCCGCGGGCCACTGCAGCAGACCCGGGGCAGCGGCATTCCCCAGGTCATCGCTGCCATCGGCAGCCCCGAGGCCAGTTTCCGCCGGCAGTTGCTGTCACTGCCGATCACGGTGGCGAAGATGGCGCTGACGCTGGCGGCACTCGCCGCTGGTGCCTCGGTCGGCCGCGAGGGGCCGACGGTGCAGGTCAGCGCCGGCATCATGCACTGGATCGGCCGGCGCTTCGGCTACCGCGACCCGCAGCAAATGTCGCGCTTCGTGCTGGCTGGCGGCGGCGCCGGCATTGCCGCGGCCTTCAACACGCCGCTGGCCGGTATCGTCTTCGCCATCGAGGAACTTGCCGGCACCTTCGAACACCGCTTCAGCGGCATCATCCTCACCACGGTGATTTTCGCAGGCGTGGTTTCGCTCGGCATCCTCGGTGACTACTCCTATTTCGGCACAGTCCACGTCGAGCTGCCGCTGGGCCAGGGCTGGCTGGCGGTGCTGCTGTGCGGCGCCTGCGGCGGCATCGGCGGTGGTGCTTTCTCGCGGATCATCCTGCTGGGTGACCGCGGACCGATGGCGTTGCTCGCCGCCGCGCGCTCGCGCTGGCCAGTGCTGTTCGCGCTGGGCTGCGGGCTGGCGCTGGTCGGCCTGGGGCTGCTCAGCGGCAACACGGTCTACGGCACCGGCTATGACGAGGCCCGCGGCCTGCTGCAGGGCACCCGCGGGGCCGGCGAGGCGTTTGGCCTGTTCAAGCTGGCCGCCAACATCGTGTCGCAGTGGGCGGCGATCCCCGGGGGCATCTTTTCGCCGGCCCTTGCGGTTGGCGCCGGCATGGGCAACGCCCTGACCGCGCTGTTTCCCGGGACGCCCTCAGAGGCGGTCATCCTGCTCGGCATGGCCGCCTTCCTCGCCGGCGTCACCCAGGCGCCGATCACCGCCGCCGTGATTGCCCTTGAACTGACCGCCAACCACAGCCTGATGGTGCCGCTGCTGGCCACCTGCCTGGTCGCCCGCGCCGGTTCCGCCCTGATCTGCCGCGAGCCGGTTTACCATGCGTTCGCCAACAGGCTGGTCGCGGCGCATGCCGCTTCCGAGGCCGCCAACATCAGCGACAGCAACGAGCCGGCCAGGGCAACGGCCGGGCCAAACGACGAACGGGCGGACACGTGAACTGGGACGGACTGCTGCTCAATGCCCGCCTCGCCACCATGGACGGCGAAGGCTACGGCCATATCGACGACGGCGCCGTTGCCTGGCGCGACGGCCTGATCCGTTTTGCCGGGCCTCGCGACGCCCTGCGCGGTGACCCGCACGCGCTGGCACGCGAGGTGCGCTCGCTGGAGGGGCGCCTGGTGACTCCCGGCCTGATCGACTGCCACACGCACCTGGTGTTTGCCGGCAACCGCGCCGGCGAATTCGAGCAGCGTCTCAACGGCGCACGCTACGCGGACATCGCGCGCGCCGGCGGCGGCATCATGTCGACGGTTCGCGCCACCCGCGCCGCCAGCGAGGAGCAGCTGCTGCACCAGTCGCTGCCGCGCGCCCGTGCCTTGCTCGACGATGGCGTCACCAGCATCGAGATCAAGTCGGGCTACGCTCTCGACCTGGACGGCGAGCGGCGCATGCTGCAGGTGGCGCGGCGCATCGGCGAGCAGTTGGGCATCAGCGTGCGCACCAGCTTCCTCGGCCTGCACGCATTGCCGCCGGAGTTCGCCGAACGGCGCGCCGACTACGTCCGCACCGTCTGCGATGACATGCTGCCGGCATTGCACGCAGAGGGCCTGGTCGACGCGGTTGACGCCTTCTGCGAGACCATCGCCTTCAGCCGCGAGGAATGCGCGCGCCTGTTCGCGGCCGCCGAGGCGCTGGGGCTGCCGGTCAAGCTGCATGCCGAGCAACTGTCCGACAGCGGCGGCGCCGCGCTGGTAGCCCAATGCCGTGGCCTTTCCGCCGATCACCTGGAACATCTGGACGAAGACGGTGCCGCCGCGATGGCGGCGGCTGGCAGCGTGGCCGTGCTGCTGCCGGGGGCCTTCTACGCGCTGCGCGATACGCGCCTGCCGCCGCTGCAGGCCCTGCGCCAGCACGGCGTACCACTGGCCCTGGCCACCGACCTCAACCCGGGGACGTCACCACTACTGTCGCTGCGCCTGGCCATGAACATGGCGTGCACGCTGTTCGGCATGACGCCACTGGAGGCGCTGCGGGGCGTGACCGTGCACGCTGCGCGGGCGCTGGGACTGGCCGACCGCGGCCGGCTGGCACCCGGCCAGCGGGCCGACTTCGTGGTCTGGAACGTGCGTGATGCCGCCGAGCTCTGCTACTGGACCGGCGGCAACCTGACTGCAGAATGCCGCGTGGCCGGCGCCCGCGCCGGCGACGGCGGGAGCCGGCAGGCCGAAACCTGACGCGCTGCGATCCGCGCTTCGCGCGCCCGCGCTGGCCGCGTCAGTGCTGCGCGCCGGGCGGGTGGGCGTGGCCGTGCGCCAGTTCCTCGGGCGTCGCCTCGCGCACCTCGATCAGGTCGACCTCGAAAGTCACCGTTTGCCCCGCCAGCGGGTGGTTGGTATCGACATCGATGGTGCTCATCCCGACCTTGTGCACCGTCACCGGTCGCTGTCCGCCCTCGCGCAGCGACAGGCTGGTGGCCATGCCCGGCTTCAGCCGCGCCGGGTGCTGGAAATACTTTTTCGGCACGCGCTGGATCTGGTCGTCCCGGCGTTCGCCAAAGGCCTGCTCCGGAGTCAGCACGGCCTGGACATGGTCGCCAGCCTCGTGCTCGAGCAAGGCCTGCTCGAGTGCAGGGAACAGCATGCCGCGGCCAAGCAGCACGTACATCGGTACGCCGCGCCGTCGCGAATCGTCGGTGGTCTCGCCCGACTCGTCGACGACGCGGTAATGCAGCGCCACCACGCTGCCGTTGTCCGCTTTCATGCCGGCGCGACTACTTGCTGCGTGCCGACTTGCGCGCGGCCTTCTTCACCGCGGTACGCGGCAGCGCCGACGCCGGCTTGTCCGCGTGCGGACGCTTGTTGCCGTAGCTGCCGCTGTTGATCTTGCCGCGGCGGGTCTTGCGATCGCCCTTGCCCATCTGGACTCTCCACTGATTGATAAACGCGCCATGTTAGCAGCACGTGCCGGCGGACTGCGTACCCGGCCGCCCGAGCGCCGTCAGCCGTTGGTTCGACTCTCCTTCACGTAGTGGCGGGCGCCGCTCGCATCGCTGTAGACGGCGACGAGCGTGCCGCTCGCCGGGTCGCTGCAGCGTTCGCCGGTGTCACGCCAGGAGGGATCAGGCGGACCGTCCAGCGGCGGCTTGTAACGCCAGCGCTCGAAGGCCACGCCGATGGTCAGGACCAGCCCCGCGATCAGCACGTGCGGCAGGAAGAGCCAGTGCCCGCTGGCAAGCAACCACGCCGCGACCAGCAGCAGCGCCGCACCGAGCGCGCACAGACTCTGGCGCAGGCTCACCCGCCCTCAGCCTCGCGCTGCAGGACCACGGCGGTGCCGTAGGCGACGATTTCGCTCATGGTCTGTCCGATCTCGGACGAGTCGAAGCGCATCATCACGATGCCGTTGGCGCCCATCGCCGTGGCGTTGGCGATCAACCGGTCAGTCGCGTGGCGGCGCGCCTCCTCCAGCATCTGCGTGTATTCATGGATCTCGCCGCCGACCAGCGAGCGCAGCCCGGCCATGACGTTGCCGCCGATGCCGCGGCTGCGCACGACCACCCCGAAGGCCTGGCCCTTGACCTCGGTGACACGGTATCCGGGAACATTCTCGGTGGTAACGACGAGCATGGCGCATCTCCGCTGGCTTGGCGGAGTAACTATACGCGCGCCGGTGCCATGCGCATCGCGGCGGCCTGAACACGCTACATCGCCGGGGCGGCCATGGCGCCGGCCTGAGGCATGCTGCGCAGGGCGGCGACCGCGGCGGCGGCATTCACCTGCAGCATTCCATTCGACTCGATGCTGCTGCGAAGCAGCAGCCGGTGCAGGCCGTCCGCGTCCAGTTCGGGTGCGAGCGCAAGAAGCAATGCGACGATGCCGCTCACGTGGGCGGCAGCCATCGACGACCCGGAGGTGAAATCGTAGTCACCGTTGGGCTGTGTGGTCAGGATGTCCCTGCCCGGCGCACTCACGACCCCCGGCGGTGCGGGCGTGGCGCTGCTGGTGCGCACGACGATGACGCCGGGCGCGCTGTCGGGAAAGCCGTCGACATCGCCGTCCGGCGGCATGGCGGTGACCACGACCCGGCCCTCGCCCAGCAGTTGCGCCAGCAAGCTGGCAAGCAGCGGATCCGGCGGGCCGCCCAGGCTCAGGTTGATGATGCGCACCTTGGTGGCCAGGATGGCGGCCAGCGCCTTTGCCAGCGTGAAAGTGTTGCAGCGGGCGCCGGTACCCGCGCCCGCCGGATACCAGCAGGCCTTGTAGAGGTCCAGCGTGGCCTTGGGCGCGATGCCGACGATCCCCGCACCGTTGTTGCCGGTGGCGGCGATGATGCCGGCCACCTCGGTGCCGTGGCTGTCGCCCGCGAACGCTGCGCGGTCGTCGTCCACCAGGTTTCGCACGGCACCGATCCGCCCCCGCAGATCCGGGTGCGCGACGTCCGCGCCGGTGTCGACGACCGCGACGCGCACGCCGCCACCCTGCGTCAGCTCATGGGCGGTGGCCGCGTCGGTCGCGACGAAACCGCGTTGCAGGTCCGCATACGGATCGTTGTAATGACGCGGCGCACTGTCGGGCAGCGAGTACACGGAATAATCATGCAGCGGCTCGGCCAACCGGACCCGGGCGTCGCTCGCCAGTGCCTGCAGCAAGGCCTCCCTGCTCGTCCCCGGCGGCGGCTCCAGCACGATGCAATACAAATCCAGTGCGGTGATCGGCCAGCCGGCCACTTCGTGCCAGCCATAATCGCGGCGCAGCGCCGCCAGCGTCGACACCGCACGCTGCCCGGCCGCGTAATTCGGGCGCGGAGCGTAGGCAAACAGGGTGGAGCCGGCGCGCGTGGGCGGCGGCATGAGCGGGTTCGCAACAGCCAGCACGATGTCGCGCCGGCTGTCCATGCCGGCCACGCTGGTCGGGCCCGCCACCCCGCCCGGGTCGGCAGCCAGTGTCCGTGGCGGCAGCTGCGCGCACGCTCCCAGCGACAAGGCCAGGGCGCCGGCAACCAGGTGGGTCCATCTCATGGCGTGTTCGCGACGGGCTCGGCCAGGCGAATGCCGCGAGCGGCGCGCAACTGCTGCAGCAGGCGCTGCCGGGTGGCCTGCCCGTCGACGCCGACGACGGTGTAGGCACCGACGCTGTTGGGGCCGTCAACCACGCGCAGGCGCAACGTGTGCAACAAGCTGTCCCAGTCGGCCAGCGTCAGGTCGGCAGCCGGCACCACCCGAATCGCGTCCGGCACAGCCGGGGCCGGCGGCTGGCTGAAGGTGCGGTACGGCGCCTTCGCCTCCTCCGACCACTGATTCATGCCGAGGACGCCAATGCCGATGGCCTGGACCAGCACCGCCGCGACCAGGGCGCGTACCAGCCAGCCGGCCGCACGCGGACGCGCCGGCGCTTCTTCGTGCAGCGGTGCGTCCAGGCGCGCCAGCAAGCGCTTGAATCCGGTTTCCGGGTTCACCTCGATATCCGGCGGCAGCGACAGTGCGTGCTGCAGGCGCCGCTGCTGCGCGAACTCATCGCGGCAAGCGTCACAGCGTTCCAGATGATCCATCAGCTGCCGGGTCTGGGCCGGCGAGGCGCCGCCCTGCACTACCCAGGGCATCGCGTCCCAGGCGCGGGCGCAGCTCCCGCAGGCATCTTTGCTCGTGATCATGGCGCGCTCTCCTCGCGGATCGGCGCGTTGCCAGCCAGCGACGGCAGGACATTGCGCAGCCGTACCCGCGCGTGGAACAGCCGGGCTTTCACCGTCCCCACCGGACACTGCATGATGGCCGCGACATCATCCAAGCTGTGGCCGACGCCGTAGACCAGCTCGACCACCACCCGCTGGTCCAGCGACAGGTGCTCCAGCCCCTTGCCCAGCCAGTCGCGCAGCTCGCGATCCTCGTCCGGATCATGCGCCGGGACGCGCGCCTCGGGCACGCTGTCGTCGGCGACCGGTTCGTCGCCGTGCTGCCTCAGCGCCTTCAGCCCGCAGCGGTAGGCGATGCCCATGATCCAGGTCGAGACGCGGGAATCGCCATGAAAGCTGCCGGCTTTTTGCCAGGCGATCCAGAAGCAGTCGTTGACCACCTCCTCGATGACGTCGGCGCGCCGGGTCAACCGTGACAGGAAGCGGCACAGCCTGCCGTGGTAGCTCAGGTACAGCACCTCCAGCGCCTGACGGTCGCCCGCAGCCATGCGCTGGAGCAGCAGGCGGTCGGTGGCGTCGGACTCGCTATCGTTCATGGGCCTTGCCGGGTGTCCGGTCGTGGTCGAATCATGCGTGAGTGCGTGGTGCCTGCGGAAAGGTTGCCAGCGCCCGGAAAAAAACAGCTAGAAACTTCGCGAGATGGTGGCGACCCAGGGCGACGCCGCCAGCACGCCGCGGCGCCCGCCGGGGTCCAGGTCCGTGGCGATGCGCGCGATTTCGACCCGCCACGGTCCATTGCTCCACAGCAGGCCAGCCTGGCCATAGCGGTAGGGGCTATGGTCGCCGGCGCGGTGGTAGCCGCCGGCAGTGTCCGCTTTGTAGACATGGGCACTGGAGACGTAGCCCGTGGCTGGCCGCTGCGCGATGCCGAATCCGGCGGACACATACAAGTGGTGTGCCAGCGGCCAGCGGAAGCCGATATCAAGCGCCCCACGGACATCGCTGTCAATGGCGCCGATCGGGCGGAGGGCGGACAGCCCCAGTGTCAGCACGTCGCGATAGGTCCAGCCGAGGCTGGCTTCCCAGCGATCGTAGGCGCTCGAAGCGGCGCTGCCGGAATAACGGTAGTACAGCAGGCTGGCCCGCATCTGCCATGCCGGGTCCAGCGTCCAGTATCGCGACGCCTGGGCAATGGCTTCGGCGAGCCGCCCAGGCGAGCGCAGTTCCGCTCCGCCGGACAGGCTGAGCGACCAGCCGGCCGTGGTGTTCCAGGCAAGCGTTCCCTGCAGCACAGGCGTGGCAGGCGTGATCGCGATGCCGCGATCGATCAGCTGTGAGCTGAGAGCAGCCCCGCCCGTGACTTCGCCGGCCTGGGCGCGGAGGGGACCGCCGCTGCACAGCGCCAGCGTCGCCGCCAGCAGCACCCGTCGAGCGCCGGGAGCGGCGGGCCGGATCGCGAAGAAAAGCTGATGGCGCCTGCGCGGATGGGGTCGACATGACCGGTCCGTTGCAAAGAGGCGGCGAAGCTCCACCATGCTGTCTACCTGTTTGGGCGCGAGAACGCGGCGCAGGACGTCGGCAGCGAACCCCGCTGCGGCAGCCGCCAGTACAGGTATTGTGCAGCATCAGGCGACGCGGTGGTGGCGAGCGGTTGGGCGGCACACCGCGAGCCGCTCGCATCGCCTACGGCGGCCGGAATTTCGGCGGTCGCTCAGCGCACCGTTTTCAGAAACGAGATCAGATCGTCCAGCTCCTGCGGATCGTTGATGCCGTCGAATTTCATCCGCGTACCGGGGTTCGCCGTCTTGGCGCGCTGCGACAGGTAGCTGCGCAGCTTGTCTTCGGTCCAGGTCCAGTGCGCCGTGCGCAAGGCGTCGGTGTAGTGGTAATCGGGCAGCGAGCCCGCCGGCCGGCCGACGATTCCGAACAGGCTGGGACCCTTCTTGTTGCGCCCCTTGCTGATGCTGTGGCACTCGGAGCATTCCGAACGGAACGCGTCCTTGCCGGCCGCGACGTCACCACCCCGGACCGTCCCGGGTAGCACGCAGACGAGCAGCAGGCCGATGGCCGCGGCGAACGCGCCGGGCCTTGCCGACGATGGTCGAATCACGCGCGTCTCCCTTGGCCGCTTCTAGAAGGCCACACTGATGGAAACGGAAAACGCGTCCAGGTCATCGGCACTGGCCATCGGCGCGCCGGGCGGCGCGCCAAAGATGTTGCTGCTGGTGCCGTTGAAGCGCGAAAAACGAAACCAGGTGGCGGCAAGCTTCAGGTTGCCGTAACGGGCGATGGAGCCCTCCTTGCCGAACGGCACCCAGTACAGGCTGAGCAGGTTGCTGGTCGTGTGCGGTTCGGCGTAGGGCACGAAGCGCACCGCGTCCGGCGTTCCGTTGCTGTCCAGGTGCGAGAACGTGATGCCGTAGGTCTGGCGCCAGGTGTAACTGGCGCTGAGGATCTGGTCGCGTGCCGCGCCGTGCGCCTGCGCCAGCTGGCCCGCCGGGCCCAGCGGCCTGTTGCCGTAGTCCCGGCGCTCGTACACGTTGACGTAGCTCAGCTGCACGATGTGCTCGCGGGTGCCAAGGTATTGGTAGGTAAGGTCGTAGCCGAGGTCGGTGATGTCGTCGGCCGGGACGCCGCGCGGCCGCTGGCGGCTGGTGGTGAGGGCCACCACGCCCGCCGAGAAGAAATGGCGCTTGAGGTCCTTCATCCAGGCAAAGCGGAAATAGCCGGTGTCGCCGAGCTTGCCCGGGTCGCCGGAGGCGCGGTAGCCGAGCGAGTCCTGCGCAGCCACCGATAACGCGCTGTAGGTGCCGATCTCGCCATACCAGTCGGAGTCGTAGACGCCGTAGAGCGTGGCGCCGATGACGCGGTTGGCCGGCGCGTTGGGGCTGGACAGGTTGAGCAGCGTCCCCGTGACGCCCGGCGGACCCAGGGTCGAGGCGCCGGGCAAGGCGCTGACGGGGTCCTGGAACCCCGGGCTGTTGTTGACGCTCACGCCCAGCGTCAGGTCCCGGCCAGCAAGTTGCAGACCCGGCGCGACAAACCGCAGGTCGACGTGGGCCAGCCGCACCTTGTAGTTGCCGCCCCCGGTGTTGTCGGCGGCGACCTTGACGAAGGCGCCGATATGGTCGGTAAGGCGGCCGGCAAGATAGATGTCGGCCTCGGTCAGGCGCGATGTCACCTCGCCGCGGGCGGGGACGGTGTGGGTGGCGATCAGTTGCGCGGCCACCGGGATCGGCGGTCCGCTGCCATTGCTGTCGGTGTAGCCGGACAACTTGAAGCGCATGCCGTACGGCGTCAGGTTTGGGCCATTGGCGCCGCCGCCATAGGCGGTGGCGTGGCAGTCGGCGCAGACGGAACCGGTCTGCCGGGCGAAGGCCGGCGTGGCCTGCGCGGGCGCGCATGCCAGCAGCAGCAGCGCGAGGCCACCGCACCACATGGCCAACGTGGAGCGGCCGGGAAAATTGGAACAGGTCGGGAACGGCAGCATGGTCTCTCCTTGTCGCGGGGCGTTTCGGCCTTGGTGGGAAGAGGCGTGCGTGATTGTCATTGCCGGCGCACCCGCAGCATGTCGCGCAGCACGTCGTCACGCAGGATGAAGTGGTGCCACAGCGCAGCCACCAGATGCAGCGAGGCCAAGCCAAGCAAAACCCAGGCGGCGGACCGGTGCCAGACCAGCAGCCGGTCCGCCAGATCGAAGCTCGGCTGGATCAGCGCCGGCAGTGTCAAGCCAAGCATGTGCACCGGCTTGTCCTCGGCACTGCTGAGCGCCCAGCCGAGCATCGGCAAGGCCAGCAGCAACAGGTACAGCGCCAGGTGTACCGCCGTCGCCGCACCCCGCACCACCCTCGACATGGCCGTGGCAAGCGGCAGGCGACGCCGGCGCAGCCGGGTACCGACGCGGATGCAGAACAGCGCCAGCACCGCCAGCCCGAAATGCCGGTGCGCCTCCAGCAGCGCCTGGCGGGCGGCGCGGCCATCGATCTGGGTACGAACAAGGATCAGCGTCGCCGCCAGCATCAGGCACAGCACGGTCAGCCAGTGCAGCACCACGACCATCCGCGGGCGGCGCACGGGCGCCGGCGCGTCAGTGCCGGCATCGGCGGCTGGAGCGGCAAAACCCGCGCCGCCAGCTGCCGCAGATGTGTCCTCAGCCTGCATATGCGATGCCCGTACCTGTAAGCAGTGACGGTGGTGCCGGCGCCACGCTCGTCTGCGCGCGGGCACGGCACGTCAGGCAATAAGTGCCGCTTGCCGGGTGAAAGGTTGCGCTGCCGGCCACTGCCGGCGCCGCCTTCAGGCGGGCAACCTTTCGACCAGCCACCGGCACTCAGGCTGTAGGCCATTCAATCAATCGATGCAGCGCGCGGACCGACGCCTTGGACACCCAGCGGATCCAGTTGCACACGCATGGCGATCGCCGCGGCATGCTCATCGCCCTCGAGCAAAACCGTAACGTGCCCTTCCCGATCCGGCGCGTGTACTACCTCTTCGCCACCGGCAGCGGCGTGCACCGGGGCCGCCACGCGCACCGCAACCTCAACCAGTTGGCGGTTGCCGTCCGCGGTTCGGTCACGATCCTCCTCGACGACGGCAGCGGTCCAGCCGAGGTAGTGCTTGACGATCCGTCGCATGGCCTGCTGCTCGGCCGCATGGTGTGGCGTGAGCTGTACGACTTCAGCGACGATTGCGTACTGATGGTGCTGGCCGACCACCTGTACGACCCCGCCGATTACATCACCGATTACGCCGAGTTCCTGCGCGAAGTGCGCGCCGGGATGCTGGTCGGGGAGCTGGCCTTATGCCACGGCCGCTAGTGCTTGTCGGCGCCGGCGAATTTGCCCGGATCGCCTGCGAATACTTCGAACATGACAGCGACCGCGAAGTGGTCGCCTTCAGCGTCGAGCGCGACTACATCGAAGGGCCATCGTTGGCGGGGCGCCCGGTGGTGGCCTGGCACGAACTGGAAGCGAACTACCCGCCATCGGAGGTCGACCTGTTCGTTGCCATTCCCGCCAGCCAGCTCAACCGCCTGCGCACCCGCTTTTACATTGGTGGAAGGTGCCGGGGCTACCGCTTCGCCACCTACGTCAGCACCCGCGCGTTCGTCTGGCGCAACGCCGAGCTCGGCGACAACTGCTTCATCTTCGAAGGCAACGTCATCCAGCCGTTCGTGCGCATCGGCAACAACTGCATCCTCTGGAGCGGCAACCACGTCGGCCACCGCAGCGTCATTGGCAACAACGTCTTCATCGCCTCCCACGCGGTCATTTCCGGCTATTGCGAAATTGGCGACAACTGCTTCGTCGGCGTCAACGCCACCTTCAACGACCACGTCAAGGTGGCGGCCGCCAATGTCATCGGCGCGGGCGCGCTGGTCACCCGCGACACCGAGCCCGGCCGGATCTACGTCGGCTCGCCCGCGCATGCCGTGGCCGGCCGGTCCAGCTTGCAGGCGAGGCTCTGACTGCATGCGCGGCTGGCAGAAGCAGGGCCTGGTATTCGACACCGCGCGGCAAGGGCGCGGCGGCTGGATGCGGCACTCGGCGCTGACGCCGACCCCGTACCGCCTCGACGAGGAACGCATCCGCGTGTACGCGGGCTTTCGCGACGCCGACGGCGTCAGCCGCATCGGCTACGTCGATGTGCTGGCGGACGATCCGACCGCGGTGGTCGAGGTGAGCAGCGAGCCGGCGCTCGATATCGGCCGTGATGGTTGCTTCGACGACAACGGCGTGATCCTCGGCGATGTCGTCGAGGCGCCGGGCGGCCTGCACATGTTCTACGTGGGCTTCCAGCGCGTGGCAAAGGCCAAATTCCTCGCCTTCACCGGGCTGGCGGTTTCCCGCGATGGCGGTAGGCATTTCCAGCGCACCCAGGACACGCCGATCCTCGACCGCTCGCCCGGCCGCAGCACCATCGCTGCGGTGCATTGCGCACACTACGAGAAGGGACGCTGGCGCCTGTGGTATGCGGTTGGCGACGACTGGGAATTCATCGCTGGCCGGCCCTTTCCGCGCTACCACATTCGCTATGCAGAGGCTGACAATCCCCGCGCCCTGCCCGCTGCCGACCACATCTGCCTGCTGCCCAGCGGCAGCGAATACCGCATCGGCCGGCCCCGCGTCTACCGGCTCGGCGGCAGATACGTCATGTACTTCACGCGTGGCGATATCCACGGCAGCTACTTTCCCGGCGTCGCATACAGCGACGACGGCATCGCCTGGCGGCGTCGCGACAACGCGCTGGGGCTGGCGCTGTCGGCCAGCGGCTGGGATTCGCGAACGATTTGCTATCCGGCCCTGATCCGCCAGCGCGACCGGTTGCTGATGTTCTACAACGGCAACGACATGGGCGTCGATGGCTTCGGCGTGGCCATCGGCGACGCAGATGCTCACGCTTAGGTCATACACGGCCGCCGATGCCGCCACCTGGGACGCGGTCGTCGAGCGCTCCAGGAACGGCAACCTGCTGCACCGGCGTGCCTACATGGACTACCACGCCGATCGCTTCCTTGACTGCTCGCTGATTGTCGAGCGCAAGGGCAGCGCCGTCGCGGTTTTTCCCGCCAGCCTGCATGACGGGGTGGTGACGAGCCATGCCGGACTGAGCTATGCCGGCCTGATCATGACCCAGGCGCTGGGCGCCGAGCGGACGCTGGAGGTGTTCAATCTCCTGGGCGAGCACTACCGCGCGCACGGCGTGCAGTGCATCGTCTACAAGGCCATTCCGCACGTCTTCCATCGCTATCCCGCCGAGGAGGACTTGTACGCGCTGCATCGCCTCGGCGCGTCGCTGGTGCGCCGCGACGTGTCCTCGGTGATTCCGCTGCGGCAACCATCGTCGTTTTCACCGGCCAGGGAGCGTGCCGTCGCCAGGGCAAGGAAGGCGGGCATCCGCCTGCAGTCTGGCGGCGACCCTGCGGCGTTCCATCAACTGCTGGCCCGGGTCTTGCGCCGGCATTCGGCGGTGCCGACCCACAGCCTCGAGGAGCTGCGCCTGCTGCAGGCGCGGTTTCCCGGCCGCATCGTGCTGCACGAGGCCCGTGGTGACGCAGGTCTGCTCGCCGGCGCTGTGACCTACGACTTCGGCCACGTGGTGCACACCCAGTATCTGGCGGCGTCGGGCACGGGCCGGCGCTGCGACGCCCTCAGCCTGCTGCTTGCCGAGCTGATGGGCAGCGTCTACGCGGACCGCGCCTATTTTTCCTTCGGCATCTCGACCGAACGCGGCGGCAGCGTCCTCAACACCGGCCTCGCCGCCCACAAGGAGCGTTTCGGCGCGCGCACCGTGGTGCACGATTTCTACGAGTGGGCGCTCTGATGAAGATTCCCTTTCTCGACGCCGGAGCCATCAACGCGCGCCATGCCGGTGAGCTGAAGTCGGCGGCGCTGCGGGTCATCGACTCCGGGCGATATGTCCTCGGCGAGGAGTTGGCCGCCTTCGAAGCAGAGTTCGCCGGCTACTGCGGCGTGCACCACGCGGTCGGCGCCGGCAGTGGCCTCGACGCGCTGTCGTTGATCCTGCGCGGCTACCGGGAACTGGGTGCCATCGAGGACGGCGACGAGGTCATCGTGCCGGGCAATACCTTCATCGCCAGTTTTCTCGCCATCACCGCCAACCGCCTGGCACCGGTGCCGGTCGAGCCGGACCCGGCGTCCTTCAACATCGATCCAGCGAGCGTGGAAGCGGCGATCGGGCCACGCACGCGGGCCATCATGGCGGTGCACCTGTACGGCCGGCTGGCCGACATGCCTGCATTGCGGACCCTGGCCCGCCGCCACCATCTGCTGCTGATCGAAGACGCCGCGCAGGCCCATGGCGCGCGCAGCGGCGAACGCCGCGCCGGTGCTTTCGGCGATGCCGCCGCCTTCAGCTTCTTTCCGGCCAAGAACCTCGGTGCGCTGGGCGACGGCGGCGCAGTCGTGACCAATGATGCCGCGCTGGCCGGGCGCGTCGCCGCACTGCGCAATTACGGCTCGGAGACCCGTTACCAGCACCTGTTCCAGGGGGTCAACTCGCGCCTGGACGAAATCCAGGCCGCCATGCTGCGGGTCAAGCTGATTCATCTGGACGAGGATGTGGCGCGCCGCCGCCGGGTAGCCGCGCGCTACCGCGCCGGCATCGGCAACCCGCACATCCTGCTGCCTGCCGTGACCCGTGAGGAGGAACACGCCTGGCACCTGTTCGTGGTGCGCTGCCCGCGCCGTGATGCGTTGCAGCGGCACCTGCAGGCGCACGGCGTGCAGTGCCAGGTGCACTACCCGGTGCCGCCGCACCGGCAGCCGGCCTACCTGGACCTGCGCCATGCCCGCCTGCCGCTGACCGAACGCCTGCACCGGGAGGTACTGAGCCTGCCGATCAGTCCGGCGCTGGATGACGCCGCGGTCGAGCAGGTGATCGCCGCCTGCCAGGCCTTCGACTGCCCGGCATGAATATCGTCCGCGCCGGGTCCTGGACGGTATTTGGCACCGCCTCACGGCTGCTCGCGGGGCTGGTTGTCCTCAAGCTGGTGGCATCGATGGCCGGCCCGCAGGGTGTCGGCAAGCTTGGCCAGTTCATGAGCCTGATGTCGCTTCTGGCCGTGCTGGCCGGCGGCGGGATCAGCGCCGCGGTGGTCAAGTACGTGGCCGAGTACCGGCATGACCGCCAGCGCCTGGCTCGGCTGCTTGGCACCGCGCTGTGGTACGCCCTGTGTGCCTCCTGCCTGGTCGGCAGCATCGCGCTGCTGTTCAGCCGCCAGATATCGATCTGGCTGTTGGGCGACCCGCTGTACGCCAGCCTGATACGCGTGCTGGCCTTCGCGCAGTTGGGCATCGCGCTGGTCAATTACATCCTCGCCGTCATCAACGGTTTCATGGACGTGCGCCGGCTCGCCCTGATCCAGGTGCTCGGATCGCTGGTCACCACGCTGATGGTGGTCTGGCTGGCCGGCTGGTTGCACCTCTACGGCGCCCTGCTGGCGCTGGTCCTCGGCCAGGTCCTGTGGCTGCTGGCGGCCCTGCCCGCCTGGCACCGCAGCCCGCACTTCCGGAGCGGCATGCGGCGGCTGCGCCCCGACCGCGAGATGACCGGCCGGCTGGCGGCGTTTTCCGTCATGACGGTCAGCTCCGCGTTGCTGCCGCCGCTGGTCAACATCGCGGTGCGCAATCGCCTGGCGCTGGAATTCGGCTGGACCCAGGTGGGTTACTGGCAGGCCGTGACCCGGGTGTCGGACGCCTACCTGCTGTTCCTCACGACGGCCATCAATATCTACTACCTGCCGAAGCTTGCCTCGATCCACCAGCGCGAGCCGCTGCTTTTCGAGTTGCGCCAGGCCTTTCGCTACATCCTCCCGGCGGTGGTGGGGCTGGCCGCCCTGGTCTATGTCAGCAGGAGCTGGATCACACGGCTCCTGTTCGACAGCAATTTCGCCGCCGCCAATGCCTTGTACGGCCCGCAGTTGCTGGGCGACGTGGTCAAGATCGCCTCCTTCATCCTGTCCTACCTGATGCTGGCCAAGGCGATGACGCGCCTGTTCGTGCTCTCCGAGTGCGTCTTTGCCCTCAGTTACCTGACCCTCGTCTACGCCTTCACCGCGCAGTTCGGCCTGGTCGGCGCGATGTACGCGCTGGTCGCCAACTACCTGCTGTACCTCGGCTTCAACGTCGTGGTCGCGCGGCGCTACCTGGGGAGACTGTGACGATGGCGCGGCACTGGTCGACGGTAACGCAACGCGCGCTGGTCTCGGTGATCATCCCGGCCTTCAACCACGAAGCCTTCGTGCAGCAATCCCTGGACAGCGTGCTGGCCGATCCGTACCCGTCCAAGGAAATCGTCATCATCGACGATGGCTCGACCGACCGCACCGGCGAGCGCATTGCGGAGTGGGTGGCGCAACACGGCCACGAGATCCCCGTGCACTACGCGTGGCGCGGCAACAAGGGCATCGCGGCGACTCTCAACGAGCTGGCCGCGCGCGCGCATGGCGAGTTCCTGCGGCTTGGCGCCAGCGATGACTACCTGCTGCCGGGCGGCCTCGACGCCCAGGTCCGCTACCTGCAATCCCACCCCGGCAAGGGCGCGGTCATCGGCGACTCGATCGTGGTCGACCGCAACGGCAACAAGCTGCACGACAGCGGCATGTGCAACCTGCACGGTGCCGACAAGCGCCTGTACGCCTCCGACGACGGCATCCGCCGGGCGGTCATCAGCCAGTGGGCCATCGGCGGGCCCGTCGCACTGGTGCGGATGAGCGCGCTGGACACGCCGACCCGCTGGATCGAGGGCCTGCGCATAGACGACTGGGACTTCTTCCTGCGCCTTGCGGCGCACGACGCTCTCGGCTTCATCGACGTCCACGTCTGCGCCTATCGCCTGCATGGCGGCAACCTCAGCAAGACCAAGCATCGTCCGACGCGTATTCGCCATCTGGCCGAATCGCGGCATGTCGCGGTGCAGCGGGCGGAGCTGTTCGATGAGCCGTACCGCACCCTGCTCAGGGCGCAGGCGCACTACATCGCCGCCAAGATCGCCTTCCTCGAGAGGCAACCCTGGCCGCTTGCGCTGCACATGGGCGCCTGCCTGTCGCTGAGGCTTGCAACCCGCGCATGGCTGCCATGGGTCCACGCGCCCACGGAGCGCGCATGAAGGCGCTGCTGCACTGGCCGTCGACATACATCGGGCTGCCGATCCTGCTGGCCTGCGGCCTGACCCTGCTCACCTACAACCTGCCGCTCGCCTACCTGGGCGGCTTGTTGCTGCTGTCGGCGACGGCAGCGGCGATCATGGTGTTCGACGCCCGCGCCGGCACGCGCGTGCCCCCGCTGGAGCGATTCCGCGCGCGCCGATACGCCGGCACCCGCGATGCATTTGTCGGCCTGGCCTTCGCCGCCGTGATCGTCGCCTTCTGCGTGTTCGACCTGGCCCTGTTTCCCATACCGCTGGTCGACAACCCGTCAGCCTACGCGTCGATGGGCAGCAGTCGCGAGCACGTACGGCACATCTCCAACATGTGCTGGGTGCTGCCGGTGATCGCGCTGCTTTGCGTCAGGCGCCGCTGGCTGCGCAACGCATTGATCGCATTCGGCTTCCTGTTCCCGGTACTGGTGATCGACCGCAACCGGATTTTCGCCGCGGTGTTTTCCGTCGTGCTCGTCCTGCTGCTGCGGCGCGACGAGGCACGGCCCGTGCCGTGGAAAGGCATCGGCGCGCTCTCCGTTGCCGGCGCCGGCATCTTCTCGATCCTCGGCATGTTGCGGTCGGGACCGCTGGAGAACATCACGCTGCCTTTCAGCGGCTTTTACCGCGCCATGCCGCAAGCCATCAAGTGGCTGCTGCTGTACGCCAGCGCCGGACCCTACAACTTCAGCGCGATGCTGGCCAAGCAGTACTCCAACGCAAGCTTCCTCGTACACCAGGTGGTGCCGCTGAGTGGCTCCGTCGCGACCGCCGGAACCAGCATCCCGCTGGACGCGCCCACCATCAACGTGGGCACGGAGTTTCTGCCATTCCTGCTGGCCTGGGGACCGGCCGGCGCCGTGGTCGCGATCCTGGCCCTGTACGCCTGGCTGCTGTGGAGCATTCGGCGCCTGCGGCCGGCGATCTCGCTGTTCCCCCTGTTGATCTTCCTGCGCGTGTCCTACGTCTGCGTGATGTCGCCGTTCGCGCCGCAGGCCTTCACCTGGACGAACGCCGGCTTCATCGGTCTGTGCCTGGTGATGCAGACCGTCGCGTTCCTGCTGCCCAGCCGAAGGGACCAGCGATTCGTTGCGCAATCTTTCCAGTGAGGCAAGACCATGGAACACGATGAGATTTACCTGATCGACATCAGCCGCATGTTCGTCCGCGAATGGAGGTGGTTCGCCTGCGTGCTGGTCGTGGTGCTGGCGGCGACCGCGGTGGTGACTTACGTCGCCCGCGACCAGTGGCAAGCAACGGCCTGGATCCAGATCGGCCAGGTCGGCCAGGTGCCCGCTGGCGAGAAGAACGAAATCGAGCCGCTGCTTCGCGTGATCGAGCGCCTGCGCATGGTGCCGTTCCAGAACGAGGTCATGGCGAGCGTCGGCCTGGCGCCCGACTCGCCCGCCGCCAGGCTGTATCGCAAGAGCATCGACCTGGTCCCGCTTCCCTATGCGGGCCCGCTGGTGCGCATGAACCTGCGCGGATTCTCGCGGCAGCAGGCACGGCAGTTCGCCGCGGCAACCGTCCGGCAGCTGCAGGCGATTCACCAGCGCCTCGAGGCCATCCCGTTGCAGCTGGCGCACGCACGCCTGGAGCGGATCGAGGCCGACCTGCACCACGCCACGACCGAGCGCGACCAGCTGGCGCGGATCACGCTGCCGGCGGGCAAGAGTGGCACCGGCAGCATCGACAACCCGCTGCTCGCCAGCGTGCTGGTGTCCAGCAAGAACGACGAGATACGCAGCCTGCAACGGGCGCGCAGCGACTTGCTCGACCGCCTCAGCTCCACCTACACCTTCCAGACCTCCATGCTCGGTTCGATCTACGTTCCCGAAAAGAAGGCGTCGCCCCACCTGGTGCTGATGTGGGGCGTAGGCATCCTGCTTGGGCTGTTGCTGGGCGCGCTCGCCGTCCTCGCCCGCAATGTCTCGCGGCGCATGCGCGTGGGACAGCCGGCATGAACGCGCGGCAGATGACCGCGGAAGAGGCGCGGCTGCTAGACACCCAGCGCGCCTTCGACAGCGTGGCCGCCGACTACGACGGCCCCCGCGGGAACAACGAACTGGTCCAGCGCATGCGTCGCAGCCTCTGGGCCGCCGTGCAGGCGGAGCTGCCGGAGCCCTGCCGCCTGCTCGACCTGGGCTGCGGCACCGGCATCGACGCGGTCGAGTTCGCGCGTCGCCACTACCAGGTCGTGGCGACGGACTGGTCGCCACGCATGGTCGACCGCACCCGCAACCGCGCAGCGAGTGCCGGCCAGGCTGGGCGTGTCACCACGCTGCACCTGGGGCTTCACCAGCTCGGCCGCCTCGACGGCCTCTTCGACGGCATCTACTCCAACCTCGGCCCCATGAACTGCGCTGCGGATCTGCACGCGGTGGCGCTGCACTGCGCGCGGCTGCTGCCGCCGGGCGCACCACTGGTTTTTTCGGTGATGGGCCGGATCTGCCCGTGGGAACTCGGCCACTACCTGGCCCGCGGCCGCCTGCGGCGAGCACGCGTGCGGGCCGCGCGCGGACCCGCCGCCGTCGGCATGAACGGGCACACCATCTGGACCCGCTATTACCTCCCGAGGGCGTTCTACCGCGCCTTCGCCGGCCAGTTCACGCTCGGCGGGTACCGTGCGCTCGGCCTGTTCCTGCCGCCGCCCTACCTGGTGGACCGCTACCGCCGGCAACGCGCACGAGGCGAACGCCTCGGCCGCCTCGACGATCGGCTGGGCGGCCTGCCGCTGCTGCGCAGCATGGGCGACCATTTCCTCATCGTGATGCACCGGCGGTGCGGCCCGTGACTCTGCCACGACCCGCGATGGATGCCTGCCTGCGGCATGCGGCGCTGGTGATGCCCGGCGGGGTGCGGCGCGTACCGCTGCCCGTCCACGCCGGACGCATCGTCCGCTCGGCGACAACGCGTGCCTGGCGCTGCGAGCTGCGCGATCACCTGGTCTTTCCGGGCCTGGTCAACGCCCACGAGCACCTGCAGGTCAACGCCGTCCCACCGCTGCAAGCCGGCGCGCCCTTTGCCGACAGCTACGCATGGATCGACGCGTTCAAGGCGCACTTTGCGGAACCGGCGGTGATTGCCTCGTTGCAGATACCGAAGACCCTGCGGCTGCGTCACGGCGCGCTGAAAAACATTCTCGCCGGCACCACCTGCGTGGCCCACCACGACCCATGGCACCCGGCGCTGGATGCGCTCGCTTTTCCGGTGGCGCTGTTGCGTGGCCACGGCTGGAGCTACGCGCTGGGCGGGCCGGACTTCGGTCCGCCCGCCTGCCAGAGCTTCGCCGTCACGCCACCCGACCGGCCGTGGTTGATCCACCTGGCCGAAGGCACCAGCGCCACCGCGCAGGCGGAGCTGGAGCAACTGGACCGGCTCGGCTGCCTGGCAGGCAACAGCGTGTTGATCCACGGCGTCGGCCTGCGGCCGCAGGACGTGGACCGGGTGCTGGCGCGCCAGGCCTCGGTGGTCTGGTGCCCGGCCAGCAACCATGCCCTGCTCGGTCGCACGCTGGACCCGCAGCGCCTCTGCGCAGCCGGCCTGCTGGCGCTGGGCACCGATTCGCGGCTCAGCGGCGCGCGCGACCTGCTGGACGAAATGCGTGGGGTGCTGGCGCGCGGCGAGCTGGCCGCAGGCCGGCTGCTGCCTCTGGTGACGGACCAGGCGGCGCGGATCCTGCGCATGCCGCTGCGCGGAACGCTGGCGGCGGGTGCACCGGCGGACATGGTGATTGTCCGCGATCGCGGCGGCGACCCCGCGTCGAGCCTGGTCGGCGTCTCCCGCAGCGAACTGCGCGCGGTCGTGCGGGACGGCCGCCCCTGCATCGCCGATCCCGACTTCGCCGGCTGGTTCGAGGCTGCCGGCGTGCCCGCCGTGCCGGTGATCCTCGATGGCGTACCCAAGCTGCTGGCAGAGTCGCTGGCCGAGCCGCGGCTGCTGGCGCTGGAGCCGGGTCTGGAACGGACGGCCGACGTACCGACAGCCCGGGCCGGCGACGCGTTGGAGGCCGCATGCTGATGCCGCGCCTGCCGATCCTCGAGCCGGCGCCCGCCTATGCATTGTGGGCTGCCAACTACCCTGCGCATGCGCACAACCCGCTGATGCACGCCGAGGAGCGGGCCATGCTGAGCCTGCTGCCCACCCGGCTGAGCGGGCAGCGCGTGCTGGATGCCGGCTGCGGCAGTGGCCGATACCTGCTGCATGCGCTGCGCCGCCAGGCCGCGCGCGTGCTGGGCGTGGACCTGTCGGCACCCATGCTGGCGCGCGCGCGCGCGGAACTGGCGTCGGCGCACGGCGCTGCCAAGGTCGAGTTGGCGCAGGGCAGCGTCGCCGCACTGCCGGTAACGGACGCGTGGGCGGACCTTACGCTGTGCGGCCTGGTGCTTGGCCACCTGCCGCAGCTGGCGCCGGCGCTGGCCGAGCTGCGCCGCGTGACGCGGCCGGGCCGCCTGCTGCTGTGCAGCGATGTCCACCCCATCGGCCATGCGCTGGGCTGGCTGCGCGACTTCAAGGCCGGCGGCCGCCACTACGCCGTTCGCCACACACCCCACCACTACAGCGCCTGGCATGCGGCCTGCGCCGCCACGGGGCTGCGCATCGAGCAGGTGCTGGAGCCCATGCTCGAACCAACCGACATTCCGCCCGGCGCGCACTTTGACCGGGCCGCGCTGGAGGTTCCCGTGGCACTCGTATTCCTGCTGAGGCCGAGCCCGTGAAACCGTCCGCCGAGGCAACACCACCGATGACCGCTTCGCCACACACCCTGCTGGTCAACCCGACCATCACCTCGCGGGCCAGCGCGCGTTTTCCGTTGTCGCTGCTGCAACTGTCGGCGGTCCTCGATGCGGCCGGCACCAGCCGGATCATCGACGGCAACGTCGACCGCGACGTTGTCGCCGCGACCTTGTGCGCGCTGGAGGAAAGCGCGACGGATGCCGTCGGCCTCAGCGTGATGGGCGGACCGCAGCTGGCGCCGGCCATCGCCCTGTCGCAAGCCATCCGCCAGCGCTTCCCCGGCCTGCCGATCATCTGGGGCGGCTATTTCCCGACGCTTAATCCGGCTGCGGCGATGGCCGCGTCCTACGTCGACTACGCGATCCGGGGCCAGGCCCTGCACAGCCTGCCGCAGCTGGTGGCTGCGCTGGCCAGCGGCGACGCGGGGCCGCTTGCCGGCATCGGCGGCCTGTCCTGGCGGCTTCGGGGCCAGGTGATCCACAATCCGCTCGGCGCGGTCCCGCCCGCACCAGACCAACTGCTGCCTTACGGCAAGCTCGGCGACCCGCGCCGCTACCTGGCGCGCACCTACCTCGGCCGGCGCACCGTTTCGCACCAGGCCGCCAGCGGCTGCCGTTTTCGTTGCACCTTCTGCGGCGTGGCCGCCATGTTTGGCGGCGCAACGCGGCTGCCCGCAGCCGAGCAGCTGCAGCGCGATCTCACGTACCTCAAGCACGAGCTCGGCGCCGATTCGGTGCAGTATTTCGACAACAACTTCTTCGATCGCGAGCAGGACATGCTGCCGCTGCTCCGGGTCATGGCCGCGTTCGAGCTGCCTTGGTGGTGTTTCGCGCGTTCGGACGCGCTGCTGAAACTGTCCGGCGCGGGCTGGGACCTGGTACGCAAGAGCCGCCTGCGCATGGCCTACATCGGCGCCGAATCGCCCGACCCGCAGCTGCTGAAGTCGGTGCGCAAGGGCACCCGGCCGGACCAGACGGTCGAGGTGGTGAAACTGTGCCAGCGGTACGGCGTGATCCCGGAGCTGTCGTTCATGGTCGCGCCGCCGGAGAACACGGAGGAGGAAACCGAGCGTACCTTCGAGTTCATCCGGCAGCTGAAGCGGATCAATCCGCGCACCGAAGTCGTCGTGTACATCTACACGCCGCTGCCGCCGCACAGCCGCCACCCGAGCGACCACTTGCGCCACCCGCCACCGCCGCTGCTCGACCTGCACGGCGAGCCGGTGGTGTTCCCGACCACCGCCGAGGAATGGGCGCAGCCGCGATGGGTCGACTACGCCTGCCATGCCGACGCCCCGTGGGTCAGCGAGGCGCTGCGCCGCCGCATACGCGATTTCGTGACGGTGCTGCGCTGCCGCTACCCGACGGTGCAGGACCTGCGTTCGCCGCCATGGGCCAAACGCGGCCTCAGCGCGATGGCCTGGTACCGCTACCACCAGCGCAAGTACGACCGCCCGCGCGAACTGGAGCTCGCCAACCGCCTGGTACGCCTGCGCATGCCGCAGGTCTCCGGCCTCTAGCCAGCCCCGATGCACGTTGCACAGCTCAACCTGCTGCCCGCGCCGCCGGAGCTCCCGCCGCAGCAGCTGCTCGAGCGTTGGCACTCGCTGCCCGACATCGCCGAGGTGGTGGCGAATGCCGGCGTGCGGGTGTCGGTGCTGCAGGCTGCGGCGCGTGACGCGCAGCTGACGCGCAACGGCATCGACTACCGCTTCATCGGCACCGGCAGCCCGGCCACCGGGCTCGGCCGTGGCGCATGGGGCCGCCGCTTTGCCGACGTGCTGGCGGGCATCGGGGCCGACGTCGTCCACGTGCACGGGCTGCAGTTCGCCGGGGTCGCGGCGCAGATCGGGCGGAGCCTGCCGCGGCTGCCCATCCTGCTGCAGGACCACGCCAACCGGCCGCCGCGCGGCTGGCTGCGGTGGCGCTGGCGGCGCTGGTTCGCTGCGGCGGCAGGAATTGCATTTACCAGCCGCGCGCAGGCACGACCGTTCATGGATGCCGGGCTCCTCGGTTCGAGGACAGTGCTGTTCGGGATTCCGGAATCCAGCAGCCGCTTCACACCGGGCACGCAGGCCGCGGCACGCGCCGAGACGGGCCTTCACGGCAACCCCTGCGTGCTGTGGGTAGGCCATCTCGCCGCCGGCAAGGATCCGCTCAGCGTGCTGGACGGCGTCGCCCACGCCAGTTCCCGGCTCCCCGATCTCCACCTTTGGTGTGCCTTCGGCACCGCGCCGCTGCTGCAGGCCGTGCGCCAGCGCATCAGGGGCGACCCGCGCCTGGCGGGCCGCGTGCACCTGCTTGGCCCCGTGGCGCACGCGCACATCCAGACCTTGCTGCGCGCCAGCGACCTGTTCGTGTCCGGCAGCCGCGCGGAAAGCTGCGGCTTCGCGTTGCTGGAGGCGCTGGCCTGTGGCGTGCCGCCGGTGGTCACGGACATCCCGGCTTTTCGTGCGCTGACCGGCAACGGCCGGGTCGGTGCGCTGTGGCCCTGCGGCGATGCCGCGCGGCTGGCCGAGGCGCTGGTGCAGGCGGCCGGCTGCCGGCCGCCTGCGGCGCAGGTGCGTGCGCATTTCGACGCCGCCCTGTCGTTCACGGCACTGGGCAGGCGCTGGTCGGATGCCTATGCGCGAACACTCGATGCGCATTCGTGGAGTGGGCGGTGAAACTCGCGCTGGTCGTTCCCGGCGGCGTGGACCGCAGCGGCGAACAACGCGTGATTCCCGCGCTG
Organism: Rhodanobacteraceae bacterium; assembly: GCA_035699085.1. Taxonomy (GTDB): domain Bacteria; phylum Pseudomonadota; class Gammaproteobacteria; order Xanthomonadales; family Rhodanobacteraceae; genus DASSBG01. Next base: position 102,783 of record DASSBG010000028.1, read on the forward strand.
CTGGCGCTGCTGATGCGGCTGGCAGCCAGGCATGAAGTGCACGTGTTCGCGCTGCGCCAGGAAGCGCGGCCCGGCCGCTGGAAGCTTGCCGGCGCGGAGATTCACAATGTCGGCGACGGCTGGCAGCGGCTGCGCGCCATCGCGGCCATTCGTGCGGAACACCGCCGGTCGCCGTTTGACCTGGTGCAGGCCATTTTCTCCGGCTCGTGCGGCCTCGTCGCCGTCGGCAGCGCAACCATGTTGCACCTGCCCAGCCTGGTGCATGTGGCCGGCGGCGAACTGGTCGCCATGCACGACATAGGCTACGGCGGGCGACGGCGCTGGTGCGGACGCGTGCGCGAAGCGCTGGTATTGCGCGGCGCCAACGTCGTCACCGCCGCCAGCGCACCGGCCATCGAGGCGCTGCGGGCGCTGGGCATCGAGGCGCGGCGGGTGCCGCTCGGGGCCGGCCTGGATGCCTGGCCGCCAATGGCGCCGCGAGTTCGCCACGCGCGGCCGGCACGCCTGATCCATGTCGCCAGCCTCAATCGCGTCAAGGACCAGCCGACCTTGCTGCGCGCGCTTGCGGCGCTGGCGGAACGCGGCACCGAGTTCACCATGGACGTCGTCGGCGTCGACACGCTGGGCGGCGAGATCGAGCGGCTGGCCGGGCACCTGGGGCTGGCCCGTCGGCTGCGCTTCCATGGCTTCAAGACCCAACGCGAACTGCGCGTCATGATGGCCGCGGCCGACGTGCTGGTGCTGTCCTCGCGGCACGAGACGGGCCCGTTGGTCCTGCTCGAGGCGGCGCTGTCGGGCGTGCCGACGGTGGGAACGCGGGTCGGGCACCTTGCCGAGTGGGCGCCCACCGCCGCCGTGGCCGTGCCGGTCGGCGACGCGGCGGCGCTGGCCGGCGCCATCGCACGCCTGCTGGAGGACGAGGGGCTGCGCCTGCAACTGGCTTGCGCGGCGCAGCAGCTGGCCATGCGCGACAACGCCGACCGCACCGCCCGGCATTTCCAGTTGTTGTATCGGCGCGTGTGCCGTCGCGGCCGCTGAGTCAGCCGGGCTTGCGCGCCACGTACAACCGGAAACGCGAGGGTTCCCGGGCGCGCCGCAGCCTTGCCAGCACTGGCCGGGCGGCCCAGGCCAGGCCATACCACGGCCGATGCACCTCCCAGCGCAGGGACAACGCCTGCGCCATCGCCTGCAGGCGCGCGTCGGTGAGGTAATGCAGGCTGGCCAGCGAGTCCGCCGCCGTGCCGTGCTCGCGGAGGAAGCTGGCCCGCCGCTCCGCCAGCATGCGCTCGCCGTCCTCTGCCCGTGGATACCAGGGCGTGTCGCTGATGACAACCGTGCCACCCGGCCGCAGGCAGCGCAGCGCCTCGCGCAGGCAGGCCTGGCCGTCCTCCGCATAGTGGAACGAAGCATTGAAGACGGCGGCGTCGAACTGCCTGTCCGCAAACGGCAGGTGACCGAGGTCCGCCTGGAAGCGCGGAAACAGCCGAGGCAGGCGCGAACGAAAATGGCGCGCGGCTGCCAGGCCGTCACGTTCATTGGTGAGCAGGTCCACGGCATACGGTCGATAGCCGGCCAGCGCCAGGCGGAAACTCAGCCAGCCGTTGCCCGCGCCAAGGTCGAGGATCCTGCCGCCGGCATCCGCGCCAGGCAGCAACCGGCGGACCAGGTAATCGTAGCTGCGGGCACGCATGCGCCACTGGCCGCGGTGGCGGCCGGTGACATCGGCGTAGGGAAGGCCGAGATAAAAGCCGGCGTCCTGGCTGCCACGGCACTCCGCCTCCCGTATCCGCTCATAGTCGCCCATGAAACGCGCCAGCCGCCGCACCGATTCCGGCGCCAGTGCCCGCGTGATCCCATGGTCGATCCTGAGCGGGAATCGGCACGCCCGGCAACGCAGGGCCTCGATGGCGCAACCGCAGCGGGGGCATTGCAGGCGGATCGCGGTCACTGGGGCCCTCCTTCCGGCTGCTCAGGCGACCGACGACCGCGAATCCAGTGCCGCCCGCACCGCATAGAGAATGTCCATGCGCGGCACCGGCCGGGTCAACCAGGTGACGATGCGCCGGCCCTGCCGGGCCGTGACCCAGCGCTGGTCCTGCAGCCAGAGCTGGGTTCGCACCATGGCCGCGCGCTCCGCGACGGCTTCGTGCGGCGGCCGCACACGCTGGCTGACGCAGCGGACGGCCTCGCGCAGCGAGCGCGACCATTCAAGCCCGGCCAGCGGGTGCAGCCACAGCTCCGACGAGGACACGCGCGTCAGCGTCTGGCGGCGCGAGGCCATGCGCAGCACGAAGGGGCAATCCCGTTCCAGCCGCGCCAACACCGCCGCCGGCACGGCATCGCGATAGTAGCGCGCGGCCAGCCGCAGCGGCGGCAACGCCCACCATGGCGGTGCCGGACCAGCCCACAGGCCCTCCCAGTCGCGCGGCCGCATGCGCGCAGCGAGCCGCGCGATGTCGTTCAGGTGAAGCAGGCGCAGGCTGCGCCCGCACATGTTGCCGGCGGCGTGCAGCAGCAGATGGCTCATCAGCGCATCGATCGACGGATAGGGATTCAGGCCCGGGCACGGCGCGGCCGGGAGGATCCGCTCGGTGATGTCTGCCGTGGCGACCGGCAGCCGCTCCTGGATGCGCGTGTGCAGCTCGATGGTCACCGGCGTGTCACGGTGCTCGCCAAGGCCGCCAACCGGCCGGCAGCCCTTCGGCTTGAACACCTGGTGCTTCCACTGTGCGAACGACTCCACATAGCCGAGCTCCCGCAGCACGGCTGTGGCCGCCGAGGCGTCGCTGCCGCGCACCAGCAGGTCGATGTCCGCCATGGGCCGCTCGCCGGCGGCATACACGGCTGCCGCGTGCAGCGCCGCGCCCTTCAGCGCGACAACCGCCAGCCCGGCGCCGCGGGCGGCCTGGTCGATCCGGCCGAGCAAGGTTTCGATGCGCGCGTGCCGGCACTCGACGTGCTGGCGCTGGCTGGCGAGGAAGGACCGCCAGCGTGGCTGCCGCCAGGTGCACCAGGTTTCCAGCAACGGCGCCACGCCATGGACGGCGGCGGCGGCCATCGCCAACCGCCATTCCAGCGCGTTCCAATCCGGCGTGGCGGTGCCGGGCCGGGCCACGGCCAGCTCGGCAGCCAGCGCCTCGGTGGTGCGCGACAAGCCGGCCCTAACGACTCTGAGCGAGGGCAACATGGCGCAATGGCTGGCTGCGGAGCGGCGCTGCGGCGGATGGCGCGGGCGTGACGTCGGGGCTGCGGTGCGCGCGCTCGCTGGCGATCAGCGCCTGCCAGCGCGCGTCGAGCGCAGCGTGGGCCTGCCGGTAGTGCCGGGGAAGCGCGTCCCGCTTCGACTGCTGCAGCACAACCTGCTCGTGCAGCAGGTTGCGTACGCTGCGGTAGAAGTCCGAGTCGTAGGCGCCGCGGAACATCATCGCGAGGTCGCCGCTGTCGCGCCAGTGCGTTTTTTCGCCCAGCTGCGTCTTGACCTGCTCGTAGAACGTCGTACCCGGCAGCGGATAGGAAACGCTGACGCCGATGTCGTCTGGCGCAGCCTCGGCCACCAGTTCGCGCGTCGCCAGCAGGTCGCCCAGCTGCTCGCCGAGATAGCCGAGCTGGATAAAGAAGCCGACGCGGATACCCCGGCGGCCCAGGCGCCGGCGAGCGGCGACCAGTTTCGCCACCGTGGTGCCCTTGGTCATGCTGTCCAGGACGCGCTGGCTGCCGCTTTCCGCGCCGATCCACGCTTCCGCGCAGCCGGCCTGGGCCAGCGCGTCGGCCATGCGTTCGCTGGCGAGGTCGGCGCGGGTCTGGATGGTGAAGGGCACGGAGCCATCGAGCGATTCGAGATGCGCGGCGAACTCCGTCACCCAGGCGACGTGGAAACCGAAGATGTCGTCTGCCATCCAGACATGGTCGGGTTCGAAGCTGCGTTTGAGGTACGCCATCTCCTCGGCCATCTCGCGGGCGCCACGCTGGCGGTAGTGGTTGCCCCAGATCGGCTTGGCGCACCAGTTGCAACGGAACGGGCAGCCGCGGGAAGCGGCCATGTTGAGGCTGAAATAGCCGTGCCGCTGGCGCCAGATCGCGCGGTAGCGATCGATGTCCACCAGGTCCCAGGCCGGGTGCCCGCCCAGCCGCGGGTCCGGCGGCATCGCCGTCAACCGCGGCACGTTCGACTGCCCGCACGCCGGAACAACGCCGGCAATGCCGGCCACCCACGCCCGGCTGCCGATCGACGGCTCGCGTGCCAGCCGTCCGACCAGCTCGACCAGCGCGGCAATGCCTTCGCCAACCAGCACGGCGTGCGCCCCGGCCGCCAGAAAGGGCTCGGGGCGGTCCGAGGCGTCGGAGCCGGCGACTATCACGCGGGCGCCGCGGGCGCGGGCTTCGCCAATCATGCGGCAGGCCGCCTCCCGCATCCTCCCGAGGCACATCTTGGTGAGAAAGTTGAAATTGTCCTCGTACAGCACCACCAGGTCGGACCCAACCGCCGCAAAGGCGCCGGCGTAATCATCGACATCGCCGGCGAGCATCGCGTCGAACAGGCTGACCTCGTGCCCCATCTGCCGCAACAAGGCCGCGACCTGGATCGTGGCCAGCGGCGGGTAGGGTTTGCCACGTTCCCACTGCTTGGGGTCGTACCTCAGGAAGTAGGAATGGCCAACCTGTATTTTCAGCATCTTGAGGCCCCGATCATTGTGGGTGCGGCGCGGTTGCGGGCGCTGCCGTTCCGATGCCGCCCTGCATCGCCAACCCTGCCAACCCTGCCTTGGCGTGAGTGCCGGATCGGCGAGCAAGGGTTGCCCGGCAATGCGCCCGGCGGGACGGCGCAACCTTTGGCCGCCGGCCCGGGACTCACCGTTGGCAGCGGTCAAGGCGCGATGCACGTGCGATCAGAGGGAACCTGCGGCGGATGACGGTGGCAGCAAGCTTTCGCAGCGGCCTGCAGGGCGCCATGGCCGATCCGTTCCGCGAACGCGAGCGCCTGCGCTTTCGCGTGCACAAGCACGTGCTGGGCGCACGCTTTCTGTTCGAATCCGATGACGCGGCACTGCTCTATCCGGTCGAGGCCGCCTACGACGGCCTGCCGCGGCACCGCCTGCCGCTGCCTGCACGCGAGTTCAATGTGCAGCTGCGGCTGGTGCCGCACCGGGCCGCGACACGCCTGCCCGAACCACCACCCGTGCGCACGCAATCCGGCGCCGGCCTGCTTTGCGGGGTGATGGACGAATGCAATTACGTGGTCGTCGCCCCGGCGCAACACCGCGCCCTCGTGGTGGCCTCGGAGGATATGCTGGAGCGGCCCTACCACCTTCGCTACGAGCTGATCGAATTTGCCGTTTTCACCTTGGCCGCGCGCGCCCAGGGCCTGGTCCCGCTGCATGGCGCCTGCATCGGCCGCAACGGTTGCGGGATCCTGCTGCTCGGTGCCAGCGGCTCCGGCAAATCCACCCTCGCCTTGCTCGCCGTGCTGCGCGGTCTGGACCTTCTGTCAGAAGACGCGGTGTTCGTGCAGCCGGAGCGGCTGCTGGCGACCGGCGTCGCCAACTACCTGCATGTGCAGGCCGAAGCATTGCAGTTCACCGACGACGATGACACCCGGCGCTGGATCAACCGCGCGCCCGTCATCCGCCGCCGCAGCGGCGCGACCAAGTTCGAGGTTGACCCGCGCCGCGGGCCGGCAAGCCTGGCGGAGACGCCGCTGGAGCTGGCTGCCGCCGTGTTCCTGCGCGACGAAACGGTCGCGGATTCGGCCGCCCTGCTGACTCCGGTTGCCGCGGCAGACATCGGCGAACGCCTGCGCGCCGGGCAACCCTATGCCGCCACCCAGCCGGGCTGGGACCGCTTCGCTGCGGGCATGGCGCAACGGGGGGCCTTCGAGCTGCGCCGCGGTCGCCATCCGCACGCCTCGATCGACGCCCTGCTGCCGCTGCTCGGCTGAGATGAAAGCGCAGGCGGCCAGCATGGCGGCGGGCGAGCCTGCAGACCTCGAGCATCCGCGGCTGCCGGTCCTGGCGAGACCACTGACGCAAACCCTCGGCGCAGGCGACCTGGCGACCATGGCGCTGTACGTGGCGCTGTCGCTGCTGGGTGCGTTGGCCGGCAGCCTGGCCGCGGTCTTGCTGGTGCCGCTGGTCCAGCCGGGGCATGTCTTTCGGCTTGCCGGGGGGCTGTTCGATGCCGGCGGCATCGAGGCCCAGGCCGCGGCCTTCGCCGCCGCCTCCATGGCCTATGCCGTGCTGCGCTGGCGTGCGGCGCGCCTGGGCGCGCGCCTCAGCGGCCGCTATGCGATGACCCGGCGGCGCCTGGTGCATGACCGGCTGGTCGATGCCCCGCTGACGTCGCTGGCGGGGTCAAGCTCCGCCGAAATCGCCAACGCCCTCACCTGGAACATCGAGATCATGACGCAGGGCTTCAGCGCGCTCCTGCACTTGCTCGTCGCCGGCGTCACCGCGGCCGTCAGCCTTGCCTTCGCCTTCTGGGTGTCACCGGCACTGATGCTGGCGGCGCCGTTGTTCGCTGCGCTGGCCGTACTTGCCTCGCGCTCTTTCGGCCGCGAGCAATCCCGCGTCAGCCGCCGCTACGTCGCCGACATGACCCGCCTGTTCTGGCTCAGCGAGGAATTCCCCCGGCGCCAGCGCCATATCCGCTCGTACGAACGGGAGGACGCGGAAAAGCGTGAGCACCGCGCCATTTCCGCGCGGCTTCGGCAGGGCTACCAACGCCAGCTGGAACTGCTGGCCGCCGGCCGCCTGGTGCTCGAACTGCTGGCCGCGTGCGCCATTGCCGGGCTGTTCGTGCTGGCGCGTCGCTGGCCCGGCGTGGACCAGGCCTCGCTGCTGGCGGTCTGCCTGCTGCTGGCGCGGCTGCTGCCCTACCTGGTGTCGACTCGGCAGGGCTTCCAGCAACTGCGTGCGGCCGCAGCCGCGTTTGCCTTGTGGCAACGGCACATGACCCTCGGCGCCGATCCAACGGCCGGGCCCGCCGCAAACCCGGCGGCGGGCGCGGCGCTGCGTATCCATCGTCTGCGCGTCACGCCGCCGCCTGCGGGCGTCGAGGTCCGCGACCTGCCGCTCGTGCCGGGCGAGATGACCCTGCTTTGCGGCGACTCCGGCATCGGCAAGAGCAGCCTGGCGGATGTGCTGGCCGGGCTTGCGCAGCCACAGGATTTTGCTGCCTCGGTCGGCGGCCGGGCGATCGGCTTCGCCGACTACCGCGCGCTCGTCCGGCGTGGCGCATACGTCAGCCAGGACGTGCGCGCCTGGCAGCCCACGGTGGGCGAATGCCTCCGCTGGGCGGCCCCCGAAGCGAGTGACGCGGCGTTGCGCGCAGCCCTCGCCGAGGTCGGCCTCGATCCGGCCGCGCCCGCCCTCGCGAAAGGCCTCGACACCTCGCTGCACGGCACCGCAAGCCGGCTTTCCGGCGGCGAGCTGCAGCGCCTCCTGCTGGCCCAGGTGATCCTGCGCCAGCCGTTCCTTGCGCTGCTGGATGAAGCCACGAGCGCGCTCGATGCCGCAGCCGAGATCGAGGTGCTGGCGGCACTCCGCCGGCGCCTGCCGCGGACCATCCTCATCGTGGTGTCGCACAGGCCGGGCGTGGCGCAGCTGGCCGACCAGCGCCTGCAGATCGGCGGCGATGGCGTCGCCCGCCTGCTGCGCCACGGCGCCGCGCGGCAGGCGACCGCCGCAAGCTGAGTCAACCGTGGGCCAGCGCGTAGTCGATGGCGCCGCGCACGGCGGCGACCTGCGCGGCGTTGCATAGCTCGGGACTGGCGCGCGGGCTGTCCGGGTAGACCTCGGTGGTGGTCGCATAGCGCGCGTTGGTGATGCTGGCGCAGAGGCCGAGCTCCTTCAGCGCGTAGTTGATGACGCCGGGCGCAACCATCGGCGAACCGATGATCTCGCCCCTGGCGTCGGCGGGAGCGATGTGCGTGACCTTTTCCACTGCCGCGATCACCGCCTGCTGGAACTCGGGCTGCGGGTTGGCAGTGTCGCCGCAGAGGTAGAAGCCATCGGGAATCTCGCCCGGCACGTATGCGATGCCGTCGCGCGCCGCCAGCGCCGGACGGAACTCGCTCTCGTCGGTGTCGGTGGTCTCGTGCAGGTCGATGTGCAACAGGATGTGGTCGCGCAGCGGCGCCACCAGCGCCATCAACGCGGCCGCTTCGGGCGCCGGGCTGTTGGCGCGGAAGTTGCGGTTGGGATCCAGCGCCAGCATGTTCCAGCGGTGGATGCGCTCGTAGCCCCAGGGGCTGACGCAGGGCACGGCCAGCAGGTTGATGCGGCCGGCGTAGTCGGCGGCGTCCTGCTCCAGGAATTGCAGCGCGCCGTGCACGCCGCTGGTTTCGTAGCCGTGCACGCCGCCGGTGACCAGCACGTTCGGCAGCGCTTCACTCCAGCCGCGGCTGCGCAGCGCGAACAGCAGATAGCTGTCGGGCGGGTAGTCCAGTGTGCCGTACTGCTCCACGTCGAACCGGCTGCGCAGCGCGTCGATGCGATCGAGCACCTCCTCCCTGTAGCCGCGCTTGCGGCTCTGCCGCGCCTGCCAGGCCGAAACCTCGGCCTCGCCCCAGGGCTGGCCAGGCGTGCCGATCGGATACGCTGCCGTTGTGTTCATCGTGTTCGCTCGTCATTGCTGCGCAGCCGCTCACTGTAGCACCGGTGCGCGGATACCCCGGGGCGGCTTTTTGCCGCCATTGGTCCAGCCAGGCCTTTCTGTGACGACGCGTTGACCTGCCCTCTCGCATCCGCCGTCAGCGCGCCCACGACATCGAGCTGCGGGTTGAAACCCGCCCTGCGTGCTAAGTTGGGCGGCCCAGCCGCCGGAGGAATTCGCCATGGTCCCTCAATTGTTCGCCGCCGTATCGCCTGACGGCTTTGGCCGCCGCCACACGCTGCTGCGCCTGTTGCTGGCCGTTGCCATGGCGCTGGTCGCCGGTACCGGGTTCGCCCAGGTCGACCGCAGCCTGCGGGTGCCGCCACCGCAAGACACGCCGTATCCCGGCACCATCGCGATCCACGTCGACGCCAGCGATACCGCGCAAGGCATATTCCGCGTCCACGAAACGATCCCGGTCACGCCGGGCAAGCTGATCCTGCTGTACCCGCAGTGGATCCCCGGCAACCACTCGCCCAGCGGCCCGATCGCGATGCTCGCGGGGCTTGAGCTGCAGGCTGCGGGCAAGCCGCTTGCCTGGACACGCGACGAGTACGACGTCTACGCCTTCCACGTCGACGTGCCCGACGCCGTCACGAACATCGACGCCACCTTCCAGTACCTGTCGCCGCGCCACGGCGGCTTCGAGATGACCGACCGCATGTTGATGCTGGAATGGGACAAGATGGCACTGTATCCGGCCGGCCATTACACCCGCGGCATCACCTTCGCACCCAGTGTCACCCTGCCGCATGGCTGGCAGTTCGGTACGGCGCTGGAGACCGCCTCGCATTCCGGCGACACCACGGTGTTCAAACCCGTGGGCTTCAACACCCTGGTCGACTCGCCGATGTATGCTGGCAAGTACTTCAAGCGCGTCGACCTCAACCCCGACGGCAAGGCGCCGGTGCACCTGGACATCGTCGCCGACGCGCCCAAGTACCTCGAGATCACGCCGGCGCAGTTGAAGGTGCACCGCGCGCTGGTGAGCCAGGCGCTGAAGCTGTTCGGTTCGCACCACTACGACCACTACGACTTCCTGTTTTCGCTGTCCGACGTGCTGGCCGGCAACGGCCTGGAGCACCACCGGTCCAGCGAGAACGGCATGGGCACGGACTACTTCACCGGCTGGGACCACAACGCGCCGGATCGCGACCTGCTGGCGCACGAGTACACGCACTCCTGGAACGGCAAGTTCCGCCGACCGGCTGATCTGTGGACGCCCAACTTCAACGTGCCGATGGGCGACTCGATGCTGTGGGTCTACGAGGGCCTGACGCAGTACTGGGGCCTGGTGCTGACGGCGCGCGCCGGCATGTGGACGCCGCAGCAGTTCCGCGACGCACTGGCCATGGACGCCGCCAACTACGACCGCAACCGGCTCGGCTTCGCCTGGCGCACCATCGAGGACACCACCAACGACGCCACCGCCGCGCACCGAACCGCGCTGCCGTATCGCAGCTGGCAGATGAGCGAGGAGTACTACAGCGCCGGTCAGATGATGTGGCTGGCGGTGGACGCGAAGATCCGCACCATGACGCACGGCCGCAAGTCGCTGGACGATTTCGCCCGCGCCTTCTACGGCATCGACGACGGCAGCTTCGTCACCAGGACCTACACCTTCGACGACCTGGTGGCGGCGCTCGATGGGGTGGTGAAGAATGACTGGGCAAGGTTCCTGCATTCGTACGTCGACGCGCGCCAGCCGCCGCTGCTCGATGGATTGGCCGCCTCCGGCTGGAAACTGGTCTACACCGACGAGCGCAGCGAGTACGAGAAGCAGTACGAGAGCGCGCCGCGGTCGTCCCGCCACATCTACAACTTCGCCTGGTCCATCGGCATCACCATGAACCGCCAGGGCCAGGTCAACGACGTGCGCTGGAACGGCCCGGCGTTCAAGGCCGGCGTCAGCACCGGCGCCACGCTGGTCGCTGTCAATGGCCACGACTACAGCAGCGAAGTGCTTCGCGACGCGATCGATGCCGCCGCGGACAGCAAGGAGCCCATCAAGCTGCTCTTCAAGTACCAGGGCGGCGTGCAAACCATCGCGGTCGACTACCACGGCGGGCTGCAATACCCGCACCTGGTGCGCGCAAGCGGTACGCCGGACTACCTCAGCCAGATCATCGCGCCGCGCTAGCCGAAGGCGCCGCGAGCGGTCGGGGGGCGGTCAGTCGGCCTTGTCGCCTCGGTCCGCCTTGGCGTCGTCTTCCCGCGCCTGCACGGATGGCAGGCGCGCCGTCGGCAGGTGCCAGCCATGCCGCATCGCCATGTAGCGCAGCGCAAAGCAGAGCAGCCCGCCAACCACGGTGGCAACCACCGGCGGCGCGCGCAAGGCGTCGCCGGCCACCACCACGGCCGCGCCCGCCAGCGCCGCCAGCGCGTAGAGGTCGGCGCGCAGCACCACCGGAATCTCGTTGACCAGCACGTCGCGCAGCATGCCGCCGCCGATGCCGGTCAGCATGCCCAGCAGCGCCGCCATCACCGGGCTCAGCCCGTAGACCAGCGCCTTCTCGGCGCCCGCCACCGCGAAAAACGCGAGGCCCACGGCGTCCAGCAGCAGCACGTCCTTGCGGAAGCGGTCGGTCACCGGATACCAGAAGAAGGTGATCAACCCGGCCAGCAGCGACACGCCGAGGTATTTCCAGTCGGCGATGGCTGCCGGCGGCACCGCGCCGATCAGCAGGTCGCGGGTGATGCCGCCCGCGTTGCCGGCGGCGAAGGCCAGCACCAGCACGCCGAACACGTCGAGTCGGTGCCGGACCGCCGCCATCGCGCCGCTGATGGCAAACACGAAGGTGCCGCCCAGGTCGAGCACCAGCAACAGGATGTGCGGCATCGTTTCCACTGGCGCTCCAAGGGACTGTCTGATCAATCCCGCGCAGTCGGCATGATGCCCGCAAGGCTCGCAGATTGTCGTGCGCGGCGCCACCCGGACCGGCCCTCCGGGCAAGCCGCGCGCGGCGATATGCGCCTTGCGGGCATCACCGCATCGTTCGCTGCCGCAGCGCCCGCACGGCGCTTCAGTCCGTCCGTAGCTGTTTGCAGACGCACACTCTCCGGCGGTGGCGATCCTGGGTCTCGACCCGGCCTGCGGCTTCGCACTGCTGCTCGCGCACCCTGCAGGTCGGTGGTCAGGGCGAAATTCGCAGCCCCACCGTCACTGCATGCGCGATTGCAGCCAGGCCTGCAGTTGCGCGGCGAAGCGATGGCTGGCGTCGCTCAGCGCCTTGACGCCGCCGGCGGCGTCGGCGCTCGGCGCCCGGGCCTCGAGGTGGAAATGCTTCTGCGCGGCCACGCCTCCGTCGTGATTGTCGACCAGGGTGGCGACGGCGTCGAGCACGCCGCTGCTGGTCGACGGACCGTCGAAGGACTGGCTGAAGTCGTTGAGCTGGATCTGCAGGTCGTAGTCGGCGATGGCCGCGCTGCCCGGCTCAAGCACCGCGCGCCAGGCGCCGGCCGCGGCAAGCTGGTGCTGGATCACGCGCTCCAGCAAGCTCGCCGGCGGCGCCACCCAGTCCGAGCGGGCGTAGGCGCTGACGCGGCCGTCATGCCGGTAGTCCAGCCGGTAATACAGCGCGGTACCCTGCAACCACTGCGGCACGCTGATGCGCGTGATCTGCAGGATGGCACCGGCCGCAGCCGGGGACGCCGCGTGCGTTTCGGCGCCCGCGCCCGCCGGTCCGGCAAGCGTGTAGTGGTGCGGAAACACCGGTTTGGGCCCACCGGCGCAGCCAGCGAGGAGCGCGGTCGCAGCGAGGGAACACAAGGCAAGGCTGGGGGGCTTCATCATCGCTGCTGGTCTCCCGCGTGCGCATCAAAGCCCGGCTCGCCGGGTCCCGGCGGATGCTCCGGCGGCCCGAAGATCAGGCTTTGCGGCTTCACTTTCAGTTCGCGCAACAGCTGGTCGAGCTGCTGCGAGGTGCGTATCAGGCTTTTGCTCAGTGCATCGACCTGCGGCACGGTCTGGCTGTCCAGCCGGCGGCTGAGGTGCTCGGTCGACTTCGCCACGTCCTGGATGGTGTCTTCCAGCTCGCCAGCCTTGCGCACCGGCACCTGCGCCTCGCGCACCAGCTGGTTAGCGTTGTCCAGCAACGCGTGGCTTTGCTTGACGCTCTGCTGCACGTTTTCCACCAGCGCCGGCAACTGCTCGATGGTTGGCATCAGCTCCGCCTCGATCAGCACCAGCTTGCGGGTGATGGTGTCGATCTGGCGCAGCGCGTCGGCGACGTGCTCGCGGTTGGTGTCGTCGAGCATCTTGCTGGCGTTGTCGAGCACCGTGTGCACGTCCTTCATGTCCTGTTGCACCGACGCCTTCAGCTTGGCGATCAGCCCCAGGTGCAGGGGAATGCGCGCCGGGTGGTCCTCGCTGGTCTTCAGCGGCTGGCGGCTGCCCTTGCCGAGCTTGAGCTCCAGCGCCGAGCCGCCGGTCAGGCCCTGCATGGCGATCACCGCGTAGGTGGCGTGGGTAACGTAGGTATCCTTCTTGAGGTTGAGGTGCAGGATGACCTTCGAGCGGTCCTCGGGATCGAACTTGATGGTCGTGACATGGCCGACGTCCAGGCCCTTGAACTTCACCGCCGACTGCGCGGAAAGGCCGCCGACGGATTTGCTGGTCACGATCTCGTAGACCAGCGGCTCGCTTTCGGGCGCCGCCAGCCAGTAGAAAATCAGGATCGCCGCCGCCGAGAACACGACCAGGAAGCAGAGCGCGATGATTGCGTGTGCGCGATTCTCCATCAGTCCTTGTCCCTGTAGGTCGGCAAGCTGCGCAACTTGTCCTCACCATGCCGCGCGCGGAAGAAATCCTCGATGAACGGATGATCGAATGCCGCCACCTCCTCCAGCGTTCCCACCGTGACCAGCCGGCCCTCGTCGAGCACGGCGACGCGATCGCTGAGCGCCGCGACGCTGCACACGTCGTGGGTGATCATCAGCGCCGTCAGTTCCAGTTCCTCATGCAGTTCGTCGATCAGCGTGTCAAAGTCCGAGGCCGAGGCGGGGTCGAGGCCGGTGGTCGGCTCGTCCAGGAACAGCAGCTCCGCCTCCAGCATCAGCGCCCGCGCCAGCGCCGCACGCTTGGCCATTCCGCCGGACAACTCGTAGGGGAATTTCCAGGCGTCCTCGGGCTTCAGGCCCACCATGTGCAACTTCAGCGCAATGCCGTCGCGCAGCATGTTCTCGTCCACAGCCAGGCCTTCCTTGCGCAACTCGCGCACCGGAAAGGCGATGTTGTCGTAGACGTTCATGGCGCTGAACAGCGCGCCCTTCTGGAAAAGCACGCCCCAGCGCCGCCGCAGCAAGCGGGCCTCCTCGCCCTCGAGGTCGTTGATGGTCTTGCCCAGCACCTCGATCGAGCCCTCGTCCGGTTGCAGCAGGCCGATGATCTGGTGCAGCAAGGTGGTCTTGCCCGAGCCCGACGTGCCGATCACCGTCATCAGCTCCCGCCGCCTGACCTCGAGGTCGAGGCCCTTGTGGATTTCCTGCCCGCCAAGCGCCTTGTGCAGGTTCTCGACCTTGATCACGGCCTGGTCTCCAGCGGCAGCGACATCGGCAGCGGGATCGGCGCTGGACTCATCCGTCGCCATCACAACAGCCCGACGTTGGTCAGCAGCGCGCCCATGCCCGCGTCGAACAGCAGCATCAGCGTCAGGCTGGTGACCACGGACAGCGTCGTGTTGCGGCTCAGGCTGTCCGAATCAGGCGAGGCGCTCATGCCGAAGTAGCAACCGACCAGCGCGATGGTCATGCCGAACAAGGCGCCCTTGCCGAGGCCGATCCAGAAATTGACGATCTGCACCTGCTCGGGCAGGCGCGCCAGGAACAGCTTGTAGCCGATGCCGAGGTCGAACTGTGCGGTCATGGCGCTGCCGATCAGGGCGAAGAAATCCGTCCATACCACCAGCAGCGGCACGCTGATCGTTGCGCCTATCACTCGCGGCAGGGCCAGCCTCAGACTGGGTGAAGAGCCGAACGCCTTCAGCGCGTCGTATTCGCCGGTAATGTGCATGGCGCCGATGCCCGCGGTCATCGCCGAACCCGAGCGCCCCGTCAGGATCAGCCCGCAGATCACCGGGCCCAGCTCCCGCAGCACCGCCAGCCCCATCATGTGGATCACCATCATGCCGGCCGCGAACTGCTGCAGCGCCATGCCCACCTGGATGGTCATCACCACGCCGATCAGGAAGCCGACGCAGCCCAGAAGCAGCATCGAGGTGGCGCCGACGTTGTAGATCGTCGCCGAAATCTCCTTCCACGGGATGACGCGCGGGTGGGCCACGCAATAGGCGACGTCCAGCATCAACTGGCCGATCAGCAACGCCATGCCGCCGACACGACCGGCGAAAGCCATGACGCCATCGCCAATCCGATCAAGAGCGTCGCGCGGCCGGCGCCGGCGTTGGCTCGGTTTGCTGCTGAAATCGGTGGCTTCGAGCCGGCGGAACCAGTGCCGGTGGTCGTCGGGGCAGTCCAGCTGCTCGGGCAGCTTGCGATCCCAGATCGTCCAGAGCAGCAGTGCACCGGCACTGTCGAGTGTCTCGACGCGGCGCAGATCCCAGCGGTACTTGCGTGGCGAATCCAGCTCGTTCAGCTCATGCGACAAGCGCCGTCGCCGGCGCGTGTCCAGCAACAGGCTCCAGGAACCAGAAAGGCATACCTCAGTCTCGCCGGCGAGCTTCCAGCTTGCATCCGATGAGGTTTCTTCCATGAACACTACGCCTCGGCAGTCGCCCAGAGACCGTTCCTGCCCGCGGGTTCCCGCACACCGGCAGCGGCAGCGCCGCCGGACGAACGATCACTTGGGAGCCTACACCGATGCCGCTGCCCGCCCGGCGCCGGCAATCAGCGCGGTCGGCTGGCGTTCAACATGATCTCCAGGGGACAGAGGTGATGGGCCGGTCTCGCGGTGCCGCCGAGCGCGCTGCGTCACTGGGCCGGCGCACCGCCCGGCCCGCGATCGCCACGGCGCCGGTCGCGCCGCATGTCGCGCGGCGCAAGGCCATAACGTGTGCGAAAGTGGCGGTTGAAGGTCGACAGTTCGCTGTAGCCGCAGCGAAAGGCGATTTCGGAAATGCTCAGGTGATCGTAGCCTGGGTCTGCGAGCAGCCGGTGGCATTCGCCGATGCGGCACTGCGTGACGCGGCCCGCGAAGCCGAGCTCGCGGTCGGCCAGCAGACCGTACAGCCAGCGCCGCGACATGCCCAGCGCATGCGCCGCGGCATCCGCCGTGAGGTCGCAGTCGCGGTAATGGCTTTCGATATAGGCCAGCACCTGCTGCCGACGCACCATCCTCAAGCTCAGCCGGCAACGGTCGCATCCGGGCGCTTGCGTGCCAATGGCAATGGCCGTCAGGCTGGCCAGGTGGGCGCCAAGCGCGGCGGCTGTCGCGCGGTCCATGCCGGGCGCCTCGCCGGCCATCGCGCAGGCAAATGCCGCGAGCACCGCACCCGCGCCTCGCCTGCCGTCGATGCACGCAGTCGTCGCCTGCGCGGGGTGGCCCAGCAACGGTGCCAGCAGTTGCTTGGGGAAACTCCATATCAGCAGCCGCATCGAGTCCCTGCAGACCGATTCGAACGGCAGGGCCGGGTCAACCAGGAAGATGTCGCCGGGATGTTGCCGGGACGGCTGGCCCAGCCGGCGGTTGCTGGTCTGCCCCTCCATCTGCAGCACGAGGTGATAGGTCTCGGGCGCCTCGCTGCCCGCCTGCCCGGAAACCGCTGACGGCGTGTCGGCCTGGATCGTGCTGACGTGCAGGTCGCCGACCCGGCAGGCGCGCAGGCGGGCATCGGGCGGAGCATCGTCGAGCCAGTCGATGGCGAGCCCCGGAAACGTCGGCGCCAGCGCCTCGCGCCAGTATGCGGCCCGGCGCGACGGCGCCACGTCCGCCGTCGAAAAGGTGGTCGTCGGGCATCCGTCGATTCCCAATGCCGGCATGCGTGGCTCCTCGCCAGCGGCCAATCGCTCGCACCGTTGCACATACTACTGCAAACCACTGCACGCCTTGCGCAGAAGACCCGGCGCAGCCGATGTAGCGTCCCACCTGCCCGACGGAGCCCGCCCCGCGTTGCCTGCCGGCACGACGGACGACGCCCGCGAAACGCCACGTTCGGCGCCCTGTGACCTGAGACGAAGGAAGTGCATCATGAGACACATACGTTCGACGCTGCTGGGCGCGCTCGCCATCGCCGCGCTGGCACCGGCACTGGCCCATCCGCCCGCCGCCGCCACCGGGGACGCCGCGCCCATGCACCGCTACCTGATCAAGCGCAGTTTCCCGGCCGGCGCGCTCGATGGCCTTGATCTGGCGACCAAGGCCAAGGTCAATGCCACCAATGCCAAGTACCACGTGAGGTGGGTTCGTTCCTACGCCACCGCCGACAAGAACCTCACCTTCTGCGTCTACGAGGCGCCGAACGAGCAGGCGATCCGTGACGCGGCCAAGGCGAACTCGCTGCCGGTCGATGAAGTGTTCGAGGTGCCGGTGACGCTGATGCCGCACAGCAAGGACCTTGTCGGCCGCTAGGTCGGTTGCACATGCGGCGGTCATGGCAGCGCCGGCTCGGCCCGCGTGGCGGGCGCCGCGCCGGCGCGGGGCACGGACTGTGCCCGTGAAAACGCGCCTCGTCCGGATCGGCTTGACGTGTCTGGTGCTGGCCGCGCAGCCGCTGGCACAGGCCGGCGATATTCCCGCGCCGGTCAAGGCGCTCGTCGCCAGGGGCATGACCATCAGGGGAACGATGCAGGCGCCGGCGGGGTTCAAGGGCTACGTCGGGGAATTCTCGGGCAAGCTCACCCCGATCTACCTGCTGCCTGACGGCCACCACACCACCGTTGGCGTGCTCTACGACGAGCATGGCAAGGACCTCACGAACGCCGCCTTCCAGGCCGCCACCGCGGCACTTTCAGCGACGACATTGTGGGACCGCCTCGGCCAGTCGATGTGGATCACCGAAGGCGCCGCCAACGCCCAACGCATCGTCTACGTGTTTACCGACACCGAATGCCCGTTCTGTCACCGGTTGTGGCTGGCCTCGCAACCGTACCTGCGCCAGGGCACGGTGCAGGTGCGTGACGTCATCGTCGCCGTGATCGCGCCGGAGAGCCTCGGTCGCGGCGCGGCCGTGCTCACCGCCGCCGATCCGCCGGCCGCGCTGCGCAGGCATGAGCTGGCATTCGGCCACAGCCCCGTCGCGCCGCTTGCCTCGGTCGACCCGCACCTCAGAGCCCGGCTCGAAGCGAACCGGGTCTTGCTGACCAGCTTCGACGCCGTCGGCACCCCGGCGATCGTCTATCGCGATGCCACCGGCACCGTGCACACCATGCTCGGCCTTCCGGACGACGACGCCATGCAAGCCATTTTCGGCTCACCCGCCACGGGTGCGCCTTCCGCAAACCATTGAGACCGTGAGGAGACGACCATGACGGAGTGGGAAATCGAGGGGCGAGAGCTGGTCAATTGCAACTGCGCCTACGGCTGCCCCTGCCAATTCAACGCGCTGCCGACCCACGGCAACTGCGAAGCGGCGGCGACGTTCGCCATTGACCGGGGCCATTACGGCGACGTCCAACTGGACGGCCTCAGGGCGGCCTTCGTCGTGCAGTGGCCGGGGCCGATCCACGAGGGCCACGGACGCTGTCAACCGGTCGTCGACGCGCAGGCCGACCCGGCGCAGCGCGAAGCCTTGCTGAAGATCATCCTGGGCCACGATACCGACCCCGGCGCAACGGTCTATGCCGTCTTCGCGACGACCTATGACGAGGTGTTCGAGCCGATCGTGGCCGACATGGATGTCGAGGTCGATGTCGACGCCCGCCGCGGGCGCATCCGGGTCGGCACGGTGTATGAAACAGATGGCGAGCCGATCCACAACCCGATCACGGGCCAGGAACACCGCGCCCGCATCGACCTGCCCAATGGCTTCGAATTCGAGATCGCCGAGGTCGGCTCGGGCACGACCCGTAGCCACGGCAAGGTCGAGCTGGAGCTGACCAACACCTACGCGCAGTTCGCCCGCCTGCACATGAACAACCACGGGCCCATCCGGCGTCGACACGCGTGAGCCCGACCGAGGCGCTGCCGCGGCATCGCGCCATCGTCATCGCGGCCCTCGTCATCCTCGGCGCGTTGTCATGGGCCTGGCTCTGGACCGGTGCCGGCATGGGCATGTCGGTGCTCGAGATGACGCGGCTGAGCCTGTTTCCGCACACGCTGGCCGCGCGCGCAGCGGGCACGGCCATGGCACCCGCAGCCGGTTGGCTGCTGGTCGCGGCCATGTGGTGGGTGATGATGATCGCGATGATGACGCCGAGCGCGGCGCCCCTGGTGCTGCTGCACGCGCGCGTGCTGCGACATGCGACGCAGCAGTCGGGCGGCGTCGCGGCGCTGGCCTGGCCGGGTGCGGTGATCGCATCGTCTTGTGTGGTCTGCGGTTACCTGGTCGCCTGGCTGCTGTTGTCCCTGGCAGCCGCCGGCCTGCAGCTGGCGCTGGCGCGCTCGGGGTTGTTGTCACCGCTGCTGCTGTCCTCGCGCAGCGCCTTGCTGTCGGCCGGTGTGCTCGTGGCGGCCGGGCTTTACCAGCTGTCTCCGCTGAAACAGACCTGCCTCAGGCACTGCCGCGCACCGGCGCAGTTCCTCGCCGGGCGCTGGCGCCCCGGACCGCTGGGCGCCCTCGCAACCGGCATCGAGCACGGCGCCTGGTGCATCGGCTGTTGCTGGCTGCTCATGGCGCTGCTGTTCGTCGGCGGCGTGATGAACCTGGCCTGGATCGCCCTGCTGACACTGCTCGTGGTGGCCGAGAAGCTGGCGCCACGCGGCGTCGCCACCGGGCGCATCGTCGGCGGACTGCTGATTGTCTGGGGCCTCGCCACCCTCGCCACCTGAGGCACCGCCGCTCGGCCTCAACGGCCGGCGGCCGCGCCCCGGCGCTCAGCCGTCGGCGCCGAGGTCGCGCAGGAAAAACAGGTTGCAGCCGAAATGACCGGTGGCACCCATGCGCTGCGGGATGCGCCGGAACCCCGACGACAGGTAGAGCGCCTGCGCGCGCTCCATGCCGGTCAGCGTCTCGATGTAGCAGTGGCGGTAGCCAAGCGCGCTCGCGACTTCCAGACACTGGCCCATCAGTGCCCTGCCGGCACCCTGCCCCCGGCACGCGGGCAGCAGGTACATCTTGCGCAACTCGCAGGTCGTGGCGTCGCCACCCGCAAGCGGCGCGATGCCGGCTCCCCCGCAGACGCTTTCCTGCCGCTCGACCACGAAATAGGCCGCACCCGCCCCACTGTACGCCGCGTGCATGGCGTCCACCTCGGCGTCATGGATGGCGAAGCCTGCCCCGCTGGCGCCGAATTCAGGCATGACGGTGCGAATCACCTGTGCGACCGCAGGATCGTCGGTGGCGCGCAACGGCCGAATGCGCCAGTCGGTAGCAGCCATCAGCTTGCCCGGTTGCAATGGGCGGGCATTGTCGCCGATTTTTCGCCCGCCGAAGCCGGACGCTGGATTGCGCGGCTGCCGGCTTTCCGGTACATGTTTCGCCGCACCATCCGCCGACACTGCGCCCATGAACACGCTGCCGCCATTCCATCTGGCCTTCCCGGTAACGTCGCTGGCTGCTGCGCGCGAGTTCTATGGCGCGCTGCTCGGCTGCGCCGAGGGTCGGTCATCCGACGCCTGGGTCGACTTCGACTTTCATGGCCATCAGATCGTGGCCCACCTTGTTCCCGGGGACGGCGCGCAGGTCCACCACAGCCGGGTCGACGGCGACCAGGTGCCGGTCCCGCATTTTGGCCTGGTGCTGACGATGCCGGACTGGCAGGCGCTGGCCGCCCGCCTGCGTGCCGCCGGCACCGAGTTCGTCGTCGCCCCGCATACCCGCTTCGCGGGCCAGCCCGGGGAGCAGGCCACCATGTTCCTCCTCGACCCGAGCGGCAACGCGCTGGAGTTCAAGGCCTTCGCCGACCCGGCGCAGCTGTTTGCCGGTTGATGACCTGTGACACGGGGTCCGGCGGATACTGCGCAGGGCCTCGTACCGCGTGCGAAGACCGTCCCTGGCTGAACTGCGGCTTGCTCGTCACGCCGCAGCGTGAACCATTCCCATGCCGCTGAGCTACGATGAACCTCCATTGCCGATCAGGAGGATCAGCCATGAGAAACCGAGGCAAAGTTGGAATCGCGATCGGGGTTGTGGTTGTGCTGGCGCTGGCCGTCGGCCTGCCCAAGGTCTACAGCCACGTTACCCTCAACCGCTCGCTTGACGCCGCGCGCGCCAAGATCACCTGGACCCATCCCCTGGTGCCGAAGTACGGCGGCGTGTATCCGCGCCCGAACGCCGACATGCAGATCGACCCCGCCGGCACCTACAAGGTCTTCGCCGACGTCGTCACCGCAAAACACGCCGAGGGCCAGCCGTACAAGTCGCTGCAGCGGCTCGCGCGCCTGGTCAACCTGATGGGCTATGCCAAGGTGCCGCCCGAGAACGTGCATATTGTCGCACTGCTCGAGAAACAGGCGCGTACCGGCGGACTCAACAACGAGACCTACCGGCGGCTTTACGGCACCGACAACCCCAACCTGAAGCTCCTGCACGACCTGAAGAAGGCCGGCGTGAAGCTGATGGTCTGCAGCCAGGCGGTGGCCGAACTCGGCCTGCAGGAAAGCGACCTCGACCCCAGCATCACGGTGACCCTCTCGGGGCTGTCCGACACCGCCATCTACGGCGGCCAGGGCTACGCCTTCCTCGAGCTGTAACCGCGGCCGGCATGGCTCCGGCCGGTCGGGTTGCATGCCCTTCTCGGGTTGCACGCCCTTCGGCGGCAACCCGACCGGCGAGTCCGCGCGATTACTGCACGCTGATCGGGCCGTGCATCAGCACCGAGTGGCCCGGGAAGCTGCAGAAGAACACGTAGGGGCCGTCGCCGTTGATCTTGCTGACCGGGAAGCTGACCGAGGTGGTCTCGCCGCCACCGATCAACTTGGTGTGCGCGATGACACGCGGGTCGTCGGGCTTGACGTAGCCCTTGTCCAGCCCGGCGGCCGCGCCGTCGGCGTCCACGCCGGCCATGTCCGACTTCTTCGTGATGACGACGTCGTGCCCCATCGACGCGACCGGCAACGTGCCGGTGTGCTTCAGGGTGATCTTGAAGTCGCTGCATGACGAGGGCACGACGATCGACGACACGTTGTACTGCATCGCGTCGTTTGCCTCGATTTCCGTGCCGCAGTCGTTGACGACGGCGGTCGGCTTGTCACTGGCTGCCGCGCCGGCGGCCGCCGCGGCGGTCGTGGTAGCCGCATATGCGGCGGTGCCCGCGTTCATCGGCGCCGCATCATCGGCCACCGCAGCGCGGGTTTCCGCGGCGTTGGCAACCGTTGCCACCGCTGCCGGGTTCGCTTCCGAAGTATCCTGCGACGACGAGTTGTTGCCACAAGCCGACAGCGCCAGCGCGCAGCCAGCGGCAAGCAGGGTCAGTTTTGCTTTCATCATCCATGCTCCTTGGGTTTAGCCGCGCATTGTGATTGCGCGGCGCTTCACCAGGAATGAACGGTGCCGGGCGCGCCGGGCGGCGATGCAACGTGTTCATTCTGTCTCCGGGCGCCCCTTCACGGTGCATCCGGCCAACGCGGACGCCACTGGTGGCCAACCCCCGCTGACGCCGGATTGCCTGCGCCCGCGGCGGCCCGGGCCGGTTCAACATCCACGCGCGTCCGCGGCAGGCAGCGCGGATATTCCCGCTGCAGGAAGGTGATCAAGCCTTCGCGCACGTGGCGGCGCAGGTTCACCGTGTCGCCGGCGTTCGCCGCGCTGACCATTGCGCGCATCTCCACCACGCGGTCCGTGACGTCGGTGACGTCCAGCGACCAGGCAAAGCCGTCGTAGAGATCGTCTTCATCGAGTATGCGCTCCAGCTCGTCACGCACCGCCTGCACCGGCACCGTGTAATCGGCATAGATGTAGGCCGTGCCGAGCAGGTTGGCGGTGGTGCGCGTCCAGTTCTGGAAAGGCTTCTCGATGAAATAGGTCAGCGGCAGCACCAGCCGGCGCAAGTCCCAGATGCGCACCACCACATAGCTGGTCGTGATCTCCTCGATCCAGCCCCACTCGCCCTCCACCACCACCGAGTCCTCAAGCCGGATCGGCTGGGTGATCGCGATCTGGATACCCGCCAGCCAGTTGGTCAGGACGGGTCGCGCCGCCAGCCCCACGACCAGGCCCGCTGCACCAGCCGATGCGAACAGGGTCGCGCCCAGCGCGCGGATCCCCGGAAACGTCATCAACATCACGCCGATGGCAAAAATGCCCATCAATACCGCGCAGATCCGGCGCAGCACCTGGAACTGCGTGCGAATCTTGCGCGCGCGCAGGTTGTCCGGCACGCTCATGTCGTAGCGCTCCGACAGGATATCGCCGGTGGCGTCGATCACCCGAACGACCGACCAGGCAGCAATCGCGATCAGCAGCAGGATGATGCCGTGGCGGACCGGCGCGTAGACGCCCTGCCTCATCGGCAGCGCGGTGGCGGCCACCAGCACGCCGAGCAGCGGAAACATCCACCTTGAGGGCGCCCGGAAGTTGTGCACAATGGCGCCGGCAACCGAGGCGAAGCGGCCGCCGGTGAAGCGGCAGATGATGGCGAACGCCACCCAGTAGAATAGCCAGCCGGCGACGGCGCTGGCCAGCAGCACGAGTACGGTGCCGACCCAGCCCGGGGCGCGCGCAAACCAGTCTGCAATGGTCTCCATGTGGCAGCAATACCCTTGGCCGACGCGGCTTCACCGATGTTGCACACCATGCGCAGCCGGCGCAGCCACAGGCCCGACTATAGGCAATCGAACGGCTCGGCCAAGCCCGCAGCCGTGCCGCGATTCAGATTCGCGGGCGAACGCCGGTTCTGTCGCCGGCATCAAGCGGATCCTGCATTCCGCGCTGGCGCGGAATGACGGCGGGTGCACCAGCCGCCGGAGCGCGGGGTCTGAACCCGTCCGACGCGGGATGGGCACGCTTTGCTAGTATCGCGGCTTCATCCGTCCCAGGGGAATCCTCGCCGTGAACCGATTGCTGCTTTCCGCTCTTGCGCTGTCCGCCTGTGCCGTAACCGCAGCGGCGGCACCACCGGCGTTCAGCCCGCAGCGCCTGTCCAGCGAAGTGAAAATCCTGTCTTCGGACGCCTTCCAGGGCCGCGGCCCGGCGACACCGGCGGAAACCAGGACCGTCAGCTACATGATTGCGCAGTTCAAGGCGGCTGGCGTGCGACCCGGCGGCGACCTGGAGAACGGCCAGCGCAGTTGGACCCAGGCCGTGCCGCTGCTGCGCAGCGAGATCGTCGGCTCGCCGTCCCTGACGCTCACCGAGAACGGCGACCCCATCGCCCTGACGCAGGGCAAGCAGATCGCCCTCCGCGCACCGCTGGATGGTTCGACGTCGGTCGATGTCTCGAACCTGCCCCTGGTCTTCGTCGGCTACGGCGTCAGCGCGCCGGAGCGGCATTGGGACGACTACAAAGGGGTCGACCTGCACGGCAAAGTCGCCGTGGTGCTGGTGAACGACCCGGACTTCGAGAACGGCAAGGGCGACTTCGGCGGCAAGGCCATGACCTACTACGGCCGCTGGACCTACAAGTACGAGGAAGCGGCGCGCCGCGGCGCCGCGGGCGTGCTGGTGGTGCACGAGACCGCGCCGGCCTCCTACGGCTGGGCGACCGTGAAGAATTCCAATACCAACGCCCTGTTCGACATCGTGCGTGACCAGCCGACCAGCGTGCACACGCAACTGGAAGGCTGGATCCAGCATGACTTTGCCGTGTCGATGTTCAAGCAGGCGGGCCTCGACTTTGCCGCGCTGAAGAAGCAGGCGCAGACACGCCAGTTCAAGCCCGTGCCGCTGAAGGGCGAAACTCTCGGCGCGAAGTTCAAGGTCGACACACGCGTCATCACCTCGCACAACGTTGTCGGCCGCATCGAGGGCAGCGCGCACCCGGAGCAGACGGTCATCTACAGCGCGCACTGGGACCATCTTGGCGTCGGCGCGCCGGATGCCAGCGGCGACCGCATCTACAACGGCGCCGTCGACAACGCCACCGGTAGCGCCGCGTTGATCGAGCTGGCCCGCGCCTTTGCCAGGGCGCCGCGGCCGCAGCGCTCGGTGGTATTCCTCAGCCTGACCGCCGAGGAGCAGGGCCTGCTGGGCTCGGAGTACTACGCCGCCAACCCGCTCTACCCGCTGGCAACCACCGTCGCCGTGCTGAACATGGACGCGCTCGACCCCACCGGCCCGACCCGCGACTTCACCATCTCCGGCAGCGCCAAACTGGGCTTGCTGGACGACCTGGTCGCAGCGGCAAAAGCCTTGCACATGAGCTACACGCCGGACGCGCATCCCGAGGCAGGTTACTTCTTCCGCTCCGACCACTTCTCCTTTGCCAAACGCGGCGTGCCGGCGGTGTCATTCGGCTCCGGTGAGGATATGGTCGACGGCGGCGTAAAAGCCGGCGCCGCCGCGGCCGCCGACTATACCGCCCACCGTTACCACCAGCCGGGCGACGAGTGGCAGGCAAGCTGGTCCTTCACCGGCATGGCGCATGACCTGCAGCTGCTGTACGCAGTCGGCAGCAAGCTTGCCAATTCGCAGGAGTGGCCGAACTGGGGCGCCGGCTCCGAATTCCGCGCCACGCGCGACGCCAGTGCCGCCGCCCGCCGCTGACGGACGGTGACGGCTGAGGCACTGCGTTCGCCTCAGGCGCCCGGCACGAGTTGCGTTGGCGGGGGCTCCCGCGTCGGGCGGCTCGGTGCCAACGCTTGCGCTGGACGCGTGGCCATGACGCCGGCCATGTGGACGGGGGCCGCTGCGTCAAAGCCGTCCCTGAACAGCGACAGCTCGGTCAGCAGCGATATCTCCAGAACCTTGGCAAAGCTGCTCCCGAAAGTATCGAGCGTTGTCCAGTCTCCAGAGGGGATGGTCGGCCAGTAGGCCCAGTTGGAGCCTGGCGTGTAGCGATCAGCATGGGTATTGAGCGGCATCGCCGGGCCACCTTCAGGCTCGACGACTGTTACGAGATAGGCACCCGCCGGCAGCAACTGGGGCCCGTTTTCAAAAGCAACGTCATAGGTTCCGACGGCCGCATCCGCAACCGCCGCCACCGTGGTCTGCAACACCTCGCCTGGAACGCCGCCATTGAATGCGCGGACGTTCGCGACCAGTGGCTCACCGATGAATGGATTGGGTATCGTGGTGTCCGTGCCCGTACCGTCGTCAACGACCGGCGCAATCGTCATGCCGAAGCGAACACCGGCAACGGTTGCGTCGTTGAGCAAGGTGAATACGGTTCCGAGCTCGCCGCCATCGCCGGAACCGATCCCCAAAACGTCGATTGGCGGGCCTTCCACGCGCGTCAGCTCGTTGCCGCCGATGCGAGGCCCCCTCACCTCCAGGACGTTGTTGGCGGTATCCGGCTCATCACCGCTCTCGTCGGCGTAAAGTCGGTATTCCAGCGACCAATTGCCGTTGCCCTGCAACTGCGACGCGCCACCGTACGCAACCGGCGCGGTTTCGCCCAGCAACAGCGTCGGGATGGGCGTGCTCACCCAGGCGAGGCCGACAGGCACGCCATCGCGCATGAATGTCGCCGTGGCGACAACATTGTTCAAAGGCGAGCCGCCGCCATTGAAGGCGTTCAGGCCGAGCACCGCCTCAACGGCAAACCCGTCTGGCGCACGGGCCAACTCGCCCGCGTACGGCGTGTCGCCGGCTTGTGCAACGAGGTCCGGCGCGCCGTCGATCACCTCCACGTCATCAATCACGAGGATGAACTGGTCATTGGAGGTGTTGCGGAAGCCGATGTAGATGGCCTGGCCCGCATACGAATCCAGCGTCACCATGTGGGATGTCCAGCTGGCCGCTTCGTGTGCAACCGAAAAAACCACCGTGCTGTTGGTGACCTGGTTGCCGATCACGCCTTGACCGCCCGTTGGTGCATCGGGGCTGGTCATCACGCGCACTTCGTAGCCGTCCGGGTAAGCCGGATCATAGGCAACGGCGCGCCAACGCAGGACAGCACCCGCCGTCGGCACGGCAATGGCTGGCGTCCAAGTCCAGTCATCAGCCTGTCCTGGCGGCGAATACCAGGACGTGCTGAATGCCGCGCACTGCGACAGGTCGAACTTGAAGTCCTCGCGCACCTCCCAGGCATCGTTGATATAGGCGACCTGGGCGTCGGGGGTGCGCATGTCGACATCGCTCAAAAGCCAGTCGCTCGGGAACGGATAGCTTCCAGCACCACCAGCGAAATCGCCGGTATTGCACCCAGCCAACGGCGGCGTTTGCGCGGAGATGTCGAATCCCTGGTACAGCAGGCCACGCGCACCCACCGTGGACATCACCAGCGCGCAGATCACGCCGCCAAGCGCGCCCGTCTTTGCACGATTCATTGTTGCCCCCCGTGTCCCGAGATGGCTGGTGGCGAGCGCTTTCGCCACCTGGCACGGGACCATTGCGGCTGATCATCGGCGCTTCCTGCGCAGCGCGCAAGTGGCCTCGACCCACCTGCGGACACACCGGCCCCTCGGCCGGCGCCGGGCGGGTCGACACCCGGCTTTCGCACCGGCTCGACACCGCGGCGCGGGTCAGGCGTGGTGGTTGCCGGCGCCTTTGGCGATGCGCCGCAAGGCGGAGCCCTTGTGCATCGCGACGTGGTCGGTCTTGTCGCTCTTGATCTCGTATTGCGGGTCGCTCTCGCTGCAGTGGCGGGTGTGGCCTTTCCACGCAAAGTCGCGTGTATGCACCTTGAGGATAACGCCACTGACATGGCCGGCTTCGGAATTCCAGCGTACGTGGTCGCCGGGCTTGAATTCGTGCGTCATGGTGACTCCCGTTCAACCGCGCCAGTTGGCGTGAGTGCGCCAGAATTCCACACTGCGCCGGTAGGCATCGCGGTCGAGCGGCACGCCCGAGCCGCCCTCCTCCACGCCAAGCGCGTTGCGCAGGATCGTGATCGGCGCCATCGGCGTCTCGGCGGGGTCGGCCGTGTACATGCAGCCGACCACGCCCCAGTCCGCCGCGATCGTCGTGCCCTCCTTCTCCAGCTGTCCGCGGCTGTAAAGAATGGCGATGAGGTAGCCGGCGACCGGCGGCTCGATGCCCTCAAACCAGCGCACCAGCACCGGCAGCTCGTCCGGCGAGCGCGCCTCGTAGTCGCTGCGAAGCAGGTGCCGGTTGTCGTCCGAGATCGGCACTTGCTGGCAGCGCGTCGAGGTCCGGTTGCGGTGCACGTGCAGCCTGCAGAACGGCGCATACCCCTCAAGCACCTGCAGCGGCGGCACCTCGTTGAGATGGCGCTCGAAATCGTCCGGCGTGATGTCCTGGATCGTGTTGCGCCGCCCTTCGCGAAACAGTCGCCGGCGGGCAAAATCGGTGAGCACGATGGTCATGCCGCCAGTGTCGCAAAAGCCGGCCACCAGCGCATCCATCGTAACCCGGCTGCCGCCGCTGCCCGCTGGTACGTCCGCACGACCAATGGCACAGGACACCGCCAGCCCCAGCCGTGACACTCGCGGCACCCACGGGGAGGACAGGCATGACTCGGAAAACGAGCAGGACACTGTTGCGACGCACCGGTTTCACCGCGCTGGGCCTTGCTGCAGCGCTGTTGGTCGCCGCGCTGGTGGCGCTGTCGTGTGCCAAGGTGGAGATGACGCCCGGCGGCGTCCACACCCGCTTGCTGGTGCCGATCGTGCGTGGCGCCATCGGCGTACGCGTCTACGCGGGCACCGGGGATAACGTCGCCATTGCGGGGTATCTTGCCGGTCCCGTCGTGCACCGTGGCGCCGATGGCAGCTGGTCGGCACGCTGGTTCTGCGAGGACGCCGTGCACGCGGCGCACGGCCGCGGCGACAGGCTGCAGCTCACCTGCGCGGGCAACCGCCACAGCTTCACGCTGACCACCGCGCCGGCAGCCGATGCCGTCGCACCAATGCCCGACCAGGTGGCCGTACTCAGCGACATCGAGGGCAACAGCGCATTCCTCGAAGCGGCGCTGCGCAAGCTCGGCGTGGTGGACGCGTCCGGGACGTGGCGCTACGGCACCGGCCACCTGGTCATGCTGGGCGACTCGGTGGATCGCGGCCGCGAGGTCTCGGCGGTCCTGTGGCGCCTGCACGAGCTTGCCGCGCAGGCACATGCGGCGGGTGGCGCGGTACACGTACTGCTCGGCAACCATGAGCAGTACCTGCTGCGAGGCAACTCCTCGCGCGCGCATCCCGAATTTCGCTACGCCATGCAACGGCTCGGCGGATACGCGCAGGCGTTCGCTGGCGACACCGTGCTTGGACAGTGGCTGCGCGACCAACCGGTGGTGCTGAAGCTCGGGCCGGTGCTGTTCACCCATGCCGGCATCTCGCCACAGGTGGCCCATTCCGGGCTGTCCGTCGAGGCGCTGAATGCCACGATGCGCAGCTACTGGCGCCGCCCCGATGCCGGCGCGCACACGGCGGCGCTGGATGCGGTGCTGGGACTCGCCGGCGTCACCCAGTACCGCGGCTATTTCCGCGCGACCGACGACGAACATCCGGCGGCGACGCAGGGCCAGGTGGAGCAGGCGCTCGCCCGTTACGGCGTCCGCCAGATCGTCGTCGCCCACACCCTGGTGGAAAAGGTGGCGCCCCGCTACGACGGCCGCGTCATGGCCGTCGACGTCAACCACCCGGAGGCGCAGCCGGACGTGCTGCTGTACGTCCACGGCCAGCCGCGCATCGTCGACCTCGGCATCCCGCGCGGGCTGCAACGCAACCCACCACGGCAGCTGCGAGAATTCAGTCTGTTCGAAGCGCACGATCGCGAGCTGCTCGCCTCGATGTATCGCGCCAATCGCAGGCTGGGGCGCATCCCCTACCCATACTGAGCGCCGACGCGGGGCGCATGCAGCCCGGGGGGACCTGCCGAGGACCCGGCACCCGCACATGCCGGGTCGGTGCGCCGGGATCGCGCACGCCGGCACGACGGCACGACGGCGCCGCCGCTGCCGCTTGCGTGGCTCGGCCGAAGTCGCCGCGTTCCACATGGGCACCGCCTTCATGAACGCAGGCTGGCCCGGCCCTTCCGCCGGCCCTTGTGGCCGCGCCCGATGCCGTCCAGCATGAGGACGCGCGCAAGGCCGGTCCACACCAAGGAGAATGCCATGCCACGCTCCCCGCTTCCCGAGGGCCCTCCGCTCGGTCCCGAGGCAGAAGGAATGATTACCAGGCGGCTCACCGGCGTGCTGGCCGCGACACTGCTGCTGGGTTCGAGCGGCGCATGGGCGCAAGCCGCGCTGGATGCCGCGCGCATTGCCAGCGCGGGCAACGGCCGCGGCGCTCCGCCCTGCGCCACTTGCCACGGTGCAAATGGCGGCGGACAGGCCGCGGCCGGCTACCCGCGTCTTGCAGGCCTGGATGCGGCCTACCTCAACCGGCAGGTGCAGAGCTTCGTCAACGGTTCGCGCAGCAATCCGGTGATGGTGGCCATTGCCAAGGCGCTGAGCGACGAAGAACGGCAGGCCCTCTCGGCGTATTACGCGGCCATGCCGGTCCCGGCCCCGGCCGGGAAGGACAGCGCTTCGCCGAGCGACAATCCCGTGGGCCAGAGCCTGGCCCAGCGCGGGCGCTGGAGCCGGCAGGTGCCCGGCTGCGTCGCATGCCACGGCCCGCACGGCGTCGGCGTCGGCGCGCATTTTCCACCGCTGGCGGGGCAACCCGCCGCGTACCTCGCCAGCCAGCTGACGGCCTGGCAGAAAGGCACGCGCCGCAATGACCCGCTGGACCTGATGCAGCACGTCGCAGCTGCACTCAGCGCCGCCGACATCGAGGCGGTCTCCGCCTGGTTCGCCGCGCAACCGGCAACTCTGCCTGGGGGAGACACGCCATGAACCTGTCACGTAACCGTTTGCAGCTCGCCGCGTTGGCGGCCATCGTGGCGATGCTGGCCGCCTGCTCGGGGAAGCCCGATACCACGACGAACGGCGGAGGCACCGCTGGCAGGTCCGCCACCGCACCGGCTGCGCCGGCCTCGGCCGCGGCCGCCGTCGCGTCGGCCCCCACCGCGGGCGCAGGCGGTGCGGCGGTGGCACCGGAATTCACGCCGCCACCGGCATCGTCGATCCCCGACGACGCCTTTGGTGCCATGGTCCGCAAGGGCGAGCAGATCTTCACCGACACGCCGCAGTATGCGAGCGCCTACGTCGGCAACGGCCTCTCGTGCCAGAACTGCCACCTCGACGCCGGCCGCCGCGCAAACTCGGCGCCGATGTGGGCGGCATGGGTGCGCTACCCGCGCTTCCGGTCCAAGAACAACAAGATCAACAGTTTCACCGAGCGCCTGCAGGGCTGCTTCCGCTTCAGCCAGAATGGCAAGCCGCCGCCGGCCGACAGCGAGATCATCAAGGCGCTCGCCAGTTACAGCTACTGGCTGGCCACCGGCGCACCCACCGGCAAGGACCTTGCCGGCGCCGGCTACCCGAAGCAGGGGTTCACGCCACCGCAGCCGCCCAGTTACGCGCGCGGCAAGCAGGTATTCACGAGCCACTGCGCGCTTTGCCACGGCGACGACGGACAGGGCCGGAAGGTCGCCGGCCGCTACGTGTTTCCCCCGCTCTGGGGGCCTGACTCGTTCAACTGGGGCGCGGGCATGCACCAGCTCAACAATGCCGCCGCCTTCATCAAGGCCAACATGCCCTTCAGCCGCGGCGGCACGCTGAGCGACCAGCAGGCCTGGGACGTGGCGATGTACATGGACAGCCACGAGCGCCCGCAGGATCCGCGCTTCGACGGCAGCGTGGCCGAAACCCGCGCGAAGTACCACGACACCAAGTGGTCGCTGTACGGCAAGGAGGTCAACGGCCATCTGCTGGGCAGCCTGGACGACAGCACCAGCCGCTGATCCTTGCCGGGCCATCGTCACGGCCTCGCCAAACGGCGATCACCGGCTTGCCGCGTTGACCCGGACGCCCCTGTTGCGGACATTTCGCAGCGTCACCGGCGCCGCAGCCGCAGCGCAGCCAGGCTGCCCAGCACGCCGGCCAGCAGCAACAGCAGGCGCGGATCCAGCGCGGGGACCGGCACCGCCGGTGTGACGGTCAACGCGAAGGTGACGCTGATGGCGCACGCTCCGTTGATCGGCGCGGTGGTGTAGCTGCCGTCGCTCAGCGTGCCGCCACAGCCCTCGACGCTGCGAACGTGATAGCCACGATCCGGAACCAGCGTGAAGATGAGGACGTCGCCATAGTCGGCGCTGACCGATGTCGGGGACACGCTGCCATGGTCACCGGTGACGGCCGCGGTGACCGTATAGCTGTCAATGCCGAAGCTCGCGCTGACGGTGCAATCGGCCGTGATGGCCCCGGTGGTGTAGCTGGCGCCGCTCAGGCTGCCGCCGCAGCCGGTCACCGCATCCACGTGCCAGCCGGTCGACGGTGTCACCGTCAGTAGCGTGCTGGCGCCGTCGTCGACGTCTTGCGTTGTCGGGCTGATCGCGCCCTGGCCGGCGGAGACCACAGCGCTGACCACGTGGGTGTCGGTCACGCAGCTCACCTGCACCTCGACGTCCTCGTCAGGCATGCTGCCGCTGGCATCGCCGAGGGTGCATGTCTGTGCAGGACCGGCTGGCTGAGTGGCGACGGTGACGCTCCAGGCCGCGCCGTAGTCCAGCGTCGTGGCGAAAGCGAAGCTGCCATTGCCGCTGATGGGCAGGGTCTCGGCCCCGTTCAACTGCAGGACCAGGCCGCTTCCGACCAGGCCGCTGACGCTCACGCCGACGTCGTGGCTGTTGGCAGCAAAGCTCGCAACGCAGGTTTTGGCGGCGTCCATCGTCAGGCGGCCACCGGCATCGCAGTCGCCGCTCCAGGCCACGAAATGCTGGCCGACATCCGGCGTCGCGAGCAGGGTCACACTGCTGCCGGGCGCGTAACCCGCCACACAAGTGCTGCCACCGGCCGCGGTGCAGGCCGCGATCCCGCCGACGACCGGCAGAGGAGTTGCGGCGCCGCTGACACTGCCACCGCCGACGACGCTGGCCGTCAAGACGTACTGCACCACCTCCACCGCGCCAATGTCGCAATGGGCTCCCTGCGGACGCACCACCCCGCGCTGATCGACGCCACCGACCGGCAGCGATGCGCAGACCGAATCGTCGCCGGCATCGATGGCGGAGCTGCCGGCATCGGGCAGCAGGGTTGGCGTCGTCCCGCCATTGTCGGCCAGCGCCAGAAGCTTCGGGTCGGCCGTGATCACGTTGGTGCAAATATTGCCGTCCCCGGCGGTGCAACCGCCGCGCACCACGCTGTGGTCGATGGTCGTGGTCGCCGCGTTGTTCTGCAGTTCCGACGGGCTTCCGCCGGTGCCATCCCAGAGGATCACGTTGCGCAGCACCGGGCTGCTGGCGCCGTCGCTTCGGGCATCGTTGTACATCGCGCTTCCCGCGCCGCTCGCGGTGTTGCCGCTGAAGGTGACGTTGCTGAGCATCGGGCTGCTGTGGCCGGTGCTGCCAGCGCCATAGTTGTACATCGCGCCGCCGTCGTTGCTGGCGCTGTTTCCACTGAAAGTGACGTTGGCCAGCGTCGGGTTGCTGGCACCGTCGCCACCGTCATCGAACATGGCCCCGCCAAACTGCGCGCTGTTGTCCGCGAACGTGACGTCGCGGAGCACCGGGTTGCTGGTGCCGGTACCGGACCCATTGTTGTACATCGCGCCGCCAAACCCGCTGGCAGTGTTGCCGATGAAGGTGACGTTGCTGAAAGCCGGGCTCGCGATGCCGCCCTCGCTGTTGCCATCGTTGTATACCGCACCACCATAGGTGGCGCTGTTGTTGCTGAAGACCACGTCGCGCAGCGTGGGGCTGCTGATACCGCCGTACTGTCCGGCGTTCAGGAGCGCGCCGCCGCTGACGCTGGCGTAGTTGCCGGTGAACCTGAGATTGGCGAGCGTGGGGCTGCACTCGTGGCCACTGCCGATTCCGACGCAATACACGCCGCCACCGCGGTCCTGGGGCTGCACGCTCTCGCTGGCATAGCCGCCGGTGATGGTGAAGCCGTCCAGCACGGTGCTGGCCGTGGCGGCTGACGCCATGCCGTCGATGACAACCACATGGATGCTGTTGCCACCCCGGATGTCGGCCGTGGTTTCGTCGATGCCGTTGCCGTCCGCGTTGACGTCGTCGCCGCCGGTATCCCCGGACAGGACGGTGACATTGGCGGCTGGATCGCGTGCGCTGCGCACGCTCTCGCCGCCGGCAAAGCCGCCATAGACCGCCACTCCCGACCTGATGACGAACGAAATGGTGCGGGACGTCGCGTCGGGAACGTAGATGCCTGAGGCAACCCAGACTTCGGTGCAGCCCGTCTCAGCCAGCGCCGTGTCCAGGCGCATGGGCGACGCCCAGGTGCCCGCGCCGCCGGACGTGCCGCTGGTAGTCACCTGGCAGATCGGCCCGGGTGCGGCCATCGCGGCCGGCGCCAAAGCCAGGGCCGCGAGGCCACTGAGCAGAGCGAGCAACAAGGCGGCGCGCGCGCCAAGGGCGGCGCCGTCCGACAGACGGTCGTTTGACATGTGATCCCCGAATAAAAAGTTCCCCGGGGCCATTCTAGAACGAAAGCCGGGTTGACGGGTTCACCGCGTCGCCGGCGCGGAAAACTGCCCTGCCGCGGCACGACCGCTGCAACCTGGCTTCGATCGGACAGCAACGCCAACGTCGATCCTATGGCGCGCGACGGACCGCCGATCAGGGATGGATATAGGCGCTCGGCAGCGGCTTGCCGTCGTTGCGCGCTTGCAGGTAGCGGTCGCGCAGCAAGGTCTGGCGGCTGACCATCGGGATCTTGCGGCCGGCAATGAATACCTGCTCGGCGCTGGTCGACAGCTGCAGCGGGTCACCACTCCAGACCACCACGTCGGCCAGTTTGCCTTGCGCCAGTGTGCCGAGGCGGTCGTCCATCCCGTAGATCCGCGCTGGGTTCAACATCATCGCCTTCAGCGCGTCCAGCCACGGCAGCCCGTTGGCGACGGCATTGCCGGCCGCCTGGGTCACGTTGCGCGCGTTGTGCGTGTCGCCGGTGGCGAAGGCGATGAGCACGCCGGCCTTCTGCAGCCGCGCGGCATTGTGCAGCGTGGAGCCAAGGCTTTCGAAGCTGCCGGGCAGGTCCTGCAGCGGGTCGAGCAGCACCGGCACGTTGGCCGCCGCCAGCTGGTCGGCGGCCATCCAGGCCTCGGCGCCGCCGGACACGATCAGGCGCAGCTTGAAGTCCGCCGCAAGCCGCAACGCCGCCTCGATGTCGCTGGCGCGATTGACCTCGACCACCAGCGGCTCCTTGCCCGCCAGCACCGGCGCCAGCGCCTGCAGGTCCAGCCGCGACAGCGCGTAATCGCGCCGCCGATTGGCGTTGTAGGCGCCGGTGTTGTCGGCGTAGTCCCGTGCGTCCTGCAGCGCCTCGCGCAACATGGTCAGCGCCGCCGCGCGCGAGCCACCGGCGCGGCTGGCACCGGATTCGCCCAGCGAGGCGAACATCGCCGCGGCGTCGCGGTGCACGAAGCCGCGGGTGGACCCGAGGTCGATGATCGCGCCGCGGCCATTGATTATGTGGCCGTTGCCGGTGGAGCGTGGCGCCACCATGGCGCGGGTGACGCCGGCAATGCGATTCACCGGGATCAGCACCGAGCGCGGGTTGATGGCCGCGGCCACGTCGAAGGCCGCGCTGAAGCGCTCGGAATCGATGCTGGCGTCGCGGGTTTCGCCGACCGAGCCAACCTCGACCACGCCGAACTGGCTCTCGGGGTCGAAGATGCCCGGCGTGACAATCTTGCCGCTGGCGTCGATACGCTCGGCGTCGTCCGGTACCTGCACATCGGCGCCGACAGCGGCGATCTTGCCATCGCGGATCAGCACCGTGCCGTGCTCGATCTTGCCGGCCTTGCCCAGCGTGTAGACCGTGCCGCCGGTGATGGCGTAGACGCTGTGCTGGCCGGCCCGGGTGCCCGCGCCGGGCGCCGCGCCGCTGCCGCCGGCACTGGCGGCGAGGCTGCAGCAGGCGGCGGCGATCGCCGCCAGCAGAGCGGCCAGTCCTTTCGTGGCGCGGTTCATGGCGTGCTCCCCGTGGCGCTGCCGTTGGTATCGGCGTCAATGAAGTGGCCGAGCATGAAATCCGATGTCGCCTGCCGCGCCGGATTGTCGCGGTCGTAGACCACGGCGCCGTCCAGGAACACCTTCTCCGCATGCGTGTAAACGCTGAGCGGATCGCCGTCCCAGATCACCACGTCGGCGTTCTTGCCCTGCTCCAGCGAACCGATCTGCTCGTCCAACCCGAGCACCCTTGCCGGGTTCAGCGTCATCCAGCGGATCGCGTGCGCCTCGCTGATGTCGAGGCCGGCCGCACGGCCCGCGGCCAGCGCCTTGGCCACCTCCTGGTTGAGCCGCTGGATGCCGTTGGCATCATCCGAGTGGATCAGCGCACAGGCGCCGGCGGCGTCGACCATTGCAATGTTGGCACGGATGCCGTCCCAGGCCTCCATCTTGAAGCCCCACCAGTCCGCCCACATTGCCGCGCAGGTGCCGTTTTTCGCCAGCAGGTTCGGGATCTTGTAGGCCTCCACGGCGTGGTGGAAGGCGGCGATCTTGAAGCCGAACTCCTTTGCGACGTCCAACAACGCGGCCATCTCGTCGGAACGGTAGCAATGCATCTGGATGCGGATGCGCCCGTGCAGCACCGCAGCCAGCGTCTCCAGGCCGAGGTCGCGCTTTGGCGGCGGGCCGGCCGCATCGCGTCCCTTGTCCTTGACCTTGTCCTCCCAGGCCTGCCACTTGGCGTCGTAGGCCTGCGCGTCGGCAAAGGCCTGGCGGTAGCCGGCGACGTCGCCCATCAGGGTGGAGGGAAACTGGTGCCGGCGGCCATAGACGCGCATCGGGTTTTCGCCGCAAGCCATCTTCAGGCCGTACGGCGCGCCGGGAAACTTCATCGCCTCCACGGTGGTGGCAGGCACGTTCTTCAGCACCACGCCGCGGCCGCCGATCAGGTTGCCCGAACCCGGCAGGATCTCCAGCGTGGTGACGCCGCCGGCGCGCGCGGTGTTGAAGCCGGGGTCCTGCGGCCAGACCGAATTCTCGGCGCGCACCTCCGGCGTGGTCGGGCTGGTCATCTCGTTGCCGTTGGCCATCGAGCTCACGCCGGGCGACGGGTAGACGCCAAGATGCGAGTGCACGTCGATGATCCCCGGGGTGACGTACTTGCCGGTGGCGTCGATGACCACGGCGTCGTCCGGCGCATCGACCTGCTTGCCGAGCCCGGCGATCTTGCCGTCGCGCAGCAGGATCGCGCCGTCGTCGATGCGCTCGCCGGTGCCGGTGAAGATCACCGCGTGCTCGATCAACGTCGGCTGCGACGGCAGCGGCTGGTAGGTGGAGGGAAACGCCTCGGCCGGGAATTCGCTCGGCACCGGCGCATCGGCCTTCGCGGCAAGGCTGGCCGACAGCAGCAGCGATGCGGCAGCGGCCCACAGACAGGATGGTTTCATTCCAACTCCCAAGGTGGACGAATGAGCCACCCTCCATGGCCCGACCCGCAAAACGTACCGCGAAGCGGCGGCAAGTTCCAGCGCCGCCTGCGACTGAGCGCCGCGCAGCGGCATCGCTGCACGCAAGGCCCCGCGGCAATTGCGGCAACGCTGCGAACTTGTTGTATAAGCCGCGGTTGCCGGCAGACCTTTGACGGCCCGCCCGCGCCTGCCGCCGCGCCCGACCAGGAAAACGCCATGCCCGCAAGAAACACGGTTTGCCTCTGGTACGACGGCACCGCCCTCGAGGCCGCCACCTTTTACGCCGAGACCTTCCCCGACAGCGCCGTGCAGGCGGTCCATCGCGCGCCCGGCAACTACCCCGCAGGCAAGCAGGGCGATGTGCTGACGGTCGAGTTCACGGTAATGGGCATCCCCTGCCTCGGCCTGAATGGCGGTCCCGCCTTCACGCACAGCGAGGCTTTTTCGTTCCAGGTGGCGACCGCGGACCAGGCCGAGACCGACCGGCTCTGGGACGCCATAATCGGCAACGGCGGCGAAGCCAGCGCCTGCGGCTGGTGCAAGGACAGGTGGGGCCTGTCCTGGCAGATCACGCCGCGCGCGCTGACCGAGGCGATCAGCGATCCCGACCCGGCGGCAGCCAGGCGCGCGTTCGAGGCCATGATGGAGATGGGCAAGATCAACATCGCCGCCATCGAGGCCGCCCGGCGCGGCTGAGTACGCGCCAGCAGGCAGCGGCAGGCCCGCAAACGGGCCAGCCGGCTCGCAGCAAACACGGTCCGCCTCAGTCGCGGGTGATCACCCCGCAGGCGATGCGCGCACCGGCATCACCGGATGGCTGGCTGGTGTAGTCGTCCGGCTGGGCATGCACGACGATCGCCCGGCCGAGGACGTCGCCGGGACCACCCGTGCCGAGCTCGATGTCCTGCACCGTCACATCCACCGTCGCAACGCCCTCGTCGTTGGCCGTCTGATTGGCGATGTCGCCGGCGTGGTGCGGTGTCACGCCCGCGCGGCCATGCGGCTGGTGCGCCGGGTTGAAGTGGCCACCCGCGCTGCTGGCGTCCGGCGCACTGCAGTCGCCATTCTGGTGGATGTGGAAGCCGTGCGTGCTGCCCGGTTCCAGGCCGGTGATTTGGCCGGTGATGCGGACGCCGTAATCGGTGCCCACAAGCGATAGCCTCCCCTGCACATCGCTGCCACTGGCCGGGGCCAGCACGGCGTGGGCGTGTGCCGACGCATCGGCGTCCGGAGAAGCCGCGACGTCACCGTCAACGGTGCTGCACCCGGCGAGCAATGCAAGCGTCGCCACAACAGCAAGCGAACCGGAAGTTTTCATGGGATTTTCCACTGGGGGGAGAATATTCAGCTTAACGAATCGTGTTTTAACTGGCCATCAAGGCGGGCGCCAGCCGGGCCGGGTCGATGTGCCTTGCCCGTCCGTTGCCGGTCGGCAAGCCGCGATAAAGCACGCTGATCAAGGCCTTTCTCGAGCCCGCGTGGCGGTTGATCTGCACTGAACGGAAAGGCGTGCTGGAGGAACGTCTGCGCTGGCATCGGTCAAAAGCCGTGGTTGCCGCATGCAACTCGTCCGCGGGTGTCATGTGCAGCCACCGGCAGAGTTTCTGCCAAACCACCACCTGCCCGCTGCTGGTGTTTTGCGGAGCCCACGGCAGGTTTTTGCATTTTTCCGGAAGGAGGTTGCTTATGATTCGACACAACTTCGCCAAACCGATTCTCCTCGCCGCCGCGATGACGTTCGCGACCAGCGGCATGGCCCTCGCCGCCGCCACGGACAACGGCGCCAGCGGCAATGCCGGCACCGTCATGAGCCACCCGGTCGGGACGTTCGCCAGCTACGACGACAATGGCGACGGCAAGATCACCAAAGACGAGTTCTACGGCAGCATTGCCGACGATGGCATCTACGCCGACTGGGACGCCAACCACGACGGCCTGATCGAGCAAAGCGAATGGGACAACGACTTCGACTGGGACTTTACCTTCGTCACCTGGGATGTTGATGGCGATGGCTATGTCGGTTCCGGCGAGTTTTACGATTCGCTGTTCAACAGCTACGACATCAATGATGATGGCTTCTGGGAGAACGGCGAATGGCACGAGTACTACGACGCAGGGCTGTACGACTAGCCGCTGGTCGGAGCGCGGGTCCGCCGTTGCAAGTCCATCGGGGCTGGCCTCGGGCCAGCCCCGACTTGCCGGCGGGCTCGGCTTGTGAGGCGGGCGGAATGGTGCGGCGACGTGTCCGCAACGCAGTGCTGCAGGCCGTGCCGAAATGCCGCAGGTCCGGAGTGCAGACGAGGGGCGTGTGCGGCGCCGTCATTACGGAGCCGCCACCGAAAGTCGCGCGCGAAAACACGACTCCACGCTCGTCGCAACGGCGAGAACGCCATGGGGTTTGCCAAGGCACCGTCGACGGCGTTGGCGTCGGGTTCCTAAGCTGACAGGGCGAAGCCCGGAGGCCGTTCCTGTGCCACGTGCAGCTTCTGCTCCATGGCCAGGCCCACGCGCGCGATCGTGCCCTCGTCGAACAGCCGGCCGATCAGGGTGACGCCGTAGGGCACCCGCCGTGGAGGGCTGAACCGCGGCAGCGGATGCGCAGCGTCCGGTGCCCAGTCGCTGCGCGCCTGCGCGATGTGCACGAATCCGGTGCGCAAGGTCAACGACGGCTGGCCGGTGTTGTTGGCGATGATCAGCATCTCGTCGCGCAACGACGGCACCAGCAGCAGGTCAACCTCGGACATCACCCGCGCCATTTCCATCGCCACCTTGCGCCGCAAGCGGTCAGCCTGCACGAAGTCCACCGCCGACAGGAAGCGCGATTCGCGGAACAGATTCGGCCAGGCATCGGCGGTCTGCACGGTGAGATCGTCATCCTTTCCGCTCAGGGTGAGCTCCTCGAATGCCGCGGCCGCCTCGGCGAACAGGATGACGTTGAGGCTGTCCCAGGGCCAGTCCGGCAGGCTGACCGGCGTCGGCTGCAGGCCAAGTTCGCGCAGCGTGTCCAATGCGGCGCGATCGACGTCGGTGGCGGGCGGCTCCTTCATCCAGGCGGGGAAGTAGCCCACCTTCAGCCCCTTGACCGGCGCGGGCGCGTCGTACTCAAGATGGCTGGGAACGCTGGCCACGTCGCCGGCATCCGGGCCGCTGATCGCCTGCAACACCAGCATGGTGTCCTCGACCGAGCGTGCCAGCGGTCCCAGCTTGTCCAGGCTCCAGCACAAGGTCATGGCGCCGCTGCGCGGCACGCGGCCATAGGTCGGGCGCAGGCCGGTCACGCCACAGCGCATGGCCGGATCGATGATGCTGCCCTGGGTCTCGCTGCCGATGGCAAACCCGACCAGGCCGGCGGCGGTCGCCGAACCCGGACCCGCACTGGAGCCACCGGAGCCTTCGCCGGGCACCCACGGGTTCATGGTCTGGCCGCCGAACCAGATGTCGTTGAGCGCCAGAGCGCCCATGCTGAGCTTGGCCACCAACACCGCCCCGGCTGCGTCGAGCCGGCGGACCACGGCTGCGTCTTCCGCCGGCACGCGATCACGGTAGGGTGCCGCGCCATAGGTGGTGCGGATTCCCGCGGTGTCGAGCAAGTCCTTGGCGCCCCACGGAATGCCTTGCAGCGGGCCGCGATACTTGCCGGCAGCGATTTCACGGTCCGCTCGCCGCGCCTGCTTCAGCGCGTGCTCCTCCAGCAGCGTGATGACGCAGCGCAGCTTCGGGTCAAAATGCTTGAGGCGCGCCAGGTAGATTTTCGTCAAGCGCTCGGAACTGAGCTTGCGCGAGCGGATCCACTGTCCCTGTGCGGCGATGCTGGCGAACGCAATGTCCTCGTCCTTGTCCGGCAGCGGCCCGGCGTCGAGCGCCGCGGGCCTGAAGCGGTTGTGCGCGGGACTGGCGACGTGACCAGGAAGCTCGGGATTCCACACGGTGGCGGGTGCCAGCCCGTCCTCCAATGCAACCGTGCGCGGTCCGGCGCGCCGTTCCATCGTGGCCGCCATGGCGGTGCGCCAACTGGCGGCCGCCTGCTCGCGCTCGGCCGGGCTCATGCGGACCCGCATCAGCTTGCCGGCTTCGGCAAAGGTCTGCTCGGTCACCTCCGGGCCTGCACTCGCTCCGGTGTTGAAGGCGGGCGTCGCGCCGGGCACGTCGGCGGGTTTTGTTTGTGCATCGAGCTTCCATGCCGCAAGGGCGCCGACCAGGGCCAGCGGCGTCTGGGTCAGAAACTGGCGACGTGACTTCATCGGCATTCCCCGGATGGACAAGGCGCTTGCCCAAGCATACTGCGCCATGCAGCCGCAGGTTGGGCCAGGCCGCAGGCCGAGCCTGACCGTCTGGTCACTGCGCCCGGCAGACCGGCACGCGAAGCGTCACTGTCGGCCAACGCACCTCCGGCGCCAACCGGCCTGCGCTATCCACGTCCGGCCGCGGGGACGCCCGGCGGCGGCGGTCGCGCCGTATCCACTATGCTCCGGCACCACCAATGCAAGATCGCGGAGTACCTGTCGTGGATGATTCGCGCAAGGACCTGGCCAAGTTGGAGCTGTCAGCCGAGCAGATGCTGGCCATGGGCCACCGGGTGGTCGACCGGGCCGTGGCGCACATCGCCGCCCTGCACGAGATGCCGGCGCGCGGCGACTACACCGGCATCGAGGCGCTGTGCCGCTCGATGCGCGAGTCCGCGCCCGAGCACGGCAGCAACCTCGACGCGCTGCTCGACCCGCTGTTCAACGAGTGGATCCCGCGCTCGTTCACCGCACCCGGCCCCGGCTACCTGGCCTACATCCCCGGCGGTGGCATTTATCCGGCCGCGCTGGCCGACTTCATCGCCGATGCCACCAACCGTTACACCGGCATCTGGCAGGGCGCACCGGCGCTGGTCCAGCTGGAGGCCAACGTGCTCGACTGGTTGCGCGACTGGATGCAATTTCCGCCTGAGGCGCGCGGCCTGTTCACCACCGGTGGCTCCATGGCGATCTTCAACGCCATCGCCTGCGCGCGCGAAAAGCTGCTGGGCACCGACATTCGCGCCGGCACCTTGTACGTGTCATCGCAGTCGCACCACTGCATCGTCAAGGCGGCGAAGCTTGCCGGCATCGCGCATGACCGCGTGCGCACCATCGGCGTGGACGATGCGTTTCGCTTGCGCGTGGACGAGCTCGAGCGGGCCATTGCGGCCGATCGCGCGGCAGGCCTCAAGCCCTTCATGGTGTTTTCCACCGCCGGCACCACCAACACCGGCGCGGTCGATCCGATCAACGCGGTGGCCGATCTCGCGGTGCGCGAAGGCCTCTGGCACCACGTCGACGGTGCCTATGGCGGCTTCTTCCACATGGTGCCGGAGCTGCGGCCGCTGCTCGCCGGCCTGCCCCGCGCCGACTCGCTCACGCTCGACCCGCACAAGGGGCTGTTCCTGCCCTATGGCACCGGCGCGCTGCTGGTGCGCGACGGCGAGGCCTTGCGCGCCTTGCATTCGTCCACCGCCGGCTACCTGCCCGACAACCAGAACGAGTTCTACGATCCCGCCCAGTACGGACCGGACCTGTCGCGCGGTTTTCCGGGCCTGCGGGTCTGGCTCACGCTGAAGCTCTTCGGCGCGGCGCGCTACCGTGCCGCGCTGGCCGAAAAGCGCGACCTTGCCGTCTGGGCAGCGGAACGGATCGCGGAGATTCCCGGCATCGTCATGGACGCGGCGCCGCAACTGTCGCTGTTCGCGTTCCACCTTGAAAGCCCGGCGCTGGCTTCGCTGCAAGCACAGAATGCCGCGACCCGTGCGCTGATGGAGCGCGTCACGCAGCGCGGCCAGGTCATGCTCACCGGCGCCAGCGTCGGCGAGCGATTCCTCGGCCGCGTCTGCGTGCTCAGTTTCCGCACCCGCCGCGCCGACATGGAGACCTGCGTGCGGCAACTTGCCGAGATCTCCGCGGGCCTGCTGACCGAAGCGGCGTCGGGCAAGAACGTCAACGGCCACGTGCTTGGCAGCGGAACCGCAGCGAGCGGCCCATGAGGAAGAGGGCCAGCTTCGCGCGCGACCCGTCCCGCCAAGTCGCAACCTGGACGACTCCTCCGGACCATGCGTCATGGTCGCGCGAGCTGGGTTGGCGCCGGCTTGCGCGTCGGGCGGCTTGGCACGAGCCTTTGCGTTTGGCGCCAAGCCTGGACGCCCGCCGCGTTGGCCTCTGACGCTGCTTCAAAACCATCCTTGGAGAGGGACAGCTCCGCCAGCATCGATACCTCCGGTGTCTTCGCAAACGTCGCGCCAAATGACTCCAGTTCGATCCAGTTACCGTATGGATTGCTCGGCCAGTTGACCCAACTGGTGCCCGGCGTAAACCTATCAGTGTGAAGGTTGAGCGGCATTGCCGGCCCGCCGGCAGGCTCGACGACCGTGACCTTGGGCGGCATCGACCCGGCGTAAACCGATCAGTGTGAAGGTTGAGCGGCATACCGGCCCGCCGGCAGGCTCGACGACCGTGACCTTGGGCGGCATCGACACCGACGGCTTGTCGTCCAGCACCATGCAATCAAGACATGTGCCCGGCCTGTATTTCATCGGCGAGGTCGTCGACGTCACCGGCTGGCTGGGCGGCTACAACTTCCAGTGGGCATGGGCCAGCGGACAGGCCGCTGGCCGGGTGGCCTGGAAACGGGGTTTTCGCCCCTTGCGCTTCTCACGTCGTGCAGTTCTCCTTCTTCAGCTCGACGCGCCGATTCTTCGCGCGATTCTCGTCGGTCGTGTTGGGTACCAGCGGCACCGTATCGGCGTAACCGCGGGTGGTCATACGTGTTGCTGCCACGCCATGCGCAGCCAGCCAGGCCTTGACAGCCTTGGCGCGCGCCGCCGACAGGGTCAGGTTGTAGGCGCGCGTGCCGATGTTGTCGGTGTGGCCGCCCACCTCGGCGTTGTAGGAAGGATCCGCCTCGAACAGCGCCAGCACCTGTTGCAACACCGGCTCGGACTCCGGCTTGATGGTTGATTGGTTGAAGTCGAAATTGACGCCATAGACCTCGATCTTGCACGTCTTTGGTGGCGGCCCGCCGATCTGCAAACTCGTGAGCGAATAGGAAGTCGTGGACGAGTCGCTGCCGCTGCCGTGCTTGTAGATGTACCAGAGTTCGCCCTGCGGCGTGGTCTGCGTCAACACGGCATGGAACGTGTCATCGGGATCGGAAACCAGCTTGGCGCCGATCTTCTCCAGTGCTTTGACGTAGTTGTCCCGCACGTACCTCGCGGTCGGATTCTGCTTCTCGTCCGTCAGCCTGTAATTCACGTCGAGGAAATGACCTG
This sequence comes from Rhodanobacteraceae bacterium, assembly GCA_035699085.1. Taxonomy (GTDB): domain Bacteria; phylum Pseudomonadota; class Gammaproteobacteria; order Xanthomonadales; family Rhodanobacteraceae; genus DASSBG01. The sequence goes on from DASSBG010000028.1 coordinate 147,254, forward strand.
CCAACGTCTTCTGACCGTCCGGCAGGTCAAGCGTGATCGAGTCGAAATCGCGTTTGGTGCAGTCGGCGAGCTTGAAATAGTCGAACTGCCTGACCAGCCACGGCGGCTTCTTGCAGTCCTTGCCCTGCATGTCCGCCAGCGAACCGGTCGGCAACTGCGCTACCACCACCTGCTTTGCCGGCGCAATTTTGAAGGTGGTCAGCGTATACGAGCTCGTCGACTCGCTGTTGCCGCTGCCGTGGTCGTAGACGTACCAGAATTCACCCTCCGGCGTTTTTTGCATCATCACGGCTTGCCAGCCGTTGCCCGGATCGGACATCAGCGCGGCCCCGGCCTTCTTGCCGGCGGCGACCTGGAAATCCCTGGCCTTGTCGGCAGCAGGATTCTTGCTTTGGTCCTTCAGCGTGTAGAAAACCTCGGTGCGCTCGCCTTGCAACGTCTTGTTGCCGGTCGGCAGGTCGTAGTCACTCGAGACCCACGCCTTGCTTTCACAGGAATCAATGACGAAGCCGGGCATCGGGTTCGGCGACCACGATGGGGCTTGGCAATCGGTCGCATCGCCGGCGCGCGCGGCCGGCGTGAACGCCGCAATGGTGACAAAGGTGAGGACGCCCAGGATGACACTTGGCAAGGCGCTGGATTTCATGATGAGCTCCGAGGATGGGCGGCACCGCGCCGACGGGATTATTCTGCGCCCTTTTTTGATCAGGCGCGGCCCTTGAGCAGGCTGGCGATGGTGGTCACGGCGAGGATCGCGACGATGACGAGCAGCGACAGCGAGGTTGGAATGGCCGGCACGAGATGGATCGGCTCGCCGCCGTTGATGAACCCGAGGCGATTGCCGTGCATCGCCTCGATGATCAGCTTGATGCCGATGAACACCAGCACCACCGCCAGCCCCAGGCTCAGGTAGACCAGCCGCTTCAGCAGCCCGCCGATGAGGAAATACAGCTCGATCAGGCCCAGCAACGCGAAGGCGTTCGTCGTGAACACGATGTAGGGCGCGTCCGTCAGGCCGTAGATGGCGGGTATCGAGTCGAGCGCGAACATGATGTCAGTCATGCCGATGGCCAGCATCACCATCATCATGGGGGTCATGTGACGCTTGCCATCAACGACGGTGGTCACGCTGGCGCCGTCGTAGGTGTCGGTCAACGGCATGATCCTTTGCAGCAGGCGCACCATGGCATTCGGCTCCCAGGTTTCGTCCTCGTCATGTTTCTCCAGGCCGAGCTTCAGTCCGGTGAGTATCAGGAACAAACCGAAGATGTAGAACACCCAGCTGAAGCGGGCGATGGCCACTGCGCCGACCAGGATGAAGATCGTGCGCAGCACCAGGGCGACGATGACCCCGACCAGCAGGACCTTCTGCTGGTACGCCCTTGGCACGGCGAAGCTCGACATGATGATCACGAAGACGAACAGATTGTCGATCGACAAGCTGTATTCGGTGATGTAGCCGGCGAAGAACTCGACGCCGCGGTCCCGACCAGCCACCAGCGTCAGGCCGATTCCGAACACGATGGACAGCGAGACGAAGAAAGCCGTCCACGCGCCGGCCTCCTTGAGCGAGGGCTCGTGCACGTCGCGGATGTGCGTAAAGAAGCTCAGCGCCAGCAGGCCAAGGACCCCGGCCGCCGTGGCCAACCATATCCATACGGGCACGTGCACGAAGCGGACCTCTGGCAGCCATCGAACGCGGCGACGGCACTACGGTAGCAGCTAACCCGCGCCTTCCCGGTGCGCCTGCCGATGCCAGGGCCCACCCCGCGTCAGGTACCGGACAGCTTGCGCCGCCGTCGCCTGTGTCATGGCGCCAGCCCTCGCCTTGCAGGGCGCACCACCTGTGCCGGGACGCCGCACTGCCCGAGGCCGGATCAACGGCACACGGACCCTGATCCTTTGTCTAGCCGTTCAAATTCGCCATGCCCGCCGCCGGATAGCGCGTGCCGGCGACCGCGTGCGCCGCGAGCACCGCGTTGATGCGCTGCAACGCCTCATCGTCAAACTTCAGCAGCGCGGCGCCGGCGTTCTCGTCCAGCCGCGCCACCTTGCGCGTGCCCGGGATCGGCACGATGTCCGGCGCCTGCGCCAGCAACCACGCCAGCGCCAGCTGCGCCGGCGTGCAGCCGCGAGCCTGTGCCAGTTCGGTCACCGCATCCACCAGGGCGCGGTTCTGCTCGACGTTGCCTTCCTGGAAGCGCGGGTTGTTGCGCCGCCAGTCACTGGCGTCGAGTTCGCTGCCACCCTTGATCGTGCCGGTCAGGAAGCCGCGCCCGAGCGGGCTGTAGGGCACGAAGCCGACGCCGAGTTCGCGGCAGGTCGGGAGGATCTCGCTTTCGACATCGCGCGTCCACAGCGAGTACTCGCTCTGCAGCGCCGTGATCGGATGCACTGCGGCCGCCCGGCGCAGCGTCGGCGCCGCGGCCTCGGACAGCCCCAGGTGGCGCACCTTGCCGGCCTCGACCAGCCGCTGCATCGCGCCCACGGTCTCCTCGATCGGCACGCTTCGGTCCACGCGGTGCTGGTAGTACAGGTCGATGTGGTCAACGCCCAGCCGCCGCAGGCTGGCATCGCAGGCCTCGGCAACGTACGCGGGCGACCCATCCACGCGCAGGAAATCGCCATTGGGCGCGCGCACATTGCCAAACTTCGTCGCGAGCACCACTTCGCTGCGTCGCGTCTTCAGCAGCTTGGCCAGCAGCCGCTCGTTCTCACCGACGCCGTACATGTCGGCGGTGTCGAGGAAGTTCACGCCGATGTCGAGCGCATGGTTCAGCACGGCCAGGTTGGCCGACTCCTCGCTCGGACCGTAGAAGTCGGACATGCCCATGCAGCCCAGGCCGATGGCGGAAACAGTGAGGCCCTCGCTGCCCAGGCTGCGTCGGGGGAAATCGGTAGTCATGGCATGCTCCGCTACGATGGAAACCCAGCCATGTTAGCCGTGCGGAAAAGGGGCCGCGTGAAAAGATTGAAAGGGGTTCAGTATCCCTTTCCGGCCGCAAGCTCTTCCAAAGGCCGCCGTCCTGCGTCACCCGCCAACGAGCAGGCAACTGCCTCAGCTCCTTCCTTCTTTCTTGCTACCGCACGACAAACTCCCGCTGCATGCCGTGCATGAAGTGCGGCTTGCCGTCCTTGGCATCGGGCGTGAAGCAAACCAGGCCGTATTTGCCCGGCTTGAAGTCGACGTCGATCACGACGTGTTCGCCCGGCATGATGTCCGTGACGCCACCGACGCCTTGCCCCGGCGCCGGCTTGCCTTGGGGATGGTAGGCCCAGGCTTCGAGATCACGATTGCCCTGGCCCGACGGGAACCGCGTGATCACAAGCTCATGCGGCTGTGTGCCTGCGTTGGTGACTTCGATCACGTGCCGGCCTGCGGTAATCGGCTTCGACAGATCGAAGGCGTAATCACGCAGCGTGATCGTCATGTCGGATGTCGGCAGCGCCGCCACGGCCCCGGTATCGGCCGGCGTCACGGTCAAGGGCGCGATCATCCCATGCATGATGTGTGGCTTCCCGTCCGGAGCCGGAATGATGCAGAAAGCAACGTAGCTGCCCGGCTGGAGCACCAGCGTGACGTTCGACGTGCCGCCGGGCCCCGGCGTATTGGGGCCACCGACCGGATGCATCCACGTGGGCGGCGGCCCACCCGGCTTTGCAAACACGGCCATCACGTCAGCTACCGTTTTCCCTTGCGCGACCTTCATCAGGTAGAAGTGGTGATTCTCCCTGCCTTCGTCCTTCAGCAGGAACGTCGTCAGACCTGCCGGTATCGAATGCGGCAGGTGGAAACTGTATTCCCGGGCGACGACGGTCACCAGGCGCGAGCCGGGTGGCGGCGTGAAGGCCGGATCTTCGCCGGCCTGCCTAGTCGCAGCCCAGCCTGGCGCCGACAGGCCGACCAGCAACAGTGCGGCGGCGCACAATTGGCATCCAAACGCGAATGACTTGAACACGGCGTCCCCTCCGACAACCTGCTTCCAGTGTAAGGCAATTTGGCGCAAGAGGCATCGATTTCTGTCCTGCGCCAAGGCTCCTGGCAGGAGCAGCGGGCATGGCCGACAACCGAGGCGCACGGGCCCCGCCGGGCCGCCAAGGATCGGCAGGTCCCGCGAGTGCGGCGCGTCAAGGTGCCCTCCCGTCATGACGTGACCCTGAGCACTGTCGCGGGCCGCTTCGTTGTCGGCGGTCCAAAAAGCAAAGATCAATGACTCCAACCCGTTTTTGTTTTGTAGACTTGCACCTGTAACCCGAAACCAGGCGAGATCCGCATGAAAGGCATGGAACAAAAGAAAAACGGCAAGAAGAAACCGCTGAAGACGGCCAAAGAAAAGAGGGCCGAAAAGGCCGCCAAAAAAGCCGCCAGGAGCTAGCGCCGACGCGAGGCGCAGGCCGCATTCGACGCCCACCGGCCAGCGGCGCACTGGACGAGCTCGATCGCCGAAGGCAGGTTGACCATCGTGCTTCATCGACAGGGCCGCCCGCTACACGCCCGACGACCCTCGCGGCGGCGCCTTCCGCCCTTTCAGCGTGCCGGCTGGATCGACGCGCAGCGCTTCTTCGGCCCTGAAAAAAAAGCGGCCCGCCATTCCGGGCGGGCCGCGTGGTTCCACCGCAGCAGCGGATCAGGCGGCCTGGGCTTCGGCCTCGATCTGGCGCGGCTTCGCCGCTTCGAGCGCGGCACCGGTCTGTGCCGACTCGATCTCGATGCGGCGCGGCCTCATCGACTCGGGGATCTCCCGCTGCAGCTCGATGGTGAGCAGGCCATCGGCCAGGTTGGCGCCCTTCACCTTGACGTGGTCGGCCAGTTCGAAGCGGCGCGAGAAGGCGCGGCCGGCGATGCCGCGATACAGGTGTTCGCCTTCCTGCTCGTCACTCTTGCGCTCGCCGGTCACCACCAGCAGGTTCGGCTGCACCGAGATGTCCAGCTCGTCGCGGCGGAAGCCGGCCACCGCCATGGTGATGCGGTAGCGGTCCTCGCTCAGCTTGACGGTGTCGTACGGCGGCCAGTTGTCGACCGATTGCGCGCGGGCGGCGGTTTCGAGCATGTCGAAAATCCGGTCGAAACCGATGCTGGCGCGATGCAGGGGGGCAAGATCAAACAGGTTGTTGCGCATGGCCATATCCTCTTGAAAGCAACATGGAATATGCCGCCGGCCATTGGGCCCGGCGTGCCAGCCCCGGTGGCTGGCGTTTCGCCATTTAGGGGCAGGCAAAAAGCCTTTCAAGAGCCGCTTTTCAGCAACCGTTCAGCCGCAGAGCCCCGCCGCGCCGGCGGCCGACCAGCGGGTGACCCGGCAAGGCCATTCGGTCCCCACCGGCCGCGTCGTCATTGGCGAGCCGCTGGCGCTGCGCCCACTTCCTGCAGGGGGCCAACGCTGGCGGTGCCTTGCCAGCCGTCGAAGTAAAGCGAAGCCAGCGAGCGCAGGCTCTGCTTGAACCGCTCATACTCGGGGCCGAGGCAGCGCGGCGACGCACCCGTCCCCGCTGCCGCTCCCCTGGCCGGCGGCAACGACTGGCACTTGGAGCCAATCGGCACCATCTGCGACATGCGCGGGCTGTGCTCCGACCGTACGCGACGATCGGGCCGCCCGCGCCCTGCTGTTTCCGGGCCGGCGCCGCTCGTTCGTCCGCTGCGTACCGGGAGACCCTGCCCAGGCTTGCGATAATGCCGCGCTCCGCAACAGCCACAACAGGCAGGGCCTCATGCAGCGACGGCATCATGGACGTTGACGTACTGGTGATCGGCGGCGGCGCCGCCGGCCTGATGTGTGCCATCGCCGCCGGGCAGCGCGGGCGCCGCGTGCTGGTGGCCGAACATGCCAACAAGGTCGGCAAGAAGATCCTGATGTCGGGCGGCGGGCGCTGCAATTTCACCAACCTGGGTGTGAACCCGGACGCTTATCTCTCCGCCAACCCGCACTTCGCCAAATCGGCACTGGCGCGTTACACCCCGGCCGACTTCATTGCACTGGTGGAAAGGCATCGCATCGCCTGGCACGAGAAGGAGCTCGGCCAGCTGTTTTGCGATGTGTCATCCAAGCTTGTCGTACGCATGTTGCTGGACGAATGCGCTGCCGCCGGCGTGCGTGTCGAGACCGGTTGCACGACGAGCGACCTGCGCAAGATCGGCGCCGGCTTCAGCGCGAGCACTCCGCTGGGGCAAGTTCAAGCGCAATCGCTGGTCATCGCCAGCGGCGGGCTGTCCATTCCCAGCATGGGCGCCACCGGCTTTGGCTACGACGTGGCCCGCCAGTTCGGCCATGCGGTGCTGCCGGTGCGCGCCGCATTGGTACCACTGACCCAGAGCGGCAAGCACCTGCAGCGCTACAGGGAGCTGGCTGGCGTGGCCCTTCGCCAGGTCGAGGCACGGGTCGGCAGGCAGGCCTTTCGCGCGGGCATGCTGTTCACCCATCGCGGCATCAGCGGCCCGGCCATCCTGCAGATTTCCTCATACTGGCAGCCGGGCGACGACTTGCGCATCGACCTGGCACCCGAGATCGACGCCACCGGTTGGCTGCAGAGCCAGCGTGACTCGCGCCCGGACATGGAGCTCAAGAACGTGCTGTCCGAGCTGATCCCCAAGCGGCTCGCGCACCGCCTGTGCGAGATCTGGTTTGCCAGCAAGCCCATGCGGCAATACAACGCCGGCGAGCTTGCCACGATCGGCGCGCAGCTCAACGACTGGCCCATCGTCGCCAGCGGCACCGAAGGGTTCCGCACCGCCGAAGTCACCCTGGGCGGCGTCGACACCAACGAACTGTCATCCAGCACCATGCAATCGCGGCAGGTGCCTGGCCTCTACTTCATCGGCGAGGTCGTTGACGTCACCGGTTGGTTGGGCGGCTACAACTTCCAGTGGGCATGGGCCAGCGGGCAGGCCGCCGGCCAAGCCGTCTAGCAAACGGCGCAGGGCCAATCTTTGCTGGAGATCCTGCACCTCCGTTGTCCACCACCGATACCATGGTGGCCCAGGACCGGCCGTGCCGCTGGGACGACTTGGTGACACGCAGCTTCAGCCGCGTTTTAGAGTGAACGCGGGCGCGACCGAGGGCCTCCCGTTCACGCTGCCACGATCTCTTGATGCGCGTTTGCCCTTGGCAACTGTGCAGCCGCGCTTTGGCCTTCCCTGCCCGCCTCAGGTGACGCGCTCGCCGGCCGCCACCCGGGCCGTCATCACGTCGGCCGGTGCCGGCGCGATGGCCAGGCGCAGCCATGCGCCCTCGCGCACCAGCCGCAGATCACGATGCCTGACGAGGTACGCCACCCCCACCGCCGCCGCCGCAAGGCCTGCCAGCGCACCCACGCCCAGCGCCACGCGGGCGCCGAAATGATCGACCACCCAACCGACCAGCGGCGCGCCAACCGGCGTGCCACCCATGACCACGGCGATGCGCAGCGCCAGCACCCGGCCGCGCATCGCCCGCTCGGTGGTGAGCTGCATCATCGAGTTGCTGGCGGTCATGAAGGTCAGTGCGGCGAGGCCGACGAAGAACAGCAGCCCCGCGAACAGCATCGGCCCGGGCATCACGGCCGCCACCGCCACGGTCACACCGAAGGCCGCCGCCGACGTCGCCATCAGAACCATGCCAGGGAACTGGCGCCGCGCCGAAAGCAGCGCGCCGCACATGGTGCCAACGGCCATCGCCGAGGTCAGCAAGCCGTACTGGCTGGCATCGCCGTGGAACACCGTGACCGACATGGTCGAGATGAAGATGGCGAAGTTGAACCCGAAGGTGCCGAGCAGCAAAAGCATCACCAGCACGGCGATCAGGTCCGGGCGCTGCCGCACGTAATGGAAGCCAGCCAGCAGGCTGCCGCGGGTGCGCGCAGCGCGCGCTTCCGTGTGCAGTTCGTGCACCCGCAGGAACCACAGCGACACCAGCACCGCGGCGTACGAAGCCGCGTTGATGAGGAACAGCCAGCCTTCGCCGACCGCGGCAATCAAAACGCCCGCCACCGCCGGGCCAAGCATTCGCGCGCCGTTGAAGGAGGTGGAGTTGAGCGCCACCGCGTTGGCGAGATCCTCGTCGGTGACCAGGTCCGACACGAACGCCTGCCGCGCCGGCGCATCGAAGGCGGTGACGCAGCCGAGCAGCAGCGCAAAGCCATACACCTGCCAAAGCTGCACCCAACCCAGTACGGTGACCAATCCGAGTCCCAGTGCCAGCACGCCGGCGGCGGCCTGGGTGCCGAGCAACAGCTTTCGACGATCCATGTGGTCGGCGGCGAAGCCACTCAGCGGCAGGAGCAGCAGCGGCGGCCCGAACTGCAGCGCCATCACCGTGCCAACCGCCGTCGCGTTGTGATCGGTCAGCACGGTCAGCACCAGCCAGTCCTGCCCGATGCGTTGCATCCAGGTGCCGATGTTGGACACCAGCGCACCGCCGGCCCACAGCCGGTAGTTGTAGCTCCTGAGCGACCGGAACATGCTGCTCATCGCGGGCCTGGCCAGACGAACGGACGGGCCAGCTTACCCAATAAACGCCGGCGCAAGCTTGCCGTATGCTGGTGGTTCAGTGCACCCCGATCGAACACGGCTCATGGCGACCACTGACCGAGACTTTGCGCTGGACCCGCGTCTAGCCGCCGACACGGTGGTCGTCACCGACCTGCGGCTGTGTCGGGTCTGCCTGATGAACGACGCCCGCTTCGCATGGCTGGTCCTGGTGCCACGCCGCCCCGGCGTGACCGAGATCGACGAGTTGGCCGATGCCGACCAGGCCATGCTGTGGTCCGAAACCACGCAGGCCATGCGGGTCCTGCGTGCCGTCGCCCGGCCGGACAAGCTCAACGTCGGCGCCTTCGGCAACATCGTGCGCCAGCTCCACATGCACGTGGTGGCACGACGTGAAGGCGACGCCGCATGGCCGGGCCCCGTGTGGGGCTCGGGCACGGCCACGCCCTACTCCGAGCCGGCCCTCGCCGAGCTTTGCGCCCGCCTCAAGGCCGCCTTCAGCCCTCGACATTGAGGCTTGCGGACAACTGCAACTGACCCCGTTCCAAGGGCTACCCCTGTCCTTGATTCCGCTGGACACAAGCGGCACGTTGTTGCCATTTCTTCAACCGCCGGGCAACTCGAACCCGTCGGCGAAGATGCTTGCTTCGACTTCGACCGCACCGATATCGCAGCCCGCGCCCTGCGGACGGGCGACTCCGCGTTGGCCGGTGGCGACCGCCGCCTCGCAGTTGGCCGTGTCGATCACCGGGCTGGCGGCCACAGGAACCATCGTAGGCGTCAATCCGCCCGTGTAGCTGAGCGGTCCGAGCATCGGATCGCCACTGGCTACTCCGTTGCAGGTGGTATCGCCGAAGAAGTTGTTGCCCGCGTCGGTCATGCCGGAGCCTGGAGTGGAAGCCCGCCGGCAATCGCCATACGTGTTGCCGGCGACGATCGAGTTGGAGATCGAAATTGTGGCGTCTTGTTCGACGTCAAGAGCGCCTCCACTGAAATAGGTCGTTGAATTTCCCGCAATAGTGACGTAGTCCAGGGTCATCGCCGTCCCCTTGAAATTGCGGATGGCGCTGCCGTAATAGCCCACCGAATTGCCGCTGAACGTGCTGTTGGTAACAGTGACGGATCCGCCGTATCCGGTGAAGATTCCGCCGCCGCCACTCGAAGCAGTGTTCCCGGTGAACGTGGAGTCGCGCACCACAACAACGGCACCCGAATTGGAAAGGCCGCCGCCTGTTCCACTCGACATGGTGTTCTGCGCAAAAACACAGTCGTTGATCGTGGTTGTGCCGCCCTGCGTGAAAAAGCCGCCGCCGCCAAAAGAGGCCGTGCTGTTCGAGAACGTGACATGGTCCAGTTCAAGCGTGGTCCCCGTCATGAACATGCCGCCGCCGTAACCATCACCGTTCCCATGCGTAATCTCGATATCGCGAAACACGGCCGAACCGGCACCCGTGCTGAGGTCGCCAACCCAGAAAACCTGCACTGCGTCGCCACCGCTGACGGTGACAAGGTTTCCGCCGTCGATCGTCGTCGTGGCCGGGTCGGTCAGTCCCGGTAGCGTGCTTCCTACCGTGATCGTTTGCGGCGAAGCGAAAACGCCGGGGTCGAAGGTGATCGTATCTGCGCCACTACCGGCGGCACATCCCGAGTGTGTCTGGGTGTTGCTGTTGGCGTTGTCGATCGCGTTGCGAAGCGTGCATGCCGAGCCGGTATCGGCTGTCGAGTTGACGACGATGCTGTTGGCCTGCGCCGATGCCCAAGGTCCCGCGCAGCCAAGCGCGAGCAGGAAAGCCAATCCAGTAGTGCGGTTCATCTTGTACCCCTCCCCTTGACTAATCAGCAGTATCGCTGACCTGGTTACCGTTTGGAATGGGGTCTGGTCAAAAAGCGGCACCGGCCATTTCTCCTCACGCCGGCGCGCGACCCGCTCAGCGGCCATCCGCCACGCATTATTGCCGGCCCGCAAGTACACCCGACCGCGTTTTGGTTGGTGCAGGATTGCGGCTGGGCCTTCGCGGCAGGGGAAATCACTTGAGCTTCGATCACGTTGTCGGCACGTGTGCCGCGGCGCGCGCGCGCCGCTATCCGCATTTGTCACCGCGGGCTGGTCGTCTGCGCCGCCTTCCTGGCGCTGTCGTGCGCGCTCCCGGCGATGGCCGCGCGCTGCTACGTCGATGCCGCGGCCACCGGCCCCACCCATGACGGCGCAGCCTGGGCAAGCGCATATACCGATCTGCAATTGGCGCTGGCCGATGCCAGTTGCGCCGAAGTCTGGGTGGCCCAAGGCATCTACACGCCCGTCACCGTTGCCGGCGACCAGGACATCAGCTTCAACATCCGGCCTGGCGTCGCGGTCTACGGTGGCTTCGCCAGCGTCGAGACCACACTCGGCGCGCGCGACTCGGCTGCCCACGTGACCATCCTGTCCGGGGACATCGACAACAACGACGACAGCAACAACGCCGACGGCAATTGGCATCGACGAAACCAGCACCGATATCGTCGGCCGCAACACCCGCCACCTCGCCGTCATGGACGGCACTGCGGGCACGCAAGTCACCGCCACCACCGTGCTCGACGGCTTCACCCTGACAGGCGGCGACAACACCAACGATGATCTGGGCGGCGGCGCACTGTTGTGCCGAGGCGGCAACTCCGGCAACGCATGCAACCCCACGCTCGCCAATCTTGTGTTCAGCGGCAACGAGGCGCTATATGGCGGCGCGGTGGAGCTTGACGGCTTCTCGGGCGGCGACAGCAGCCCGACGTTGACGAACACCACCTTCAGCGGCAACAGCGGCTCCTCCTGCGGCGGGATGTACAACTATGGCGTGTCCGGCACCAGCAGCCCGACGCTGATCAACGGGCGCCGCAACGCGCCGGTCCGGCGGCGTCGATGTCGGAGCGAACATCGGCGCAGCTGCCCCTTCTCGCGGCCCGGTTTCAGCGTACGACGAGCACCGGCAGCAGGCAGCGCCGGATGAGCCTCGCTTGGCGACAAGAACCTGACCCCGTTCCTGGTTCTTCCGCCAGATGCCGCCGCTCTCTCAACCGCCGGGCAATTCGAACCCGTCGGCGAAGATGCTTGCTTTGACTTCGACTGCACCAATATCGCAGGCCGCGCCTTGTGGGCGCGGCACGCCACGCTGGTCGGTGGCGGCCAGAACGCAACCGGCCGTCCCGGCGTCAATGGCCGGGCTGCCGGTTTGCGGCAGCAGGGTCTGGGTCGGGCCACCATTGTCCGCCAGTGCGGCGGCAAGTCGTGGATCGGTGGTCAGGGGCGTGGTGCTGCCGGCGCCCGTACTGGCGGTATTGGAGGTTGAGCCGACGATATTCACGCCGGCGAAGGTCAAGGTCGCGGTGTTGGTTTGAACGCCGTCGATGGCGGCGTTGACCACGTCGTGGTCGGCCGCGCCAGCGCTGGCGGTGGTGCCGTGGATGATGCTGTCGCTGATGGTGACAGACGCGATGCTGGCCGAGCCGTCCTCGATCATGTTGCCGTAGGCCAGCGAATACACGCTGCCGTCGCCCGCGCCGGTGCCGCCATTGCTGCCACTCACGGTGTTGCCCGCAAGCGTCGAAAACGCGATGCTCACGGTACCGTTGAGGTTGAACACGGCCGCGCCCAGGCCGCTGCCGTTCGCTTCGCTCGCGCCGCCCGACGCGCTGTTACCGATGGCAGTCACATTGACGAGTTGCACGCTGCCGCGGTGATTGAAGATGGCGCCGCCCATGCCGGCGCCGCCGCCGCCGTAGTCGTTACCGTCGTCTTCGCCAAGCCCGCCGCCGAAACCGCCTTCACCGACTTCACCGGACAAAACGCGGGCGAGGCCGCTGCCGCCGCCGCCAAAACCACCGTCGCCGCCAGCGGGGGCGCCGCCGCCGCCGCCGAAGCCGCCGCCACCGCCGCCTAAATAGGCGCGGCTGCCGCCGCCGCCACCGCCGACGCCGCCGCCGCCGCCGCCACCGTAAAGGTCGGGTCCGACGTTGCCCGCGCTGCCGCCCAAGCCGAAGCGGCCACCGTCGCCGATGCCCCAGCCCGAGCCGCCATTCAAGGCGCTGCCACCGCCGCCGCCATCGCCAAGGACGCCACCACCATTGGCCTCATACCCGCTGCCATTCCCGCCCAGGCCGCCCCTGCCGCCGCCATCGCCGCCAGTGCCATCTCCGGAGAGCCAATTCTCCTCGGCATCGTCGGCGGAACGAAACCCGCCACCACCACCGCTACCACCATAACGGCCGCTAAAGCCACCATCGCCACCCCAGGAGCCGCTGCCCAGCGCACCGCCGAAGCCGCCACCGTCGTTGCCAGTGGCATCCTGTCCCATGCCGCCGCCGCCGAAGAAGTAGCCGTCCGTCGAGCTGCCACCCTGCGCGGTATTGTCGGTGAGCGTGACACCCTCCAGCGTCAGGTCTCCCTGGCTGAAGATGGCGCCGCCCATGCCGGCGCCGCCGCCGCCCTGTGCCGCGTCGCCACCCTTGGCATAGCCTCCCTTGAGGGTGAGGTTTTCCAGGGTCAACCAGCCCGGGGGCAGCTCCAGCCCGCCGGAGACATAAAAGAAGCGGAAGGCATCGGCCGTGGCCGGGGTCGGATCACCCGTGTGCTGCGCATCCAGCACCGCGCCGCGGCCTTCGATCACGATGTCACTCTGGATCGGCGGCAGCGCATTGGGTCCGTACCACCAGTTGTCAGCGGCCGTGAAGGTGTAGGTCTGCGCCGCCAGCACGAGGGTGTTGACGCCGGCGCTGGCGCCGCTGCACGAGCCCGGGCTGATGGTCGCCGAGCCCATCTGCGCCGGCGTCGGCGCACCGTTGGCGTCGTTGGCGGCATAAATCGCCTGCGCCAGCGTACAGGTCGAAGGCGACGCCACGCCGCTGTCGGCAACCGTGATGGCCCCGGCCGTTGCCGGCGAACTGATCAGCAGGTTGGCCGTCGCCAGCAGCAGCGGAACCAGTCCGCGACGGACATTCGAGTGCAACATGGCGGCCCCTCAACGTGTTGACAGGGCGTCGACATTACACGTACAGATTGCACTGCAAAAAAACACCCCCAAGCAGGAAGCCTAACATGCCGCGCCGTCCGAATTCAGGTCTTGAGAAGGGGTCAGGTTCACCGACCGGGACGGGAAATTCGACTCTGCCCCTGACCCATTTGTTGCACCGAATAGATGCCTCGGGCGCTCGGTCGGCTGCGCTTCGGGGCGCGGCTGTTAGCCTGCGGGAGGTTCTGGCGAGTCGACACATCGATGGAAAGCTCTGCAGCACATCCTGGCGGCGTGGCGGCGCGCAGCGGCACGCGCGCGACTGTCGAGGCTGCGGCTCCAGGCACGCGCACCCATGGGCGCGCCCCGATTGCGGTGCTGTCGCTCGCGGCGCTGGCGCTGCTGGCCGGCTGCGCAACGCAGCGCGTCAAGGGCCCGCCGCCGCGCTGTCCGGAAGTGGTGCATGCGCAGATCGAGCGGCTGATGCCGGACGATGCGTCCGACAAGGCGGGCTGGGCGACTGATATCTGCGCCGCCTTCACCGCGCAGCAGATCGTGCCGACCACGCAAAACCTGTGCGCGGTTCTGGCAGTAACCGAGCAGGAGTCGGGATTCCACGTCGCGCCGGTGGTGCCGGGCCTGGGGCGCATCGCGCGCGAGGAGATCTATCGTCGCGCCGCCGCGCGGCATGTGCCGCGCCTGCTGGTCGACGCCGCGCTGCACCTGAAGTCGCCCAATGGCGAACGCTACAGCGATCGCCTGAAGAAGGCGCGCACGGAAAAGCAGCTGAGCGCGATCTTCGGCGACCTCATCGGCATGGTGCCGCTCGGCCGGCGCCTGTTCGGCGGTCTGAACCCGGTGCACACCGGCGGCCCGATGCAAGTCAGCATCAACTTCGCGGAAGCGCACGACGACGGCTACCCCTACCCGGTCGACGGCTCCATTCGCCAGGAGGTCTTCAGCCGGCGTGGCGGCATGTACTTCGGCATCGCGCACCTGCTCGGCTACCCGACGCACTACCCGGACATCATCTACCGCTTCGCCGATTTCAACGCCGGCTGGTACGCCAGCCGCAACGCCGCATTCCAGGCGGCCGTGAGCAAGGCGTCGGGCATCAAGCTGGCGCTCGACGGCGACCTCATCCGCTACGGCAGCGACACGCCCGGCGCCACCGAGCGCGCGGTGCGCACGCTGGGCCCGCGGCTCGGCCTCAACGACGACGACATCCGCGATGCGCTGGAGCAAGGCGAGGCGTGGGAGTTCAGCGCCACGCCGCTCTACGACCGCGTGTACGCGCTGGCCGAGCGCGCCGCCGGCAAGCCGCTGCCGCACGCGATATTGCCCGGCATCACGCTGGAAAGCCCGAAGATCACCCGCAAGCTCACCACCGCCTGGTTCGCCAAGCGCGTCGACAGCCGCTGGAAGCGCTGCATGGCGCGCGCGACCGGCAGATGATGAAAGGCGTCGGGTTACGGCCTGCGGCCTGACCCGACCTGCGAGGGCGGCGTTGAAACCCGCCCCACGGCGTCGCGTAGGTCGACCACATCCGTAGGTCGGGTTAGCGCCGCAGGCGCGTAACCCGACATGGGCGCCGACGTCAGCTGCGCGCGCGGGCCGCCGGATCCCGCAACCGCCGCCACGCCACCGCCAGCAACCCAAGAATGCCGGCCAGCAGCCCGAACAACCCCAGCGTCGGCACCGGAATCGACGGCGGGATTGGCGCAGCTTCAATCGTCAGCACGAAAGCCTGCTGCGCGCCCGGACCGACGTCCGGAATGCCCACCGTGATCGTGAGCGGGTAATCCCCCGCCGTGCCGGCCGCCGCCGTGCCGGCAAGCGTCGCCGTGCCGTCACCGTTGTCGGTGAAAGTGACGCCGGATGGCAGCTCGCCGGCAACTGTCAGCGTCGACCCCGCCAGACCCAGCGTTGTAATATCGAAACTGCCGGCGTTGCGGGCGGTGAAGGTGGTCTGCGCGGCGCTGGTGACGGCCGTGCCGATCAGTTCGCCACTTGCATACAGGCGGGCAGGATCGCAATTGAAACATTCGGCACCGCCGCCGTTGCCGGTGAGCAGCGCCATGGTGCCGCCGGCATCATCGAGTACGGTGGCGGTTCCGAAGCGAAGCGACCGGTCCGAGTCCTTCACATTGAAATAGGCCCCAAGCCAGGTCACCGTCTCGGGCGAGTAATAGCCGCGCGATGTGGTCGGGTCGTAGGTCATCGGCGGGAACGTGGTGGTGTCGCCGCCGGCAACGGTGATCGACCACGACGCCAGTAGGTACAACGACGCGTCCTTGTCGTAGACGAACCAGCCGCTGGCCGTGCCACCATCCACGAAAGCCACATCGTGCAAGGTCCACGTCACCGGCAGCGCCGATGCCGTACCCGCACCCGCCAGGAAAAGTGCTGCCGCAGCAGCCAAACGCACCCGCGCCCGCACCCATACGGAAAGACGATCCACAAGCACCCCCGGTTCAAAGTCTGGCGCGCAGTCTACCCAGAAACGCAGCAGCCAACCTGAAGGATGCAGCCGCCACCCGCATGCGATTGGGCGTTCATACGCCCGGTGGTGGTGAATCCGCGTCCGGCAACGACCCGTGGCCGCGCAGCAGCCTGCGTGCAGGCGACAGAGATGGCGGTCGCCTGCACGCAGGCTCCTGCCAAAGCGCGTGCCGGCATGGCCGGCCACCGCAGGTTACACCCGTAGGTCGGGTTAGCGCCGCAGGCGCGTAACCCGACGTGGACTTCGACCACTCTTTCAACCAATACAGGAGCGAACCCGCGATGCCCGCGTTGATCCTCGGCCCCATGCTGCGCTACATCGGCGCGACCGAGGCGACCGTCTGGGTGGAAACCGACGCGGCCTGCCAGGTGCAGGTGCTCGGCCACCGCGCATCGACGTTCCAGGTGCGCGGGCACCACTACGCGCTGGTGCACATGACCGACCTGCAGCCGGCCACTCACCACCGCTACACGGTCGAGCTGGATGGCACACAGGTCTGGCCGGAACCGGACTCGCCCTACCCCGCCAGCGTCATCCGCACCTTCGATCCGGACGCGCCGCTGCGCATCGCATTCGGCTCCTGCCGCGTGGCGATGCCGAACGAGCCGCCGTACACGCTCACCCATGCCGAGAACCCGGAGCACGGTTTCGAGACCGACGCGCTGTGCGCCCTGGCGCTGCGCATGCGCGGGCAGCCGGCGGAGGATTGGCCGCACCAGCTGATCATGATCGGCGACCAGATCTATGCCGACGATGTTTCGCCCGCGGTGCGCGACTTCATCCACTCGCGGCGTGACACCAGCGAAGCGCCCGGCGAGGAACTGGCGGATTTCGAAGAGTTCACGCGCCTGTATCGCGATTCGTGGGGCCAGCCGGACATCCGCTGGCTGCTGTCCACTATCCCCAGCGCGATGATCTTCGACGACCACGACGTCAACGACGACTGGAACACCTCCCGTTCCTGGGTCGAGGACATGCGTGCGCTGCCGTGGTGGCACAAGCGCATCACGGGCGCCTTCATGTCCTACTGGATCTACCAGCACCTCGGCAACCTGTCGCCGGAGGAGCTGTACAAGGACGATGTGTTTGAGCACGCGCGGCGCAGCGGGCCCGATGAGGACTTCGGCCCGCGCCTGCACGAATTCGCGTGCGTCGCGGACCGCCAACACGACGCCTATCGCTGGAGCTTCCACCGTGATTTCGGCAAGGTGCGCCTGCTGGTGGTCGATTCGCGCGCCGGCCGCGTGCTTGGCGAGGGCCGGCGCGACATGCTGGACGAAAGCCACTGGCGCTGGCTGGAGGCGCATGCCGAAGGCGACTTCGACCACCTGCTGATCGGCACCTCGCTGCCGATCATGCTGGCCCACGGCATCCACTACCTGGAGGGTTGGGACGAGGCGGTCTGCGACGGCGCCTGGGGCCGCTGGTTGACCGGCACGGGCGAGCGCATCCGGCGCAGGCTGGACCTCGAACACTGGAGCGCCTTCCATGCCTCGTTTCGGCGCATCGTCGAGCTGATCCGCGCCGTCGCCGCGGGCGAGCATGGCCGCGCACCGGCAACGATCACCGTGCTGTCCGGCGATGTGCACCACGTCTACCTGGCCAAGGCCACGTTCGACGGCCCGCCAGTGAAGAGCGCGGTGTACCAGGCGGTGTGTTCGCCGCTGCGCAATCCGCTCGGCAAGTGGAAGCGGCGCATCATGCGCGCCTGCTGGACGTGGCCGATCATCGCGTTGACGCGCGGCATGGCCCGCCTGGCGGGCGTGAAAAAGGATGCCGTGAGCTGGCGGCTATGCCACGAGCAGCCATGGTTCGACAACCAAGTCGCCAGCCTCGAACTGGACGGCCCGCGCGCCACGATCCGCTTCGAGCGCGCGACGCCCGGCCAGCCGAACCAGCCGCCGCTCGACGAGCTGTTCACCCACCGCCTGAGCCCGCAAACGACCGCTGCGAGCCACGGTGCGTGACCGACCAAAGAGGACAAACGCCCTCGTCACCGGGGTAAACAGGTCGCGTCGGCCTTAAAAGAACACTGTTCTCGGACCCACCGCCCACTCTAACGTCCGCCGGACTTTTCGGCCAATTTCCCAACGGCTGTTCGATTCGGGTTGGCTCCGCTCTTTGCTTTGGTCGCCTTCCTGGCGGGCTTCGCCGGAATAGCCTTCTCCGAAAACGAGACGCTCCAAGGGAGTTGCGTTTGGCGCAATACTGTGGAGCTCACGATGTCCTGGACCTGTGAGCGCACGGAGCAATAGAGCAGCGATTGAAAATCATTTCTCACTTCATCAAAGGCACGCTTAAATTCAGCTTTCTCC
Organism: Rhodanobacteraceae bacterium; assembly: GCA_035699085.1. Taxonomy (GTDB): domain Bacteria; phylum Pseudomonadota; class Gammaproteobacteria; order Xanthomonadales; family Rhodanobacteraceae; genus DASSBG01. The sequence continues at coordinate 165,515 of DASSBG010000028.1, forward strand.
ATTGTTGAGGAGGAAGTGAAGCCGCACAAAAAACTCATTGAAAGCAGATTGCGATCGATCCCGTTGTCGACGCCCTCCGCGCTAACTATAAAATCCAGCGGCATTTCAATGACATCGGTCTCCTTGGGCGGATACTTGGAGAACTCTGTCCCACCCACACTCACCTGTACCGCTATACTCACTCCAGTCCGCATATCTTTATCGTCGAATAGCGACAGGAACTTCTCTTCTGCGAATTCGATAAGCCTCAACCGAATACCAAGCAGCCGAAAACCATGATGCGACAGCGACGAACCTTTAGTACGCTCAGTTGTAGACACGGGAACTGCCCTCTAGCTCGCTTTCAAGCACTCCAGGCTGCTCAGATACATGAGACCACGGCGAAATACCTCCTTCCGCACGTATTGGAACGCGCTGGAGCAATATCGGCTCTTCACTTTGAACCAGCGACCGGGCAGACGCGCGGATGTGAATCTGTACTGCTTCGCGCACGAAATCGTTTAAAGAACGCCTCAGAGTTCTTGCTAGCGTCACTGCCTGCCGGTGAAGATCTGGCCCGATTCGCACGTTGAAGGTACCTTTGCATGGTTTTTCCGGAGCAAGCCCCTGTGCTCTACAATGTTCAAGGTATGCATCAACGGCTTGATAAAACTCTTTCTTCAGTCCATCTACATCAACTGCCGAGAAAAGGATCAGACTGTCGATATCAAGGACTTTTCCAACGAACACCTCGTCTTCGCTGGAAAATTCGATAGCGGCCGAAAATGTCTTGTAATCCAACTTATTCATCATCGTAATACCCCCATTCATTTAATCGTGATGCGAGTTCTTTCACGTAGACAACAAGTACGGTCGGAGGGTTTCGACCATGCGGTTTGTGTAGACGAATGACTCTTGTCGGCTCCTTCGGATCATGAAACATGACACGTGCGCCGTCTCCGTTCGACTCCACGAACCCGAGCCCGAGCAAGAGCGTCTCCAGCTCCTTCCAGGTAAGGTCCTTGGGCACGCCTGCCAGACGTTGCAGTTGCTTTCTGCGCTTAGACAAGGCTTGCTCGCATCAAGTATGGGGCTGGTCCGGCGGTCGTGCAACTATGTGCTAGTTGCAGAGGTTCAGGTTACCATAGCTCTATCCACGCGCGCTAGACACTTTTCCCTTTTTCTAACAAAGACTTGGGGGTCCAAGGAAGGCAGAAGGAGCCTGGCATCAACGAGATAGCACACACAAACCGGCGCAAACCATCCCCCTCCGGCCTCCGCGATGGCCAGCAAGGTCAGGGGCAAACAGGCTCTGGCGCGCGTGCTCTACGGTGGCTGCTCGCTGGTCGACATCGATCGCGCCTGTCGCAGCCGCGGCGACCCAACTGCGTTTCCATGGCTTTTATCGAGCCGGTCTTCCGCCGCTTCGTACCTTTCTTCACCCGCAAGCATCGGTAGGCGATGCTCGACCAGCCACGTTAATGAGAACGCTGTGATGGAGGACGAACAGATCTCAGAGCGCGAATTCGAAGATGTCTGGGGCGTCTACTTGAAGCCATCCGGCGACTTGTTCGAGTTCGAGGACGTCCAGCACCAGCCCTTGAATCACGTGTGGACCGTCTGCGAAAGCGGCGACGACGCCGACGGCAACTGGTACGCGGCACCAGGCTTTCACATCGTCAACAAGCTCGGCTACGTCATGACCAAGAAGGCGTGGACCGACTCTACGCGCGACGCCAACTACTTTCTCGACGACTTCGAACACGACGACGCCGACGAGCACGACGGCGATGGCCACGACACTTAAAGGGACCACGAGACCCACGCCACCGCCGTCATGAGGAGGGACGAACGATGACCGCCAAGGACTACTGCGTTTTCGTGTACATGTACCGCGACGCCGCCAACTACAAGGCTGGCGGGCAACTCGTGCTTGAGGGCAGCTATACCGAGGCCGCGGAGGCCGCCATCCGCCAGCGCTGCGACTCATGGGACCACTTTGTTGCCGAGCAGGTTGGCGTGCCCGCCTTGTATGCGGAGCTTTACAAGTACAGCGGCGGCCCCACCATCGACGATATCGCCTTCCACGAGTTCCAACACCTGCGCGCCGCAACTGCGGACGACCTGGCGACCGAGCCATGGGGCACGCTGGATGAACTCGTCGCCCGCTTTTGCGCCGTGAAGTCGTGGAACTGCAGGCTGTCGCCCCACTGCGACTGATCGCCTGCACGGCAACGGCTTCTCGCTTCTGGCGGCGCTGGTCAACCATTGGTTCGCCGTAAGGAGCCAACTGGCGGCTTCTGCTCCCCGAGCGCTTCGGCTAACCTGGGGCACACAGCCAAGCTGATCGGGGAAGCGGGGACATGGCACGAGGCGAGGACTGGACAGATCTTGAGGTCGAGGCCTGCGTGGCCGACTATCTCCATATGCTGACGCTGGAACTCAATGGCCAGCGGTACAACAAGACGGAACACGCAGCGGCCCTCATGGCCCAACTGGATGGGCGCACGCGTCAATCCGTCGAATTCAAACACTGCAACATCAGCGCAGTCATGGTGGCGCTGGGCTATCCGTACATTGATGGCTACAAGCCCCGCGGCAACTATCAGTCACTGCTCCTGGATATCGCCGAAGCCCAGTCAGAGGCTAACGTCGTATTGCAGGAAGCGGCGCAAGCGGCCGTGTCGCGTCCGGCAATCACCATGACCCTGCAAGACTCAGCAGCTGTATGGGTGCCACGCCCGCAAGTGAAGCGGGTGCGGGAAACCGCCGTGCCCTACGCTCCGCGCTTTTCCGCCGCCAAACGCGATTATCTGGCGCAGGAGGCTCGCAACCGATCACTTGGCCGTGCTGGTGAACTATTCGTGGTTGAACTGGAAGCGCGTCGCCTGCATGCGGCCGGCAAGAAGGCCCTCAGCGAGCGCGTGGACCACGTGGCAAGCACGCAAGGTGACGGACTCGGCTACGACGTTTTATCCTACGAGGAAAGCGGCCGTGAACGCCTTATCGAAGTGAAAACGACGGCCTTCGGCCAACTGACGCCCTTCTTTGTCAGCCGAAACGAGCTGGCGCGGTCCGAAGCCGATTCTGGGCAATATTTCCTATACCGTCTGTTCGACTTCCGCGATCGCCCGAGAGTATTCGAGCTATCAGGCCCCATCACCGACTTTTGCCAGCTCGATCCAACGACGTACAGGGCGATCCTCGCATAATGCCGTAGCTCCCGCGGACGCCCGGTACATTCGCTCGCTAGCGTGCTAACTGCAATATTTTTGAGATCTGATAAACCACCCAACTACGACGCATGCTCTCTTCCGTCACTATCACCCGTCTGCTCTCTTTCCGCCTTTCCGCTGCTCCAAGGCGACAAACGGCAGCGCCTCAATGCTGAATTTTGAAAGAACGGCCCTCTTGAGCTCCTCACGGGAAGGGAAAAGGTAAAACCGTCGAATGAGAAACTGTCTGAACACCGCGTTCGGCAGAAAACCTGCGCCGCGAAGCAACTCGGACTCGAGACTTAGTATTTCCTCTTTTGGAAAACTCGAGAAATGCTCGAGCTGTGTCGCAAGGCGTAACATACGGCCAGTGTCCGAGTCCTGAAGCACCTCATCGATAGTCAATGTCAAACTTTCCGAACCGATCGCATTCGAAATTCCCAACATCGCGCCAACAGTGATATTTACCAGCAACGATGGGAGGTAACGCTCCAGCTCAGCGGCGATGTCCATCTCAGTTGCGTCGGGGCGTTCCGTCCGAATCTTTACGGCTCGCAACGTGATGAGTTCACCCCCTTGATCTTCGATCGTCTCATTAATGAACCCGAGCAAACGTAAGCCAAGGCCAACGCAAGTGCGCGCCATACGCGCCTTGTCCTCGGCGTGAATTTCTCCAGCGTGGTTACGGAGAACTTGACCAAGCACTTGCAGCGTTTTGAACGCCGCATTCATCGCAAGTACGTCATCCAACCGATCCCTAAGCCGCGTCTCAGCCGCGTCAGTTAGATTCTGCCTAGCACTATCCGCGTCGGCTTGGACGCGCTGATGCAACATTATCTCTAGAGCGCGATCACCTTGATACAAAATCGCCCGTACCGCTGAAGAGTCAAACTTCCCAAACGTCTTGACACGGGCAAATAAATCGGCGTCAGTGTAAACGTCAAACATACTATCCGCTCGAGCGATTATCTTTTCAGCAATACGCGGGTTTCGCCCCAAGTGAGCCAGAAAAAGCAGTATGTTGGCGTTTCGCTCTGTATGGATAGCACTGACGAGCCGGTCGATCTGAGGCTCCAACGTCGGCCAGCTCTCAACCTGCGCCAGATACCTGGCGACGAAATAATAATAGTGAAATGGGTAGCGAAAGCGAACCACACCACCTCTGTCGTCCAAAATATCCGCGGCCACCATCTGAGCTTGGACCTGTGCCAGCGACGCGTTTAATGCATAAGCTCTACAGTGCGCCACGTGAAACGAATCAAAGCTTGTCTGCGAAACTGACTCGTCACCACGTACTTCTAACAACTCCGCGAATGCAGTCAAATAGGTCAATGATCCAACCAGATCAAACGCCTTAACCTTAGCGCTTAAAGCTTGCCGTATCAGCGACTCATACAAAAACCCGTGCGATCCACTCTTTACAACCGTGTTCAGGTCTTGCGACAGCTCCGCACGCTGGAGAATGATCAATACGAAAACCGGAACCGACGGAATCAAATTACGACCAAGAGTCTCATCGACGATCTTTGACATCTTTGCCGCTGTCAACTTTAATGCCTCATAATTTACGTCTCCCCGCCCTATAAGCAGCCATTTCTCAATTATCGCCAACCGACGGTGATAGTCGCATGGGAGAATATCGTAAATTTTTGAGCCAGCGAAGTCCTTATTGCCAAGCAGTTCATTCAAAGCGACATCGATGCCAGGATATGAGTCAAGCATGATATAAATATGCCCAAACCAACTCCGCAGCATGCGCAATCCTTCAAGGTAGCCGGTCTTTACCTGTGATAGATCGAAATCGTCTAGAATCAAAATGCGCTGCGCTGGATCGAGCTGCATGTAGGTAGTACGGCTTTGCTCACCATAGGTGAAATCAACAGCCGCGTGGATGCGGTCATTGAGACTACGTTCTCGCCACGACGAGACATTGCTCGCAGATATAAATAGCGGGTACAGCCCTTTTCTCGCCAAACTTAAGGCTAGCATCTTTCCGAGGGCAGTCTTCCCACGCTGTTCGACGCCACGAACAACCACCAAAGGCGAGGTTGATCTCACGTCTGTGAGTAGTTCGGCGCTCTTCTCGTTTTGCGCCTCCGCATATGTCGATGCTTCTTTTCCGGATCCCACTTCCTTCAGTGCGGGCCAGACAAAGATGTCGGGGAGATTGATCTTCTCCTTGTTGCGGTGGGTAAAGTTGGCACCCGCACTCGAAAACTCGTTAAAAGCGCCTGGACTGAGGCCGAGCTTTCGCGAACCGTTTCGCGTTGGCCACGCAATCGTTTCTGAAGCGCTCCGCTCAGCCCACCGCTCGTAGCGGCCGTCGGACCATTTGTAGGACGTTAGCCGGAATCCTTCTTCGACATCGATCTCGACCACCTGAAATGCACTCTCGCGCGGCTGGCCCGCCGTATGGAGCGCGTGGCCCTTAAGGTAGGAGACGGAGGTGTCCTCGTAGATTTCCTTCAAGGTTTCGGCCCAAAGTACATGTTCATGCCCCATCAATACTAAGTCAGCGGATGTCGCCGCATGCTGAGCAAGTTCTCTCGCGTTATCCTGTTGGAACCAGTTATATGGATGGTGCATTACATATACGGTCCTCCTCGAAAAATTTAAATCGTCTGACGGGGGTATTGGTAGATATAGTTTCCCTTGCTCTTCCTTTTTTACCGACATCACGCAAGAATTGAACAGCACATATTTAATCGCATGGCTACCGTCTACATCTACGACAGAATGCCAAACATCCACCTGATCGATGTCGGGATCTAGGTCCTTTTGCAGCTCAAAGAAGTCGCTGAGAACAGTGCCGAAGCAATCGGCAATTTGATCCGTGATGATCTTTGGATCCTCTCTTACGGTCCGCAAGAGAGCATCTCGAACTGATTGGTCGCCCGTAAAGTTGCAGTCGTGGTTGCCTGCGCAAATGAAAATTCTCGGCTTGATGCCTGATTTCTTCTCTATGCGACATGCTATGGCCACCAAGAATGTCTTTCCTAGCTCGAATTCCTCCTTGAGCCCCCAGTTGGCAATGTCACCACTGACCACGAGGTGCACGTCCTGGACGTTCGTGATCGCGGACAGCGCCGCGTCGACGAGGCAGTTTGCCCGACCAACGAAGTCCGCAGAACTACTGGAGAGGTGGAGATCACTCAAGTGAATCAGTAGCACGCTCAATGTGCGCCCGCCTTATCAGAGGTTTGAAGTAAGTATTGGGCTTGTGTCGATCCCACGCAAGTCGTGGCGCGCTCGCGGGAACTCGCGCGGCAGCGACGCTTCCATCGCAGCAACAATCCCTCGCCGACAGCATGTCGCTGATTCGTCTCGTGACATCCAGCCGGCTCATCAGCCGGTGGACGTGGGCCTCCTCACGCGCAGCGCGCGCATCGCCGCCTTGCCCTGCTCGGTGAGGAACGGCGCGAGCGTGTCCCAGTCGATCTCGATGTCCTCGTCGCAGGCCTGGATCACGTGCGCGAAGTGGGTGCCGAAGACCAGGCCGGTCCGGCTTGGCTGCAATTGCAGGTAGTCGATGGCGTCGCCGTCCAAGGCATCGGCGCAGTCGCCGTTGTCGGTGTTGTCCGCCTTGAAGCGCGCCACGATCAGGGCGGCCAGCTTGGGCGGCGGGCGGCGCAGGCAATCGCTCGCATGATCGCAGTGGTCGACTTCCTTCATGTAGTCCCAATGGCTGTTCTTGAGGAAGTCCCACGGGTCCACAGTCTTTCCCGTGGCGAGGTTCCACACCGCATAACCGGCCACGCCGCCGGAGGGGTGTGCGCCGCCGCAGTACGCCGAATACGTTTCCTCGGCGACCAGCCACGGCGGTGCGAGCAGGGTGATCTCGTAATCGGCGGTGAAATCGTAGCCTTGCAAGCCGCCGGTGAACGCACAGCCGTAGTACTCGGTGATTTTGCCGTCGAGCCAGTCGCGCATGGCCTTGTTGAACTCCGCGGCATGCGGCAGGCTTGCGGGCAGTTCGGTCATGCTGATGTGTCCGTCCAGCACGCTCACCTGGTGCAGGGCGGGGGGCTGCGGCGTGATGTGGCGCTTTGCCCATTGCAGGCGCGGCGCCTCGTAATCGGCGCCACAGTTGCCATCGGGGCCGGTTGGCGGCGTGCCGACGCGCGTGAGCCGAATCGGCAGCGTGCGCTTGCTGTCGGCGCTCGCCCACGTGCCCTGCATGTGGCCGTCGATGGGCGCCTCCAGTGACCACGTGGCGACGATCGGCCTGGGCTTGAGGATGCGCTGCTTGATGGCGTATTCCTGCCAAGTGGCGCCGGAGTTGCCCACGTGCGCAAGCGCGATGCCGAAGCGGAGCTTGAGGTAGTAGTAGTCCGAGCCGCTGACGGGGTCGGGCTGCAGGCACACCATGACGCCGGCATCGCCGATGCTGCCGCGCCAGGTGCCGGCGCGCTGCTGGAGCCCGGCGATGTTGGTGGGGTCGCCGGCGACGAAGCCGGGCGGCTCGGTGCAATGGGGCGCGTCGTTTTTCCAGCTGCACGCGCGCGTGCAGCGCAACGCGCCGTCGGCCAGGACGGCACAGGCGCGCTGGTAGGTCAGCGCGACGAACGTCACCTTGCCGGCAATCGCAGCCGTGGGCTTGATCACCTTCCCTGCCGGCGCGATGCCGAGTTGACCTTGGGCGTTGGCGCCCCAGCAGCGCAACGCGTCGGCGCTGAGTGCGCAGCTGGCGTTGGCGTGTGCGACGACATCGAGCACGCCCGAGTCGATGACCTTGGCGGGCTGCGTGACCATGCAGTGCAGCTTGTTCCAGCCGAACCACGCGCAGCTTTGCTTGCCGGCGGTGAACATGCCGCGCGTGCCGACCGGCAACACGTTTGGCGATTGCGCGGCCTGCGCGGTCGAGGCGCCGATGCCGACTTGCCCGTAGGTGTTGTCGCCCCAGCACCACAGCGCGCCGGACACCACCGCGCACACGTGGTGGTCGCCGGCCGCAATGGCCGTGACGCCGTGCTCGAATACGCGCACGCGCGGATGGTCGCCGGGGCGCAAGCCGTAGGCCGGATCGGCGGCCAGCCGGGTTTTGCCCCAGCACCACAGGGCGCCGTCGACGATCGCGCAGCTCATGTCACCGCCGGCGGCGACGTGGGTCACGCCCGTGTCAATGGCTGTCCAGGGCGTGGATTGGCCGATGCCGTTGTTGTAGTAGCCGTCGTTGTGGCCGACCTGGCCGTCGGAGTCCGAGCCCCAGCACAGCGCCGCGCCATGCACCACGGCGCAGGCGTGGTCGTTGCCGATGGATACGTCGGTGACGCCGGTCTTGAAGATGGTGTGGAGCGGGACGGGGTTGGCGGTGGTGGCGGTGGTGGCGGTGGTGGCGGTAGTGGCGGCGGTGGTGGTGGCGGTAGCGGCTGTGGCTGTGGCAGCTGTGGCGGCGGTGGCAGCGGTGGCGGCTGTGGCGGCTGTGGTGGTGGCGGCGGTAGCAGCGGTGGCAGTGGCGGTGGCGGTGGACGCTGTGGCGGTCGCGTCCGCGGGGATCGTGTCCCAGCACTCCAGTGCGCTATCGACGATCGCGCACATCGCGAAGCCGCCGATCGCAAGCTGTATCGCGCCGCGCTGGATGACCCGCACCGGGCGCAGCGCCACGTCGCCATCGGTGCCGAGCAAGGCCCCGAGATACGCGCTTTCGCTGACGCAATCGACGGCGCCGTTGTCGTGCAGGACGCAGCGGTGGCCACTCGGGAAGCCGAGCTCCCGGATGGTGCCTGCGCTGGTCGCCTGCGCGCTGCTCGCGAAGAGCGCGGCCAGCAGCACCACAAGGATGGCGAGGCAGCGCAGCGATCGTCCCATGTCCGAGGATCCACGTGGTTCGTGCCGCCAAGTGTGCCACGCCAGGCCCGCAACCACCGTCAGGAGTGAAAACCGGGGTCAGAGTGCACTTTCCCGCCCCGCGTCGTCAGTTGGTTCCGGGCCCGCGCCGGGAAGTGCACTCTGACCCCGGTTTTCACGCCTATACTTCGCCACACCTGCCGCTTTCACACGGCCACACGACATGCCCAACCTGCTGCGCGCCATTGTCGAACTGGGCCTTCCGGTCGCGGGCCTGAGCTGGCTGCTGTTCTACCGGCTCTATCACCGGGGCGAGCTGGCGCGGGAGGCCGACCGCAAGTCGATTCGCGCCAGCCTGAAGCAGCTCAGGAAGGACGCGAAGAACGGGGACGGATCGTCGGACCACGCCCTGCACCAGAAGTGGATGAAGTTCGGTGGCGGCTTCTACGGCGTCGCGGCCTTGTGGACGCTGATCGTCATCGAGGTCAGCGGTGTCGCCGGTACCATCGCCCACCCTTCCAGCATCGCAGCCATGTTCGAGGGCGGCGTGGTCAAGTTCCTTGTCGACTGGGTGATCGGCCAGGCCACCACCTTCGTGCAGGCGATCATGTGGTTCAACTGGTGGGCGGGCGAAACGCAAGGCGCCGTCGTCTGGTTTCTGGTGGCCATGGCCGGCTACGTCGCCGGCCTGGAAGTGGCGCGCCACGAAACGGCGCTGGGCCATCGGCTGGTGGACTGGAATTGGCGCACGCAAGTGCGGGCATGGTTCGGCCCCCGCAAAGACAGCTAAGCATAACCGCGTCAAAACCGGGGTCAGAGTCCACTATTCCGATACGAATGGACGGCGCAAACCTACATACACAACGCCGCGCGCAACGCTGGGATCTCCTGACCCGATGGATTTCCCATGCCACGAAAGCCACGACTCGATCTCGCCGACGTTCCACAGCACATCATCCAGCGCGGCCATGACCGGCAGCCGTGCTTCTTCACCGAAGCGGACTACCTGTGTTACCTGACCGAACTGCGCGAGATCAGCCGGCGCGAAGGGTGCCGCGTCCACGCCTATGTCCTGATGACCAACCACGTGCACCTGCTCGCGACACCCGCTGCCGCGGGTCAGATCGGGCGCATGATGCAGGCCCTGGGCCGCCGCTTCGTCCGCTACATCAACGATCGGCACCATCGCACGGGAACGCTGTGGGAAGGACGCTACAAAGCCTGCCTGGTGGACAGCGACCGCTACCTGCTGCAGTGCTATCGATACATCGAACTCAATCCCGTGCGCGCCGGAATGGCCGCAGCCGCGTGGGACTATCGATGGTCCAGCTTTGGATGCAACGCGCTGGGCAGGTTTGATCCGCTGATCCAGCCGCATGCGTCATTTCTGGCACTGGATCCGGACCCCTGCACGCGCCAGGCCACGTACCGCGATTGGGTCATGCAGGCGGTCGACACCGACGAGACCGATGCGATCCGCCGGGACCTGCAACGGCAGCATGCCTACGGGTCCAACCGCTTCCGCGCCGCCGTTGAGGCACAGCTCGGGCGCCGCGCCGGACCTGCCAGGATGGGGCGGCCCCGGAAGCATGACCTCAGCACGAAAAGTGCAACCTGACCCCGGTTTTTCTCGCTTGACATCGTGATAGGTGTAGATGCACGCTTTGGCCGCGCCGCGCAGATTGTGAGCCATGACTCCGGATCTCTTCGCCACCACCCGTTGCCTTTGCCTTGCCGCGCGCCGCGCCTCGCGCACGATCACGCGCCGCTTCGACCAGGCGCTGCGGCCGCACGGCCTGCGCGCCACGCAGTTCACCTTGCTCGCCGCGTTGTCGCTCGGCGGACAGCAGTCGATCAGCGCGCTGGCGGAGCTGCTTGGCAACGACCGCACCACCATCACCCGCAACCTCGGGGTGGTGGCCGGGCACGGCTGGGTGCGCGTGGAGCCCGATCCCGCGGACGCACGCTCGCGCGTCGCGAGCATCACGGATGAAGGCCGCCACGCGCTGGAATCGGCCCTCGCCACCTGGCGCGAAGTGCAGCACGCGCTGTCGGCCGAGATGGGCGGCGAGGCGGTTGCGGCCCTGCACCGCCTGGCCGGCGGCCCCTGCACCCTCGAACCTCCCGTCCCAACATCACCGGAGCCACGCGCGTGAAACTCTACTGGTCGGACGTCTTGTCACCACGCAAGGCCTGCGCCGTCGCGCGGCATCTCGACTCGCAGGTCGAATACATCTACGTGGACTTCACCAAGGGCGAACACAGGAGCGCCGATTACCTCGCGATGAACCCCAACGGCAAGGTGCCGACCCTGGTCGACGGCACGCGCGTTTTGTGGGAAGCCGACGCCATCATGTGTCACCTGGCGGCCCGCTGCGATTCGGATCTGTGGCCGCAGGACGCGCGCCAGATCGACGTGATCCGCTGGCTGAGCTGGGCTGCACAGCATTTCAACCGCCACGCCGGCACGCTGTTCTTCGAGCACATCATCAGGCCTCGCTTCAGCCTGGGGGAGACCGACCCGCGGGTGGTCGCGCAAGCGGATGGCGAGTTCCGCCGCTTCGCCGCGATCCTGGACGCGCACCTCGAACGGCGCCGCTGGCTGGTCGCCGACACCCTCACCATCGCCGATTTCTCGGTCGCCGTTACCCTGCCCGACGCCGAGCGCGCGCGCATCCCGCTGGCCGACTTCCCGGCCATCCACCGCTGGCACCAGCGCCTCAATGAACTCGATGCCTGGCGCCAGCCATTCCCCCGGCACGAACCCGCCCTGTCGGGCTGACCGTGTGCCCTCCACCGAATCGGAGCTACCGCATGAACATCAATCCCTACCTGTTTTTCGACGGCAACTGCCGGCAGGCCTTCGAGTTCTACGCCCAATGCCTCGGCGTCGAGCTGAAGGCCATGCTCACTGCCGCGGACACGCCGATGCGCGACCAGGCGCCCGCCGAGGGGCGCGACCAGATCATGCACGCATGCATCGAGGTCGGCGACAACGTATTGATGGCCAGCGACTGGAACTGCGGCCCCAACCCCGCGCCGTTCGAGAAGCCGCGCGGGTTCCGTTTGTCGTTGAACGTCGGCAGCAGCGACGAAGCGGAACGCTGCTACCAGGCGCTGGCGGAAGGCGGCAGCAAGGACATGCCGCTGGAAAAGACCTTCTTCGCGGAACGCTTCGGCATGCTCACCGATCGCTTCGGCATTCCCTGGATGATCAACTGCGAGAAGAACGGCTGACCGGCCCGCTGAGGCGGCGTCACGTGTCGACGCGTGCTGCGCGGTGGCGACACGAGACGGCACACGCCGCCGTTTGGCCGCCGGACTCGTGGTCGCCGCGCCGGACCCGCCAGGATCGGGCGGCCCTGGACCCGTGGCACCGCGTCTAAAAGTGCAACCTGACCCCGGTTTTTTTTTAGAGGCGCTGCAATGATGACCTTCGGCAACAACGCGCTGTCCTGCCTCGTGCTGCCGCTGCTGGCCGTTTGCGGCGCTGCCACGGCCGCGACCGTTCACTACAAGATCGACCCGCAGCATACCTACCCCAGCTTCGAAGCCGATCACTTCGGTGGGCTCTCGACGTGGCGCGGCAAGTTCAACCACACCCGCGGCAGCGTGGCCCTGGATCGATCGGCCGGCACCGGCACGGTCGACATCACCGTGGACATGGACAGCGTCGATTTCGGCCTGGATTCGTTGAACAAGATCGCCCGGGGGCCGCAGTTGTTCGACACCGCGAAATACCCGACTGCGACCTACACGGGCCGGCTTGCCGGGTTCGTCGACGGCTCGCCCACGCGCGTCGACGGCAAGCTCACGTTGCACGGCGTGACGCGGCCGCTGACGCTGAAGATCGACAGCTTCAAGTGCGTGCCGGACCCCGACCCGCGCTACAAGCGTGAGCGCTGCGGCGCGGACGCGCTGGCCAGCTTCGACCGCGACGACTATGGCATGCCCAGCGGCAAGGATTACGGCTTTCGCATGGGCGTGACCCTGCGCATCCAGGTCGAGGCCGTCGCCGTGAAGTAAAAGCGAAAACCGGGGTCAGAGTGCACTTTTCTTCGAGGCACCGGAATCCCCGAACGGCACCGGCAGAAAAGTGCACTCTGACCCCGGTTTTCTGACCCCGGTTCCTGGCGCTACTGCGCCATCGCCGCCACGTGGGCGACGAACTGGTCCATCGCCATCTCGGTGCCCTGCAGCCAGCCTGACGCCTTGTTTTTCTCGAGGTCGGCTTCGTCACGATGCAGCGCGGTGAAGACGTAGCGCGTGCCGTTTCCCATGCTCTCCAGCGTGAAGATGGCGGTGATCGGAATGTCGTCGAAGACGGCCGGGCGGTAGCCGGGAAACAACATGGACGTCCAGACAAGCCGCTCCATCGGCACGACGTCCAGCACACAGCCGAGGTTGGGAACCTCCTGGCCGTCGGTCGTGGCTATGTCGATGCTGAAGATGCCGCCGGGCTGCAAGTCCAGTTCGCAGTTGGCGACCCGTCCCCAGCGCCTGGGCATGTACCACTCCTTGAGATGCTCGGGTTTCGTCAATGCGTCCCAGACGAGGTGCCTCGGCGCGTCGATGACCCGCTCGAGCACGATATCCAGTTGCGGGTTGATGGTGTGCTGCGTGTTCATGATTTCGATTCCTTCGCCTTGAGTTGGCTGACGTATTCGTCGAAGCGGTCCAGTCGGGCCTCCCACAGCTGACGGCGCTCGGCCAGCCAGTCTTCGACGACCTTGAAACGTTCCGGCGCGATCTCGTAGGTGCGCACCCGCCCCCGCTTCCTCGATTTCACCAGCCGGCTCTTTTCGAGTACCGACAGGTGTTGCACGAACGAGGGGAGCTTCATGTCGAACGGAGCCGCCAACTCGCCAACCGTGGCGGGTCCGAAAGAGAGCTGCTCCAGGACTTGGCGCCGGGTCGGATTCGACAAGGCTTGGAATACATTGTCGGCGGCTGCGGCTTGCACCATGTCCGGCACCATTCGACGGGTTGAAAGACCCGTCTGCCGCGCGACTATATCGCTGGCCATTACTTAGGTCAATACCTAAGTGTTGCTGAAAACCTGGGTCAGAGTGCACTTTCGCCGCCCGTGTCGCCCACCGGGCCGCATCGGAAAGTGCACTCTGACCCCGGTTTTTTCTGGCGGCGGCGCGAGCGCCAGCATGGCGTGTTGGGTTCGCTTCGCTCACCGCCAACCTACCGCTTCGCCGACCTGCCGCTCCGCCAACCTGCCACTCCGGCAACCTGCCGCGCCGCCAACCTGGCGCTCTGCCAGCCTGGCCGCCGGCAACCCGCAGCACGGGAGTGCCCCGCACCGACCCAGCAAAGCGCCAAAGGCGCGTTGCGCCGGCATCGTGGCTTGCGCCGCTGCTACGGGTGGGCGTCGGCCGGTATCGCCACCGACGTCAGACGCGCCGGGCCGAAGCGCCAGAGCAGCAACAATGCAGCCACCGCCTGCACGCACAGGAAAACCGCCAGCCAGGCCAGCTTGTCGGCATCATCCGTGGCCCAGACCCAGCCCACCAGCACGTCGTCGACGCCGTGGATCAAGCCGACCAGCAACAAGCTGCCACCCGTCCCGTTGTACACGCAGGTGTAAAGCACGGACGCGGCGATGCAACCGAACACGAATACCCCGAACGCAAGCGCGAACGGTCCGCCCATTGCCCGCTGAGGCTGCAGCAGCCACAGCGGCAGGTGCCACACTCCCCACAGCACTCCGATCAGCAAGCTGGCGTGCCAAGCCCCCAGCTTCGCTTGCAGCCGCGGCAACGCGTAACCACGCCAGCCGTACTCTTCGAACACCAGCACCACCGCGCTGACGAACAGCGTTCCGAGCAACAGACGCAGCGACAGGTCCGTTTGCATCGGGATGCCGCCAAGGCTGACGACCTCGGCCAGGCCAGCCGTCACCCCGGAGACCACGAACGGGTAAGCGACCAGGACAATGGCATACCAGTACCAGCGCACCCGCCAGCGCAGCCCGCGCGCCAGCAGCTGGCGCACGCCGGCGAAGCCTTCGTCGCGCCAGGTCAGGGAGATCGCCGCGACCAGCGGCCCCCAGACCGACAACAAAAAGGCGAGCTGCGGGATGACATGGTCGTCAGCACGCTGGTACCACAGCATCGCGCCCCAGATCAGCCAGTTGAGGCCGAAGGCGATCAGAAAATACGCGATGACGCGCCCGGACGATTGCCCTGCCATGCCGAACTCCCCTTCCGCATGCCTACATGTTCCGTCTGTACTCCCCGCCCACCTCATAAAGCGCATGGCTGATCTGGCCGAGCGAATGCGTCTTTACCGCCTCCATCAACGCAGCGAAGACGTTCTGGCGGTCACGGGCCACCTTTTGCAGCGCGGGTAGCGCCGTCGGGGCTTTCGCCTCGTGGGCCACCCCGACCTCCTCGCCCCGCGCGCGGAACGCCTCGACGTTCCTGATTTGCTGGGCCTTCTCCTCCGGGGTCGAGCGGATCAGCTCGATCTCGGTGACGATGTCCCCGGCATGTTCCTTCGGCAGGAAGGTATTGACGCCGATCAGCGGCAGGCTGCCGTCGTGCTTCTTGTGCTCGTAGTACAGCGACTCTTCCTGGATCTTGCCGCGCTGGTACATGGTGTCCATGGCGCCGAGCACGCCGCCGCGGTCGCTGATGGACTCGAACTCCTTGTAGACGGCTTCCTCGACCAGGTCTGTGAGGCGGTCGATGACGTAGCTGCCCTGCCACGGGTTTTCGTTGTAGTTTAGGCCGAGCTCGCGGTTGATGATCAGCTGGATGGCGACGGCCCGGCGCACGCTCTCCTCGGTCGGCGTGGTGATGGCCTCGTCGTAGGCGTTGGTGTGCAGGCTGTTGCAGTTGTCGAACAGCGCGTACATGGCCTGCAGCGTGGTGCGGATGTCGTTGAACTGGATTTCCTGCGCGTGCAGCGAACGGCCGCTGGTCTGGATGTGGTACTTCAGCATCTGGGAGCGGGGGCTCGCTCCGTACCTTTCGCGCATGGCGCGCGCCCAGATGCGCCGGGCGACGCGGCCGATCACCGTGTACTCCGGGTCCATGCCATTGGAGAAGAAGAACGACAGGTTGGGCGCGAAGTCGTCGATCTTCATGCCGCGCGCCAGGTAGTACTCGACGATGGTGAATCCGTTGCTCAGGGTGAAGGCAAGCTGGCTGATCGGATTGGCGCCGGCTTCGGCGATGTGGTAGCCGCTGATCGACACCGAGTAGAAGTTGCGCACGCCGTGGTCGACGAAGTACTGCTGGATGTCGCCCATCATGCGCAGGGCGAATTCGGTCGAGAAGATGCAGGTGTTCTGCGCCTGGTCCTCCTTGAGGATGTCGGCCTGCACGGTGCCGCGCACCTTCTTCAGCGTGTCGGCCTTGATGCGCGCGTAGGTGTCGGCGTCGACCACCTCGTCGCCGCTGACGCCGAGCAGGCCGAGGCCGAGGCCGTCGTTGCCTTCGGGCAGCTCGCCGGCGTAGTGCGGGCGCTGGCGGTCCGCGTAGATGGCGTCGATCTTTTCGCGCGCGGCGCTCCAGCGTTTGTCGTCCTCGCGCAGGTACTTCTCGACGTTCTGGTCGATGGCCGTATTCATGAACATCGCGAGAATCATCGGCGCCGGGCCATTGATGGTCATCGACACGCTGGTGGTCGGCGCGCTGAGGTCGAAGCCGGAGTAGAGCTTCTTCATGTCGTCCAGCGTGGCGATGCTGACGCCGGAGTTGCCGATCTTGCCGTAGATGTCGGGGCGCCGTGCCGGGTCCTCGCCGTAGAGGGTGACCGAGTCGAAGGCGGTGGACAGGCGCGCGGCCGGCTGGCCGAGGCTGAGGTAGTGGAAGCGGCGGTTGGTGCGCTCGGGCGTGCCTTCGCCGGCGAACATGCGCGTGGGGTCCTCGCCGCTGCGGCGGTAAGGGTAGACGCCACCGGTGTAGGGGTAGGCGCCGGGCAGGTTTTCGCGCATCAGGAAGCTGAGTTGGTCGCCCCAGTCCGGCGTCGTCGGCGGCGCGACCTTGGGGATGCGCTGGTGGCTGAGCGACTCCTTGTAGTTGTCCACCTCGATGGTCTTGCCGCGCACCTGGTAGCTGTTGACGTCGGCGGTGACCGCCTCGCGGCGCGCCGGCCATTCGCGCAGCAGATGGATGGCTTCTGCGCTCAATTCCTTGACGGCTTCGTTGTAGCGCTGGCGGAGCAGCAGCAGCGAGCGGTCGGCCGGCGGGGCCGAGGGGTCAGACTGCAGTTTCGACGCTTCGTGGCCAGCGTTCCCTTCATCGTCCGCCGAAAGTGCACTCTGACCCCGGTTTTCGAACAGCTCCAGCTCGCGCGGCAGCTGCGGGTCGCCGAGATCCTTCAGCGACTCCCAGTAGTGTTGCGCCTTGCGCGCGGCTGCGGCCTGGCGCTCGATCTCGGCGTTGATGCCGCGGCCCTGCTCGGCGATCTCGGCCAGGTAGCGCACCCGCTTGCCGGGAATCAGCACCGTGGCGCGCGGTTCCTTGAGCGAGGTGTCGACCTCTGGTTCGAAGTCGCAGTTGGCGGAAAAACCGGGGTCAGAGTGCACTTTCTCCTCGGTGTTGTCGTTTGATTCGGGGTGCGCGCCGGAAAGTGCACTCTGACCCCGGTTTTTTTCGCGCAGCAGGCGGCAGAGGTTGACGAACATCCAGGTGATGCCGGGGTCGTTGAACTGGCTGGCGATGGTGGGGTAGACGGGCACCTCGTCGTCGGGCGTCTGGAAGGCGGTGTGGTTGCGCTTCCATTGCTTGCGCACGTCGCGCAGCGCGTCCTCGGCGCCGCGGCGGTCGTACTTGTTGAGCACCACCAGGTCGGCGAAGTCGACCATGTCGATCTTCTCCAGCTGGCTGGCGGCACCGTAATCACTGGTCATCACGTACATCGGGAAGTCGACCAAGTCGACGATGGCCGAGTCGCTCTGGCCGATGCCGGCAGTCTCGACGATCACCAGGTCGTAGGGCTGACTCTTGAGGAAGGCGATGCAGTCGTGCAGCACCTCGCTGACCGCGGCGTTCTGCGTGCGCGTGGCCATCGAGCGCATGAACACGCGGCGGCTGCGCAGCGAGTTCATGCGGATACGGTCGCCAAGCAGCGCGCCGCCGGAGCGCCGCCGCGTCGGGTCGACCGCCAGCACCGCAATGCGCATCTTCGGGAACGCGTGCAGGAAGCGCAGCAGCAACTCGTCGACCACGCTGGATTTGCCGGCGCCGCCGGTGCCGGTGATGCCTATGACCGGCGTTGCCGGTCGGGGACCGGGGACCGGGGACCGGCAATGCCCGCGGCCCATTGCTTGCGGAGCATGGCGAGCTCGGCGTCGCTGAAGGCGCCGTCTTCCAGCGCCGACAGCATGCGGCCGACGCTGATTTCGTCTTCCACGTCGACGTTGGCGAGCTGTTGCGGGTCCCGGGTCCCAGGTTCCGGGTCCCGGGTATCCCGCGCCGCGCCTGCACGCCGCACCACATCCTCGATCATCGCGGTCAGGCCAAGATGCATGCCGTCGTTCGGATGGTAGATGCGCTCGACGCCGTAGTCCTCGAGCTCCTTGATCTCGTCGGGCGTGATGGTGCCGCCGCCGCCGCCGAAGACCTTGATGTGGCCGGCGCCACGCTCGCGCAGCATGTCGACCATGTACTTGAAGTATTCGAGGTGGCCGCCCTGGTAGGAGCTGATGGCGATGGCGTCGGCGTCCTCCTGCAGCGCGGCGCGCACCACGTCCTCCACCGAGCGGTTGTGGCCCAGGTGGATGACCTCGGCGCCCTGCGCCTGGATGATGCGGCGCATGATGTTGATGGCCGCGTCGTGGCCGTCGAACAGGCTGGCGGCGGTAACGAAGCGCAACGGCGTGGCGTCGGCGTGGGCTTCGCTCGCGGGTACGTGCTGGGCGGGCGCGCTCATGGGGGCCTCCGGAAACGTGACGTGCAAGGCGTTCATTGTATCGCGTGCCCGGGCCATCGGCCGTTGCCGCGTGCCGTTGGCGGGACCGCGGGGCGGCGTTCACCTCGGGTTGCGTTTGCGCCGCCGTGGCGCCGCTATGCTTTTCCGCATTCTGAGTATTCAAGGAGCGGGCCATGAACATTGCCACTCGAATCGCCGCCGTCGCCGCGCTGCTGGTGCTGGCCGCCTGCGCCACCTCGCCCACGGGGCGCAGCCAGCTGATCCTGGTATCGCCGAGCGACATGAGCGAGCTGGGCGTGGCCGCCTTCGACAAGATGGGCAAGGAAGGCAAGTTCGCCAACGCGCCCCGCGAGCAGGCGTACGCGCGCTGTGTCGCGGACGCGCTGATCTCGGTGCTGCCGGCGCCCTGGAACAAGCAGCAGTGGGAGGTGCGCATTATCGATGACGACACCGCCAACGCCTTCGCCCTGCCCGGCGGCCGCATCGGCGTCAACCAGGGCATGTTCAAGGTGGCGACCAATCAGGCGCAGCTGGCGACCGTGCTCAGCCACGAGCTGGCACACGTGGTCGCGCACCACGCGGCGGAGCGGTTCTCCGACAAGCTGGCGGTGCAGGCCGGCGTGGCCGCGTTGACCGCCTACGGCGCCTCGAAGGGCGCAGACGCCGACCGCACGATGGCACTGCTCGGTCTTGGCGCGGAAGTGGGCGTGACGCTGCCGTTCTCCCGCGCGCAGGAAAACGAGGCCGACGTGCTCGGCCAGCGGATCATGGCCGAGGCCGGTTTCGACCCGCGCGAGGCGCCGGCGCTGTGGAAGAAGATGGAAGCCTCGGGCGGTTCCTCGTTGCCTGCGTTCCTGTCGACGCACCCGGCGTCAGGCGATCGCATGCAGACGCTGGCGCGCCAGGCGCAGACGCTGATGCCGGTCTATACCAAGGCCCGCGCCAGTGGCCACACGCCGCATTGCGGGTGAGGCACGACCGGGAAAAAACCGGGGTCAGAGTGCACTTTTTAGCCGATCACCGGCCGGCGACGGCATCGGCAAGGAAAAAGTGCACTCTGACCCCGGTTTTTGACGGGTCAACCGGCACGGCGGCGGTGCGTTTTCATTCACGTCCCTCCCCTGTTGCAGGTACAACGCATGAAACTTCGAAAGATTCTCTGGGTGCCCGCCGTGATGCTGGGCCTTGGCGGCGTGGCACTGGCGCCGGCCGCGGCCGCGCACAGCTCGTTCCACGTCAGCGTCCGCATCGGACCGCCCGCCCCGCGTTTCGAGGTGATGCCGGCGGCCAGGATTGGGTTCGTCTGGGCGCCGGGCTACTGGAGCTGGAACGGCGGCGGCTACATCTGGATCGGCGGCCGCTGGTTGCCGCAGCGCGTTGGCTACGTCTACGTCGGGCCCCGCTGGCACCACTACAACGGCGGCTGGCGCTTTGAGGGCAGCCACTGGGCGCGTGACGGCCATTACCGGGCACCGGTGCGGGTCGCCTACCGCCACGGCGCGCGCACCGGCTACAACCACGGCTACCATCGCGGCTACCGCCAGGCCAGTCGCGGCCATGGATACAGCCACGCTTCGCACCGCGGCAGCCACGGCCGCCACGATCGCGGCCGCTCGCATCGCTGGCACTGACCGGCGCGCCGCTGTCAAGCATGCAAGGCTCCCGGGTCCGCCCGGGAGCTTTTTTCATGCCACCGGCCGCGCGTGCGGCCGCTCTCGGCGTCGATCCCCAGCCTGAACCTGCGGCATACGCCAGCTGCGACGACGCCCCGCGCAGTGCCCGCATGGCCCGGCCCGCGCTGTCACTTGCCGCTGCAAGGTACTAAACTACGCAGCGTTTCTGTCCCGAATGGCCCCGCGGCATGCTGCGCCGGGCTTTCAAATCAATGCCTTGTATGGCAAGCCTCGCGTAGCCTCTTACGCGCTGATCTTGCCGGCGCGCGCTGTCGCGCGACCTCAACCGACGGAGTCGACGTCCTGATGATCTTTGAAACCATTGCCACCACCGACCACGAGGAAGTGGTGTTCTGCCAGAGCCGCGATGCAGGCCTCAAGGCCATCATCGCCATCCACAACACCGTGCTGGGCCCGGCCCTTGGTGGCCTGCGGATGTGGCCCTACAAGACCGAGCAGGACGCGGTGAACGACGTGCTGCGGCTGTCGCGGGGCATGACCTACAAGAACGCGGTGGCGGGCCTCAACCTGGGTGGCGGCAAGGCGGTGATCATCGGCGACCCGGGCAAGGACAAGTCCGAAGCGCTGTTCCGCGCCTTCGGCCGCTTCGTCAACTCGCTCAACGGCCGCTACATCACCGCGGAGGACGTCGGCATTGATGTCAACGACATGGAATACGTCTTCCGCGAGACGGAGTTCGTGACCGGCGTGCACCAAGTGCACGGCGGCTCCGGCGACCCGTCGCCGTTCACCGCCTACGGCGTGCTGCAGGGCGTGCTGGCCTCGCTGAAGTACAAGCATGGCAACGAGGACGTCGGCAAGTACAGCTTCGCGGTGCAGGGCGCCGGCCACGTCGGCACCGAATTCATGAAGCTGCTGCGCGAGCAGGGCGCCAAGGTGTTCGTCACCGACATCAACCAGGCCGCGGTGCAGCGCTGCGTCGACGAACTGGGCTGCGAAGCCGTCGGCACCGACGAGATCTACGATGTCGACGCCGATGTCTACAGCCCCTGCGCGCTGGGCGGCACGGTGGACGAGCAGACCATCGACCGCATCAAGGCCGGCATCATCTGCGGCGCCGCCAACAACCAGCTGGCCACCGACGCCATCGGCGACGAGCTGATGAAGCGCGGCGTGGTCTACGCGCCGGATTACGCGGTCAACGCCGGCGGCGTGATGAACGTGTCGCTGGAGATCGACGGCTACAACCGCGAGCGCGCCATGCGCATGATGCGCAGCATCTACTACAACGTTGGCCGCATCTTCGAGATCGCCGACCGCGACGGCATCCCCACCTACAAGGCCGCCGACCGCATGGCGGAGGAGCGCATCAGCGCCGTGGGCAAGATCAAGCTGCCGACGATGGGCAACGACGGCACGCGCTTCCTGGGGCGGCTGCGGGGCCAGTAATTCCGGGACCGGGGACCGGGACCGGGACCGGGACCGGGAGAGCGTAGCCATCGCGGCTCATGCCGGACGCCGTACAGCGGCTGTCCGGCATCCTTTGCTATTGCCCGCTGCGGAACAGACAATGGATGGCGCGGGACGAACGCCAACGAGGAACCTGATGGGCCCATTCCAGCTCGGCGAAGAACTCGACCTGCTTCGCGAGAGCGTCCGCGCCTTCGCCGAGAAGGCGATCGCGCCGCTCGCCGAGCAGCTTGACCGCGACAACGCCTTCCCGCAGCCACTGTGGCGCAAGCTGGGCGAGATGGGTCTGCTCGGCATCACCGTCGACGAGCAGTACGGCGGCTCGGGCCTCGGCTACCTGGCGCACGTGGTGGCGATGGAGGAAATCTCCCGCGCCTCGGGCTCGGTCGGCCTGTCCTACGGCGCGCATTCCAACCTTTGCGTGCAGAACCTGTTCCGCAACGGCAGCGAGGCGCAGCGGGCGAAATACCTGCCCAGGCTGTGCAGCGGCGAATGGGTTGGCGCGCTGGCGATGAGCGAGCCGGGCGCCGGCTCGGACGTGGTCGGTTCGATGGCCTGCCGCGCCGAGCAACGTGGCGACGTGTGGGTCGCCAACGGCTCCAAGCTGTGGATTACCAACGGGCCTGAAGCGGACGTGCTGCTGGTCTACATGCGCACCGCCGGCCACGATGCCGGCTCGCGCTGCATCACGGCCTTCCTCATCGAGAAGGGTATGCCCGGCTTCCGCACGGCACAGAAGCTGGACAAGCTGGGCATGCGCGGCTCCAACACCTGCGAGCTGGTCTTCGAGGATTGCGAGATCCCCGCCGACAACATCATCGGTGAAGTGAACGAAGGCGTGCGCGTGCTGATGAGCGGCTTGGATACCGAGCGCCTGGTGCTGTCGGGTGGCCCACTGGGCCTGATGCAGGCGGCACTTGACCTTGCCCTGCCCTACGCGCGCGAGCGTCATCAGTTTGGCGTGCCGATCGGCAGCTTTGAACTGATGCAGGCGAAGCTGGCGGACATGTACACGGCGCTGCAGTCGGCACGCGCCTACGCCTACCGCGTCGCCGAGGACTTCGACGCCGGCCGGCAGTCGCGCACCGATCCGGCCTCGTGCCTGCTGCACGCCTCGCGCAGTGCCGTGCAGGTGACGCTGGAGGCGATCCAGGCGCTGGGCGGCAACGGCTACATCAACGACTACCCGGCCGGCCGGCTGCTGCGTGATGCCAAGCTCTACGAGATCGGCGCCGGCACCAACGAAATCCGCCGCATGCTGATCGGCCGCGAACTGGTCGCTGGCGACTGATCGCGGGGCGGGCTTCACCCCCCGAGCACGCCCGCCACGCCTTGCGGCTGATGCGCGTCCCCATCGCGTGTCGAGAACCGTCGTGCAGGCAAGGCCCGGCGGGTTGAAAGCCGCCCTGCCAACACCTTTGCGGGCCTTCTGGCCCCGGCCGCTAGCACCGCCGCGTTTGCTGCGGTGCAGGCGTGGCGGGCATAATTGAGGGCTTGCCCAGACACCAATCACGGAGATCGCCATGACCGACATCGTCATCGCCGGCGCCAAGCGCACCGCCATCGGCTCCATGCTCGGCCAGTTCACCGGCGTGCCGACCACGACGCTCGGCGCCACCGCCATTGCCGCGGCGTTGGCGCAGTCCGGCGTGCCGGCGGAGGACGTGTCGGAGGTCTTCATGGGCTGCGTGCTGCCGGCCAATCTCGGCCAGGCGCCCGCCCGGCAGGCGGCGCTCGGCGCGGGGCTGCCGACCTCCGCCGGCTGCACCACGATCAACAAGGTCTGCGGTTCCGGCATGAAGGCGATCATGCTCGGCCACGACTTGATCAAGGCCGGTTCGGCGACGGTCGTCGTCGCCGGCGGCATGGAGTCGATGACCAACGCGCCGCACATGGCCGCGGTGCGCGCCGGCGTGCGCTACGGCGAGGCGCCGCTGGTCGACCACATGGCTTGGGACGGCCTGACCAACCCCTACGACGGCCAGTCCATGGGCATCTTCGCCGAGAGCTGCGTGGAGAAATACCACTTCAGCCGCGAAGAGCAGGACGCCTTCGCCATCGCCTCGGTCGAGCGCGCGCTGGCGGCGCAGGCCTCGGGCGCCTTCGCCGACGAGATCGCGCCGGTCACGGTCAAGGGCCGCAAGGGCGAAACCGTGGTCGACACCGACGAGCAGCCGGGCCGCAGCGATACCGGCAAGATCCCGAAGCTGCGCGCGGCCTTCCGCAAGGACGGCACGGTGACCGCGGCCAGCTCCTCATCGATCTCCGACGGCGCGGCGGCCACGGTCCTGCTGGCGGCCGACGAGGCCGAACGCCGTGGGCTGAAGCCGCTGGCGCGTATTCTCGCCCACTCCACCCATTCGCAACAGCCAGAGTGGTTCACCACCGCGCCGGTCGCGGCGATCAAGGACGTGATGCGCAAGGTCGGCTGGAGCGCCGGCGACGTGGACCTGTTCGAGGTCAACGAGGCCTTCGCCGTGGTCGCCATGGCGGCAATGAAGGAGGTGGGCATCGAACACGACAAGATCAACGTGTTCGGCGGCGCCTGCGCGCTTGGCCACCCGATCGGCGCCTCCGGCGCGCGTATCGTGGTGACGCTGCTGAACGCGCTGCGCCAGCGTGGCGGCAAGCGCGGCATCGCCTCGCTGTGCATTGGCGGCGGCGAGGCGACGGCGATCGCGGTCGAATGCCCCTGATCCGGCGGGGCGATCGCTGCAGCCCCCCGGCAGTTTTCGCCCTGAGGACTGGCAACCTGGCCTGATCCGCGATATAAATCGCCCCTCCATTCACGCTGAGAGGGGAAGACCATGCTCGTCAAGTCTGTCGCGCTCGCCGCCATCGCGGTTTTCGGCCTGGCTGCCTGCAGCAACGGCGGCCAGGACGCCAACACCAACGCGCAGGAAGCCGCGCAGAAGGCGGTTGAATCCACCCAGGCCGCGGCTGACAAGATGCAGGACGCGGCCACCGCCACCAAGCAGGCCGCGGCCGAGGCCGCCACCGCCACCAGCCAGGCCGCCACCGCCGCCGCTGCCGTTGCCAGCAGCGCGGCCGATGCCGCCAAGGCTGCCGCAGCCAAGGCCGCCGACAAGGCCGACGCCATGCTGGACGCCGCCAAGGACAAAGCCAACGACGCCGGCGATGACGACGACAACGATGGCGATGGCATGTAGCCACCGGGCAGCAACGCAGCCAAACCGCCGGCCGCCTCGCGCGGCCGGTTTTTTTTGGCCACGACGGCACCCCGCTTTTGCCACGCGTGCCCGCGGCCGCGCCCTCGCAACGTGCGTCGGCAACCGCGGCTGCCACCGGCCCGCCGGTGCCGGGGCTCGCCGCCCAACGAGGCTGGCATGTCGGCGATCGCTGTGCTTTGATGGGCGCTTTCCGTCCACGCCGCCGACGATGCCGGAACTGAAGAGCCAGATCGACCCGCGCGACCCCGCATTTGCCACCAACGCCGCACGCATGCGCGAGCTGGTCGGGGACCTGCACGCCCAACTGGCGCGGGTCGCCGAAGGCGGTGGCGAGCGCGCCCGCGACAAGCACCTGAAACGCGGCAAGCTGCTGCCGCGCGAGCGTATCCGTGCGCTGCTCGACCCGGGCTCACCGTTCCTGGAGCTCTCGCCGCTGGCTGCCCACGGCATGTACGACGACGCGGCGCCGGCGGCCGGCATCATCACCGGCATCGGCCGCGTCAACGGCAGCGAAGTGGTGGTGGTCGCGAATGATGCCACCGTCAAGGGCGGCACCTACTTCCCGATGACGGTGAAGAAGCACCTGCGGGCGCAGGAAGTGGCGCTGGAGAACCGCCTGCCCTGCATCTACCTGGTCGATTCCGGTGGCGCCTTCCTGCCGCTGCAGGACGAGGTGTTTCCGGACAAGGAACATTTCGGCCGCATCTTCTATAACCAGGCGCGGATGAGCGCCCTCGGCATCGCCCAGATCGCCGTGGTGATGGGCTCGTGCACCGCCGGCGGCGCCTACGTGCCGGCCATGAGCGATGAAACCATCATCGTGAAGGAACAGGGCACCATCTTCCTCGGCGGGCCGCCACTGGTGAAGGCGGCCACCGGCGAGGTGGTCGATGCCGAGGCGCTGGGCGGCGCCGACGTGCACACGGCCATGTCGGGCGTCGCCGACCACTTCGCCGAGAACGATGCGCACGCGCTGGCCATCGCCCGCGACATCGTCGCCAACCTCAACCGCAAGCGGCAGATGCCGCTGGCGCTGGCGGAGCCGGTCGAACCGCGGCATCCCGCGGACGAGCTGTACGGAGTGATTCCCGAGGACACGCGCCGGCCGTTCGACATCCACGAGGTGATCGCGCGCATTGTCGACGGCTCGGACTTCCACGAGTTCAAGGCTCGCTACGGCAAGACCCTGGTCACCGGCTTCGCCCGCATCCACGGCTACCCGGTCGGCATCGTCGCCAACAACGGCATCCTGTTCTCGGAGAGCGCGCTGAAGGGCACCCACTTCATCGAGCTGTGCAACCAGCGCAAGGTGCCGCTGGTGTTCCTGCAGAACATCACGGGCTTCATGGTCGGCCAGAAGTACGAGCAGGCCGGGATCGCCAAGGACGGGGCCAAGATGGTGACCGCGGTGGCCTGCTCGCAGGTACCGAAGTTCACCGTCGTGATCGGCGGCAGCTTCGGCGCCGGCAACTACGCCATGTGCGGCCGGGCCTACGGCGCCCGCTTCCTCTGGATGTGGCCGAACGCGCGCATCAGCGTGATGGGCGGCGAACAGGCCGCCAGCGTGCTGGCCACGGTCAAGCGCGACGGCATCGAGGCGCGCGGCGGCGAATGGTCGACGGAGGACGAGGACGCCTTCAAGGCGCCAATTCGCGCACAGTACGAGCGCCAGGGCCACCCGTACTATGCCAGCGCGCGGCTGTGGGACGACGGCATCATCGACCCCGCCGACACCCGCCGCGTGCTCGGCCTCGCGATCTCCGCCGCCATGAACGCGCCCATCGAGCCGCAGTCCTACGGCGTCTTCCGGATGTAGGCCAGGGAGCGGGCGCGAGACCGTCGCCGCGACGGGATGCTGGCCTGTCCGTCACCCGTCCGGCCGCTTGGCAGAGAGCGCCCTGATTGGCACTGAGCCTCAGCCATGATGTCGGGTTACGGCCTTGCGGCCTAACCCGACCTACGGCAAGCGCAGGAGCCGCATGACAACAAAGACCGATCATTTGTCGTAGGTCGGGTTAGCGCCACAGGCGCGGAACCCGACGTGGCCGCACCGTCGGCCCCGCAGCCCTGTCGACGTGGGCGGAGGCCTTGATCCGGCCTGGACCACGCATGGGCATCGCAGCGGGCCCAGCCGGGAAGAACTTGCCGGCTGCTTGCTTGGTGGTAAGATTCTTACATCCGCCAAGTAAGAGTGGCCGTATGAAAATCACCAGCAAGGGCCAGGTCACCATCCCGCAGGCCGTGCGCGAGCGTGCCGGCCTGCATCCGCACAGCGAAGTCGAATTCGAGGTCAAGGCCAACGGTGAGGTCATTATCCGGCCCGTCGCCCACGCGACCTCGCCGATTCGCGCGGCCTTCGAACAGGTGCGCGGCAGTGCCACCGCGCGCGCGTTCAAGGACATGGACACCGATCAGTTCATGCGCTTCCTGCGTGGCTAGGCAGCGCCGCCAGACTAAAGCGGTCACCGAGCGCCGCGCGGCCTATGGGAGCGCTACGCCAACACTGGTCGACAGCAACGTGTTGATCGACGTGCTGGCCGACGATCCGCATTGGGCGGAGTGGTCGCTGGCGCACCTGGACCAGTTGGGCCGCGAAGCCCCGCTGGCCATCAACCCGCTGATATTGGCGGAGCTGAGTCCGCGTTTCGAGCGCGCGGCGGAACTGGAAAAGGCGCTCGCCGGCTTGCCGCTGAAGCGTGAGCCCTTGCCATGGGATGCCGCATTTCTGGCCGGCCAGGCGTTCAAGCTGTACCGCGCGACCCGCGGCAGCACTGCCGGACGCGCGCGTTCGCCGCTGCCCGACTTCTACATCGGCGCGCACGCCATGGTTCGCGGCATGCGCCTGCTGACCCGCGATGCGCGGCGTTATCAGCGCTACTTCCCGAAACTTGACATCATCTCGCCCTGACGCGGTGCGCCAAGGACCCTGACCCATGCAAACCATGCAACAGCCGGAACCGGCTTCGGCCATCGTCTCGGTTTCCGGCCTATCGAAGACCTACGCCGGCGGTTTCAAGGCGCTGAAGGACATCAACCTCGACATCCGCCGCGGCGAGATCTTCGCCCTGCTCGGCCCCAACGGCGCCGGCAAGACCACCTTGATCAGCATCGTCTGCGGCATCGTCAACCTCGGCGAAGGCTCGGTGTGCGTGGCCGGCCACGACGTGGTGCGGGAGTTCCGTGCGACGCGTTCGATCATCGGGCTGGTGCCTCAGGAGTTGACCACCGACGCCTTCGAGACGGTCCGGGACACGGTGACCTTCAGCCGCGGCCTGTTCGGCAAGCCGAAGAACCCCGCGTACATCGAAAAGGTGCTGCGGGACCTGGCGCTGTGGGACAAGCGCGACAACAAGATCCTGACCCTGTCCGGCGGCATGAAACGCCGCGTGATGATCGCCAAGGCGTTGTCGCACGAACCCGAGGTGCTGTTCCTCGACGAGCCGACCGCCGGCGTCGACGTGGAGTTGCGCCGCGACATGTGGGCGATGGTCCGCGGCCTGCGCGAGCACGGCGTCACCATCATCCTCACCACGCACTACATCGACGAGGCCGAGGAGATGGCGGACCGCGTCGGCGTCATCCACAAGGGCGAACTGATCCTGGTCGAGGAGAAACGCACGCTGATGCAGAAGCTGGGCAAGAAGCAGCTGACGCTGCAACTGACGGGACCGCTGCAGGCGCTGCCGCCCGGCCTTGCGGCGTGGGACCTGGAATTGCACGGCGACGGCAGCGAACTGGTGTACACCTACGACACCCAGGCCGAGCGCACCGGTATCACCGCGCTGCTGCACGACCTCGGTGCCGCCGGCATCGGTTTCAAGGACCTCGCCACGCGGCAGAATTCGCTGGAGGAAATCTTCGTCAACCTGCTGCGGGAGCGCACATGAGCCTCAACCTTTCGGCCATCCGCGCCATCTACGGTTTCGAGATGGCGCGCACGCGGCGCACGCTGATGCAGTCCATCGCCTCGCCGGTGATTTCCACCTCGCTGTACTTCGTGGTGTTCGGCTCGGCCATCGGCTCGCGCATCACCGAGGTGCAGGGCGTGAGCTACGGCGCCTTCATCATTCCGGGCCTGATCATGCTGACGCTGCTGACGCTGAGCGTCTCCAACGCCTCCTTCGGCATCTACTTTCCGAAATTCGTCGGCACCATCTACGAGCTGCACTCGGCGCCGATGTCCTACATCGAGATCGTGGTGAGCTTTGTCGGCGCCGCGGCGACCAAGTCGGTGATCGTGGGGCTGATCATCCTCGGCACGGCGCGAATTTTCGTCGACTACGAGATCGTGCATCCGCTGTGGATGGTCGGCTTCCTGCTGCTGACCT
Source organism: Rhodanobacteraceae bacterium (assembly GCA_035699085.1). Lineage (GTDB taxonomy): Bacteria > Pseudomonadota > Gammaproteobacteria > Xanthomonadales > Rhodanobacteraceae > DASSBG01. The sequence continues at coordinate 195,010 of DASSBG010000028.1, forward strand.
CAATCACTTTCAGCCTGTTCGGTTTCATCATCGGCATCTGGGCGGACAACTTCGAGAAGCTCCAGGTGGTGCCGCTGCTGGTGATCACGCCGCTGACCTTCCTCGGCGGCAGCTTCTACTCCATCCACATGCTGCCGCCGCTGTGGCAGAAGATCACCTTGGCGAACCCCGTGGTGTACCTGATCAGCGGCTTCCGCTGGAGCTTCTACGGCATCGCCGACGTCAGCGTCGGCATCAGCCTCGGCGCGACCCTGGGCTTCCTGGTGCTCTGCCTCGTCGCCATCGCCTGGATCTTCAGGACCGGCTACAAGCTCAAGAGCTGACGCTTTGACACCATGACGTCAAAACGTTACGGCGTGCTTCCCAGAGGGAGCCACCCATCATGAACAAGCCTGCGACGCGGTCCACGATCTACTTTGACCCGGATATCCATCGAGCCCTGCGCCTCAAGGCGGCTTCCACCCACCGCTCGGTATCCGACATCGTAAACGAGACACTGCGCGACGGATTGCGTGCAGACAACGAAGACTTGGAGGCCTTCGAGCAGCGCGTCGCGGAACCGGTGATCACCTACGAAGCGCTGCTCAAGGACCTGAAAGCGCATGGGAAGCTATGAGATCGTCTTCCGACGGTCGGTCAAGAGCGATTTGCGCCAGATTCCAAACCACGATGTCGCACGAATCCTGGAGCGCATCGCCGCACTGTCTGACGATCCTCGCCCCCCGGGTAACGAAAAGCTCTCGGCCCAGGAACGCTACCGCCTGCGACAGGGCAACTATCGCATCCCGTACGAAATCGAGGAGCAGAAACTGGTGATTGTGGTGGTGAAGATCGGCCACCGGCGAGAGGTGTACCGTCGCCGTTGAAGGCAGATTCCCGGATCGCGTTGCTCGCAAAGGATTGTGCCATCAGCCGCCTGGGAAGTGCACCACCTGGCTGTAGTACAGCTCGCCGACGAAGCGTTTGGCGCCCTTGCCTTGTTCCAGGCGATCCCAGACCGCATCAAGCTTCGCGGTCGGCCGCATCGCCTGGATCTCGTCCAGCGTCTTGCCGTCGTTGATCAGCTTGCGCACGCTGTCGCGCATTGAGGCCAGCATGTCGCGGTAGCGCTTCAGCGTGGCCTTGTCGGCCACCGCGCCGTGCCCCGGGATCACGACGGTCTCGTCGTCCATCATTTCGAGGAGACGGTCGATGTCGTCGATGCTGCCACCGACGCTGCCGCCTGCGTTGACGTCGATGTACGGGTACATGCCGTTGAAGAACAGATCGCCGGTGGCGATGACGTTGGCCTGCTCGAATACCACGACGGAATCGCCGTCGGTGTGTCCCGGGGGCAGATGCACCACGCGCACGGTCTCGCCGTCCAGGTGCAGCGTGAGCTGCCGTGCATATGTGATGTCGGGCAGGTCGCCGGCCGGGACCGGCAGCGGCCGCTTCTCGCCAAACGCGGGCCGCTGCACGCGCGTGAGCCCGTCACGCACCCGGTCGTGCGCGATCACCGTGGCGCCCGCCGCGCGCAAGGCGCCGTTCCCGTCGGTATGGTCGCTGTGATAGTGGGTGTCGATGACAAACTTCGGCGCGCTGGCACCGATCGACTTCAGCCTGGCGAGGATCGCCGGCACGAACGGCTTGAAGGAAGCGTCCACCAGCAACGTCCCGTCCTTGCCGAGCAAGGCCACCTGGTTGCCGCCGGCGGCGTGCAGGTACCAGACGTGCGGCGCCACCTGCTTCGCCGTCACCGTCGGCTGTTCCGAGTGCGCGGCAGGCGCCGCGCTGGCCGGGCCGCAGAGAACGCCGGCGGCCACCGCCAGCACCATGAAGCCAATCATCCGTCGCATGCGCATCTCGGGTGCTCCGGTCACGGTCGCGTCGCCGCGGAGGCTCATGTTCGGCCCGGAGCCGGCAGGCGGCAAGTGCCGGGGCTGCACGCAAGGCGCCGGTGCCGGCCCGCCCTCAGCCTGCCATCTCGGCGCCGGCGGTGACGGCCGCCGCGCGTGGCCGGGAGGCCTTGCCGCCGCCAAACAGCCGCATGCCCACAACCAGCAGTGCGACGACGGTGGCGTAGAAGGCGAGCTGGATGCCCGAGGGCTGGGCGTCGTAACCAATCAGGATGTGCAGGATCTTGCCCAGCAGCGAGCCGTCGCTCAGCAGCCAGGAGCTGTCCCAGATCTGGCTGCCCCACTGAGGCAGGATATTGGCCTGCACCAGATAGCGCGCGCCGCTCGAAGCGAGGCCGGCCGCCAGCAACACCAACATCCAGTTGGTGGCGGTGAAGAAATGGCGAATCGGGATGCGCAACAGGCCGAAATAAAGCGCGAAACCAACCGCAGTGCCGCCCGCGATGCCGAGGGCAAGGCCGCTGACCAGGCCGTCGGCGCCACCGGCCAGCATGCCGGTGAGAAACAGCACGATCTCGGAACCCTCGCGCAGCACCGCCAGCGCGACCACCGCCAACAGCATGGTCAGCGAACTGGCGCCGGTCTGAACGGCGCCGCCGACGCTCTTCATGTGCTGCGCCATTTCGCGGCCGTGGCTCGACATCCAGATGACGTGCCAGCCGATCATCAGCACCGCCGCGAACAACACCGCGGCGTTGAAAAGCTCTTGGCCGACGCCGCTGACAGCCCCTGCGATGGCACCGGCGAAGGCCGCGACAACGATGGCCCCGAGCACGCCCAGGCCCACGCCACCGCCGATGAACCAGGCACGGCGGGCGACGCCGCGGGTGGCGGCGGCGACGATGGTGACGATCAGCGCGGCCTCCAGGACCTCGCGAAACACCAGCAGTGCGATGCCCCACATGACGACTACTCCGCGACCAGGGTGCCTTGGGCGGTGTCCTGGTGGAAATCGCCGAAGAATGTGTAGGTGCCGGCGTCCAGCGGGCCGACGTAGATGGTGATGCTGCTGTTGGGCATGACGATCTTTTCGCGGTTGAAGTCGTTGCTCTCGAACTCCTCCGGCGTCGAATCCTTGTTCACCACCTTGAGCTTGATCTTCGTGTCGGCCGGCACCTTCAGCTCGGTTGGCTGGTAGCGGTGCTGCTGGATGGTGAGCACGTATTCGGGCACCTCGGCAGCCGCGGCCGCCAGCGGCATGCACAGGGCGAGGGAAAGCAGGACGGCGAGTTTCATCAGACGCTCCGCAAAAACTGGATATAAACAATAATGGTTCGCATTCACAGGCGCAAGTCGTGGTGCCGCGGCATTCAGCCCACAGTGTCCGTCGGCCCCGCCGCAGATGCCGTCCCGGCCGCCATGGGGTACGCGCCTGCGGCCGTGACGCGGGCGGCGGTTCGGGCTACGCCGCGCCCGGGACGCCAACCCCGCCCTGCGACACGCCTGCATCCGGCGGCTGCGGCGGGCGCGTCTTGCACCGCCGCGCCGCACGAGCCAGCGGTCAATGGCTGGTGCTTGCCGGCGGCTCGTAACGCAGGTTGTCGAGCAGCGGGGTGCTGGGCCGCTGGATGTGCAGGAAGCCGGAGCCCGCGACCTGGTGGCAGGCGCTGCAGGCGGCCGACAAGCGATCAAAGGCGGCGGCGAACTTGGCCGGGTCCTTGCTCGCCAGCGCCTTCTGCACGCCCTTCACCGCCGGGTTCATTATCGAGGGCATCACCTCCGACAGCCTCTGCGGCTGCAACTCCGCCGCGTCGCCGTTGGTCTCCTCGATGCCGCGCAGCGCCTCGCCCAGTTCGCCGACCATGAAATAGGCAAGGTTCCAGTTCTTCGCCTGACCCGCCCACCACAGGCGATCATGGCGAATCTGCAGCTCCAGCATCTGCTGGCCCAGTTCCGGCGCCGGCACGCGCTTTTCCAATGCCGCGAGCTGCGCGCTGAGCTTCGCCACCTGCGCCTTCAGCTCGGCGTCCGTGGGTGTGGTGGCGGGCGATGCGGCCGGGGCGGCGCTGGCGAGCGCGACCCAGGAGGCGACCGAAGCCGCCAGCGTGGCCGCGGCGACGAATACGAGGATGCGCTGGGACATGCCTTGACTCCAATTGAGAATGTATCTTGTTCGCGCAGCATGCCGCCGCGCCGGCGCCAGCGCAAGCCGGCGCGCACCAAGCAGCCGATGGTGTGCGTGCAGCCCGGTTATCATCCACGGTCGGTTCCATTGCAGCGCGGGTTACCCATGTCCGAACGCATTGCCAGCAGTCGTCGCGGCGCCGTCGCGACCCTCACGCTCGACCGCCCGCGCCAGCACAACGCGTTCGACGCCGCGCTGGTCGCCGACCTGACGGCCGAACTGGACCGCCTGGCACGCGACCCCGAGCTGCGCGCGCTGGTCCTGACCGGCAGCGGCGCGACGTTTTCCGCCGGCGCCGACCTGGACTGGATGCGCGGCATGGCCCGCGCCAGCGAAGCCGCCAACCGCGAGGATGCGCTGCGCCTCGCCACCCTGCTGCGTTCGCTCACCAGGTTTCCGCGGCCGACCATTGCCCGCGTCAATGGCTCGGCCTATGGCGGCGGCGTCGGCCTCATCGCCTGCTGCGACATTGCCATTGGCCTCGACAGCGCCAAGTTCGCGCTCTCGGAGGTCAGGCTCGGCCTGGTGCCGGCCACGATAGCGCCCTACGTGATCGCCGCCATCGGCGCCCGCCAGGCGCGGCGCCTGTTCCTCAGCGCCGAGATCATCGACGGTGCCGAGGCCGCCCGCATCGGCCTGCTGCACCGCTGCGTCCAGACCGACGCACTGGACGACGCGGTCGACCGCCAGCTGCATTTCCTCGCCAAGGGCGGGCCGCTGGCGCAGGGCGAAGCCAAGCGCCTGGCGCTCCGTGGCGGCGGGCTGGCCGCGGCGGACGCCGAGGCGATCGACGCAGCAAACGCGGATCTCATCGCGCGCCTGCGCGTGTCGGCGGAAGGTCAGGAGGGCCTGACCGCCTTCCTCGACAAGCGCCGACCAGACTGGAGCGGGAGCGAAACGCCGTGAGCGCGGCCAGACCGCCGGTCCTCAACGTTGATGACGCACCGTTCACGGAGCTGGCCGAGCTCTCGCGCATGCGTGGTTCGAGCCTTCCCGACGCACGCTACGGTGGCCGCATCGCGCCTCTGGGCCTCCTGCTTGGCGCGCGCAAACTCGGCTACAACCTCACGGTGATCGCGCCCGGCAAGCGCGCCTTTCCCTTCCACAACCACCGCGTCAACGAGGAGATGTTCCTGGTGCTGGAAGGCCGCGGGCATGTACGCATTGGCGAGCGGCGGCTTCCGATCCGTCCCGGCGATTTCATCGCCTGCCCTGCCGGCGGCGGCGAGACGGCGCACCAGCTGGTCAACGACAGCGACGCGGAGCTGAAGGTGCTGGCGGTCAGCGGTAACCAGACGCCGGAAATCTGCGAGTATCCGGACTCGGGCAAGTTCAGCGTGCTGGCCGAATTCGACAATGACGCCGGCGGCCGGCCGCATGTCTTCGCCCACATCGGCCGCACGCATGAGTCGCACGACTACTGGGAGGACGAATGAGCCAGCCCACGCCCATCCTCAACCTCGACGCGCCTGAAATCCGCACGCCCGAGCAGGCCGAGCAGCCCGGCCTGCCCTCGAGTGACGAGTACGACGTGCGTTGGGCCGACATCGGAAGCCGCATCGGCGCACGCAAGCTGGGCTACAACCTCACCGTGGTGGCGCCAGGCAAGCGCAGCTGTCCCTTTCACAGCCACCACAACGACGAGGAGATGTTCTTCATTCTTGAGGGTCATGGCGAGCTGCGCTACGGCGACGCGCGCTGCCCGCTGAGGCCCGGCGACGTCGTCGCCTGCCCGCCCGGCGGCCCGGAAACGGCCCACCAGATCATCAACACCGGCAGCATCGAGATGCGCTACCTGGCGCTGAGCACGATGGCGGCGGTGGAACTCTGCGAGTACCCGGACTCCGGCAAGTTCGGTGCCTTTGCGGGCGGCACGCCCGAAACCGCCGGGGGCGCGCGCTTCCGCCACATCGGCAAACCGGCCGACCAACACGACTACTGGGAAGGCGAATAGTGTTCGAGGGCGTACTCATTGCAAATCGGGGGGAGATTGCCTGTCGGGTGATCCGCACGTGCCGGCGGTTGGGCATCCGCAGCATCGCGGTGTATTCGGAGGCCGACGCCGATGCCCAGCACGTGCGGCTGGCGGACGAGGCCTGGCCGATAGGCGGCTCGCCGCCGGCCGAGTCGTACCTGCGCGGCGACGTGATCCTGGATGTCGCGATACGGGCCGGCGCGCAAGCCATCCACCCCGGTTACGGCTTCCTGTCCGAGAACGCCGGGTTCGCGCGAGCCTGCGCCGAGGCCGGCATCGTCTTCATCGGCCCCAAACCCGGGAGCATCGAGGCGATGGGCTCCAAGGCCGCCGCCAAGGCGCTGATGGAACAGCACGACGTACCGCTGGTGCCGGGCTACCACGGCGACAACCAGGACGCGACATTCCTGGCTGAACAGGCGCGCGCGACCGGTTTCCCGTTGATGATCAAGGCGGCCTCCGGCGGCGGCGGCAAGGGCATGCGCATCGTGCGCGCCGAAGCCGATTTCGCCGACGCGCTGGCGTCGGCGCAGCGCGAGGCGCAGGGGGCGTTCGGCGACAGCCGCGTCATCCTCGAGCGCTACGTCGAGCATCCGCGGCACATCGAGTTCCAGGTCTTTGGCGATACCCACGGTCACGTCATCCACCTGAATGAGCGCGAATGCTCGGCCCAGCGGCGTTACCAGAAGGTGCTGGAGGAAACGCCCTCGCCGTTCCTGACGCCGCAGCGCCGCGAGGCCATGGGCGCGGCCGCGGTGGCCGCAGCGCGCGCCGTCGATTACGTCGGCGCCGGCACCATCGAGTTCATCGTCGGCGCCGACGGCTCGTTTTTCTTCATGGAGATGAATACGCGCCTGCAGGTCGAGCACCCGGTCACCGAGATGACGCTGGGCCTGGACCTGGTGGAATGGCAGCTGCGGGTTGCCGATGGCCAGCCGCTTCCGCTGGCGCAGGAGCAGATCCAGGCCTGCGGCCATGCCATCGAGGTGCGGCTGTACGCCGAAGATCCGCAGCAGAACTTCCTCCCCGGCTCCGGCAAGCTGCAGCTGCTGGAACTGCCTGCGCCCTCGCCGCAGGTGCGCCTCGATGGCGGCGTGGTCGAGGGCGACACGGTGACCATTTTCTATGACCCGATGATTGCCAAGCTGATCGTGTACGACGCCAACCGCGTGCAGGCGCTGCAGCGGCTGCGCGAGGCGCTCGCCGCCAGCACCATCGTCGGGCCGAAGTCGAACGTCGCCTTCCTCGAGCGGCTGGTGCGCCATCCGGTGCTGGTCGAGGGCCGCATCGACACCGGCTACCTCGACCGTCACCTGGACGAATTCCTCGGCGACGAGGCAAGGGTCGAGCCACAGCTGCTGATGGCCGCCGCCTGCGCCGCGCTGCTGCACGACGAGCAGGCCAGCGCCGCGCGCGCCGATGCCGCCGACCCGCATTCGCCCTGGGCCTGCGCCGATGGCTGGCGCGTCGGCCATGCCGGCAAGCGCATCGTCGCCCTGACCGCCGACGAGCAGCGCCACGACATCCACGCCTGGGGCCACGGCGGCCGCTACCGCATGCGCGTTGGCGAAGCCGAAGCCATGGTTGACGGCGCGCGCCTCGATGGCGACTGGCTCGGCGCCCGTTTCGACGGCCGGGCGCTGCGCCTGCGCGTGCGTGTCGACAGTGCGCGCGTTGACATCCACGATCACGACGGCCTGCGCCACCGCTTCGAGCGCGCCCCCGCCTGGGCCTGGGAAGCGAGCGACAGCGCCGGCGGCGACCAGCTGGTGGCGCCGATGCCGGGGCGCATCGTGCTGGTCAAGGCCGCCGCCGGCGACACGGTTGCCGAAGGTGCCGAGCTGCTGGTGATGGAGGCGATGAAGATGGAACTGGCGCTGAAGGCGCCGCGCGCAGGTACCGTCGAGGCCATCGAGGTGGCCGCCGGCGATTTCGTCGACGCCGACCGCGTGCTGGTGCGGCTGGAGCCGCCGTCATGAGCAGCACCGGCGCCGACCACGTGCGCATCGTCGAGGTCGGCGCGCGCGACGGCCTGCAGAACGAGAAGACGCCGCTGCCGACCCGAACCAAGGTGGCGCTGATCGACCGGCTGTCGGCAACCGGGTTGCAGACCATCGAGGCGACCAGTTTCGTCAGCCCGAAATGGATTCCGCAGCTGGCCGACGCCGCCGAGGTCTTCACCGCCATCCGCAAGGCGCCGGGCGTCAGCTACCCGGTGCTGGTGCCGAACATGCAGGGCTACGAGCGCGCGCGCGAAGTCGGTGCGACCGACATCGCCGTGTTCACGGCCGCCAGCGAAGCCTTCAACCGGCGCAACATCAACGCCAGCATCGACGAGTCGCTTGAGCGCTTTCGCCCGGTGATGGAACGGGCAAACAGCGACGGCGTGCGCGTGCGCGGCTACGTGTCGACGGTGCTGGGCTGCCCCTACCAGGGCGAGGTGCCGGTGACCGACGTGGTGCGCGTGGCCGAGCGCCTGCACGCGCTGGGCTGCCACGAAGTCTCGCTCGGCGACACCATCGGCATCGGCACGCCGGTGAAGGCGCGCGCGATGCTGCATGCAGTGGCGGACGCGGTGCCGATGTCGGCGCTGGCGGTGCATTTCCACGACACCTTCGGCCAGGCACTGGCAAACATCCTCGCCTGCCTGGAGGAAGGCGTGCGGGTGGTCGACAGCGCCGTCGGCGGCACCGGCGGTTGCCCCTACGCGCGTGGCGCCACCGGCAACGTCGCCAGCGAGGACGTTGTGTACATGCTCGACGGCATGGGCGTTCGCACCGGCGTTGACCTTTCGGCGCTGGTCGACACGGCGCTGTGGCTCTCGGCCCAGCTGGATCGTCCCACCTCGGGCAGCGTCAGCCGCGTGCGAGCTGCCGCGCATCCTCGGCGCCGGCGGCACCAGTGAACGCGGCGGCCCGGTGCGGCGGTGCTATGATCGAGCCACCGTCGGTGAACCAGCGAGGGGTTCGAAGACGCATGACAAATCGCTTGCCGGCCACGGGGACGGGTTCCGACACCGACGTGCCGCAAGGCGAGATGTCGCCCCAAGACGAAGACGCGCGGGTTGACCAGGCAGCCGCCGGCCTGCGGCGCGTGCTTGAACAGACTGGCGACCCACCTGCCCAGGCCGCCCTGGCACAGGCAATCGCCCTGCTGGGCCAGTTGCACTCATCCAGCCGCAGCAGCCAGGTGCGCTACCGCGTACTGCTCAACGCGGTACCGGACGCGGTGACGCTGCACGACGAGGAGGGCCGCATCCTCGATGCCAACGACGCCGCCTGCGCCTGCTACGGCTACACCCTTGAACACCTGAAGCAGCTCAGCGTCGCCGACCTCAATCCCGACCTGCCCGCCGACCACATGCGGACGGTATGGGCCACCTACGAGCTGGGCGAAACGGTCACGGTGGAAACCAGCAACCGGCACGCCAGCGGCCGGCGGTTTCCGGTGGAAGTGCACTCCAACGCATACATCGACGACGGCCAGCGGCGCATCGTCGCCGTGGCTCGGGACGTCAGCGCCCGCCACCGCGCGCAACGGGAACTGGCGGCCTCCGAAAAGGGCTACCGGCTGCTGCTGCAGGCGATGGACAAGGGCGTACTGGTGCACCGGCCCAGCGGCCACCTGCGCTCGGCGAACCCTGCAGCCTGCCGGCTGCTCGGGGTGTCCCGCGACGAGCTGCTCGCCACCTCGTTCAAGCATGACGACACCTGGCATTTCGTCGACGACGCCAACCGGCCGCTGAGCGTCGACGAACTGCCGGCGCTGCGCGCCATCCGCAGCCGTACCATCATCGAAAGCAGCGTCATCGGCGTCTACCTGCCGCACCTGCACCGCTACCGCTGGTTCTCGGCCACCGCCGTGCCGCAGTACGACGAGGGCGGCGAATTGCTGCAGGTGATCACCACCTTCAGCGACGTCACCGGGCTGAAGCGCGAGACCGAAATGTTCCACACCGCCCAGCGGCTGGCGGACATCGGTTGCTGGGAACTGGACGACCTGCGCGGCACGCTGTACTGGACCGAGCAGATGTACCGCATCCACGACCTGCCGGTGAACAGCCCGATCAACGAGACGCGCGCCCTCGGCTTCTTCGACCCGGAGGCACGCGCGCTGTTTGCCTCGGCGCTCGCGGAGGCGCGAAGCCGGGGCCGCCAGTTCGAGCTTGAGCTGCAACTCTGCAGCACCATCGACCGCCGCCGCTGGGTGCGGATCACCGGCCAGCCAATGACGCGTCACAAACGCATTTTCGGCGTCGTCGGCACCGTGCAGGACATCGACGAGCGCAAGGCCATCGAGGCACGCCTGCGCCACCAGGCCGCGACCGACTCGCTCACCGACATGCCCAACCGCAACACCATGCTGGCGCGCATCGCCGAGGCCATCGACCAGACGGGGCCCGGGCGCGGGCCGGCGCTGTTGTACGTCGACCTCGACCGTTTCAAGGTTCTCAACGACATGCTCGGCCACAGCGACGGGGACCGTCTGCTGGGCCTCGCCGCGCAGCGGTTGCGCGCTGCCGCCGAACCGGACGCCGAGACGTCCCGCTTCGGAAACGACGAATTCGTGCTGCTGCTGGCGCGGCCGCCGGACGCCGAGGCCGCGGCGGCGCTTGCGGCCAGGATCATCGCCGCCTTTGCCTCGCCTTTCGAGCTGGACGGGGAGCGCTTTGCCCTGACCACCTCGATTGGCATCGCCCAGTTCCCCGAAGACGGCAGCAATGCCGAGGACCTGGTGCGGCATGCCGACGCCGCGATGTTCGAGGCCAAGCACTGCGGCCGCAGCACCTGGCGGGCCTATGCGGCGCACGGCTACGACGAGAGCGAGCGCCTGCAGGTCCACACGCTGCTGCGCATGGCGCTGGACAAGCACGAGTTCCAGCTGGTGTACCAGCCGCAACTCGACATGCAGAGCGGCAAGGTGACCGGCGCCGAGGCGCTGCTGCGTTGGAACAGCCCGCAGCTGGGCCTGGTGATGCCGGGCGCCTTCATCGGCGAAGCCGAGAGCTCCGGCGACATCGTGCGCATCGGCGCCTGGACCATCGGAGAGGCCTGTCGCCAGCTGCGCGTCTGGCGCGACCGCGGCGTCGATATCGGGCGGGTGGCGGTGAATGTGTCCTACCGCCAGTTTGTGAGCGGCACGCTGGCATCGGCGGTGGCCGCGGCGCTGGAGCGCAACCACCTGCCGGGCGAGGCGCTGGAACTGGAGCTGACCGAGCGGGTGATGATCGACGACTTCGCCGATACGGCGCAGACCCTCCACCAGCTGAAGGACATCGGCGTGACGCTGATGATCGATGATTTCGGCGAGGGCTTTTCCTCGCTGAACTACCTGCGCCACCTGCCCGTGGACGGCCTGAAGATCAGCCACAACTTCCTCCAGGGCGTGCCGGGCACGGCCGTCGACAACGCCATCTGCGAGGCCATCATCCGCATCGCCCGCAGCCTGCACCTGCAGATCGTCGCCGAAGGTGTCGAGACCGAGGCGCAGCGCCGCTTCCTGCTGGACTTGCACTCGCCGCTGGCGCAGGGCTTTCTGTTCGCGCGGCCCATGGCCGGCGGGCGCATCCCGGAGTTCGTCGCCCACGCAGCCACCGTCTGATTGCGGTACCGGGGACCCGGGACCCGCCTTCGATCGGGTTGGGAGAGAGATTCATCGTTCGCGTTTCATCATGGCTTGTGACGAAGGCGCGCCTCGGGACCGACCGCAGAGGAACCCGACCTCGTTTGGAGGCAGATCATCGTACGTTTGGCCACCGACATGGATGGCAACCGCAGAGAAGGGGCGAACGTGTCTGATCGAAGCGCCATGACCGTTGCTTGCCCCGTACCCGCTTTGCGGGTCCCGGGTCCCGGGTCCCCGGTCCCGCGCCAGTCCCGAGTCCCAAGTCCCTGGTCCCGGTGTCATGCCCTAGAATGGCCGGTTTCACGCACCACGGGACGCTTATGCAACTCGACCAGACCAAGGCCATCATCACCGGCGGCGCCTCCGGGCTCGGCCACGCCGTCGCCCGCCATTTCGTCGCCCATGGCGGCAGGGTCGCGCTGTTCGACGTGAACGAAGACAGGGGTCAGGCCGCGGCGCGGGAGCTTGGCGACGCGGCGCGTTTCATCCGCACCGACGTCACCAGCGAGAACGGCGTGGTCACCAACGCGGCCGCCGCACGCGAGGCGATGGGCGGACTCAATGTGGTCGTCAACTGCGCCGGCATCCTCGGCGCCGGCCGCGTGCTCGGCCGCCAGGGGCCGATGCCGCTTGCCAACTTCCAGACCACCGTGATGGTCAACCTCGTCGGCAGCTTCAATGTCGCCAAGGCAGGCGCCGCCCTGATGCAGGAGAACGAGCCCGGCGACGACGGCGAGCGCGGCGTCATCGTCAACACTGCCAGCGTCGCCGCCTGGGAAGGCCAGATCGGCCAGGCCGCCTACTCCGCCTCCAAGGGCGGCGTGGTCGGCATGACGCTGCCGATGGCGCGGGAACTGGCCCGCTTCGGCATCCGCGTCGCCACCATCGCGCCCGGCATCTTCTGGACGCCGATGGTCGATGGCATGCCGCCCGACGTGCAGGAATCGCTTTCGGCCTCGATACCGTTTCCCTCGCGCCTCGGCCAGCCGCAGGAGTACGCCGACACCGTCGCCTTCATCCTCGGCAACCGCTACATCAACGGCGAAACCATCCGCCTCGACGGCGCCGTGCGGTTGGCACCGCGCTAAGGCCGGGAATGGGGAATGGAGAATGGGGAATCGGTAAAGCAGCAACGCGCCAAGCCGTGAGTCCGCGGCTCGAACATCCTGCTTTTGCTCTACCCATTCCCGATTCCCGGCAGTCCCGATTCCCCGCTCCAACCATTCCCGATTCTCCATTCCCTGTTCCCGGCCCCCAGGCCATTCCCCATCCCCGGCTCCACACACATGAAAGCCAGCGACATCAAGAAGGGCAACGTCGTCGAGCACGACGGCGGCGTCTACCAGGTCCGCGATATCGAGCGCAGCTCGCCCACCGCGCGCGGCGGCAATGTGACCTTCCGCTTCACGCTGTACTCGATCCCGGCCGGGCGCAAGCTCGACCTGAGCCTGCGTGCCGACGATGACCTCAAGGAGGTCGAGCTGACGCGCCGGCAGGCGAACTTCTCGTACATGGACGGCGAGGTGTTCGTTTTCATGGACGCCGAGGACTACAGCCAATACCTGCTGCCACCGGAGCTGGTCGGTGACAACGTCGGCTACATCGTCGAGGGCGAGGACGCCGGCTATTACGTGCAGCTGATCGATGACGCGCCGGTTGGCCTGCAGGTGCCGACGACGGTCACGTTGACGGTGGCCGACACCGCGCCCGAACTCAAGGCGGCCAGCGCCACCAAGCGCAGCAAACCGGCGACACTCGACACCGGCATCGAGATCCAGGTGCCCGAGTACATCCGCGTGGGCGACGCCGTGCAGGTCAATACCGTCACCGGCGAGTTCTCAGGCCGGGCCTGAGAGGCCGGGAACGGGAATGGCCTGACGGCCGGGAATGGGGAATCGGGAATCGGACGAGCGAAAGCGTCGCCGGCCGTTGCTGTGCCCCAATCGTCATGAAGATTCCCGGATTCCGCCTTCGGCGGCTCCGGAATGACGGGACGGCTTACACCCTGCTCCCTGCTCCCCTGCCAAAAGCGTGCTTGCCGCGCCTGGCGTCGTCCCGTAATCTGCAGCCTTGTGCCAGCCACGGCACAGCCGCGATGGGGTGCGGCCCTCCCTTGAACTGACCTGCCAGCCATGACCATGTGGAAACAACTGCTTGCGACCAAGCCGGTCGCGCCCGCCGCCATCGAAGCGAACAACGAACTCAAGCGCACGCTCGGCCCCTGGGCGCTGATCGCGCTGGGCATCGGCGCGATCATCGGCACCGGCATCTTCGTGCTGACCGGCGTGGCGGCAGCCGAGAATGCAGGTCCGGCGCTGGTGCTGTCGTTCATTCTCGCCGGCACGGTCTGCGGTCTCTCGGCGCTCTGTTATGCCGAGTTTTCGGCGATGATCCCGGAGTCCGGAAGCGCCTATTCGTATTCCTACGCGACGCTGGGCGAATTCATCGCCTGGTTCATCGGCTGGAACCTGGTGCTGGAATACCTGGTGTCGATGTCGGCCGTCGCCGTCGGCTGGTCCGGCTATGTCGTACCCTTTCTCCGCCACCTCGGCATCACCCTGCCGGCGGAACTGACGACCTCGCCGCTGACGCAGGGCGTGGGTTCCTTCTCGATCACCACCACCGGGGCGCTGGTCAACCTGCCGGCGATCTTCGTTTGCCTCGCCCTCACGGCGGTCTGCTACGTCGGCATCCGCCAGTCGTCGATGGCGAACATCGTGATCGTAATCATCAAGTTGCTGGTGATCTTCCTGTTCATCGGTTTCGGCGTCCATTACATCGCGCCCGACAACTGGCACCCGTTCATTCCCGACCGCATCTGCGATACCGCCGCCGCCGTCACCGCGCAGTGCAAGCCGGGACATTTCGGCTGGTTCGGCATCGTCGAGGGCGCGTCGATCATTTTCTTCGCCTACATCGGCTTCGATGCGGTCTCGACGGCGGCGCAGGAGGCGCGCAACCCGCAGCGCGACATGCCGATCGGCATCATCGTCAGCCTGATCGTCTGCACCATCCTCTACATCATCGTCGCGCTGGTGCTGACCGGGATGGTTCCCTTCGCCCAGCTCAACGTGCCGCATCCGGTCGGCTATGCCGTCGAGCAGGTGCCGGCGCTGAAGACCTGGCTGGCTCCGCTGATCGAACTGGGCGCGCTGGCCGGCCTGTCCTCGGTGATGCTGGTGATGATGATCGCGCAGCCGCGCATCTTTTACTCGATGTCGAAGGACGGCCTGCTGCCGAAAGTGTTCGCCAAGGTGCACCCGAAGTACCGCACGCCGCACATCAATACCGTCATCACCGGCGTGATCGCCGCGGTGCTTGCCGGGTTCCTGCCCATCGACATCCTTGCCGAGCTGACCAACATCGGCACACTGCTGGCCTTCATGACCGTCTGCATCGCGGTGCCGATCCTGCGCCGCACACGGCCGGACCTGCCGCGGCCGTTCCGTACGCCGTGGGCGCCGGTGACCGCCACGCTGGGCGCGGCAGGCTGTCTGTACCTGATCTACGGGCTGCCACTGGATACCTGGGTGCGGCTGATCATCTGGACCGCCGTGGGCGTCGCGATCTATTTCGGCTACGGCTATCGCCACAGCCGGCTGCGCGCGCAGCGCTGAGGCCATTGCCGGCCGGCGGGGCCGTTAACGAAGCGTGAATTTCAGGTTCGAATCAGCTTCATGAATTCGCTACCAAGCCATTGATTTTCATGGAATTACGCGCCGGGTCAGCAGGAAATTCGCCCAAAGCCGCCGTCTCGCGCTATCATCACTCCTCCGAAGATTCCCAAAGCAGTTGGCAGTGGACTTTTCGGATCGCCGCTCGGGTGCGTCCCGCGAGAGTCAGCTCCTCGGCGGGCGCATCCGGGCGCGATTTTGCATCCCCTGAGTCAATGAAAAAGCCGGCGTTGCGCCGGCTTTTTCGTGTGCGAATCTCGCTGAGGCGTCAGGCGTTGGTCTTGAGCGTGTGCGAGACGCACCAGCCCTTGGCGTTGACGGCCTTGCCCGGGAACAGCTGGCAGGGGCCGTAGGCATCGCCTTTCTTGCCCTGGTAGAACTGGCAGTTGGCGCAGATGTCGCCGGGCTTGCGTTTCGGGTCGGTGACGGTGCTGGCATCTTCGGTGTATTTGAGCGCCTGCGCCGTCGGGTCGGTGGTCTTGAGGTGCGGCAGCGAAGTGTCGCCTCGCGCCAGCCTCGGCAGCGTGCCGACCAGCGCCACCGCCGCAGCGCTGCCGGCCGCGAGCTTCAGGAAGTGTCGGCGCTGGGGGTTGGTTTCGTCATGTTGCGGCATCGGGGAACACCTCCGTCAAGATGGCAATGATCCGCCCCTCACGGCATGATACTCCGCGTGACTGAATGCGTCACCGCACTGCCACCGCACCGCGCCTCCTCTGATGCACATGCACGCCGACAGCAACGACGCCAGCTTTGCGACCCGCGCGGAAGCGATCTGCCGCCTTGGCGCAGAGCTGGCGGCGCGCGGCTGGACGCCGGCAACCAGCAGCAATTTCTCCCTGCGAATCGATCAGCACAGCGCCGCGATCACGCGCTCCGGCCGCGACAAGGGCCGACTTGTGCCAGACGACATCATGCGCGTCACGCTCGATGGACGCGCCCTGCCCGGCGACACCGCAGTGCCTTCGGCCGAGGCGCCGCTGCATGGGCAGATTTACCGGCGCATGCCGCAGGTCGAGGCAGTGCTGCACACGCATTCGCGGGTGCAGACGGTGGCTTCGCGCCTGTTCGCGGCCGCCGGCGAACTGCACCTGCAGGGCTGGGAACTGCAGAAGGCCATCGCCGGCACCAACAGCCACGAGCGCACGCTGGCGCTTCCCGTCTTCGCCAACAGCCAGTCGATGGCCGAGCTGACGCGCGCAGTCGACGACTGGGTGGACGCTGGCAAACCGCTTCACGCCTACCTGATCGCCGGCCACGGCATCTACACCTGGGGCAGCAGCATCGACGAGGCCCGCCGCCACCTGGAGGCGCTGGAGTTCCTGCTGGCTTGTGAACTCGACCTGAGACGACTGGGAGTGCCATGAGCACCTTGCGCCTGTTCAACCATGACGACGGCTCCGCGCCGCGCGCCACCTTCACCGATCACGCGGCCATCGCCGCCGAACTGGCACGCATTGGCGTGCGTTTTGAACGCTGGGAGGCGGCCCGGCCACTGCCGCCGGGTGCCAGCCAGGACGAGGTCATCGCGGCCTACCGGCAGGACATCGACCGCCTGATGCGCAGCGGCGGCTACCAATCGGTGGATGTCATCAGCCTGGCGCCGGACCATCCCGAGCGCGCGGCCCTGCGGCAGAAATTCCTCGCAGAGCACACCCACAGCGAGGACGAGGTGCGCTTCTTCGTTGCCGGAAGCGGCCAGTTCACCCTGCACGTCGGCGGCAGCGTCTACGACGTGCATTGCGAGCAGGGCGACCTGATCGGCGTGCCGGCAGGCACCCGCCACTGGTTCGACATGAGCGAGTCACCGTACTTCATCGCCATCCGCCTGTTTACCAGCAAGGAAGGCTGGGTTGCCGATTTCACCGGCGACCCCATCGCCGACGGCTTCCCGCGGATGCAACCGGCAGTTGGCGAACGCGAGGCCGGCGGCGCGACATGAGTGGCAGCGACATGCGGACGCGTGCCATCGTCACCGACATCGAGGGCACCACCAGCTCGATCAGCTTCGTCAAGGACGTGCTGTTCCCTTACGCGCGCCAGCACCTGCCGGCGTTCGTGAGGGCTCACGCGGCGCAGCCGGAGGTCCGACGCTGGCTGGATCAAGTCGCGCGCGACGCCGGGGTCCCGCCAGCCGACACCGAAGCCATCATCGACACCCTGCTCGCCTGGATCGACGCCGACCGCAAGGCCACGCCGCTGAAGGCGCTGCAGGGCATGATCTGGCAGCGCGGCTACGAGGATGGCGCCTATCGCGCGCACCTGTACCCCGAGGTGGCGGCACAGCTGCAGGCATGGCACGCAGCTGGCATCGCTCTGTACGTCTACTCGTCCGGCTCGGTGGCGGCGCAGCGGCTGTTCTTCGGCTACAGCGAGGCCGGCGACCTCACGCCGCTGGTGTCCGGCTGGTTCGACACCGAAACCGGGCCAAAGCGCGCCGCGGCTTCCTACGCCGCCATCGCCGCGGCCATCGGCGAGGCGCCCGGACGCATCCTGTTCCTGTCCGACAGCGTCGACGAACTTCGCGCCGCGCGCGAGGCCGGCCTGCAGGTCACGCAACTGTGCCGCCCGCCGGAGGCCTGCCCCGCCGACTCGCCCTGGCCCTGCGTGGCCAGCTTCGACGACATCGCCTTCTGAACCGGCGAAGAACCGGGGTCAGAGTGCACTTTCGATCTGCAGGCGACGGTGGTTCCGGCGCGCTGCTCGAAAGTGCACTCTGACCCCGGTTTCAGCCGGTCGCGGCGAAGGCGCCGCGGGCGACGAGGGCGCAGATGCGCTGCAGGTCGGCCTGCATCGGGCGGTCCTGGCGCATGAAGCCGATCTCGGCGCGAATGGTGGCGAAGGCGTCGCGGACGCCGGCGCCTGCGCGAAATTCGCCGGCCTCGGCGATCGACTGCATCAGCGCGCGCACCTCGGCCTCGAACGTCGCCTCGTCGGCGTGGCCTTCGTGCGGCGCGCCGCGGACCTTGGCTGCCAGCGCACGCCAGTCGCCCTGCACGGCCAGCTCGTGGGCGGCGTTGAGCATGTCGCGACGGTACTCCAGCGCCTGCGCCGCGGTGTACAGCTCCAGCGCCAGCACGTCACCGAGATCGGCCGTCATCTCCAGCACGTGGCGCGCCTCGTTGGCGCCCATGGAGACGTGGTCCTCGGCGTTGGCGCTGGTCGGTATCGAGTAGACCGAGGCCGGGTGCGCGCGCGTGGCAAGGTCGTTGACCAGCGCCGCAGCGGTGTACTGCACGATCATGAAGCCGGAGTCGGTGGCGTCCTCGTTGCCGATCAGGAACGGCGGCAGCCCGTCGCTGGTCGCGGCGTCGACCAGCTTGTTGAGCCGCCGCTCGGAGATCGAGGCCAGCACCGGGATCGCGGCCTTGACGTAGCTCATCGCCAGCGCCAGCGGCATGCCGTGGAAGTGACCCGCCGAAACCACCTGGTCCTCGATGACCTGAGGGTTTTCGGCGTCGGGGAAGACCAGCGGATTGTCGGTGACGGAGTTGAGTTCGATATCGATGACGCGACATGCCTGCGCCAGCGCATCGCGCACCGCGCCGTGCACCTGCGGCATGCAGCGCAGGCAATAGGCATCCTGCGGCTGGTGCTTCTTGCCGCCACGGAACGGCAGGTAGCGCTGGTAGAAGGCCTCGCGCCCCTGGCGCTGGCCGAGCGGCACCCAGTCCCAGGCGATGTCGAAACGACGTGCCTGGGTCTCCGGCCTGTCCCACGCGCCCGCCGTCCACGGCTTGAACCGTGGCACCAGATGGTACGGAATGTCGATCAGCGTCGAGCCCTGCAGCAGCTCGCGCACGTGGCGGGCGGTCTCGACCTGCCCGGGGTGTGGACGCAGCGCGTGCACGTCCTCGCGCAACGCGCCACTGCGACCGGCGAATGCATCCAGCGACATCGCCGCGGCCACGTCGGCGGTCGCCAGCAGCTGCTCCAGCCGCTGCACGGCCAGCACCGCGGTCGCCAGCATTTGGGCGGTGCCGTTGTTGAGCGCCAGGCCTTCCTTGAACGACAGCCGGATCGGCTCCAGCCCGACCCGCGCCAAGGCCGCAGCGCCCTGCAGGCGCTCGCCCTCGACAAAGGCCTCGCCGCCGCCGAGCAGCACGATCGCGAGATGCGAGAGCGGCGCGAGGTCACCGCTGGCGCCGACCGAACCCTTCATCGGCACCACCGGCACCACGCCGCGGTTGAGCAGCTCGGCCAGCGCCTGCAGCGTGGAGACGCGGATGCCCGAGTGTCCGCGCATCAGCGTGTTGATGCGGATCACCAGCATCGCCCGCACCACCTCCGCCGGGAAAGGCTCGCCGACGCAGACGGCGTGGGTGACGATCAGGTTGCGCTGCAGTTCCTCCGGAAGCGTGCCCTGCGGCTGATCGGGATTGCCGCCCGGCAAGGCGTCGCGCACGCGCCGCGAGCCGAGCAACTTGTCCGCATTGCTGCCGAAGCCGGTGGTGACGCCGTAGATCGGCGTGCCGCCGTCAACCTGCCCGGCGAGAAAGTCGGCGGCGCGCTGCACCCGCGCAAGCCGCGTCTCGTCCAGCACCACGCGCGCGCCATGCGCCACCTGCACCACCTGCTCGCGGCTGAGGCTGAGCCCGTCCAGCCGGACTTCGGCAGGGCCACTCATTGCGCCGACCCGGCCGCGGCGCCGGCACCTGCCAGCGCCGCGCGCACCGCACTCAGCAGGCCAGCGCGCGGCACCTCCTGCTGCGCGTTGCTGCGCAAGTCCTTGAGCGTGACTGTGCCGTTGGTCAGTTCGCTCTCGCCCAGCACCAGCACCAGCGGGATCCCGGCGCGGTCCGCATACTTGAATTGCCGGCCCAGTTTGCCGCCCTCCAGCGCCACCTCGGTGGCGATGCCGGCGTCGCGCAGCTCGCCGGCCAGCGCAAGGCACTGCGGCAAGTACGTCGCGTCCATCTGCGTCACCAGCGCCTGCACCGTGCTCTGGCCGGCGCCGCGCAGCAGGTCGGCCTCGCGCAGCTGCCAGAACAGGCGCGTGGCGCCGATCGAGATGCCGACCCCAGGCAGCTTCGACCTGGTGTACTGGCTGGCGAGGTTGTCGTAGCGGCCGCCGGAGCAGATCGAGCCGATCTGCCGGTGCTCGTCCAGCGTGGTCTCGTAGACCATGCCCGTGTAGTAGTCGAGGCCGCGTGCGATCGACAGGTTGAGGGCGAAATTGGCCTCGGGCACACCGAAGGCGTGGATCAGGCCCAGCACCTCCTTCAGCTCCAGGCGGCCCTGCTCGAAGGTTTCGCTGCCGGCGCCGAGAGCATCCAGTTTGGCCAGCGCGTCGTCCAGCGAGCTGGATCGAACCTGCACGAATTCCAGGATGCGATCGACAACCGCGGTGGACAGGCCGAAGGCTTTGCCGGTGAGCGTCTCGCGCACCGGCCCGGCACCGCGCTTGTCGAGTTTGTCGACCTCGCGCAGCACCAGCGTCTGGCGTTCGCCGTCATCGATCCCGAGGCCCTCGAAGAAGCCGCGCATCAGCTTGCGGTGGTTCAACTGGATGGTGAAGGGGCCGAAGTCCAGGGCGCTGAAGACACTGTGGATCACGGCAGGGATTTCGGCGTCGTAGTGGATTGACAGGCTGTCCTTGCCGATCACGTCGATGTCGCATTGGTAGAACTCGCGGAAGCGCCCGCGCTGCGGCCGCTCGCCGCGGTAGACGCGCTGAATCTGGTAGCGGCGGAAGGGAAACTGCAGCTCGCGCTCGTGCTCGGCGACATAGCGCGCCAACGGCACCGTCAGGTCGAAACGCAGGGCCACGTCGGGCGCGTCGCCCCGCTCCAGCGCCCCGGTCGACTGCACGAAATACACTTGGCGCTCGGTCTCGCCGCCGGTCTTGGTCAGCAGCACGTCGGCGTGTTCCAGCACCGGCGTCTCCACCGGCAGGAAGCCGTAGCGGGTGAAGGTGGCGCGGATGGTGTCGAGCATGCGCTGGAAAGCGATCTGTTCGGCGGGCAGCAGTTCGAGCACGCCGGGCACGCTGCGGGCGGGGGTCAGCGCCATGTTTTTCCCTTGCTGTGACGTTGGACGAGGCAGCCGCTCATGCTATCAGAATGCACCCTGCCGACCGTCGATTGCGCTTGCCAAGCCGGTACCCGGCCGCTATCATTCGCGGCCTTCCCATCGGGGTGTAGCTCAGCCTGGTAGAGCGCTACCTTCGGGAGGTAGAAGTCGCAAGTTCGAATCCTGTCACCCCGACCAATACACAAAAAAGCCACCCCCGGGTGGCTTTTTTGTTGCCCGGGACGCAAGGCGTGAGCGGTGAGTGGTGAAACCGAAACGCGGCCGCGCACGCCAGCCCAGCGGCATGGTCCGCTCCGCGCTTTTCGGGTCCCGGGTCGCGGTCCGGAACCACCCTACATCGTCTGCGTCGGCCGATTGGAGCTGGTGATGCCGGCGAGGATGGATTCGATCTTGGTGCGCGCGGCCTCGCCATCGGCAGTGCTGTTGAACTGCAGGCCGATGCCGGCGGTGCGGTTGCCCTGCGCGCCGGGCGGCGTGATCCACACCACCTTGCCCGGCACCGGCAGGCGCTCGTTGTCGTCGGGCAGCGTGATCAGCAGGAACACCTCGTCGCCGAGCGAGTAGGACTTGGTGGTGGGCACGAACAAGCCGCCACCCTGGACGAAGGACATGTACGCGTTGTACAGCGCGCTCTTGTCCTTGATCGCCAGCGACAGGATGCCCTGCCGCATTGCTTCGGGTTTGGCCATCGTCAATCCACCGTCACCAGGGTTGGCGCGTCGACTTTGGCCGAATCACCGGATGCGGTCAAGCCGCGCAGGCAGCGCCAGCCCCAGCGGTCGAAGATCCACGGGCTGCGCTGGCGCAGGCGCAGCTTCACGTAGACCGGACAGTCGGCCGCGACGGGCCGCGGCGCCGCCGCCAGTACGCGCGCCAGCGCCGTCTCGCGGCCGGCGACCGGACCGGGCGGCTGCCGCCAGGCCTGCTCGCCGGCGACCACCAGCAGCTCGCTGGCGCCGCGCAGCCACGCCGGTGCCTCCCACGGGTTCGCGCCGGCCGCAACGTCGTTGCCGGCCGCCGAGTGATAGGTCTCGGCGGACGAGACGTTGGCAAGCAGCCGGCTGCGGCTGAGCGTGACCTGGGTCTGGTAAGCGCACACTGCGTCGCGCTTGCGCTGGACTTCGCCGCCGCTCAGGACCAGCGTCACTGCGCTGCCGGGATCGCGGCGGCCATGGATCAGGTAGCTGAGCAGCGCCGTGTAGTGCGGCAAGCGGCAGTCCTGGCGAGCCAGCGCCAGGCGGACAAGCACGTGTGCCGCACTGTGGTCCGGATGAGTGTCGCCGAGGCTGGGGAAGACCAGCACGCTGGGCGCGAAGTCGCGGACATGGCCCGCGATCGTACTGACTGACGCGGCGGTGTCGTCCACCAGCCGTGACGTCACGCCCATGTCGGGCCACCCCAGGCAGACCGGCGCGTCATCAGGCAGGCCAAGCGTCGCCAGCGCCGCGTGCGCCTCGCCCCGCCGCCGCTGGCCCCAGCGCCGGCGCTCCTCCGGCCCGATGCGCCAGCGCCGTTCCAGCCAGCGCTGCGGCCAGGGATTGTTGTCGCCATCGGTCAACAGCAGCACACGGGCCCGCGCGCCGGCGCTGACAGCCCGTTGCAGCAGGCCGCCGGTGGCGAGGGACTCGTCGTCCGGGTGCGGCGCCACCACCAGCAGCGCGGCGCCGGGCGCGCGCAGGCAGATCTCGAGGTCGGTCATGGCCGCGCCTCCGCCAGCAGCGGCGCCAGTGCATCCAGCAGCACCAGTTCCGGACGCAGCGGGCCGCGCAGGCCTTCGCGTGCGCGGTTGAAGCGAATGAAGTCGTCGCTGGCCCGTTGCAAGTCCGGCGGCCCGCTGGCGGCCTCCCCGGCGGCCTGCCGGTGCAGTTCACGCGCCGCCAACAGCAGCCGCTGGTCCGGTTCGTCCGCCAGCCACTGCCGAGCCACGCCCCAGGGATCGGCGCGGCCGGCACGCAGGGCGGTGAGGTCGCGCAAGACCTCGGCCCGCCGAGGCAGCCCCTGGTTGCCGGCCATCGCCAGCGCTGCGCCGGGATTGTCGCCCGCCGCGGTCAATGCCTCGGCGGCGACTGCAGCATCGAGACCCTGCTCGCGCAGCCAATCCAGCGCCTGCGCGCGCTCGGGCGCGTGGAACACGATCCGCTGGCAGCGCGAGCGGATGGTCGCCGGCAGCCGCCAGGGCGCATCGGCCACCAGGATCAGCAGCGACTGCGGCGACGGCTCCTCCAGCGTCTTCAGCAGCGCATTGGCGGCCGCGCCGTTCATCGCATCGGCCGGATCAACCAGCGCCACCTGCCAGCCGCCGAACTGGCTGGCCATCGCCAGGCGCTGTGACAGCGCGCGGATCTGGTCGACGACGATCTCGCTGCGCAGGTTCTTCTCGCGGTTGAGCTCGAAGCTGACCAGCACGCGGTCGGGATGGGTGCCGGCCTCGAGCAACGCACAGGCGCGGCAGTGGCCGCAGGCGTCGCCCGAGGCCAGCGGTTGCTCGCAGAGGCAGGCGCGCGCCAGGCGATCGGCGAACGCGCGTTTGCCGAGCCCGGCATCGCCCTGCAGCAGCAGCGCGTGCGGCAGGCTGCCCCCGGCCAGGCGTCGCTGCAGCATCGTCCAGGCGGCCTCGTGCCACGGATGCGCGCTCACGCCCGCACCTCGTCCAGCAGCGGCGCCAGCGCCGCGATCGCCGCGGCCAGCACCTGGGCCGGCGGCTGGGTAGCGTCGATCACGTGAATCCGCTCCGGCTCCGCCTCGGCCCGCGCCAGGTAGGCGCCGCGCACGCGCTCGAAGAAGGCCGCCTGCTCGCGCTCGATGCGGTCGCCCTCGCCGCGCCCGGCGATGCGCCGCCGGCCCTGGTGCACGCCAAGGTCGAGCAACAGCGTGAGGTCGGCCTGCAGGCCGTCGAGGGTCCAGCGCTCCAGCGCCTCCACGCGCTCGGCCGGCTGGCCGCGGCCGGCGCCCTGGTAGGCGTGGCTGGCGTCGACGTATCGATCGCAGAGGACCCAGCGGCCGGCGGCCAGTGCCGGCTGCAGCCGCTCGCGCACCAGTTGCGCCCGGGCCGCGAACATCAGCAGCAGCTCGGCCTCGGCGCAGGCCTGCAGCGCCGGGTCCAGCACCACGCCGCGGATGGCCTCGCCCAACGGCGTGCCGCCCGGTTCACGCGCTTCCTCGACCATGATGCCGAGCCCCCGCAGGTGCTCCAGCAACCCCCGCATCAGGGTGCTCTTGCCGGCGCCCTCGCCACCCTCGAGCGTGACGAGGCGACCGCGGGCACCACTCATCGACCACCTCCCAGTTGGTACCTGGCGACTGCCGCATTCTGTTCGCGCAGGGTGGCCGAGAACTGGTGGGTGCCGTCGCCACGGGCGACGAAGTAGAGCGCGTCGCCCTCGGCCGGGTGCAGCACGGCGTGGATCGCCGCGCGGCCTGGCAGCGCGATCGGCGTCGGCGGCAGGCCGGGCCGGGTGTAGGTGTTGTAGGGCGTGTCGGTGGTGAGATCCTTGCGCCGGATGTTGCCGTGGTACGCGCTGCCCATGCCGTAGATCACCGTCGGGTCGGTTTGCAGCAGCATGCCACGCCTGAGCCGGCGTTCGAAAACACCCGCGATCCGCGGCCGCTCGTCGGGCTGCGCCGTCTCCTTCTCGACGATCGAGGCCAGGATGAGCGCCTGGTAGGGCGTGTCCAGCGGCAGGTTTTCCTCGCGCTGTGCCCACTCGGCCTTCAGCACCTCGCGCATGGCCTTGTACGCGCGGCGCAGCATGTCGAGGTCGGAGTCGCCACGCACGAAGTCGTAGGTCTCGGGCAGCAACCAGCCTTCGGGGTTGCCGACCGCGGGATCAATCTTCTTCATCACCGCGGTATCGTCCAGCGTGCCGCTGGCGTGACGCAGCAGCGGCTCGGCGCGCAGCATGGCCAGCGCCTGGTGGAATGTGCGGCCTTCGACGATGGTCACGTGGTGCTGCACGACCTCGCCGGATGCCATCATCGTCAGCAGCTGCGGCGGAGTGGTGCCCGGCACCAACGCGTACTCGCCGGCGTGCAGGCGGTCGGTCACGCCCATGCGCCAGGCCAATGCCCGCCAGTACAGCGGCGGTGCCGCGCTGAGCTTGCGCGCACGCAGCTCGGCGACGATCTGCTTGAATGCCGTGCCATGGGGAATGACAAGGCTGCCCCTGTCGCGGATCGCCAGCGGTGCCCGGGTGAAGCGTGAGTAGTCGTACCAGGCACTGCCGGCGGCCGCCAGCACGGCAAACACCACCAGGCCGAGAAGTATGCGCAGGATGGCGCCGCCGGCGGCGCCTCGCGGCGGCGTGGCCATCAGGCGCGAGTGAAGATCAGGCTGCCGTTGGTGCCGCCGAAACCGAACGAGTTGGATACCGCCACGTCGATCCTCGCGTCACGCGCGGTGTTCGCAACGAAATCAAGGTCGCAGCCTTCGCCGGGGTTGTCCAGGTTGATGGTCGGCGGAACGATGCCGTCGCGAATGGCGAGGATCGAGAAGATCGCCTCGACGCCGCCCGCCGCCCCGAGCAGATGACCGGTCATCGACTTGGTCGAGCTCATCATCAACTTGTACGCATGGTCGCCGAACACCCGCTTGGCGGCCTGCACCTCGGCAAGGTCGCCCTGCGGCGTGGAGGTGCCGTGGGCATTGACGTACTGCACCTCGGTCGGGTTGATGGCGGCGTCCTTCAGCGCATGCTGCATGCAGCGGCCGGCACCCTCGCCGCCCTCGCTGGGCGCGGTCATGTGGTAGGCGTCGCCGCTCATGCCGAAGCCCACCAGTTCCGCGTAGATGTTCGCGCCGCGGGCCTTGGCGTGCTCGTACTCCTCGAGCATCAGGATGCCGGCGCCGTCGGCCAGGACGAAGCCGTCGCGCTCGGCGTCCCATGGCCGGCTGGCGCGCTGCGGCTCGTCGTTGCGGGTGGACATGGCCTTGGCCGAGCAGAAGCCGCCCACCGCGGTACCGGTGGTGGCGAACTCGGCGCCGCCGGCCAGCATCGCGTCGGCCTCGCCGTACTGGATCATGCGCATCGCCAGGCCGATGTTGTGGGTGGCGGTGGTGCAGGCGGTGACGCAGGCGATGTTGGGGCCCTTCAGGCCGAGCATGATCGACAGCTGGCCGGACGCCATGTTGATGATCGAGCTGGGTACGAAGAACGGCGAAATCTTGCGCACGCCGCGCTCGTGGTAGTCGATGCTGGTCCGTTCGATGGTATGCAGGCCGCCGATGCCGGCGCCGACGGCGACGCCGATGCGGTCGGCGTTGTCCTCGGTGACCTCGTAACCCGAATCGGCGAACGCCTGCTTGCCGGCGGCGACGCCGTAGTGGATGAACGGGTCCATTTTCTTGATGTCCTTCGGAGCGATGTACTCCGCAGGATCAAAGCCTCGCACCTCGCCGGAGATGCGGGTCGGGAAGGTGCTGGCGTCGAAATGCGTGATTTCGCCGATGCCGCTCTTGCCGGCGGTGATGCTGGCCCAGGCGGTGGCCACATCATTGCCGACCGGGCTCACCATGCCGAGGCCCGTCACTACCACGCGTCGCTTGCTCATAGCTCGTCCATCCCGGCAGGTGCGGCTGGCGCCTGCTCAAAACACAAGCTGCGCCCAAGCGGCGCAGCCTGCTACCCTCGTGAACAGCGCCAACCGCTCAGGCTTCGACGTGAGCCTTGACGTAATCAACCGCCTGCTGGACCGTGGTGATCTTCTCGGCGTCCTCATCGGGAATCTCGCACTCGAATTCCTCTTCCAGCGCCATCACCAGTTCGACGGTGTCGAGCGAATCGGCACCCAGGTCATCGACAAACGATGCATTGGGGGTCACCTCGTCCTCTTTGACGCCAAGCTGCTCGACCACGATCTTCTTGACGCGTTCTTCAATACTGCTCATCTGCAGGAAACCTCCCAAGGGGAACTGAAAGCCGCCGCATTGTAGTGGACTTGGTGTCTGCTCGCTACATGCGGCACGGGTGTTCTGGCGGCCACGCCAATGCTGGCGGAATGCGCTTCAGACCGTCTGGCTTGCGTCTGATCACTGCAATGATCATGCGCAAGCCATTGAAAATCAAGCCATGTACATGCCGCCGTTGACATGCAGTGTCTCGCCGGTCACGTAAGCCGCCGCCGGCGAAGCGAGGAAGCCGACAACCTGCGCGACATCGGCCACATCGCCAAAGCGCGCCAGCGCTATCTGTTCCAGCATGGCCTGTTTCTGTGCCTCGGGCAAGGCGCGCGTCATGTCGGTGTCGATGAAGCCGGGGGCGACGCAATTGACCGTGATGCCGCGCGAACCGACTTCGCGCGCCAGCGACTTCGAGAAGGCGACCACGCCGGCCTTGGCCGCCGCGTAATTGGCTTGCCCCGGGTTGCCCAGCGCACCGATCACCGAGGTGATGTTGATGATGCGGCCCGTGCGTGCCTTCATCATGCCGCGCAACACCGCCTTGCTGGTGCGGAAGATGGCGCTGAGGTTGGTGTCGATCACGGCATTCCAGTCGTCGTCCTTCATGCGCAGCAGCAACTGGTCGCGGGCGATGCCGGCATTGTTGACCAGGATCGTGACGGTGCCGAGTTCGGCCTCGATGGCGGCGACGGCCGCAATCACCGCCTCCCCATCGGTAACGTCGAGCACGCGGCCACCGCCGCCCTGCGGGCGCAGGCGCTGGTCGATGGCCTGGGCGCCGGCCTCGCTGGTGGCCGTGCCGACCACCCGGGCGCCGAGCCAGGCGAGGTGGTCGGCAATGGCCGCGCCGATGCCGCGGCTGGCCCCGGTGACAAGGGCAACCCGAGAGTCGAGCGGTGCACTCATGGCGTTGATCCGGAAGCCGGGGAAGAGATTGCGCCGCTGTCCGCGGCCCATGCGGCCAGCGCCGCGTCCAGCGCCTCGGGGGTGCCGAGTGCGCGGGCGTCGATGCCGCGGTCGATGCGCCGCAGCAAGCCCGTCAGCACCTTGCCGGGGCCGCACTCGGCCATTCGTGTGGTGCCGGCGCGTGCCATGGCGCGGATGCTGTCGGTCCAGCGTACCGGCATGTACAGCTGGCGCGCCAGCGCGGCGCGGATGTAGGGCACGCCGCTGTGCGCCTCGGCGTCTGCGTTCTGGAAAACCGGGATCTCCGGCGCGCGCCAGGCCAGGCCATCCATACGCTCGGCCAGCTGGGTCGCTGCGTCGCGCATCAGCGCGCAATGCGAGGGCACCGAGACCTCCAGCTTCACCACCTTGCGCACGCCGCGATCCGCCAGTGCCGCCAGCGCGCGATCAACCGCTGCGGCCTGGCCGGCAATGACCAACTGGCCGGGCGCGTTGTAGTTTGCCGGCGCCACCACCTCGCCCCCGGCGACCTCCTCGCAGACCGCCGCTATCTCCTCGTCGTCGGCGCCGATCACCGCAGCCATCGCGCCGGCACCGGCCGGCACCGCCGCCTGCATCAGCCGGCCGCGCTCGGCCACCAGGCCCGCTGCATCGGCCAGCGGCAGCGCGCCGGCGCAGACCAGCGCCGCGTATTCGCCAAGGCTGTGTCCAGCCATGCAGGCCGGCTTGGCTCCGCCCAGCTTGCACCAGACGCGCCATACGCCGACATCGGCCGCCAACAAGGCCGGCTGCGTGTTTTCGGTACGGTTGAGGGCCTCCGCCGGGCCGTCGCTGGCCAGCGCCCACAAATCGACCCCGGCGCCCGCCGAGGCTTCGGCGAAGGTCTGCTCGATTTCCGGGTGCATGGCGGCCAGCTCGGACAGCATGCCGACCGACTGCGAGCCCTGGCCGGGAAACAGGAAGGCAAGGTGATTTGGCTGTTGCATGGCATCCATGGTGTCTGTTGCCGACGCGCGATCGCTGTTGCGGCCCTGGCGGCACCGGCCGGACGCGCGCCGCCCCGGCGGTACCCGGCACTCAGTAACGCAGCAGCGCCGAGGCCCAGGTGAAGCCGCCGCCGAAAGCCTCCAGCAGCAAGGTCTGCCCGCGTTCGATCCGGCCGGAGCGCACCGCCTCGTCCAGCGCCAGCGGCACCGAGCCCGAGGAGGTGTTGCCGTGGCGGTCGATCGTCACGATCACCCTGTCCATTGGCAGCTGCAGGCGCTTGGCCGTGCCCTCGATGATGCGCAGGTTGGCCTGGTGCGGGATCAGCCAGTCGACCTGCGATTTGTCGTAGCCGACGCTCTCCAGCGTCTCGTCGACCAGCCGCTCCAGCGTTTTTACCGCCACCTTGAACACCTCGCGCCCGGTCATCTGCACGCGCACGCCATGATCCGGCTCGTCGGTGAAACCGGCCGAGACGCCGACGGGGTTGAACAGCAGGTGCTTGAAGCCGCCGTCGGCATGCAGCTGCGTGGTGAGGATCCCGGGTTCCTCGCTGGCTTCCAGGACCACCGCGCCGGCGCCGTCGCCGAACAGGACACAGGTCGAACGGTCGCTCCAGTCGACCATGCGGCTCAGCGTTTCGGCCCCGACCACCAGCGCCTTTTTCGCCTTGCCGGCACGGATGAAGCTGTCGGCCGTGCCCATGGCGTACATGAAGCCGGAACAGGCGGCGTTGACGTCGAAGGCGGCGCAGCCGTTGGCCCCCAGCCGATGCTGCAGCAGGCAGGCCGTGGCGGGAAAGATGATGTCGGGCGTGGTGGTGCCGAGCACCAGCAGGTCGATCTCGCCGGCCTCGACGCCGGCAGCCTCCAGCGCGCGCGTGGCGGCGTGGAATGCGAGGTCGCCGGTGGTCTCGCCCTCGGCGGCGCGGCGGCGCTCGGCGATGCCGGTGCGCGTGCGGATCCACTCGTCGCTGGTGTCTACCAGCTCGGCCAGTTCCTCGTTGGTGACCACCCGCTCGGGCAGGTAGCTACCGGTGCCGATGATGCGTGCGTAGTTCAGGACCGTCCCCTTTCGCAAGGCCTGCCGGCGGCGTCGGGCGCCGTGGCCGCAGTGCGTGAAAGACTAGCAGAGGGCCAAGCCGCCGCGGCACAAACGAGAAGCGGCGCTGGCAGCGCCGCTTGCTGGTCCTGGCGCCCGGCGAGGAGGCTCAGTCTTCGTCGACCGCAGACGCGGTATCGACCACCTTGCGACCACGGTAGTAGCCGTCGGCGGTGATGTGGTGGCGGCGATGAACCTCGCCACTGGTCGGATCGGTGGCCAGTTGCACCGGCTTGAGGGCGTCGTGCCCACGGCGCATGCCGCGGGTGGATCGGGTTCGGCGGCTTTTCTGTACGGCCATGACACGTTCTCCGGAAATTAATGACTCAGTGGTGTTTCAGCTTGCCAAGCACGGCAAACGGGTTGTCTTCAGGTCGCGCAGCCGCGGCCTCATCCTCGCCGCCGGCCTGCTCCGGCAGGCTGCTGCCCGGTTTCACCGGCACCAGCGGCAGCGCCAGCAGCAACTCGTCCTCGATCACCGCCGCCGGCCGCAGCGGCTCCGGCCCCAGCAGCAGCGGCTCGTAGCCCTCCGGCAAGGCGGCCTCCTCGGCCTCGCTCTCGATCAGTCCGAGACGCGTCTCGACCTCGACCGGCAACACGAACTCATCCATGGTGCGCTGGCACGTCAGGGTCAGCGGCGCCTGCGCATGGACATCGACATAGCCGCGGCCGAATTCGTCGCGGTCGAACTGCAGGGCGTAGGCGACCTCGCCGTCGGTGCGCGCCAGGTCCGCGGCCAGCCGCGGCAGCGCCGCCAACGGCAGCGTACCTTCGAATGAACGCCGTGCCGTCACCATCCGCCACGCGTCCACGGTTTCTGGCAGATGCGCAGGCATAGCCGCAAAATTCTAGCGGCGCGACCGTGGAAAGTCAAACGCGCCACGGGTTTACCACGTTGCCGCCATGCGCGACACTGGCGCTCCTGTCGCCCCTACCTTCGCATGTTCAAGACCATCATTCCCTGGGCCGGGCTGGCGTTGGCCATCGTGCTGGTCCTGCTTGCCGCCTTCGCCGGCGTACGCCAGTGGCGCTGGCACCGCCGCGAGCGGATGCTGCGCGCACTGGTCGACGGCGCCGACCAGCTCGAGGGCGACATCCGCGAGTGCCGTACACGGCTGCAACAGGCCCACGCGGCGGTCAGCGTGTCGCCGCAGGTACCGGCCGCCGGCGGTGCCGACGCGCGGGTGGCGGTGGATGATGCGCTGCGGGATCTGCTGGCGCACCGCCTGTGGATACGCGACCACGCCGAGGACGCGAGCCAGCAGCAACTGGCGGCCGCGGTCGAAGCGCTGTCGCAGGCGCGCCAGCAGATCGACGGCCAGCTCAGCGACCTCGGCGACGCCCAGCGCGAGCTGGCACAAGTCCTGGTTGAGCGGGACTCGGAACTCGGACCGCGCGACGAGGGGTAAGCGGTGGGCGGTGGGCGGTTGGCGGAGGAGCCTGCACAGCGATCCGATTCCGCGCCGTTGTTCCGGAGGCCGGGGACGCTGCCGACCGCGTGGGTTGTTGGGGTGCGCTTCGCTCACCGCCAGCCAGGATGCGTCCGTTTCAACGCAATCCCCTGCTTTCCCGGGTCCCGGGTGCCGGGTCCCGACTTCCGATTCCCTGCTCCCTGCTCCCTGCTGTCGCGTCAGCGCTTCTGCGCCGCCCAGGCGTGGAGCCAGACGACGCAGGTGTCGCCATCGACGGGGCCGGGTGCGGCGCGCAGGCGGGCGCGGTAGAAGGCGAAGCGGCGGGCGCCGCCGGCAAACTCCAGGCGCTGCAGCGGTTCGATCGAGTCGAAGCGGCTGCAGATCGAGCGCAGCCACGGGATCCGCCGGTCCTGGCGCATTTCGGTCTCGGCCACCACCAGCAGCACCGTGTCGCCGGCATGCGCCTGGCGCAGCGCCGTCTCATCCAGCCGCCATTGCGCCAGTTGCGGCGCACGGCCGTGCTTGGTGTTGGCAGGCGAATCCAGGCTGTAGACGCGGCGCGCTCCGCGCAGTGCGAAGTCCAGCTCGGCCGCCAGGCGGAAGTTGTCGGCGACCAGCAGGTCGCCGGACTGCGGCGGTTGCGCCAGCAGCTGCCGCGCGAGGGCACCGACGCGGCCCCATGGGGCAAAGGCCTTCGGATAAGCCTTGGTGCCGGCCAGCAGACTGGCGCGGGCCGGCGTGCTGGCCAAGGCGAGATAGGCCAGTACCGCGGCCTGGCCGGCGGCCGCCAGGGCGAAAGCGGCTGCCAGCGCGATTCGGATCGCCAGCCGGGCGGACCGCCGCTGCCACCATTCCGCCGCCAGCAGCGGCACCACGACGAGCAGCGGCAGATAGCCGGGCAAGGGCCAGTGCAGGCGGAAATGGGTGTCGTCGGCAAACAGGCCGAACAAGAAGTAGCCGAGCATGAAGGTCATCGCGCTGCTGGCGATCAGGTCCCAAGGCGCTCCGCGGCGCGCCCGCGCCGTGGCGTGGCAGAGCGCCCAGACCAGCAGCACATAGAGCAGCGGCGTGCAGACCAGCGCCTGCTCCAGCGGCTGCACCAACGCGTCGGCGTGAAAGCGCCACGGGTTGCGCTGCACCGCCTGGAAGTCCAGCCCGGCCCAGCCGTGGCCGAGGTTGTAGATCAGCAGCGGCAGCATGCCGGCGACTGCCAGCGCCAGCGCGAGGTACAGGCCGGGCCGGCGCCAGGCATCGCGACCGCGCGGGGTCGCCACGCAGAAAGCCAATCCGGCCAGCATCAGCATCGCGGCGCGGTAGTGCGTCATCCACGCCAGCGCCAGGGCCACGCCGAGCAGCAGCCAGTCGCGCCAGCGGTCGCGCGCCAGCGCCGCGTCCAGCGCCAGCAGCGCCAGCACCGCGGCCACCGTCAGCATCACGTCGGGCAGCGCAAGCACGCCGAGGCTGCCGGCGAGCGGCAGGGCCAGCGCCAGCAGCCCCGCCTGCCAGGCACGTCGCGCATCGACGTGGCGGCGAGCGAAGGCCACGACCAGCCACGGCAAGCCCGCACCCAGCAGCAGGAACGGCCAACGCACGCCCAGCACCGAATCGCCGCCCACAGCCTGGCCGGCGCGGACCAGCCACGCTGTCATGCCGGGCAAGTCGCTGTAGCCAAACGCGAGGTGTCGGCTCTCCTGCCAATAGAAGGCTTCATCGCCAAACAGGGGCACACGTGCGGCGAGCCACAGCTTGATCCCCTGCAGGATGATGAACGCGGTCACAAAGCCCCATCTCCAGGCGCTTGCACGCGACGCTACACTGGCCCCATCGGCCAGGGCGCGGCCGTCTTCTCCAGCAGGATGAATTCCCGTCATGGTCGCAACGATTCCGGTACGCGAAAATACATCGCAGCTCGAGCAGGCGCTGCACCAGGTCAACTCGATCGTGCTCGGCAAACCGCGCCAGGTGCGGCTGGCCTTTGCCTGCCTGCTGGCCGGCGGCCATCTGCTCGTGGAGGATATCCCCGGAGTCGGCAAGACCACCCTGGCGCACGCCATGGCCACCACGCTGTCGCTGGATTTCCAGCGCATCCAGTTCACCAGCGACATGCTGCCCGGCGACATTATCGGCGTCAGCGTGTTCGAGCGCGACAGCGGCAGCTTCCGCTTCCACCCCGGCCCACTGTTCACCCAGTTGCTGCTGGCCGACGAAATCAACCGCGCCACGCCGAAGACCCAGAGCGCTCTGTTGGAGGCGATGGCGGAAGGCCAGGTCACCGTCGACGGGTGCACCCGGCCGTTGCAGCAGCCGTTTTTCGTCATGGCGACGCAAAACCCGCTGGACATGGGCGGCACCTTCCCGTTGCCCGACTCGCAGCTGGATCGTTTCATGCTGCGCATCTCGCTGGACTACCCGGACGCCGCCGCCGAACGCGCGCTGCTCGGCGGCAGCGACCGCCGCACGTTGATAGCGGCCGCCAGCGCCCAGCTCGACGCCGATACCGTGCTGCGCCTGCGCGCCCGCGTCACGGCGGTGAAGGCGGCGCCGGCGCTGCTCGACTACCTGCAGTCGCTGCTGCAAGCCAGCCGCCGGCACGCCGAAATCCGCGTCGGCCTGTCGCCGCGCGCAGGCCTTGCGCTGCTGGCGGCGGCGCGCGCCTGGGCGCTGCTGGAGGGCCGCGACTACGTGATCCCCGAAGACCTGCAGGCGGTGTTCGTCGCCGGCGCCGCCCACCGCCTGATGCCACGGCACGGCGGCGAGCACGATGCCCTGGCCCGCGCGCTGCTGGATGACGTGGCGGTGGCCTGAGGGCGCACCGCATGGCTTTGCAACGCCTGTTCGCCCCGCTGGTGCTGCGCGCCGAACGGCGCCTGCCCGCCCTCACCCGCATGAAGCCGGCCGAGGCACTGCCGATCACCTTGCACCGGCGACGCATCTACATCGTCCCCAGCGCCTACGGCATCGCCTTTGCCATTCTCCTGCTGGTGATGTTGCTGGGCTCGCTCAACTACGGCAACAACGCCGCCTTGCTGCTGACCTGCCTGCTGGCCGCCGTGTCCGCCAACAGCATGCTGGTGACGTTCCGAACCCTGGACCGCCTCAGTCTCGACGCCATCCACGCCGGCACCGCGCGCGCCGGCGAGCGTCTTGAACTGCGGCTGGTGTTTCAGGGGAACGGGCGCGAGCACCCGGCGCTGCAACTTGAGTGCAGCGGCCACGAGGCCGGCTTCGCCGTCGGCGCCACGCTGCCGACCGAGGTCGTCGTGCCGATCGCAACCCATCGTCGCGGCTGGATCAGCATGCCGCGCCTGCGCGTACTCAGCCGCTATCCCTTCGGCTGGTTCCGCGCCTGGAGCTGGCTGGCACCAGGCGCGCGCATGCTGGTCTACCCGCGCATGGAGGCTGCCGGCCCGCCGCCGCCCGGCGCCGACCCGCTGGACGGGCGACGCCGGCCGCAGGGCGACGAGTGGGCGGGGCTGCGCGACTACCGGCACGGCGATCCACGCCGGCACATCGCCTGGAAAGCCAGCGCCCATGCCGAGAGCCTGCGGGTCAAGCAATTCGATCAGCCTGACAGCACGGCGCCATGGCGGCTTGACTGGTTCGACAGCGGCCTCGCCGCGCACGAGGCGCGCATTGCGCGGCTGGCGCGCTGGGTGCACGAGGCGCACGCCGGTGGCCACGTATGGAGCCTGCACCTGCCGGGTGCCAGCCATGGGCCGGCGCGCGGCACGGCGCACTTCCACGCCTGCATGCGCGCGCTGGCGGAACTGCCGTGAAGTTCGGCCGCGCCGCCCGGTCAACGGTGACGCCGCGGGCCTTCACGCTGTTGTGCATCACCGTCGGCTGGACCTTGCTGATGCACGCCGGCCACATGCCGGCGTGGCTGAGCATGCCACTGGCGCTGGTGCTGCTGGCGCGCTGGGTGCAGGGGCGCGGCCGCCAGCGCCCGGGCATCGCCCTGTGGATAAAACTGCCGCTGGTGGCACTGCTGGTGGTCGCCATCATCAGCGCCTACGGCACGCTCTTCGGCCGCTCGCCCGGCGCGACACTGGCGGCAGGGCTGCTGGTGCTCAAGGTGCTGGAGAGCGACACCCGGCGCGACGGCCGCTCGGCCATCGCCTTTGCCTTCTTCACCCTGATGAGCGCGTTGCTGTTCGACCAGGGCCTCATCGGCAGCCTGCTGGTCGGTCTTGGCCTGCTCCCGGCGCTGGCCACGCTGCGCGCGCTGCAGCCGGGTGCGCCAGTCGGTTCGCCGCGGCGCGAGCTGCTGCTGCCGGCGGTGATGCTGCTGATCTCGGCGCCGCTGGCGCTGACCGGCTTCCTGTTCGTGCCGCGGCTGAGCACGCCGCTCTGGGGTGGTGCCAGCGGGCCGGAGCAGGCGCCCACGGGCCTCGCCGACCACATGACGCCGGGCAACTTCACCCAATTGCTGGTTGACGACAGCCCGGCACTGCGGGTCGCCTTCGACGGCCCGCCGCCGCCCAACAAGGAGCGCTACTTTCGCGCCTACGTCATGCAGCGCTACGACGGCCGCAGTTGGGCGGTGGTACCGGCACGCGGCCTGCCGGCAGCAATCCAGGCCAGCAACAGCATCGCCTACCGCATCGACCTCGAACCCAACGCCTCGCGGGTGCTGCCGGCACTGGACGTGCCGCTTGAGGCGCCGCCCGGCGCGCACTTGTCCCGGGATCACGAACTGCTGGTGGCAAAGCCGGTCGACAGCCGCCGCAGCTACCGGATGCACTCTGCGCTGCACTACCGGCTGGAGCCGCGGCTCGGCCAACGTGAGCGACGGCGCGACCTGCAACTGCCGCGCGGCTACAACCCGCGGACGCACGCGCTGGCGGATGCCTGGCGCACGCGCTACGGCAGCGACCACGCGGCGATCGTCAATGCCGCGCTGAAACTGTTCCACGACGGTGGTTTTGTCTACACGCTGTCACCACCCCCGCTTGGGCGCAACAGCATCGACGAGTTTCTGTTCTCCACCAAGCAAGGCTTCTGCGAGCACTACTCCTCCTCCTTCACCGTGTTGATGCGTGCCGCCGGCGTGCCGGCGCGGGTGGTGACCGGGTACCAGGGCGGCTACTGGAACGACTTCGCGAGCTACCTGCTGGTGCGCAATTCCGACGCCCACGCCTGGAGCGAGGTGTGGTTGGCCGGGCAGGGCTGGGTGCGCGTGGATCCGACCGCGGCGGTGCGCCCGGACCGGGTCTCGCTTGGCGCCGCGGCCGCGGCGGGCGGCGACCTGCCTTGGTACCAGGCGGGGTGGGCGCGGGTGGTGCGCGACCAATGGGACCTCGTCAACCGGCTGTGGAACCGCGGCGTGGTCGGCTTCGATACGCTGCGCCAGCAAGCGCTGTTGACACCGTTCGGCGTGCGTCATGCCGACTGGGGCACACTGGCGATGATCCTGGCGCTCGGCTGCACCCTGCTGCTGGCGCTGGCAGGGGCACTGACGCTGTGGCGGCGGCCGCCGCGAGACCCGCTGGCGGCGGCGCAGCGGCGCCTGCAGCGGCGGCTGGCACGGCTGGGCATCGTTCGCGGCGCCAGCGAAGGGCCGCGCGACTACCTGCAGCGCGCGGCCCGCGCGCTGCCCGATTGTGCAGGTCAACTGCAGGCGTTGTCTGCGCGTTACCTGTGGTTGCGGTATGGTGAAAGTGCGCCAGCGCGTCAATACGTGCGTGACTACGCGCAACGCGTGCGGGAATTCAGGCCACGCGCCGTGGCCCGATGAAGGCAGGTCTGCAACCTGTCATCCAGGACAGACGCCATGTGGAAATTGTTGATGCTTGCTGCCGCCAGCTTGCTGCTGGCAGCCTGCGCGACCGTACCCGAACGCCTGACGGGCCAGTACGCGTCGGTACCGCCGAACCAGGCCGCCGAGGCCAGCGGCGCCCACGTGCGCTGGGGCGGCACCATTCTCAAAACCGTGCCGGAATCCCACCAGACCTGTATCTACGCCATGGCCCGGCCGCTGAGCGCGACGACGCGACCGTACGCTGAAGGCAATGAAGGCGGGCGCTTCGTCGCCTGCCACGCCGGATTCTACGATCCGCAGGTGTACGCCCCCGGGCGCGCGATCACCGTCACCGGCAGCATCGATGGCAGCCGCAAGGTCGGCAACTACGGTTATCCGTATCCGCGCCTGCAGGCCAACGTGATCCACCTTTGGCCGCAGCGCGAGGACCGGCCCACGCCGCTGTACCGAAATGATCCCGATTATCTGTGCTACGACTCGGACACCTGGAAACCAGGGGGCTGGGGCCCGCGGGTCTGCCGCGCGATGCCTTCGAGGGCCGCGGGCGACGCGCAGGCATCATTACCCTGACCCCATGCAACGATCGACACTTCGGCGGCGGCATGCCACGAAACCCGGGGCGGGGCCGCGGCGGCTGCAGCGATGGCTGGCGCGGCCACGCATCGTCCGCGGTGCCATCGAAGGGCCGCGCGACTGGCTGCAGCGCGCCGCCGCGCGCTGCCCGCCTGCGCGGCTCAACTGCAGATGCAGACCGCCGTCCGCGACCGGAGGGTGCGGTGCGGCGAAGGCGCACTGACACGTGAACGCGTGCGGGCAGCGCGCAAGGTGCGGGGGAATTCGGGCCGCGCGCCGTGGTCAAGTGAACGTTGGCCGAAAGCTTCGGAGAAACGCCATGTGGAAATTGTTCGTGCTCGCCGTCGCCAGCCTGTTGCTTGGTGCCTGCGCGACCGTGCCCCAGCCACTGATGGGCCAGTACTCCATGCTGCCGCCGAACCAGGCCGCCAATGCCAGCGGCGAGCGCGTGCGCTGGGGCGGCACCATCATCGAGACGGTGCCGGAGGCAAACCAGACGTGCATCTACACCATGTCGCGGCCACTTGGCGACAGCGCACGGCCGTACCCGAGCGGCGATGGCGGCGGCCGCTTCGTCGCCTGCCACGCGGGCTTCTACGACCCGCAGATATTTGCCCCGGGGCGCGAGATCACCGTGACCGGCAGCATTGATGGCAGCCTGACGCGTGCGGTCGGCGAATATGAGTATGCCTATCCGCGCGTGCAAGCCGACGTCATCTACCTGTGGCCGCGGCGCATCGAGCGGCCGTACTATTACGACCCCTATCCCGGCTATTTCTACGATCCGTTCTGGGGTCCGCCAGGCTGGGGCTACTTCGCGCCACGGCCGGTGATCGTGGTACCGGTTCGGCCGCACCACCACCACCGTTCGTCGCACTGACGCCGTCGCGTCGGCCCGGCCGACCGCCGGACATCACCGAGGGCCTAGCCCGGCGGCCAGTGCATCGGCCGGCCCGCCAGCAGGTGCAGGTGGATGTGGAAGACCGTCTGGCCGCCGTCCTCGTTGCAGTTGAAGACGCAGCGGTAGCCGCGTTCGGCCAGGCCCTGCTGACGCGCGTAACCGGCCGCCGCCAGCAGCAACTCGCCCAACAGCGCGGCGTCCTCCGGACCGGCCTCGTCAAGCGTCGCCAGCGGCCGCTTGGGGATGAACAGCACGTGCACCGGCGCCTGCGGATTGACATCGCGGAAACCGAGCACGCGCTCGTCCTCGTAGACGATGTCGGCTGGAATTTCTCGGCGGATGATCTTGTTGAAGATGGTGTCGGTCATGGCGTGAACCCGTGGATGGTGGGCGCGCGTGCCGAGCGGATGGTGCGTCAGTCCAGCGACTGACGGCCGCCGAACGCGTGCGCCAGTGTGTTGCGGTCGATGTATTCCAGCTCGCCGCCCAAGGGTACACCGTGGGCCAGCCGCGTCGCCCGCACGCCGGCCGCATGCGCCAGCTGTGCCAGGTAATGCGCGGTCGCGGCGCCCTCGACGGTGGCATTGGTGGCGATGATCATCTCCTCCACGGTGCCCTCGCCGAGCCGCTGCGCCAACAGGTCGAGCCCGAGTTCTTCCGGGCCCAGTCCGTCGAGCGGGCTGAGCCGGCCCAGCAATACGAAGTAGAGGCCGCGGTAGCTGGTGGCCTGCTCGATTGCCGCCAGGTCGCTCGGCGACTCCACCACGCACAGCAGGCCATGCTCGCGATCGCCGCTGCTGCAGAGGGCGCACACGGGTTGCTCGCTGAAGCTGCGGCAGCGCTGGCAGTGGCCGACGCCATCCATGGCCGCCGACAGCGCGTCCGCCAGCCGGCGGCCGCCGTCGCGGTCACGCTCCAGCAGATGGAAGGCCATCCGCTGCGCACTTTTCACGCCCACGCCCGGCAGGCAACACAGCGCGTCGATCAGCTCCGCCAGCAGTTTCGACCCCGAGCTCATCAGCGACCGGACACAGGTTGAGGGGCACGGACGCGAACGCGCGAGCGCGATGAACAGCGGAGCCCGGTACGGCAGCGGGACCCGGAACCCGGGACCCGGGACCCGCCTTCGATGGGGTTTGGAGAGAGATTCATCGTTCGCGTTTCATCATGGATTGTGACGAAGGCGCGCCTCGGGACTGACGCAGGGGAATCCGACATCGGTTGGGGCCAAATCATGCGTCCTTCCGGCGATCGACATTGACGGCAACCGCAGAGAAGCAGGGCCTGACCGAAGCGCCATGACGCGTGCCTGCCCCATACCTGCTCTTCGGGTCCCGGGTCCCGGGTCCCGGGTCCCGGAGCCCGGATCCCGGGTCCCCGGTCCCGCGCCAGTCCAAGGTTCCGGGTCCCCGATCCCGCGCAGTGCCGAGTCCCAGGACCTGCCATCAAAACGGCAACTTCATGTCCGGCGGCAGGTTCAGGCCTGATGTCATGCCGCCGAGGCGCTCCTGGGTGGCCTCTGTGATCTTGTTGACCGCATCGTTGATCGCGGCGGCGACCAGATCCTCGGTCATTTCCGGGTCGTCGCCCATCATGCCGCGGTCAATCTCGACCTTGCGCACTTCGTGGCGGCCACTCATGGTGACCTTGACCATGCCGCCACCGGCCTGCCCGACCACCTCCATCTGCGCAAGCTCCTCCTGGGCGCGCTTCATCTTTTCCTGCATCTGCTGCGCCTGTTGCATCAATTGTCCGATCTGGCCACGCATTGTCTAGTTCTCCAGGGGTTGGATGGATTGCGGTACGACCTGGGCTCCCAGCTCGGCCTCCAGACGCTGCACCAGTGGGTCGTTGCGGATCGCCCGCTCGGCCTCGGCCTGGCGTGCGTCCCGCGCCGCGGCCGCATGGTCGGCTGGCGTGGCGGCCACCTCGGTGCTGGTGGCGAAATGCAGCGCCAACGGCCGCCCCAGCGCCGTGGACAATGCCTCGCGCAGCTTCTCGACCATGACCGGGATGGCCAGATTTTCGTGGCCAGGCCTTAGGCTCAGCGTCCAGCGGTTGCCGTCGATCGCACTAGGCAACGACTGGCGTGCCAGCTCGGCCAGCGGGCCGCGCAGCGCGATGCGGTCGATCAGCTCGCCCCAGGCCGTGGCGTCGCCCGGCGGTGGCGCCTCGAACGTCGCCGGCGGGGCCGGGGCGGCCGGCTTTGCGCCGGGCTGGGCGCGGTCATCGTCGGCCGCGTCGTCGGCAACAGCCATGGACGCACGGGGACCGGCACTCGCAGGTGCGCGCGGCGCGGCACGCTCCGCCGGTCGCGCTGCCGTGGCCGTGGCGCTGGCGTTGCCGCTGCGCTTCGCGCGCGGCGCGGCCGGTGCGGGCTCACCCGCCGCGGGCGGCCGGAACGCCAGCATTCGCAGCAGCACCATTTCGAAGCCGGTGGTCGCGTCCGGCGCCAACTGCAACTGCCGCACGCCGTCGGCGGCAATCTGGTAATAGAGTTGCACGTCTTCCGCGTCCATCGCTTCGGCCAGCGCCGCAATGCCAGGCTCGTCTTCACGGGCCTGGTCCGGCACCAGCTGGCGCACCTGGATGCGGTGCAAGGCGGCTGCGAGCTGTTCCAGCACGGCGGCAAAATCGGGTGCGTCGGCGGCGATCTGCCGCGCCTGCGCCAGCAACGCCGCACCGTCTCCCGTTGCCAGCGCCTGCAGCAGCGACAGCACGCCGCCGCTGTCGATGGTACCGAGCATCGCCCGCGTCTCGTCGGCCTTCAGCTCTCCGCCGCCGTAGGCGATGGCCTGGTCGAGCAACGACAGCGCGTCGCGCAGCGAACCGTCGGCACCCCGCGCGATGTCGCTCAGCGCCGGCGCCTCGAAGGCAACCTGCTCGGCCGCCAGGATGCGCTGCATCTGGCCGATGATCTGCTCCGGCAGCAGGCGCTTGAGGTTGAACTTCAGGCAGCGCGACAGCACCGTGACCGGCAGCTTCTGCGGGTCCGTGGTGGCGAGCAGGAACTTGACGTGCGGCGGCGGCTCCTCCAGCGTTTTCAACAGCGCGTTGAAAGCGCTCTTGGACAGCATGTGCACCTCGTCGATGAGGTAGACCTTGTAGCGGCCGCGGGCCGGCGCGTATTGCGCCTTCTCGATCATGTCGCGCACGTCGTCGACGCTGGTGTTGCTGGCGGCGTCGATCTCCAGTAGGTCAACGAAGCGGCCGGCGTCGACCGCCGTGCAGACGCTGCATTCGCCGCAGGGTTCGGCTGACTGGCCGCGCTCGCAGTTCAGCGACTTGGCGAAGATCCGCGCGATGGTGGTCTTGCCCACCCCGCGCGTGCCGGTGAACAGGTAGGCATGGTGGGTGCGGTCGGCGTCGAGCGCGTTCGCCAGCGCGCGCACCACGTGCTCCTGGCCGACCAGCTCGGAAAACCGCCGCGGGCGCCACTTGCGCGCCAGAACCTGATAGGACATGGGTGATTACGTGGGGGCAAAAGCCGATTGTGCCAAGGTTGGCGTCGCGCGGCCATGGCCGCGGCAACCATGCCGGCCATGCCGATGGCTCAGCGGTCGAAGCCGTCGAGGAAAATCCCGGCGTGACGCTGTTGCTGGCGCGCGTTCTCGGTCATCGTCACACCCGCGGCATCAACGGCGCCATAGGCGTTGACGTCGCCGCTGCCGGCGTCGGCGTAGTCCCAGCGCGACCACGCACGCACGCCGGCATCGCGCAGCCAGCCAAACCACATGGCATTGTCGCTGTCGACCGCCGCCGCGCTGGCGCCGTCGCCGGTGGCGCAGCGGCCGCCAGGCAGTGCCGCGACCGCCGCGTCGTCGCAATTGGGAATGTCGTTGATCACCATCACCTGCTCGCGGCCGAAGTAGCCGTTGTCGAACAGGTACGCCAGGCCGACGGGCAGGCTGCCCTGGACCCACGATTCCGCCATCAAGCCGTCGCTGGCGCCATTGGCGGGAGAGATGTCGGCCGGCGTGTAGCCGTTCTCGTTCCAGTTCGACGGGTCGGCGTAGCCGGCTTCCCAGAAGGGGCCGTCGACGTGCTGGATGTAGCGCAGGCAAGCGTTGTCGCCGGGGCAGACCGCGCGGTCCGGACCGTGGCTGTTGATCGTTGCCTTGAGCCGCTGGTTGTATGCCAGTACGTTCGCCGTCGTGCGCCCTGCGTTGGCCGCCAGGCCCATGTAGTACACGCTGACCAGGTGAACCAGCGAGGCAACGCTGCCATGGCCGAGGGTGGCATCGAGCGCGGCGACGACATAGTCCTGCTGCGTCATGTCGGTGGTCGGGTCGGCATAGGCCTGGCTGTCGGCGCCGGCGTAGTGATAGTCCGGCCGGCCGAAGAACAGCATGGTCTCGATGCCGTGGTCGTTGAACCACTGCAGCACGGCCTGCAGTTCGTCCAGGTAGGTGCCGCCGTAGCTGGCATCGGCGAGGTAGAGCGGAAAATAGATGATCAGCAGCGTGCGCGGGTGGCGGTCGTACAACTGTTGCAACGCGGCCAGGTCGCGGTCTCGTGCCGCGGCAAAGCCGGGCCAGTCGCTCATCCACCAAGCCTTGTTTCCGAGGTCGAAGTCGGTGTGGGTGTTGGGCTCGATGCCACCGGCGAGGCCGCTGGGGAAGAGATAGATGGCGCCGACCGTACCGTCGAGGTCGCCGGGCGTCACCGTGAGCGGCACGCCTGCTTGCGCGCCCTGGTCGGTAACGAGGGTGAGCGTGGTGCGTCCGACGCGGCGGGCCTGCAGCGCGCCAGCCGCGAGCCGCGCCACGGCATCGTCCGCCGATCGGCCGGCGACCACGGTGGCACCCACACGCGCCTGCAGCTCGGCCCGGCTGATCTGCTGCCCCGCCGGCAGGCGGAGTGATTGCGCCCAGGCGCAACAGGGCGTCGCCAGCATGCCCGGCACAAGGAGCAATTGCCAAATCAAACGCCAGCCCGGGACGTT
This sequence comes from Rhodanobacteraceae bacterium, assembly GCA_035699085.1. Lineage (GTDB taxonomy): Bacteria > Pseudomonadota > Gammaproteobacteria > Xanthomonadales > Rhodanobacteraceae > DASSBG01. Next base: position 238,816 of record DASSBG010000028.1, read on the forward strand.
GGCCACTCGTCTCCTCCTGTCCAACAGCAGAATGATGAACCGCCGTTCAGTTTCGTGTCAAACGCGCGCGCTGCCGGCGATCCGGGCCCTGGCGTGGTGGCGCGCCGCGCGGCCATTCTTGTACCGGCCACGAGCCTGCGGTAAGCTGCGCGGCTCGCTGGCGCGGCGGATCCTTTGCGGAGAGATGTCCGAGTGGTTGAAGGAGCACGCCTGGAAAGTGTGTATACGGCTAAACACCGTATCGAGGGTTCGAATCCCTCTCTCTCCGCCATTCCGCCCGCGCCCGGCAGCACAGCCGGCGGCTGAGCCGCAGGCACTCTCAATGGCGGCCCCGTTGGTGCCTCCGCGACGACAACTTGCAAACCCCGCCAGGCCCGGAAGGGAGCAACGGTAGCAAGGGACTCGGGTGCCGGAGTGCGGCTGGCGGGGCTGCCGCCTTTGACCGGGGATCGGGGACAAGGGACCGGGGACCGGGGACCGGGAAAGGCAGCGGCCGCCGGATACACCGCCTGCGGCGGCTTGATCCGACCTGCAGAACCGGGAACAAGGACCTTGGGTCCGGCATGCCGGAATGCGGTGCGGTCGCGCCGCGCCGCAGCGGCAAAAAGCGCGTCGCCATTACGGGGCCGCGCGCCAGCGCGGAACCCGGAATCTTCTTCACGACTGCCGCACAACCAACAAGATTTCCGGGTTCTGCCTTCGGCAGCCCCGGAATGACGGCCGGGTTGCGCCGGGCACCCTACACGACGTACCGGTACCTGTAGGCCGGCTCCGGCAACCACGGAAGGGCGGCGGGGTGGCGAACCCACATCCCCGCAACGCCGCGACGCGGGCTCAGCCGGCGTCGGCGCGCACCGGTAGCGGGTCGGGCAGCGGTAGGCGCTGTCCGGGGCGCGCCACCTGCAAGCCGCGCGCTTCCAGCGCCTGCGCATCGGTGGCCGAGGCGTAGTGGCAGGCGACCAGCCGCTGCCGCAGCTCCTCGGGATATTCGCGCTCGATGTCGTCGGCGCCGCTGTGCGAAGGGTTGCCGACCAAGGCGCAATCGTGCACCACGCGCTCGCCCTGGCCGGCCTGCTGCGCCAGCGCCTCCGGAATGGGCCGGGTGTCGCCGGTGTAGACGAAGGCTCCCCGCAAGGCGACCCCGAACGAGGTGCCGGGTACGTGGTGGCGCGTGGCGAAGACGTCGAACCAGAGCCCGTCGAGCCAGAAGCCGCGCGTGCACGGCACCAGCTTCAATGCGTCCCAGAAGTTGACGCCGCCCTCGGCCGCGGCGCCGGGATAATCCGCCACCCGTGCCTGCAGCAGCGGCACCAGCGCGGCGTGCAGGAACACCGTGGTGCTGCCGGGTGCCTTGCCGAACTGGCGCAGCGCGAACAGCCGCTCGAATCCGCCGACATGGTCGAGGTGGGTGTGGGTGACGTACAGCGCGCGCGGCGGCTGGCCGTAGGCGGCGTGGTAGCGGTCGAGCACGTCCGGCCCGCAATCGATCAGCAGGCAGGGCTTGCCGGCGCGCTCCAGCACGACCGACGAGGCGCCGAGTTCGGTCGCCTGCGCATTGCCGGTGCCGAGGAACTGCAGCGCCCAGCTCATGCCTGCGGCCCGCGTCGGTAGCCCCGCAACAGCGCCGCCCAGAGTCCGCGCTCGAAGGCTTCGGCACCGTCGCGCGCGGCGCCGAGCTTCAGCAGTGAACGCTTCAGCCGCGCCAGGTTGCCCTGCTGCCAGGCCGTCTGTGGCGGCCGCAGCGCGCCGCGATCGAAATCGATCAGGTGGATGCCCTGCGCGTTCACCAGCACATTGTGCGCGTTGAGGTCGGCGTGATACACCCCGTGGCGATGGAACGCCGCGATGGTCGCGCCAATGCGCGCGGCCAGCCCCTCGTCCAGGCCCGTGGCCGCCAGTTGCTCGGCCATCGTGCGCGCCGCCGGGATGCAGCGCGTGATCAGGTCGGCGCGGTAGTACCAGCCGCTGCGCCGCACGCGTGCCGCCACCGCGACGGGCACCGGCAGTTGGAGGGCGCGAAGACGTTGCAGCAGGCGAAACTCCGCAAAGCCGCGGCTGCGGTCGCGGCCGCGCCAGAGGTAGCGGTCATCCAGGGCGCGGGCAACGGCGCCGCCGCGGCGATAGTGCCGCCAGACGCATTCGCCGGCGGGCGTGTCGATGAACAAGACCCCGCCGCGACCGCCACCGCCGCTGCGCAGGGCGCCGAGCGCGCGCCAGTGGCCTGCATCGAACCAGTCCGGTGCGGCTTGTGGCACGACGGCCGGGTCAAGGACAATGGCCGTATCGGACCCGTCGAAGATGACGGCTTCGGTCGCCCCGCCCATGGCCCCGCCCTGCCCGCTCATGCCGATTCGCCCGCCACCGCCCCGCTCCAGTCGCATTGCGATGGGACCAGTCTACACAGGCCGCGCGGGCGCCAACAGCGCTGCGGCATGAACGGCGCAGCCCCCACCAGCGTCTGCCTGCTGCGCACCTCGGCGCTGGGTGACGTGACGCATGTCGTGCCGCTGCTGCGCACCCTGCAGGACCGCCTGCCGCAGGCGCGGCTGAGCTGGATCATCGGCGTGCCCGAGCACAAGCTTCTGGGCGACATCGAGGGCGTCGACTTCATCGTCCACGACAAGCGCCGGGGCCTGGCCGGCTGGCGCGCACTGCACCGCGACTTGCAGGGCCGCCGCTTCGATGTGTTGCTGCACATGCAGGTGGCCATGCGCGCCAATGTGCTCAGCCGCGCGGTGCCGGCCGGTCGGCGCATCGGCTACGACCGCGCGCGATCGAAGGACCTGCACGGCCTGTTCGTCAACGAGCGCATCGCCGCGCATCCTCGCCAGCACGTGCTGGACGCCATCGGCAGCTTCGCCGAACCGCTGGGCGTGCAGCGCGAGGCGGTCCGCTGGGACATCCCGGTGCCCGCCGAGGCGCGCGACTGGGCCCTGGCGCAATGGCCGGAGGACGGCCAGCCAACGCTGCTGCTCAGTCCCTGCTCCAGTCACGCACTGCGCAACTGGCGTGCCGAACGCTATGCCGCGGTCGCCGACCACGCCGTCCGCCGGCTGAAGATGCGGGTGGTGCTGACCGGCGGGCGCAGCGCCGTCGAACGCGCCATGGGCGACGCCATCCTCGCCAACATGCAGGCACCGGCGCTCGACCTGATCGGCAAGGACACGCTGAAGCAGGCGCTGGCGCTGTACCAGCGCGCTGCCATCGTGCTGACGCCGGATTCGGGGCCGATGCACATGGCCAACGCGATGGGCGCGCCGGTGCTCGGCCTGCACGCGGCCACCAACCCCGGGCGATCCGGGCCCTACAGTGACCGGCGCTGGTGCGTCGACCGTTACGACGACGCGGCGCGCCGCTACCTCGGCCGGCCGGCGGCGGACCTGCACTGGGGCACGCGCATCCAGCGGCCCGGCGTCATGGACCTGATCGGGATCGGCGAGGTGATCGAGCGGCTGGAAGCCTTCGTCGCGGCGGGCCCGGGCGCGGCCGCTCAGCGCCGGTAGTCAACGTAGGACTTTTCCTCCACCAGCGTCGACCCCAGCTTGAGGTTGATCGCCCGCTTGATGGCGGCGCGCTCGTCGTTGCGCACGTAGACCGAACGCGCCAGCGCGATGAAGTCCGCGTCGAAGGCGGCCTCCTTTTCCTTGACGCGGATCGCGTCCTCGATATCCCACAGTGCGCCGTTGACCTTCTTCAGTGCCGCGCGTTCGGCCGCAATGTCGGCCGCGCCGGCGTTGGCCGCCCAGGTCTGCTCCAGCAGCGCCAGCTCGTCGCGGACATTGGCCAGCTTGGCCGGGTCACGCATGCGCTCCGACTTGATCTCGAGGATGGTGATCTTGTCGATCAGCTCGCCGTGGGAGACGGGAACGGAGATGAGGCTCATGGCTGCGCGGCCGTGGTGGTGGCTGGACCGGCAACTTTAGCGTATCGGAGGCCGGGACTCGGGACTCTGAGCCGCCACTCGGCCAGCCGATGTGTCGGCCCCGGGCGGGTTCGTCCACAACACCCTCTCGGCCGGGCACAAAAAACGCCCGGTCGGGGCGTCTCGACCGTCGCGGCGCGGCACGTTTCGGCCGGGTGGCGCATGCATGCGCCTCACCCCTCCGCGCTGCGCGCTGCGGGGCCAGCCTTCGGCTGTCCGATTTCGTTCCGGACGAAATCGTCGAACCCGGGCGGGTTCGTCCACAACACCCTCTCCGCCAGGCACAAAAAACGCCCCATGCGGGGCGTTTGTCTGTGCCTGGCGGAGAGGGTGGGATTCGAACCCACGTTACGGGAGACCCGTAAACCGGATTTCGAATCCGGCGCATTCGACCACTCTGCCACCTCTCCGAAGGTGGGCGCGCATGATACGAGCCGCCGCCGGCGAAGACAAGCCGCGCCGCGGTCCGGAGGCCTATTGGCGCGCGCCGCGCGGGTTGGCTGGCGGCTCGTGGCGGCTGGTGCTGCGCCATGGGTTGATGTCGATGCCACCGCGGCGAGTGTAGCGCGCGTAGACGTCCAGTTCGCGCGGTTGGCAGCGCTGCAGGATGTCGACGAAGATCCGTTCGACGCACTGCTCGTGGAAGCCGCTGTGCTGCCTGAACGAGACGATGTAGCGCAGCAGCGCGCCGTGATCGACTGCCGGACCGCGATAGCGGATCTGCAGGCTTGCCCAATCGGGTTGGCCCGTGACCGGACAATTGGACTTCAGCAGGTGCGAGAGCAGCGTCTCCTCCACCTCGCCGGCCCCGTCGATGCAGTGCAGCAGGCCGGCGTCCGGCGGCCCGTACTGCCCGATGGCCAGCGGCAGGTCGTCGATCAGCTGGCCCTCCGGCTCTTCCAGCCGCTGCGCCGCAAAGCCGGCCGGCGGCACCAGGCGCACGGCGACGGGGGCGCCACTGGCGGCGCCAAGATCGTCGGCCAGCAGCGCGGCCAGCGCTTCGCTGTCGGCAAGGCAGGTCTGGGCGTAACTGCCGAGGTACAGCTTCAGCGACTTGGACTCGACGATGTTGGGCGACGAACTGTCAAAGCACAGTTCCGCCAGCGCCACCTGCGGCTTGCCGTGCGGGTCCAGCCACGACAGTTCGTAGGCGTTCCAGAGGTCGCAACCAACGAAAGGCAGCGGCGTGACCAGCCCCAGCGGCCCGCGTCCCCGGGCGCGGGGGATCGGGTAGAGCAAGCGCGGGTCGCGCGCCTCTGGCCAGGCCGCGGCCTTGCCGAGCGGTGAGTGTTCCGGATCGTGCATGGCGCCCAGTTTAGCGGCGGCGCATTCCATCCGGCCTTCTTGCCTCGCCGTCGTCGCGGTAGCATGCTTGCCCGCTCCGCGACAGCAGGCCAACGCATGATCGAATTCGGGCACGGCACGCACGTCGGCTTGCGCCGCGAGCACAACGAGGACACCTACCACGCGGACGCCGCCCGCGGCCTGTGGCTGGTGGCGGACGGCATGGGCGGCCATGCCCATGGTGAGGTCGCCAGCGCCCTGGCCCGCGACACGGTCACCGCCTGCGTTGCCGCCGGACGCTCGCTGGCCGAAGCCATTCGCGAGGCCGACAAGGCGATCATCGCCGCCTCCACGCGCAGCAGCGGCGTGCTGCCCATGGGCACCACGGTGGCCGCACTGCGCATCCGCCAGGATCACTACCAGGTGGCATGGGTTGGCGACAGCCGGGTGTACCTGTGGCAGGACGGTGGCCTGCGGCAGCTGTCGCACGACCATTCCTACGTGCAGACGCTGGTCGAACAGGGCAAGATTTCCGAGGCCGAGGCGCGCCGCCACCCGCGCCGCAACGTGGTGACCCAGGCGCTGGGCGTGACCCCGGCGGAGGACCTGGAGGTGGCGCTGTGCGAGGGCACGGTGCAGCCCGGCATGCAGTTCCTGCTGTGCAGCGACGGCCTGACCGAGGACCTCGAGGACGGGCACATCGCCGCCATCCTCAAGCGCCGCGAACTGGCTGCCCAGGAATGCGTGGATCAGTTGATCATCGGTGCGCTGGATGGCGGCGGCAACGACAACATCACGGCGCTGCTGGTGAGGGTGCGTTGAGGGCCGGATTTGGGTGAATCGGGGGAGCGCGGGTCCGGCACGTGATCTCGGTCAGGCTGCGCGGCCGCGTGTTGGCGGATGCCGAGCTCGCACGCTCGAGGCTCTCGCGGGGGAATGGGGAACCTGGGAACGGGCGCCGCGCGAGTCCGGCCGTACGCGTGCTGGGAGTCCGCCGCGCTCGGTGCCAACCTACACGGCGGGTTCGGATTCGGGTTCGGGCGCCGGATCGACGGGCGGCGCATCGAGCAGCCGCCAGAGGCTGCCGCTGCCGCTGTCGCGGTCGAGGCGGTCGAGCCAGGCCTGGTGGGCGGCGGCTTCGGCGGCATCGGCGTACTGGACGCGCGGGCGGCCGGCGGGCTCGCCGTCGAGGCGCGTCGCGACCGGCGCCGGGGCCGCCACCGCCGCAAGCTCCAGGCTGCCCTGGCCGATGGTCATGGCCAGGTAGACGTCGGCGAGCAGCTGCGCATCGAGCAGCGCGCCGTGGCTCTGCCGCGCCGAGTTGTCCACGCCGAGGCGCTTGCACAGTGCGTCCAGGCTGTTGTGCTGGCCCGGGAAGGTCTTGCGCGCCAGCGGCAGCGTGTCCAGGATGCGGGCGCGATCGGCGACGCAGCCGTACTGCGTCCCCAGCCGCGCCAGTTCCGCATCGATGAAGCCGACATCGAAGGCGGCGTTGTGGATGATCAGTTCGGCGCCGTCGATGAAGGCGAGCAGCTCGTCAACGACGTCGGCAAACAGCGGCTTGTCGGCGAGGAAGTGCTCGCCCAGCCCGTGCACCGCGCGGGCACCCGCGTCGATGGCGCGCTGCGGGTTGAGGTAGCGGTGCCACTGGCGGCCGGTGCGGCGCCGCGCAATCAGCTCCACGCAGCCGATCTCGATGATGCGGTGGCCACGCGCGGCATCAAGGCCGGTGGTCTCCGTGTCGAGTACAACGAGGCGGCTCATGCGCTGGCCTGAATGGCGCGGGCGGCCGCGCCGGCGGCGGCGTCGACGCGTTCGTTCTCGACGTGGCCGCAATGGCCCCGCACCCATTCCCAGGCCACCTGGTGGCCGGCGGCGGCGGCGTCCAGGCGCTGCCACAGGTCCTGGTTTTTCACCGGCTGGCGGTTGCTGGTGCGCCAGCCGTTGTTGCGCCAGCCCGGCAGCCAGCGCTGGATGCCGTTCTTGACGTATTGCGAGTCGGTGCTGAGGCGCACGCGGCTGGGCCGCTTCAGCGCCTCCAGGGCGGAGATGGCCGCCATCAGCTCCATGCGGTTGTTGGTCGTGTGCAGCTCGCCGCCCGACAGCAACTTTTCCCGCCCGCCGTAACGCAGCAGCGCAGCCCAGCCGCCCGGGCCGGGATTGCCCAGGCAGGCACCGTCGGTAAAGATCGCCACTTCACCCTGCCCTGCGCTCATGCACACTCGCGGCGCGCCGGGCCCGCCAGCGCGCCGCGCACCGGCAGCCGTTGGCGGCGGGTTATGCGTGCGGCCATCGGAGGGTTGCGGCGCTTGCGCACCACCAGCAGGTAGCCCGCCGGGATCAGGCCGGGCTGGTCAAGATCGGCGCCCGCCGAACCCGGGAAGCTGGGGCCGAAGCGGCGGACCGCGCACAGGTCGCTGCGATGGGCCCACAGCCATGGCCGCCAGCGTCCCGCTGCCAGCGGCTGCAGGCGCGCGGCGTCGTCCGCCTGCAGCCGCCACAGCCACGGCCGCCACAGGCTCCACGGCTGCAGGCCGGCTACCAGCAGGCAGCCCTGCGGCGCCAGTACCCGCAGGACTTCCGCCGCCATCGCTGCCGGATCGCGCGCGTATTCGATGGCGTGGCGCAGCACGACCAGGTTGACGCTGTCGTCGGCCAGCGGCAGCGCCCCCACATGGCCGCGTGCGTCGCCGCTGAAGCAGCCATCGGGACTCACGCGCAGCCGCAGCGTACTGCGCAGTGGCGAAGCCAGCGCGGGCATGCCGGGAACGTCCATCAGCAGCGCAAAGCACCCGCCCACCTGCAGCATTTCGCTGCCAAGCAGGCGCGATTCACTGGCAAGCAGCCCCTGCAGGGGCGCGCTGGCGAAGGATGGAAAGGGCACGGTCATGGTCGGGTCCATTGTGCGCGATCTGCGACGCGGTCGCCAGAGTCGCGGCGGCAGGATGATACAGTTCAGGTCACGGCGTTGCCGGGGACCCAGAGTGCGACTGTTTGCCGTACCCGCGCTGGCGGACAACTACATCTGGGTCGCAGCCGATGACGGCGGCCATGCACTGGCCGTTGACCCCGGCGAAGCCGCACCGCTGGAGGCGCTGCTGCAGCGCGAGGGCCTGGCGCTGACGGCGCTGCTGCTGACCCACCACCACCCGGACCATATCGCCGGCGCCGCCGAACTGGCGCAACGCCATCCGGGCCTGCGCATCCTCGCCCCCGACGACGACCGCATAGCGGTGCCCGGCGAGCGGGTGCATGACGGCCAGCAGATCGAACTCATGGCGCCGAAAGCGCGCTTCCAGGTGCTGGCGGTGCCCGGCCACACGCGCAGCCACGTCGCCTATGCCGGCGAAGGCCTGCTCTTTTGCGGCGACACGCTCTTCAGCCTCGGCTGCGGCCGCTTGTTCGAAGGCACGCCGGCGCAGATGCTGGAATCGCTGGAGCGGCTGGCCGGCCTCGCCGGGGAAACGCAAGTCTGCTGTGGCCACGAGTACACCGTTGCCAACGCAGCCTTCGCGCGCGCAGTCGACCCGCACAACGGCGCACTGCTGCAGCGGCTGGCCGAAGCGCAGGCGCTGCGCGCCGAGGGCCGGCCGAGCGTGCCGTCGACACTGGCGGGCGAGCGCGCCGCCAACCCGTTTCTGCGCATCGATGCGCCGGCGCTGCGCGACTGGGCGCGGCGGCACGCGCCGGACGCGGTGGATCGGGTGGAGCGTTTTGCTGCACTGCGCACCGCCAAGGACAGTTTCCGCGCATGACCGCGCGGGTGCGCCTGCTGCTGCCGAGCCTCGGCGCACTGCTGCTGGGCGCCTGCGCCACCACCCCGCGCACGCCCATGGTCACGCTGCCACCGCCGAGCCCGGCCCCGGTGCCGGTGCGGGTGACGCCGGCGCGCCCGGTGGCCCCGCCGGGGTTCTGGCAAGAGCTGCGCTCGCGGTTCGCCTTTGCGAGCTGCAGCGGCAGCAGCGAAGTCGATCGCTGGATCCGCCGCTACAGCGCGCAGCCACAGCGCTTCGAGGCGGCGGTCAAGGCGGTGCTGCCGGAGCTGCGCTATGTAGCGAGGGTCGCGCGCGAGCACGATGTCCCCGGTGAGTTTGTATGGTTGCCGTGGGTCGAGAGCAGCTACCGCCTGCTGCCGCCCCGTGGCCGTGGCGCTGCCGGCCTCTGGCAGTTGATGCCGCGGACCGCGCGCTCGCTTGGCCTGCGCGTCGACCACCGCTACGACGCGCGTCTGGACCTCGAGGCATCGAGCACGGCGGCCATGCAACTGCTCCGCCGCTACCAGCGCACGTTCCATGATTGGCGGCTGTCGGACATGGCCTACAACGCCGGCATGTACGGCATCAAACGCCTGCTCCGCGAGCGCGGTCGCCCGCTGGACGACGCAGTGCTTCCCGACCTGCCGGTGCGGCCGGTCACGCGCTCGCACCTGGCCAAGCTGATGGCGCTGGCTTGCATCGTGCGCGAGCCGCAGCAGTACGACATCGAACTTCCGGCTGTGGACGAGCGGCGGACCCTGGTTGCCGTGAGCCTCCCTGCTCCGCTCAGCCTGCACGTGGCGGCGCGGCTGGCTGGCGTGCCGGTGGCCCACCTGCGCGAACTGAATCTCGCCAACCGCAGCATTGACCTGCCGGTAACCCACCTGGTCCTCGAGCGCGGACCGGCGCGGCGTTTCGACACCGCGTACGCACGCCTCGAACCGCTGCACTGGCAGCGCTGGCAACGCGTAAGGCTGGCACAGGCCAGCTCGCTGCAGGCACTGGTCGGCAAGGACGTGGAGCGCCAGACACTGCTGGCGCAGGTCAACCGGTTGGGCGATGGCACCGCATTACCGCGCCACACCGCGCTGTGGTTGCCGCAGGACGTCGTTGCCAGCCTGCCGGGCGACAGCGCCGTCACCATCGATGGCGCGCCGCTGTCGCACCGCGTCGTCAGCGGCGACACGCTCTGGGACATCGCCCACCGCTTCCACCTGCGGGTCAGCGAGTTGCGCAGCTGGAACCATCTGCGGGGCGACCTGCTGCACCTTGGTCAGGTGCTGCGCCTGACGGCGCCGTGAGGGGCGGGCACGGGAATTCCGGATTCGCGCTTGCGTCCACAGCCTTCGGGGCATGCCGCAGGCGCTTGTATTCCGCAGGCGTTGGCTCCTAGACTTTCGGTTTCAGCGCGGCGGTCGCGGCGCACTCATCGGAGGTCACATGGGATTCCTGCACGGCAAACGTGCCCTGGTGGTCGGCATCGCCAGCCAGCGCTCCATCGCCTGGGGCATCGCCAACGCGATGCACCGGGAAGGCGCACAACTCGCCTTCACCTACCAGAACGAGCGTCTGAAGTCGCGCGTCGACGAGGCTGCCAGCGCCTTTGACAGCCATATCGTGCTGCCCTGCGATGTTGCCGACGACGCCCAGGTCGACGCCGTGTTCGAGCAACTCGGCTCGCATTGGGACGGGCTGGACATCCTGGTGCACTCGGTCGGCTTCGCTCCGCGCGAAGCGCTGTCGGGCGGCTTCACCGATGCCACCAGCCGCGAGAGCTTCGCCATCGCCCACGACGTCTCCAGCTACAGCCTGCTGGCATTGGCGCGCGCCGCGCGGCCATTGATGCGCGGGCGCAGCGGCGCCATCGTCACCCTCACCTACCTCGGCTCGACGCGCGCCATGGCCAGCTACAACGTGATGGGCCTGGCCAAGGCCAGCCTGGAGGCCAACATGCGCTACCTGGCCTACGACCTTGGTCCGGAGGGCACGCGCGTCAACGCCATCTCGGCCGGGCCGATCAAGACGCTGGCTGCGTCCGGCATCGGCGACTTCCGCAAGATGCTCGAGCACGTCGACCAGAACGCGCCGCTGCGGCGCAGCGTCACCATCGACGAGGTCGGCAACACCGCCGCGTTCCTGTGCTCCGATCTCGCTTCCGGTATCACGGGTGAAGTGACTTACGTCGATGCCGGCTACAACATCCTGGCGATGACGGGGCTCTGAGCAGCCGGGATCCGGGATTCGGGGTTGGGGATTCGGACGAGCGGGGCTGCGGCGGCGGCTGGTAACCGCCCTCTGTCGTTCCGGAGCCGCGCGTGGCGCCGGGCGATGCCCACTCGCTTTGCTCGTCTGGAATCTTCTTGACGACCTGCAGAATGGTGGCGTGGCATCAACTGGCTGGCCGCCACGTCCGGAATGCGGCCGTGGGGTCAGGTTCACTTGTCGGCGCGCCGTGGCTTCCGCATTCCGGGGAGCGGGCCGACAAGTGAACCTGACCCCGGTTTCGTCCGATCAGCTTGGGTTGTCGGGGCCTTGCGCGCCGCCAGCGTTCTTCGGATAGACGATCTCGGCATTGCGGCGCAGGATGTCGACCAGGCCGCGTTGCTCGGCGCTGGCACGCAACTGCTGCAACTGCATCGCGATGGTCTGGCGCTGGGCGGCAGGTGCCTCGGCCGGATCGCCCGGATGCACTGCCCTCAGCGAGACCAGCGCATAGCGGCCATTGCCCATGTCGACCAAGGTGCGCGACGGTGCCTTTGCCGTTGGCTGCGGCATCTTGAAGATCGCCGCCAGCAGCGGCGGCGGTGCCTCGCGGCTCATGCGCGTCAGCGCGTCCTGCGTCTTGACCTCCGCGCCGGCGTCCTCGGCGATCGCCTGCAGCGTCTTGTCCTTGCCAAGGCTGGCGAGCAGGGCCTTGGCCTGCTTCTGCGCCTGCGTCTCGGTGCGCTTGGCGAGGATGTCCGATTTGATTTTCGCCTTGACCTCGGCGAGCGGCTTGGTGCTTGCGGCCTTGTGATGCGCCAGGTGCATGACGATCATGTCGTCGCTGCTGACATTGACCGGGTCGGACGTCATGTCCTGCTTCAGCACCTGGTCGGAGAAGGCCATCCGCACCACAGCCGGGTTGGCGGCGATGCCGGGACCACCCTCGCGCGAGAAGGGCTGGCTGGTCTGCACCTTCAGGCCGAGCTTTTCGGCCACGCGATCGAGGCTGCCCGGGTTGGAATAGATCATGTCGGTGAGCTTGCCGCCAATCTCGCGGAATTGCGCCTCGCGCGAGGAGGCCGTCAGTTCCTTGCTCAGCTGGTCGCGCACTTCGGCCAGCGGCTTGGTCTTGCCCGGCCGGACGTCGCGCAGCCAGATGATGTGGTAGCCCTCGGGGGACAGCACCGGCTCGGACACCTCGCCTTTCTTCATCGCGAACAGCGCGCTCTCGAAGGCCGGGTCGGTGACACCCTTCTCGATCCAGCCGAGATCACCGCCCAGGCGCTTGGACCCGAGGTCGTCGGAGTCCTTCTTCGCCAGCGCGGCAAAGTCGGCGCCGGCCTTGAGCTCGGCCTCGATTTTTTTGGCCTTCGCCAGCGCCGCCTTTTGCTGAGCCGGCGTGGCGTTGTCCGGCACCGAGACCAGGATGTGCGAGACCTCGCGCTGCTCCGGCGTGGTGAACTTGGCTTTCTCGCGCTCGTACTGCGCCTTGATCGCCTCCTCGGTCGGCTGCGCATTGCTGGTCATGTCGTCGGCCTTGAGCTCGACGTAGTGCACGCTCACCGTTTCCGGCACCGCAAACTCTTCAGGATGGGCGTCGTACCAGGCCTTGATTTGCGCGTCGGTGACCGTGGTGTCGTCGAGAGGCGGCTTTGGCAACGTCACCCAGGAGACATCGCGCGTCTGGCGCGTCAGCCGCAGGAAGGCGGCAACCTCGGCGTCGGGCGCCAGTGCAGTGTCGTTGATCATGTCGGGCAGCGCCGAGGTGGCGATGTCCTGGCGCACGCGCTGCTGGAATTCGATCGGCGTCAGCCCCATCTGGCCAAGCACCGCCTTGTAGGTATCGGGATCGAACCGGCCGTTGATCTGGAACGCCGGGATCGCTGCGATCTGCTGCCGGATCATGTCGTTGGAAACGGCCACGCCGAGTTCCTCGTTCGCCTGGCGCAGCAGTTCGCGGTTGATCAGCCCTTCCAGCACCTGACGCTTGAACTCGGGCGTCGAGAACTGCGACTGGTCGGCGTCCGGGTTGTTCTGCCGGGCGCGCTGGCGCATCTGGTTCATCTGCGTCTGCAGGTCCTGCTGCGAGATCTCCTGGCCGTTGACCTTGGCCGCGAAGGTGTCGGCCTGGGTGCTGAAGTAGCCTTCGATGCCGAAGAACGAGAACACGAAGATGGCGACACCGAGGACCGCGATCCCGACCCAGCTTGTGACCTTTTCCCGCAACTGCTGCAACATGATGGTTCTCGCGTATTCAATCGCACAAACAACAAGGGCGCCCGGTGGCGCCCGTGATCAACCTGGCCCGCACGGGCGGCAGGCGAACCTGCGCGCCCGTGCCTGGAGCCCCGGTCGCTCGCCCGACGGAGGTTCCGTCAGGCGGGCACCGTGGTGGGTGCTGAGGGTTTCGAACCCCCGACCCTCGCCGTGTAAAGGCGACGCTCTACCGCTGAGCTAAGCACCCCGGTCTTGCCGAACTCGTTAGTTTAGTGCGTCCTTGAACGCCTTGCCAGCCTTGAACGCCGGATTCTTCGAAGCCTTGATCTTGATCGTCTCGCCGGTGCGTGGGTTGCGGCCGGTGCGGGCGGCGCGCTTGTGAACCGAGAACGTGCCGAAGCCAACCAGCGACACCGTGTCGCCCTTCTTCATCGCCTTCTGCACCACCTGCGTGAATGCCTCGACTGCACGACCCGCATCCGCCTTGCTCAGCTCAGCGGTATCGGCAACGGCGTTGACCAGCTCTGTTTTGTTCATGTCTACTCCCGTGAAAAAGCTGCGGCCTCAAGCGGATGAATACGGGGCGCAACATTCCAATGGCCGGTGACCGGAATCCTGACGAGTGCCCCGCATCCCGCGATCGACGCGCCGACTGATGTCAGGCGGTGATTCGCGGCGCAGCCTTTATACCAGTGCCGCACTGCGCCGCGCAATACAAGCAATGGCGCGGCTTGCGACAGATCCGACGCTTGCGCCGCGAAGCGCAACGTGCTGCCCCGCGTCGCCTCTTCAGGTGCTCGGATACAAGTGCGCGGCAACTGCCGAAAGGCGTTGACGATTCTTGCCGGCACGCTTTGCCGGGCCGGCCACCGGCGACGGCATCGCCCGCCGCCTCGAAGCTCGTCAATGCGGCCGCGCGGGAGACTCCGTCTGGTCGCGGCCGTCGCCGGCCTCCTTCTCCAGCGGCTTCTCATCCGCGCGCGGCAACGGTGCCAACGGCCGCTCCAGGGCAATATCAAGCACCTCGTCGATCCACCGCACCGGCCGCAACTCCAGTGACTCGGTGACGTTGGCCGGGATGTCGGCGAGGTCCTTGCGGTTCTCCTCGGGAATGATCACCGTGGTGATGCCACCACGATGCGCGGCCAGCAACTTCTCCTTGAGGCCGCCGATCGGCAGTACCCGACCACGCAGCGTGATCTCGCCTGTCATTGCAACCTCCGAGCGCACCGGCACCCGGGTGAGCGCAGACACCAGCGCCGTGCACATGCCCACGCCGGCACTGGGGCCGTCCTTTGGCGTTGCTCCTTCGGGCACGTGAATATGGATGTCCTGCTTGTGGTAGAACTCCGGATCGATGCCGAACGGTTCGGTGCGGGCGCGCACCACGCTCAGCGCGGCGTGGATCGACTCCTGCATCACGTCGCCGAGCTGGCCGGTGTGGATCAGCTTGCCCCGGCCCGGCACCACGGTTGCCTCGATGCTCAGCAGGTCGCCGCCAACCTGGGTCCAGGCCAGGCCCGTGACCAGGCCGATTTCGTTCTGCCGCTCGGCCTGGCCGAAGGTGAAGCGACGGACGCCGAGGTAATGGCCAAGGTTGCGGACGCTGACCTGCACGCGGTGCGCCTTGGCGGCCTCTACCGCGGCCTTGTCCACCTTGCCCTTGCCTCGCTTGCCGGTTTTTTCGGCCTTCTCGGCCTTGGCAGCCTTGGCCGCCTGCTCGGGCGTCAGCGACAGCTCCTTGACCACCTTGCGGCAGATCTTTGCAATTTCGCGCTCGAGGTTGCGCACGCCGGATTCGCGCGTGTAATACCGCACGATGTCACGAATGGCCGCCGTCGACAGCGTCAGTTCGCTCGCCTCCAGACCGTTCTCCCGCAGCTGCTTGGGTACCAGGTATCGTTGCGCGATTTCCAGCTTCTCGTCTTCCGTGTAACCCGGGATGCGGATCACTTCCATGCGGTCGAGCAGCGGGCCGGGAATGTTGAGCGAGTTGGCGGTGGCGATCCACATGGTCTCGGACAGGTCGAAATCGACCTCGAGGTAGTGGTCGTTGAAGGCGTGGTTCTGCTCCGGGTCGAGCACTTCCAGCAACGCCGATGACGGGTCGCCGCGGAAGTCCATTGCCATCTTGTCGATCTCGTCGAGCATGAACAGCGGATTGCGGCTGCCGGCCTTGCTCATGTTCTGGATGATGCGGCCGGGCATGGAGCCGATGTAGGTGCGCCGATGGCCGCGGATCTCCGCCTCGTCGCGCACACCGCCGAGGCTCATGCGCACGAACTTGCGGTTGGTGGCCTTGGCGATGGATTTGCCCAGCGAGGTCTTGCCCACGCCAGGCGGGCCGACCAGGCACAGGATCGGCCCCTTCATGGTGTTGACGCGCGCCTGCACGGCCAGGTATTCCAGAATCCGCTCCTTGACCCGCTGCAGGCCGAAGTGGTCGGCGTCGAGCACCGCCGCCGCCTGCGACAGGTCCTTGCTGATCTTGCTGCGCTGCTTCCAGGGCACGGCCACCAGCCAGTCGAGGTAGTTGCGGACGACCGCCGCTTCGGCCGACATCGGCGACATGTGCCGCAGCTTGCCCAGCTCGCGCTGCGCCTTGGCGCGCGTTTCCTTCGGCATGCCGGCGCCGTCGATCTTGCGCGCCAGTTCGTCCAGCTCACCGGGCGCGTCCTCGACCTCGCCGAGTTCCTTCTGGATCGCCTTCATCTGCTCGTTGAGGTAGTACTCGCGCTGGCTGCGCTCCATCTGCGACTTGATGCGGCCGCGGATGCGCTTCTCGATCTGAGCCAGGTCCATCTCGGCCTCGACCAGCGCCGCCAACATCTCCAGCCGGGTGCCAACATCGAGCGTCTCGAGCGCGCGCTGCTTGTCCGCCAGCCGCACCGACAGGTGCGCGGCAATGGAATCGGCAAGCCGCGAGGGGTCGTCGATGCCCGACAATGCCGTCAGCACCTCCGGCGGCACCTTGCGGTTGTTCTTGACCAGTTGTTCGAATTGCGTGACCAGGGTGCGCGCGGCCACCTCGACTTCACGCGGATCGCCGCCCCACACCGGCTCCAGCGCCACGGCCTTGGCCTGCAACATGCCATCGCTGCTGCTTGTCAGTTCGTCGAGCTGGGCGCGCGACTGGCCCTCGACCAGCGCCTTGATGGTGCCGTCCGGCAGCTTCAGCAACTGCAGGATGTTGGCCAGCGTTCCGACCTGGTAAAGGTCGTCGGCGCCGGGGGCGTCGATCTCGGGGCCTTTCTGCGCCACCAGCAGGATCTGGCGGTCGTCCGCCATGGCTGTTTCCAGCGCCTGCATGGACGGTTCGCGGCCGACGAACAGCGGGATCACCATCTGCGGGAACACCACCACGTCGCGCAGCGGCAGCACCGGCAGCAGGGCACCCTGGGCACGGGTGACTTGGGGAGTTTTCTGGGCCATCGTCTTCTTCTCGGGCAGTGCGGGCGCACGGGAGCCCGCGAGACGGGTTCCGCTCAGCGCAGGTTTCTGCTTCCCGAAATGGAGGTGGCGCGGCGGCGTATCAAGGGACGCGCGGGGCGCCAGCGGACGCCGTCAGGCGGCGTCGCCGCCCGATTCGCCGGCCGCGCGTTGCTGCTGCAGGTTGCCCCGGTAGATCAGGAACGGCTCAGCCTGGCCGTTGATGACGGCGTCGTCGACGACCACCTTGCTGACATGCTCCAGCGAGGGCAGCTCGTACATCGTGTCCAGCAGCACCTGCTCCAGGATGGTGCGCAGGCCGCGGGCGCCGGTCTTGCGCTTCAGCGCCCGATGGGCGACCGCCGACAAGGCCTCGGGGCGCAGCTCCAGCTCCACGTCCTCCATCTCGAACAGCTTCTTGAACTGCTTGCTGATGGCGTTCCTGGGCTCCGTGAGGATACGCACCAGCGCGGCCTCGTCCAGTTCGTCGAGCGTGGCAACGACCGGCAGGCGGCCGACAAACTCGGGGATCAGGCCAAACTTCACCAGGTCCTCGGGCTCGACGTCGGCCAGCACCTTGCCGATGTTGTTCTGCCGCGCCTTGCTGCGGATCTCGGCACCGAAGCCGATGCCCGTGGTCTCCGAGCGCTGCTGGATGACCTTCTCCAGGCCGGCAAACGCGCCGCCGCAGATGAACAGGATGTTCTTGGTGTCGACCTGCAGGAATTCCTGCTGCGGGTGCTTGCGCCCGCCCTGCGGCGGCACGCTGGCGACGGTGCCCTCGATCAGCTTCAGCAGCGCCTGCTGCACGCCTTCGCCGGACACGTCGCGGGTGATCGACGGGTTGTCGGACTTGCGCGAGATCTTGTCGATCTCGTCGATGTAGACGATGCCCTGCTGCGCCTTGTCGACGTCGTAGTCGCACTTCTGCAGCAGCTTCTGGATGATGTTCTCGACGTCCTCGCCGACGTAGCCGGCTTCGGTCAGCGT
>DASSBG010000029.1:0-29656 GCA_035699085.1 Rhodanobacteraceae bacterium
GCCGGCCGCCGCGGCCACGAACATTGCCGTGGTCGAAATGTTGAAACTGCAGGCGCCGTCGCCGCCGGTGCCGACGATGTCGACCAGGTGCGGCGTCGGCGGCAGCGGCACCTTGACCGCAAAGTCACGCATCACGCGCGCCGCGCCGGTGATCTCGCCCACCGTCTCCTTCTTCACCCGCAGGGCGCTGACGATGGCCGCGGTCATCTGCGCGCTGACCTCGCCGCGCATGATCTGGCCCATCAGCGCGATCATCTCGTCGTGGAAGATCTCGCGGTGCTCGATGATGCGCTGCAGGGCCTCGCGTGGCGTGATGTTGGCCATCGCTCAGGCCGCCTCGGGCAGCGACAGGCGCAGCATGTTGCGCAGCAGGGCGCGGCCGTCACGGGTGAGGATGGATTCGGGGTGGAACTGCACGCCCTCGACCGGCAGCGTGCGGTGGCGCAGTCCCATGATCTCATCGACGCCACCGCGCTCGCGCTCGGTCCAGGCGGTGAGCTCGAGGCAGTCCGGCAGGCTCGACGGCTCGACCAGCAGCGAGTGGTAGCGGGTGGCGACCAGCGGCTGCGGCAGGCCGGCAAACACGCCGGCGCCGGCGTGGTGGATGGGCGAGGTCTTGCCGTGCATGATGCGGCGCGCGCGCACCACGTCGCCGCCAAAGGCCTGGGCGATGGCCTGGTGGCCGAGGCAGACGCCGAAGATCGGGATCTCGCCGGCCAGTTCGCGCACGGCCGCCAGCGTGATGCCGGCGTCGTCGGGCGTGCCCGGACCGGGCGAAATGACGATGCGCTCCGGCGCCATTGCGCGCAGCCCGGCCACGTCGGTGGCGTCGTTGCGCACCACCTCCACCGCTTGGCCCAGCTCGCCCAGGTACTGCACCAGGTTCCAGGTGAAACTGTCGTAGTTGTCGATGATCAGCAGCATTGACCTCGGCGCCGGCGGCCGCCGACGCAGCATGGAAAACAGAAGGCGGCCGGCAAAAACCTCGCCGGCGGCTGCGGCCATTGTAGCGCCGAGCCTGCGCCATGCCCGCGGGCGCCACAGGCGCGTGGCCAGGATCAGAAACTGAAGCGGGCGGTGGCATACAGGGCGCGGGGGCGGCCGGGCGTGAGGCTGCGCGGGTCGTCGCTGCCGACGGCGCGGCCGAGCGGGCTGTCGGTGTCGTACCAGGTGCCGAAGCTGGCGTAGCGGCGGTCGAGCGCGTTGCGCAAGTCGAGGCGCAGGCGCAGCCGCGGCAGTACCTGCCAGCTCGCATGCAGGTCGAGGGTGGCGTGGCCGGGCAGGCGCGCATCCTGGTTGGACTCGTCGCCGCCGTAGTAGCGGCGGCCGACCGCCTGCAGCTCGACGTCGAAGCGCCAGTCGTCGCCGGCACGGCAGCTCAGCCCCAGCTTGAGGTTGCGAAGCGGGATGCCGGACAGGTGGTCGCCCGGCCGCACGTCGATGCGGCCGCCGGCGTCGGCCGCGGGGTCACCCTCGGGTGCAGTCAGTTGCAGCGCCGACTGGTAGGTCGCGTCGGCCAGCGCGTAGCCGGCCAGCAACCAGCGGGCGCCAAGGCTGCCGTGCGTCGTCAGCCTGAACATGCGCATGCCGAGGTCGTCGCTCTGCGGCATGGTGAAGACGGCACGACAAGCGATGCCGGTGCCGCGGCGACGCGCGGGGCGTCGTGCTGTCGGCGCCGGCGTCACCTGTGCGCCGGCGCCGCCGCTCGCCGCTACGCATATGCTGGCCAGCAGTCGCCACGGACGCTCCGACCGCAGCCTGCGGATGGCTGGTGCTGCGCCGAAAAACGCCGGCGACTCTGTCAGCCACGCTGCGTGACACCCCGCCCAGGTTGCGCTGTGATGCCAAGCACCGGCTCAGCGGATCGTTTCGAGGTAGGCTGCGATGTCCTCCGCGTCGGCGGTCGACACGCCCATGTCCGGCATGTCGACGCCGGGCAGCACCTTCTGCGGATGGGAAATCCACAGCGAGAGGTTGTCAGGGTTGTTGGCCAGCAGGCCGGCAATGTAGCTGCGCTGGCTCCAGTGGGTCAGCGGTGGCCCGACCAGGCCATCGGCGCCGCTGATGCCGGGGATGGTGTGGCAGCCACCGCAGCCGTAGCGGTTGATCAGCGCGGCGCCGCGCTGCGGGTCCGCGCCACTGTCCGCCAGCTGGCCGTTGTCCTCGTTGCCACCGCCGGCGCAACCAACGAGCACCAGAGCCGCCAGCGACACCAGCACGAGGCCGAAGCTGGCGCCACGCGACAGCGAGCGGAGCCGTGGCGCGCGCTGCTCGTCCGCGCGTAACCAGGCGAAGAACACCACGCACAGCGCCGCCACGTGGATCAGGTTGGAGGGGATCCACATGATCACGCCCGCCAGCTGCTGGTCGGCCAGCGCGGTCAAGCCGTATCGCGCGGCGTCGTGCACGTGCACGGCGTACAGCGGTTGCGGTGCGAACACCAGGATGGCTCCGATCATGCCCATGACGAAGCCCGCCGCGACGATGAAGACGATGGTGGCGCCGTGGCTGAGCGCACGGCGCTTGCCGTAGGGCTCGATGACAATGGTCCAGAAGGCCAGCGAAAAGGCGAGGAAGCTGAGGTGCTCCAGGTCGTGCAGCCACTCGGTGCGTACCGCGGCGTCGTAGGGACCAGGCAGGTGCCAGACGCAGAGCGCGGCAGTCAGCAGCAGCCAGACCACCAGCGGCCGCATCAGCCAGCGGAAGATGGCGTCGAGGCCGCTGCGGCTCCAGCCGCGCACCACGCCCTGGCGCGCTTGCACGTCGAAGGCCCACAGCCAGGTGATCACCGGCCGGCCAGCCACCAGCAACGGCGGGATCACGAGCAGCAACAGCATGTGCTGGGTCATGTGCGCCGAGAACAGCACGTCGGCGAGCACGTCCAGCGGCGACTCCAGCGCCAGCAGCAACAACGTCATGCCGGCAAAAAACGAGGCCGCACGCCAGCCGCCCAGCACGGTGCGCCGCTGCGTGCGCGCCATGCGCGCCATGCCCAGCGCGTAGGGCACGATGGCAATGGCCATGCAGACCAGCAGCCACGGATCCCAGACCCAGTGCAGGCCGCCGCCTTCGCTGCCATGCGCTGCGGCCGTGGCCGAGGCACCCAGGCCCGCCAGCAGCAGCGCCAGCCGCCGTGGTTGCAGAGGAGCGCTCAGACGTCGCATACCGGCTCGATGAACAGCATGATGATGGTGAACACGATGACGATGGAAAACAGCGCGCTGGTCAGCACCGACCAGTGCGCCAGGTAGTGGTTCCGCTTGTCGGCGATGGTCTCCAGCGCCCGCGCACGCCACAGCGTCCGCTGCCCCAGCGCCGCCAGCAGCGACGTGATGCCGACGGCAATCGCGACCAGGTCGATGGCCAGCAGCAGCCACCAAACGTTGCTCCAGATCGGCCGCGCCAGCGGAATGTTGGTCGGGAAGCAGGCATGCGCGGCGAAGATGTAGTTCAGCAGCAGCTGCACCAGCCAGGCAAGGGGTGCGCCGAAGAGGCCGTAGACCAGCGCGCCGCCAACCGGCGTACGGACGACGGCGGGCGGGTTGTTGGGCGTGGTCGTGGTCGTCGGCATGGCGGGCGGCTCAGGCAGGTGTGATCCAGGGCAGTACGTAGAAGGTGATGAACACCGCGATCCAGACCACCACCACGAAGTACCAGTACAGCGCCGCGACATCGATGGCGATGTAGCGCTCGCCGGTAATGTGGCCCAGGCCGCTCCACAGGATCATGGTGGCGAGGATCAGCACGCCGACCGCCGCGTGCAGCAGGTGGAAGCCGGTGATGGTGTAGAACAGCGAGGCGTAGGCACCCTCCTGCAGCAGGAACGGCTCGGCATTCCAGTCCAGCAGTTGCAGGATCAGGTAGACGATCCCGAGCAGCGCGGCAATTGCCAGCGCCAGCATCATCTGCCCGCGGCGGGCAAGGCGGATGCTGCGCTGCGCCCACCACAGCGCGGCGGCGCTGACCAGCAGTGCGATGGTGGTCGGGATGGCGTATTGCATCGGCGGCGGGCCGCTGGGTGGCCAGGGCGTCGTCGACTGCGACAGCAGGTAGAAATAACTGAAGAACAGGTAGGCGAAGACGGCACCCTCGGTGGCGATGAGCGCAAGCACGCCCCAGAAGCCGGGCGTGCGGTGGCCGGTCTTGCCCACCGGAAGGGTGCGGCCCAATGTGCGTTCCTCGGCCATGCTCACGCCTCCACCGCCCAGCCGCTTTCGGCGCTGGGCCAGAACCAGTAAAGCAGCCCCGGGATCAGCGCCAGCGCGCAGCCGCCGGCGACCCACCACATGCCCAGCAACAGGCCGACGAAGATGCCGGCGATCAGCAGCGCCACCACCAGCGGCGCGAAGGAGCTGCCGGGCTGCTTGAGGATCACGTCGGCCTCACCGTCCAGCGGCGTGGTCGCGGGGATCTCGTGGTGGTGGTCGAGCACCAGGCCCTCGTGCAGGATGGTGCGGCCGTCGTCGGACTGCAGGCGCTCCTCCCACAGCGGGTGGATGCTGCCGACGCTGGGGATGACGCCGAAGTTGTAGCTCGGCGGCGGCGAAGCGGTGGCCCACTCCAGCGAATCCGCATCCCAGGGGTTGGCCGGCGCCTTGCGCCCGGCCAGCAGGCTGCGCACGACGTTGACCACGAACAGCAGTGCGCCCAGCGCGAAGATGAAGGCGCCAATGGTGGTGACAAGGTTGAGGTCCCCCCAGCCCAAGCCGGCCGGATAGGTGTAGATGCGGCGCGGCATGCCCAGCAGGCCGCTGATGTGCATCGGGAAGAAGCCGACGTTGATACCGATGAACATCAGCCAGAAGTTCCACCAGCCGAGCTTTTCGCTCATCAGCCTGCCGGTCATCTTGGGGAACCAGTGGTAGATGCCGCCGATGACCGGAAACACGTTGATGCCGATCAGCACGTAATGGATGTGACCGACGACGAAATAGGTGTCGGTGAGCTGCCAGTCCAGCGGAATCGCGGCGGTCATGAACCCGGAGACGCCGCCGATCACGAACAGCACGATCTCCGCGGCGAAGAACTTGAAGGCGGTGGTGAAAACCGGCCGCCCGGTCCAGATGGTGGCGACCCAGGCGAACACCGACACCGCGCTGGGGATGACGATGGCGAAGCTGGCGGCGCTGAAGAAGCCCATCGCGATCACCGGCAGGCCGGTGGCGAACATGTGGTGCACCCAGACGCCAAAGCCCAGCACCATCGTCAGGATGGTGGCGAGGATGACCGCGCTGTTGGCGACCAGCGGGCGGCGGCAGTACACCGGCAGGGCCTGCGAAACGATGCTCATGGCCGGCAGCACGATGGCGTACACCCACGGATGGCCGAAGATCCAGAACAGGTGCTGCCAGAGCAGCGGGCGGCCGCCGGTGGCGGCGTTGAAGAAATCGGTGCCGAAGCGCCGGTCGAACCACAGCAGCAGGAAGTCCAGGCTCACGGCGGGGACCGCGAAGAGGATGCCGATGTTGGCCACCAGCGTGCCCCAGATCATGATCGGCAGGCGGCTGATGCTCATGCCGGGCGCGCGCGTGCGGAACATGGTGGCGATGAAATTGATGGCACCGGCGGTGGTCGAGATGCCGAGGAAGATCATGCCCAGGGCGTAGATGTCGATGTTCCAGCCGGGGTTGTAGGCGTGCTCGGACAACGGCACGTAGTTGAACCAGCCGACGTCGGTGCCATGCCCGGTCCAGAAGCCCATGTAGAGGAAGATGCCGGCCAGCGTGAAAGTCCAGTAGGTGAACATGTTGAGCCGCGGGAAGGCCATGTCGCGGGTGCCGAGGACCAGCGGCCAGACGAAGTTGCTGAAGCCCGAGAGGATCGGCAGCGCGTACAGGAAGATCATGGTCATCCCGTGCATGCTGAAGAACTCGTTGTACATCTTCGGGCCGAGGATGTGGCCGTTGGGCTGCGCCAGTTGCAGGCGCATGGCCAGAGCTTCCAGGCCACCGACCAGCAGGAAGATGAAGGCGGTCACCAGGTAACGCTTGCCGATGCGCTTGTGGTCGACGGTGGAGAACCAGCCGATCAGCCCGGGCGCGTCGCTCCACATCGACTCCAGCTTGTGCAGCAGCTCCGGTGTCGGTTCGGCGACGACCGGGTCGCGGAAGGTGGAGCTGGATGTCTCAGCCATGGCCGTTCCCTGTGCTCAATGGAGTGACTGCACGTAGGCGAGCAGTGCCTGCAACTGCTCGCTGCTGAGCGATTCGGTGGGCATGCCGGCGCCTGGCTTGATGGCCTGCGCATTGCTGATCCAGGCGGCCAGGTAACCGACCTTGTTTGGCAGGGTGCCGGCGGCGATGGTGCGCCGGCTCATCAGGTGGGTCAGGTCCGGGCCCATGCCGCCCTGGCTGCCGCCCAGGCCGCGCACCGTGTGGCAGATGGCGCAGCGCGACTGGAACACCTGCGAGCCGTGCAGCGCCTTGGCCGTTGCCGGCACGGTCGCCAGGCTCAGCTGGTGGTCCCACCACGACCGAAAGGCCTGTGCCGGTTGCGCAACCACGTACAGCGCCATGTGCGCGTGCTGCAGGCCGCAGAACTCGCCGCACTGGCCACGGTAGATGCCCGCCTTGTCAGCCTCCAGCCACGCAATGTTCGTCTGCCCGGGAATCAGGTCGGTCTTGCCGGCCAGCTTGGGCACCCAGAACGAGTGGATCACGTCGGCCGTCTTCAGGCGCACGCGCACCGGCTGGCCCACCGGCAGGTGGATTTCGTTGGCGGTGACGAAGGTGAGTTCGGGCTTGCCGTAATACTCGTACTTCACCTCCCACCACCACTGGTGGCCGGTGATGTCGAGCGTGATCGGCGGGTTGCCGGGCGGCGAGGCGACCGCGGCCAGGGCGAAGAAGGTCCAGAGCGCCGACAGGCACAGCAGCACGATCGACACCGGCACCCCGACCAAAAGCCAGGGCATGCCGTTGCGGCCGCGCGAGAGTACCGGCCAGCCGGCCTCGTCCAGCGGCCCGCGGCGCTTCCACCAGATGCCCACCAGGACCGCCAGCGAGATGAAGGCGACCACGAACAGCGACAGCACCAGCAGGCCCCAGCCGAGGCTGGTGATGGGGTTGGCCGACGCGCCGTGGGTGCTGAGGTAGCCCATCGGCGCAGCCTGCGCCGCCAGCGGCGACAGCAGCAGCGCGAGCGCGATGCCGGACGCGCGCCGCATCAGTGCTGGCCCTTGGCCGGCTTCGGCCCCGGTGGTTGCGACGGCGGGGTGGGGTTGCCCGGGTTCTGCGGCGGCTTGCGCTTGGCGAAGGGCGCGTTCTTGTCACCGGGCACCTCGAGCGTCTTGACGTAGGTCACCAGCGCCCAGATCGCCTGCGGCGGCAACCGCGTGCCCCACTGCGGCATGCCATTGGGGCGGCCGTGCAGGATGGTCAGGTAGATGTTGCCCGGGCTGGAGCCGTAGAGCCACGTATGGTCCGACAGTGCCGGTCCCATGCCGCCGCCACCCTTGGGCGCGTGGCAGCCGGCGCAATTCATTTGCTTGAACAGTTTGCGGCCCTCGACCCAGGCGGCGCGGTCGTCGGCGTAGGGATTGGTCAGGGTCGAGCCCGGACCGCCCATGTGCAGTCCCGAGACCGGCACCCGCTGCAGTTGCTGACCGCTGGGCACGGCGCCCGGTGGTGCCGCTTGGACCGCCACCGCGGCGGCCAGCGCGATCGCCGAGGCGACCGCAGCGGACATCAGCAGATGTGTGTGTTTCATCGTGCCCTCCGTGGGCCTGGGTGCGCCGGCAAACCGGCTAGCGCATGCCGCTGCCCGTGCTGTCGCCGGTGGTTTCGCGCTCCACGGCGACCTTTTCGCTGCCACCCGCCGTCGCTTTCAGCGCCAGTTGCGGCACGCCGTAGCGCGCGAGCAGCGCGTGGATGGCGTCGTGTTTCTCGGCAAGGATCGCGTTGAGCTTGTCGCGCAAGGCGGTGTCGCCGTGACGGACCGCCAGCGAGATGGAAAACTCGAACGGCAGGATCGCGTGGGTATGCTCCAGCGGCACCACCACCAGCGGCGTCTTCTGGCGGGTGGCGAAGTAGCCGGCCAGCGGGCCCCAGGCGATGGCCACGTCGACATCGCCATTCGCCACCGCCTCGATCAGGTCGGCGGACGGGCTGGCCCGGCCGTAGTCGGCATAGAGCTTGTAGATGTGGACGTTGCGGACGATGCCGCGGTGCGCGAGCACTGCGCCGCCGGGCAGGTCGACCCAGTCGTCGCCGACCGCGTGCACCCCGATCTGCAGCGTGCGCAGGCGCGGGTCCTCCAGCGAATTGATCTTGTACGGCGCGTTGGCCCGGTAGACCAGCGCGTAGCTGGAGCGGTAGTAGGGCGCGGTGGTCAGCGCGTCGGTGTCCCTGGTCGGCAGCGCCATCACCACGTCGCAGCGGCGCGCGTGCAACGTGTCGCGCAGGAAGTGGCGGCGGCGCGCTCGCCAGGTGTAGTCGACCGTTTTGCCCATGGCCTTCGCCAGCATGTCGGCCAGTTTGTTTTCGAAGCCCTCGCCCGCGCGGTTGGAGAAGGGCAGGTCGTTGGGATCGGCGCAGACGCGCAACGGCGCGTTGGCTGGGGCCGGCGCGGCGCCGGCGGTCTGCACGTGGGGCGGCACCGGTGGCACCAGGGCGTGGGCCGGGGCGGACTGGGCCAGCGCCGGCAGCGGCGCGCAAAGCAGCGCGGCCACGGCCAGCGGCGCTAGGTGGCGGGCGGGCCGGTTCATGGCGAGCCTCCGGCCTTCGGCAAGGCAAAGACGTAAAGCGTGCCCCCCTTGGCGGTGTACTGCGGCAGGTCCTGGGTGGCGCCGACGAACCCCAGCGCGCCGTACGGGTTGCGCGGGTCCAGATCGCCCGCGACCACCGCGCCCGACCAGCCGCCGACGCCGGCCAGGACCGCGACGTACTGGCGCCCGTCCGGGCCCTTGTAGGTGATGGGCTGGCCGTTGATTCCGGAACCCAGGCGGAATTTCCACAGCAGCTTGCCGGTCTTGGCGTCCACGGCCTTGAACCAGCGATCCATCGTGCCGTAGAAGACGACGCCGCCGGCGGTGGCCACCGCGCCGCTCCAGACCGGGAAGCGCTCGTGGATCGACCACTTGATCGTCGCGTGCAGCGGATCCCAGGCGGTGAAGGCGCCGCGCCAGCCACCGGGTCCGGCCTTCATCGCCACCTTGGCGCCGACGTAGGGCGTGCCCTCGATATAGCTGACCTTGGACACCGTCTCGTCCTGGCACAGATGGTTGTGCGGGATGTAGATCAGGCCCGTCTTGGGCGAGTAGGCCGACGGCTGCCAGTCCTTCCCACCGGTCGAGGCCGGGCAAATGTCCTTGACCGTCTTGTTGAGCTGCTGGCGCTTCTTCGGGTTGTAGACCGGCGCGCCGGTCTTCAGGTTTATCTTCAGGATGGTGTTGGCGTCGGTGAAGAACTTCTTCGCCGAGATGATGCGGCCGGTGGTGCGGTCATGCAGATAGAGGAAGCCGTTGCGATCCGGGTGCGCCAGCACCTTGCGTTCCTTGCCGTCGATCTTCAGGTTGAACAGGATGTTTTCGTTGACACCGTCGTAGTCGAATTCGTCGTGCGGGTTCCACTGCACCGCCCACTTCGCCATGCCGGTGTCGGGGTCGCGCGCAAACAGCGTGCAGGTCCAGAAGTTGAGGCCGGGGCGCTGGATCGGATTCCACGGACCGGGATTGCCGGTGCCGTAGTAGATGAGATCGAGGTCGGGGTCGTAGGTGATCCAGCCCCAGACCGAGCCGCCGCCGATTTCCCAGGCCGCCTTCGACGGCCAGCTCTTGGCGCCGAGGTCCTTGCCCTTGTCCTCCTGGTAGGGCGGGTTGAAGTCGTCGCCGATCAGCACGTCCTTGTCGGGCCCGGTGCTGTAGGCGGTCCACTGCACCTCGCCGGTGGCGGTGTCGAGCGACTTTAGCCAGCCGCGCACGCCGAGCTCGCCGCCACTGACGCCGACCAGCACATGGTTTTTCACCACCAGCGGCGCCATGGTGATCGTTTCGCCCTTGTTGATGTCACCGAGCTTGGTGTCCCACACCAGCTTGCCGGTCTTGGCGTCGACGGCCAGGGTGTGATCGTCGAGCGTGTTGTAGAAGATCTTGCCGTCGGCGTAGGCGGCGCCGCGATTGATCACGTCGCAGCAGGCCACGCCTTGGGCGGCCGGCTCCGGGTGCGGCTTGTAGGCCCATTTCAGGGCGCCGTCGTTGTTGAGGTCCAGCGCGTAGAGGATGTTCGGCCAGGGCGTGACCACGTACATGGTGTCGCCGACCACCAGCGGCGCCGCCTCGTGGCCGCGCAGCACGCCGGTGGAGAAGACCCAGGCGACCGCAAGGTTTTTCACGTTGTCGCGGTTGATCTGGTCGAGCGTGCTGAAGCGCGTGCCGGCATAGTTCTTGGCGGGCATCACCCACTGCGCCGGGTCGTGCGAAAGCTTCACCAGGTCGCTGGTGTCGGGGCTGACCGAGGTGTCGTCGGCGGAGGCCGCGTGCGGCTGCGCGGGCGAGGCGGCGCTGGCAACCGTCGCCGGCTGCGCGCCACGGTCACCGGCGGCATGCGCAGCGGCCGGCACCGCCAGTGCGGCGCAAATCGAAAGCACCAGGGTCAGCTTGTTCATTGCATCCTCCGTGAGTGGAACCTCCGGCCGGCACACGCCGCGCCGCCCTGCGGCCTCGCTATTTGCTGCCGCTGGTCTTCAGCGACGCGTTCTTCAGCTGGTGCAGGTGCTTCTTCAGTACCGGCTCGGTGGCGCGCGCCAGCTGTTTGATGGCCGGCGACGAGCCCTTGTGGATTTCCTTGCTGGTCAATTCGATGGCGCGGATGTGACGACCGGACTCAAGGTGAATAAACGCGCGATCGAAGGCGGAGCCGCTTTTCTGCTTCAGCATTCGCGCATGTTGCTGCTGCGTCGCGTTCGGCTGGCCGGGCAGGTCCAACCCGATGCGGGCTGCCGCGTGCTTGACCTGCATGTCCAGCCGCGAATGGTCGGTGACCAGCGTCTTGCCGACCTGGCGCACGGACTGCGCCGTGCCCTTGCGCTGCGCCAGTTTGCCCGCCGCGACCTCGGCGAGATTCGCCTGGTGCGCCGAACGCAGCCAGTTGCGGTCCTGTACGGATAGCTTGCCCTTGTGCGGCTCGGCCGCCTGCGCCGGCAATGACTGCACGCCCGACGCTGTTGCTGGCGCCGCTGCTGTCAGCAGGCCAATCAGCATCAACGCGAGCATCGTTTTCATCTCTTCGACCTCTTGTGCAAGGCGCTGCCGGGGCGGCAACTGATCCGGCGCCGGGCGCTGCAGCTGCGGTGGCTCCGGCGTGCCGTGGCGGGCGCCTTGCCAGCCGACGTGTCGCTCCGGTCCGCGGCAACCAGGCCGCTGGGCCGCACGTCAAGCCGATGACTTTGCCGGTTCGGCCGAAGTGCGGGCGTCGAGCGACAGGCTCTGCTGCGGGATCACGCCGGCTCCGGTCCGTGGCTGTCGTTGGTTCCGGCGCGTCCGTGAGCCAACGTGCGATGCCACTTATCCTCCGCCGCCGCGGCTGTACAGCCGCTGTAGCCTTGCCGGTGGCCGGCCGCCGCAGCCGCAGGCATTCAGGCTCTGTATCGCGCACGAGGCCCTCCGCCTCACCCAAAGGTCTTTGGCCGACATCACCCGCGCCATCGCGCCGGGCCGTGCCGGGATGGGAGACGCGAGCCGATGTTTTGCACGCGCGCCGCGCTGCGCGACCGCTGCATTGGCGGCCCTCATCACCGCCCTTGGGCACCGGTCCGGTTCGCTCGGCCGACTCGCTGGTGTCGTCTCGCGCGCCCGCGGCGCGAAGCCGCCCTGCCGGGCTGGCGGCGTCTCTGGCACTCCATCCCGACTGGTACTACAATCTGGTTTGACGTATTTATCGGGACTTGTGATGCCAGCTGTCCGGCAACGCCGTGAACCTCTTGCACCCCGCGAGCTTGCCGGGCCGGCGCTGCGCTCGTTCTTTCGCATCGCGGCGAAGTGGGGGCTGAGCGCGGAGCAGGAGCGCGTGCTGCTGGGCTCGCCGGGGCGCTCCACCTACTTCCGCTGGAAGAAGGAACGGGACGGCGCGCTGCCGAAGGACGCGCTGGAACGTATCAGCTACCTGCTCGGCATCTACAAGGCGCTGCACATCCTGTTTCCCGACGACGCCCAGGCCGACGGCTGGGTCAAGCGCCCGAACGCCGCGCCGCTGTTCGGTGGGTGCAGCGCGCTGGAGCGCATGCTCGGCGGGCAGGTGGGCGACCTGTACCTGGTGCGCCACTACCTCGACGCGCAGCGGGGCTGGGGTTGAAGAGCGCTTCCCCGACGCCCCGCGTCGCGCGCATTGCCTGGCGGCCGAGCTATCGCATCGTCTCCAGCCGGTTTCCCCCGGTCGGCGTCTTCGACGCGATTGCCGAGCCGGCGGACATCGACGCGATTTGCGAGCTGGAGGGCCTGACCAACCCGCGCCTGCGCCTTGAGTTGGGCCAGATCGCGCTGGTGCCGGAAGGCCGGCGCATCAGCGGGCCCGGCACGACCCCGATCATGGCCACCTTTGCCCATCCCAACCCGGAGGGCACCCGCTTCGCCGACGGCTCGCAGGGCGTCTATTACGCCGCGCGCTCACGCGATACGGCGGTGGCCGAAACCGTGCATCACCGGCAGCTGTTCCTGGCCCGCACCGCCGAGCCGCCGACGACGCTGGAGATGCGCTGCTACCTCGCCAACATCGGCGGGCGCTTCCACGACCTGCGCGGCGGCTGGCCGGCGATGCATGACCCGGACAGCTACGCCGCCAGCCAGGCCCTCGGTCGCCGGCTGCGCGACGCCGGCAGCAACGGCGTCGTATACGACAGCGTGCGGCGGCGCGGCGGCCAGTGCGTCGCGGTGTTCTACCCGGACCTGGTCGCACCGGTCGTGCAGGGGCCGCACCTCTTCTACAGCTGGAACGGCGAGCGCATCACCCACGCCATCGTCGCCGATGAAGTCCTGCAGTTCGACGCTTAGGGCAAGGCGCCGCGCGCAGCACCGGCTCCGGCCGCTCAGGTCCCTGCCGCCGAGTACTCGCGCCAGGCCGAGCGCAGCACCCGCACGGCCGAACGCAGGAACAGCACCAACAGGCCCGCGCCGATCAGCAGATCGGGCCAGCCGGCACCGAACAGCCAGACGCCGCCGGCAGCCAACAGCACTGCGCCACCTTCGAACACGTCATTGCGCGAGCATTCCCAGGCCGATGCCATGTTCACGTCGCCAAAACGATGCGGGCTCAGCAGCCACAGGCACAGGCCGTTGAACGCCAGGTTGATCAGGGCGGCGATGCCGATGGCCTCGAACACCGGCACCTGCGGGTGCGCAAGGCGCCAGCCGATCTGGACCGCAACCGCCACGGCCGCGCCCAGGATCAACAACCCCTTCAGCAGCGCGACCCGGGCCTTGGCGCGCACGCCGGCAGCGACCACGGCCAGGCTCAGCAGGTAGGTGAGCGCATCACCGAGGTTGTCAAGGCTGCCCGACAGCAGCGAGGCCGAGCCACTGTAGATCGCCGCAGCGAGCATCATCGCGAAGGTGGCGATGTTGACCGCCAGCACGATCAGGAGCACGCGCCGCTGCGCCGCCTGCAGGCCACGCAGATCGACGGCCTTCCCGCAGCATGGATCAGCCATGCCCGGCTCTCCAGGGAAGGGCGAGCCCGAAACCGACGGACCCGGACATGGTCAGCGCAACGGCCCGCGAGGCCCAGCGCGGCGTGGGCCGTCGGGCACGTCGCCGCTGAGGTCGTCGAGGATGGGGCAGTCGGGGCGGTTGTCGCCGTGGCAGCGGCGCGCGAGATCGTCCAGCGTGCGTTGCATCGCCTGCATTTCGGCAATGCGTGCGGCCAGCTCGCGCGCATGCTGCTGGGCCAGCGCCTTGACTTCGGCGCTGGCGCGCGAGCGGTCGGACCACAGCTGCAGCAGCACGCCGATCTGCTTCACCGGGAACCCGAGCGAGCGGGCGCGCTTGATGAAGCGCAGGCGGTGCACGTCGGCATCGCTGTAAAGCCGGTAGCCGGCCATGGTGCGGGCGGCTTCGGGGATCAGCCCGATGTGCTCGTAGTGGCGGATCATCTTGGCCGAGACCTGCGAAAGCCCGGCCGCCTCGCCGATGTTGTGCAGGCCCTGCGAACGGGCCTCGCCGAGTTCAGGCCGCTGGAGCTTGCCTGGCATGGGCCACCTCCTGACGGGTTGCGGGTGCGGCGGGTCGCCAGCGCTTGAGCAACAGTGTATTGCCCAGCACGCTGACCGAGGAAAACGCCATCGCGGCGCCCGCCAGTACAGGGCTGAGGAACCCCAGCGCGGCGAGCGGGATGCCGATGACGTTGTAGCCGAATGCCCAGAACAGGTTCTGGTGGATCTTGCGGGTGCTGCGGCGCGAGACGTCGATGGCGTCGGCGACCAGCGACAGCTCCGGGCGCATCAAGGTGATCGCCGCCGCGTGCATCGCCACGTCCGTGCCCGAGCCCATCGCGATGCCGACATCGCTGGCCGCCAGGGCCGGCGCGTCGTTGATGCCGTCGCCCACCATCGCCACCACGCCCTGCCGCTTCAGCTCGTCGATCACGGCGAGCTTCTGCTCGGGACGCACGTCGGCGTGCACCTCGTCGATGCCGAGGTCGCGTGCAATGCTGTTCGCCGCGCCCTCGTTGTCGCCCGAAATCATGACGGTGCGCAGGCCGAGCCGATGCAGCTGCTCGATGGCTGCCGCAGCGCCGGCCCGAGGTTCGTCACGGAAGGCGAGCACGCCCTGGACCAGCGCGCCGGCGTCCTCGCGGGTCGCCAGCCACGACAGCGTGTGGCCACTGCGCGCGAGCTCGGCCGCCCGTGCGTCGAGCGGATCGGTAGCGGCACCGATCTCCTGCATGAGGATGCGGTTGCCCAGCCACAGCTGCCGACCGCCGACTCGGCCTTCCAGCCCGCGGCCCGCCAGCGCCCGGCTATCGGAGGCCGCGGTTGCGGGCGTCGCCTCACGCAGGATGGCGCGGGCCAGCGGGTGTTCGCTGCCGCTCTGCAGCGCGGCCGCCAGCGAGAGCAGCGCGTTGCGATCGCCCGCCAGCGGGATCGCTTCCACCAGGCGCGGCTCGCCGGCGGTGAGCGTGCCGGTCTTGTCGAAGGCGACGATGCGGACCATGTGCGCCCGTTCCAGCGCCTCGGCGTCCTTGATCAGGATGCCGGCGCGCGCGGCGACGCCGGTTCCCGCCATGATCGCGGTCGGCGTGGCGAGCCCCAGCGCACAGGGGCAGGCAATGACCAGCACCGCGACCGCGTTGAGGATGGCCGTGCTCCAGTCGCCGCTGGCCAGGCCCCAGCCGACCAGCGTCACCAGTGCCAGGGCGACCACCACGGGCACGAAAACCGCACTGACGCGGTCGACCAGCCGCTGGATCGGCGCCTTTTTCGCCTGGGCGTCCTCGACCAGGCGGGTGATGCGGGCCAGCGCCGTCTCGCCGCCGATGGCGCGGGTTTCGACCACCACCACGCCTTCGCCGTTGACCGCACCGCCGGTCACGCGGTCGCCCGCCTGCTTCACGACCGGCAGCGACTCGCCGGTGATCAGTGACTCGTCGGCGTGCGTGCGGCCTTCGCGCAGCACGCCGTCCACGGGGAAACGTTCGCCCGGGCGCACGACGACCAGGTCGCCAAGCCGCACCTGGCCGACCGGCACGTCCACATCGCCCGAGTCCTTGCGCACCCGTGCGGTGGTCGGCTTCAGTGCCTGCAGGGCGCGGATCGCCGCGGTGGTCTGGCGCCGGGCGCGCGCCTCGAGGAACTTGCCCAGCAGGATCAGCGTGATGATCGCCGCCGACGCCTCGAAATACAGATTGACGTGACCGTGCCGCACCGTGTCCTGCAGCAAGTGGTGGACGCTCAACCCGTAGGCCGCGGACGTGCCCAGCGCCACCAGCAGGTCCATGTTGCCGCTGCCGGCCCGCACGGCTCGCCAGGCTGCGCGATAGAAGCGCGCGCCCAGCCAGAATTGCACCGGCGTCGCCAGCAGCCACTGGAGCCAGCCGGGCAGCATCCAGTGTTGGCCCAACAGCATGCCGAGCATCGGCACCAGCAGCGGCGCCGTCAGCAAGGCTGCGATCACGAGGTGGCGCGCTTCGCGCGAGCGCGGCAACCGGCGGGCCGCCGGCTCGGCGTCGGCGGGCGCCGCTTCACTCTGCGGCAACTGCGCGACATAGCCTGCGTCGTGCACGGCGGCGACGAGCCGCCCAAGGTCCGGCGTCCCGACCGTGCGCACGCGTGCCCGCTCGGTGGCGAGATTGACGGTGGCATCCAGCACGCCTGGCACGCGCTTGAGCGCGCGTTCGACGCGACCGACGCATGACGCGCAGGTCATGCCGCCGATGGCCAGGTCGGTGTCGCTGGAGCTGACGCCGTAGCCGGCCGCGACCACGGCTGCAATCAGCTCCCCGGTTGCCGGCAGCCCGGTGCCACGCACCTCGGCCATCTCGGTCGCCAGGTTGACGCTCGCCTCCTCGACGCCAGGCAGCTTCTTCAGCGCCCGCTCGACGCGGCCCACGCACGACGCACAGGTCATGCCTTCGACCGGAAACCGGAGTGTGTTTGCGCTGGTGTTCACGGCGAGGTCCTCATGCTGCACGCGCGCAGTCTGGGCCTTCCCACCATGGCAAGGTCAAGCGGGGACGGTACGCCATCAGGGTGCCGCGGGCGCAAGGCCCCGGATCCGGATCGTGTCAGCGGGTCACCGATCGCTCGGCGCCGGCAGCCCGCTTGCCGTCAGCTACGTTCGCGACGCCCTGCACCAGGCTTGCGGCAGCCGCCACCGAACCTGACCCTCATGCGCCTGCAGCTCGATGCGCACGGTGACGCTGTCATTTGCTCGGGCGGCGGAAGCTGGCGTACGACCCTGCGTGACGTAGTGCGCCGAGGCCGAGCAGCAAGGCTAGCGCCAGCAGTGCCCAGCGGCCATCCGCCGGCACCGGCGCCGGCGTCGCGCCGGGAGGCACCGCTGACACAACAGGCCTCATGCTCGTGAGACGCATCATTACGTCGCCCTCGGCGCTGCCGAGGCCGACGGTCAGCCAGTTGCAGCTGCCGCCCAACGGCGCGCGCGCCGTCGCGGGATCAAACCCGAACTCGCCATTGCACCCGATGCCCCATCCCGAAACCGGGCTCAGGGGCACGTACTGCCCGACCAGATCGTGCCCCAGGTCGAACCCGTGGCGGGATTCAAAGTAGACGGAACGGAAATCGGAGCGCTCAAAGGTGCCGTCGTTGGCGCCGGTGCCCGTGACGGTCATGCTCAGGGCGGTCACGTTCTCGTAGGATTCTTCGCCGCTGAATCGAACCGGTCGGAAGAAGATCGTTCTGTCGTTGAAGGTGATCTGGCCGACGACCTTGGCGGTGCTGGGCGGCAACGCCTCAAAGGTGAAGTTGAAGGTCACTGGCGTGGCGGCCTGCGCGGCCGCCGCGACCAGCAGGCTCGCTGCCGCCAACAGGGCGGCGACGGTACATCTCACGGCGCTCATGCGTTTGTTCCCCGATCTGATTGGCACTGCGCCCCTGGCTCCCTTCGCTTGCTGTCGGTCGGCTGGCGGAGCCGAGGCACCGCCTTGCCGCCATTGACGGCTTGCGGCCGGGCGCGGCGCGTGACGCGCTACGCGTCTCGGCAAAGGCTGGCGCGCGAAATGGCGCGCCTGGAGGGATTCGAACCCCCGACCACTGCCTTCGGAGGGCAGTACTCTATCCAGCTGAGCTACAGGCGCGCGGACCGCTATTTTGGCACGGATCGCGCGCGCGGCGACAGCACGATCGGGCCCGGTGCAGGCGCGCGGCGGAAGCGTGGCGTGTGATTGCAAGCAGGCACGGCGACGGCGCGTGGGGGCGCCGGGAGCCCGACGCGGCGGGGCTGCAGCTTTGTCCGTCAGGGCCGGGGCGCTATACTTGCGGACTTTATATGCTGGGTCGGCAGCCTTCCGGCCGTTACAGAATTCGAGGATGCATCGTGAGTGGAGCCATCAGCCCGTCCGATCGGACATTTCTCCGCTACTTTTCGATGTTGATCGGCGGCCTGGCGCTGTTCCTGCTCGCCCTGCTGGTCTTCGCATGGATTGTCTACAACGTGCAGCCGGGGGCCAAGGATCCGCAGCGGGTCGTGGCCATCAACGCGCGCCTGCAACCGGTTGGCGCGGTGTACGCCGGCGACACCGGCCGCGCCGCGATGGCAGCGGCGAAGGCGGCGGCGGCCAAGGCGGCCGCCGGCCAGGTGGCCTACGGCGGCACCACCGACGGTAAGACGATCTACGAGCACCTGTGCACCACCTGCCATACCGCCGGCGTCGCCGGGGCGCCGAAGCTCGGTGACAAGGGCGCCTGGGCGCCGCGCATCGCCGAGGGCATCGACACGCTGATCAAACACGCCATCAACGGCTATACCGGACCGGACGGCAACCACATGCCCGCAAAGGGCGGCAACCCGGCGCTGACGGACGAGCAGGTGGCGAACACCGTGAAGTGGATGGTGGCGCAGGCGAAGTAAGCCGCGCGACAACAACCGGCGCAACGAAAAACGGCTCCCGCGGGAGCCGTTTTCGTTGCTGCGGCGGCGGCCAGTCAGGCCGCGAAGACCGTGCGCATCTTCTTCATGGCGTTGGCCTCGATCTGGCGGATGCGCTCGGCGGAAACGCCGTATTCGTCGGCCAGTTCCTGCAGCGTGGTGCGGTCGTCGGTGAGCCAGCGCCGCTGCACGATGTCGCGCGAGCGGTCGTCCAGCTGGCGCAGCGCCTGGTTCATGGTCGCCAGGCGCGTCTCTTCCTGGTCGTTCTCGGCCACCGTGGTGTAGGGGTCGGCACCGTGGTCGATGAGGTAGGCCGCCGGGGCCGGGCGCGTGTCCTCGTCGTTGTCGACCGGCAGGTCGAAGCCGACGTCACGGCCGGACAGGCGCGACTCCATCTCCAGCACGGTCTTTTCCGGCACGCCGAGGTCATTGGCGACGTTGCGCACCTCGTCGGCGTTCATCCAGCCGAGGCGCTTCTTGTTCTTGCGCAGGTTGAAGAACAGCTTGCGCTGCGCCTTGGTGGTGGCGACCTTGACGATGCGCCAGTTCTTGAGGATGAACTCGTGCATCTCGGCGCGGATCCAGTGCACGGCAAAGCTGACCAGGCGCACGCCCATGCTCGGGTCGAAGCGCTTGACCGCCTTCATCAGGCCGATGTTGCCCTCCTGGATCAGGTCCGACAGCTGCAGGCCGTAGCCCTTGTAGCCGCGCGCCACATGCACCACGAAGCGCAGGTGCGAGGTGACCAGCTGCTTGGCCGCGTCGAGGTCGTCATGGTCGAGGTAGCGGTGGGCCAGCGCCTGCTCTTCCTCGGCCGTGAGGACCGGGATGCGATGCACGGCGCCGATATAGGCGTCGAGGCTGCCGGCCACGCTGGGCACGGGCAGGTTGTTGGCCACTAGAGTGTTCGACATGCGCGTGAGTCTCCGATCCGGGGCCGGCGCGTTGGCTGGCCCGATAGTTTAGCACTCGCCACCTTGGAGTGCTAAAGCGTGCGAAAGTTCACTGTTGCGCGTCCGTTCAGTTCACAGTCGGGGATGGGAACGCCGTCCCCTTCACGAAAAATTAAACCATATGGTACAGAAATGGCCGTGAGCCTTTCGTGAACGCGGTTGTGCTGCGCGCGCTATCATGTCCGGCTCGTTTCCTCCCCCGACACCGCCATGACCGACCTCGCCAGCGACACCCGCGCCCGCATCGAAACCCTGCTGCAGGAGCACCCCGTGGTGCTGTTCATGAAAGGCAACCGGGAGGCGCCGATGTGCGGCTTTTCGGCCGCGGCCAGCGCCGCGCTGAACGACCTGCTGGAGGACTACCACACGGTGGACGTGCTGGCCGACCAGGACATTCGCGAGGGCATCAAGGCCTACGGCCAGTGGCCGACGATCCCGCAGCTCTACGTGCGCGGCGAGCTGATCGGCGGCGCCGACATCGTGCGCTCGATGGCCGCCAGCGGCGAGCTCAACAGCCTGCTCGGCCTGCCGCCGCCGGACCGCACGCCACCCGAGATCAAGGTGACCGAGGCGGCCGCCAGCGCCATCCGCGGCGCCATGACCGAGGGCAGCGACGATGTGCTGCACCTGCACGTGGGCGCCGGCCACCAGGCCGGCTTCAACCTAGCGCCGGCCGGCGAGCACGACATCGTCAGCCACGCCGGCGGGCTGGAGATCCACCTGGACCCCGGCAGCGCGCGGCGCGCCCGCGGCATCGTCATCGACTGGGTCGAGACCTTGCAGGGCGCAGGGCTGTCGCTGAGCTTCCCCGGCAGCGCGCGGGTGCGGCCGCTGAGCGTACAGGCGCTGCAGGAACGCCTGCAGCGCGGCGACATCACGCTGGTCGACGTACGCCCGGCCGCCGACCGCGCCCGCGCGCAGCTGCCGCAGGCGCTGGCGCTGGAGGAGGTGGGCGAGGCGACGCTGGCGCAGCGGCCGCACGACGCGCCGCTGGCCTTCATCTGCCACCACGGCCACAGCAGCGCAGGCGTCGCCCGGCGCTTTGCCGCGCACGGTTTCAGCGAGATCTACAACGTCGAAGGCGGCATCGACGCCTGGGCGCGCGAGATCGACCCCGGCGTGCCGACCTACTGAGGTGGCCGACGGCCAATCGCGCCGCAGCGCGCTGATCGCGCTGGGCCTGCTGACGCTGATCTGGAGCTACAACTGGATCGTGATGAAGCAGGCCCTGCGCTACATCGGGCCCTTCGACTTCTCGGCCATCCGCTATGCGCTTGGCACCGCCGTGCTGTTCGCCCTGCTGCTGCGGCGTGATTCGCTGCGGCCACCGCCGTGGCTGCCGCTGGTCGCGGTGATCGGCTTGGCGCAGACCACAGGCTTCCAGGCGCTGGTGCAGTGGGCGCTGGTCAGCGGCGGCGCCGGCCAGACGGCGCTGCTGGCCTACACCATGCCGTTCTGGGTGCTCCTGCTGGGCTGGGGGTTGCTGTCGGAAAAAGTCTCGCAGCTGCAGGCGGTGGGGCTGATCGTGGCGGCGGTGGGCCTGCTGCTGATCCTCGAGCCCTGGCTGGGGTTTGGCGGCGCCTTCTCGACCGCGCTGGCACTGGCAGGTGGCTTCTGCTGGGCGCTGGGCACGGTGCTGTCGAAGTGGCTGTTCCAGCGCAAGCAGGTGTCGGTGCTGTCGCTGACCGCCTGGCAGATGCTGTTCGGCTGCCTGGGCCTGATCGTGCTGGCGGGCCTGGTGCCGGAGCAGCCGATCGAGTGGAGCGGCTACCTGATCGGCGCGGTGATCTACAACGGCCTGCTGTCCTCCGGGCTGGCCTGGCTGCTGTGGCTGATGGCGGTGCAGCGGCTGCCTGCGCATGTCGCCGGCCTGTCCAGTCTGGCGATCCCGGTGCTCAGCGTCGCCTTTGCCTGGGCGCTGCTCGGCGAGCGGCCGTCGGCCGCGGTGGTCGGCGGCATCGTCTGCATCTGCGCCGCGCTGCTGGTGATCAACTGGCGCCCGAAGCGTCCTTGACCCGGCTGCTCTTGGCTTTCGGCCGGCCCTGCACCAGCCAGCCGCGGCGATAGAACCAGCCCAGTGGCACGGCGATGCTCACGACGATCAGCACCAGCGCCATCGGGTAGCCCCAGACCGGGTCGAGCTCGGGCATGTGCCTGAAATTCATGCCCCAGATGGCGGCCAGGATGATCGGCGGGATGGTCACCACCGAGGCCACCGTCAGCAGCTTCATCACGTCGTTTTGCGCGGTGTTGATGAAGCCGAGGATGGCGTCGAGCAGGAACTGCAGCTTGCTGGTCAGCTGTTCGTCGAACTTGTCCAGCGTCTCCAGGTCGTTGTCGACCACGTCGAGCCGCTCCAGCACGCTCTTCGAGATCCACGGCGGCGGCCGGTGGTTGACGAAGTCGACCATGCGGGCGATGCCCAGCAACGAGGTGCGGTAGCGCGCCAGGCGGCTCTCCAGCGCGCCGACGCGCAACATCAGGCGATGCAACTCGCGCGTGCGCAGGCGCTGCTCGACGAAAATGTGCGCCGAAAGGTCGCCGACCCCGTTGGCGATCTGCTGCATCTGCTCGGCCACCTGGTTGGTGACCATCTCCAGCAGGGTGAGGAAGGCGCCGACCGCAGTGGCCTGCGGGTCCTCGCGGACGCGCTCGGCGGCCTCGTCGATGATGCCGCAGCAACCGAAGCGCATGGTGACCAGGGCGTCGCTGGTCGCGACCACGCCGGTCGGCACCTTGTCCGGTTCGCCGTTGCTGTCGCTGTAGAGCGCCATGTGCAGGTGCACGGCCTTCTCGTCGCTGCGCCGGTGGCTGGGCAGGCCGATGCCGCTGATCTGCTCGCGCCGCGGCAGCTGGACGCCAATGGCCTGCTCGACGGCGCGTACCTCCTCGGCGTCCGGATCGTGCAAGTCGTACCAGGTCGCCTTGTCCGGCAGCGAGTCGCCGTCGCCGACGACGATGGCCTGTTCGCGGCCGGCGATGTGCACCTTGAGCATGCCGTCTCCTTGGGCTCGAGTCAGGCAGCCGCGCATTGCGGCATCCGCGAGTGTAATGCCGG
Source organism: Rhodanobacteraceae bacterium (assembly GCA_035699085.1). Classification (GTDB taxonomy): domain Bacteria; phylum Pseudomonadota; class Gammaproteobacteria; order Xanthomonadales; family Rhodanobacteraceae; genus DASSBG01. The sequence goes on from DASSBG010000029.1 coordinate 22,544, forward strand.
CGGCGGACTGCTGCCCCGCCGACGGCTGACCCAGGTCAATGCCTGCACGCCGGCGCCGGCGCATGCTGGCCCCCACTGTTCGTCACGAGATCGCCATGGACCCGACCGCCGCCTATACGCCCTACCCCTTCGACGCCCGCGGCATTGCGCGCCGCTTCCGCCATGCGGCCATTTTTGGCGCGCTTGACGCACTGGGGCCCGGCGAGGCGATGCGCTTTGTCAACGACCACGACCCGCTGCCGCTGCTGGACCAGATCCGCGAGCGCTTCGGCCAGCGGGTCGACATTGCCTACCGCCAGCGCGAGCCGGGCAACATCGTGATCGATTTCGTTGTGGTGCAGTGATGGCGTTTCCGGATTTTTCGCACAGGTGCCGGCGCTGCGCCTGCGCGACCCGCTGGCGCAGTTGCTGGGCGCGTCGGCAGACGGTCTGATCGACTACCACTACGCCGACGCCGTGCGCCTGGCGGGACACTCGTGCCCGACGGTCGCGGGCGCATGGTTGACCGCACGCACCGGATTGAAGGCGCTGTACGGCGACGAGGTGCCTGAGCGCGGCGGCGTCGCCGTATTCCTGCCGCAGCCTGAGGACGAGGGGGTCAGCGGAGTCGTCGGCCAGGTGCTGACGCTGGTCACCGGCGCCGCCGGCCGCAACGGTTTCCACGGCCTTGGCGGCCAGCACGTGCGCAAGGACCTGCTGCAATTCGCCCAGCCTGTGGTGGCCGCGCGACTGCGCCGGCTTGATACCGGCGACACCGTCGAGGTACAACTGGACATTCGCCCGGTGCCCGCCGAGCCGGCGCAGGCCGCCTTGGCGCAGGCCGTCATCCGCCGTGGCGCCGGCGCCGCGCAGCACCGCGAGTTTGGCCGCCTGTGGCAGGAGCGCGTGCGACGGCTGCTGCTGGAGCATGCCGACGATCCGGCGGTGGTGCGGGCGCGGCCCATCCACTGACGGGCCGGACTTCACGGGCCCGCGGCGGACCACGCCATCGCTCTGGCCGCGGCACACCCTGCTGCGCCGTTGCTTGCCGATGCGCGCCTACAGTCCCTGCGCCGCCTGGGCCACCGCGCGGAACAGGGCGCGGCCCTTGTTCATCGTCTCCTCCCACTCTGCCGCGGGATCCGAATCGTGGACCACGCCGCCGCCCGCCTGCACGTGCAGGCGGCCGTCCTGGATCACCGCGGTGCGGATGGCGATGGCGGTATCCGCATCGCCCCACCAGCCGATCCAGCCCACCGCGCCGGCGTAGATGTTGCGCTTGAACGGCTCCAGGTCCTGGATGATCTCCAGCGCGCGGATCTTGGGCGCCCCACTGACCGTGCCGGCGGGGAAGGTCGCCTTCAGCACGTCCATGAACGACAGGCCTTCGCGCAGGCGGCCCTCGACCTGGGAGACGATGTGCATGACGTGCGAGTAGCGCTCGACCACGAACGATTCGGTGACCTCGACGCTGCCGATGGTGGCGACCCGGCCGACGTCATTGCGGCCGAGATCGATCAGCATCAGGTGCTCGGCGCGCTCCTTCGGATCGGCCAGCAGCTCGGCCTCCAGCGCCGCATCCTCGGCGTCGTCGGCACCGCGGCGGCGGGTGCCGGCGATCGGCCGCAGCACCACCTTGCCATCGACCAGCCGCACCAGGATCTCCGGCGACGAGCCGACCACCTGGGTCGCGCCGAGGTCGAGGAAGTACATGTAGGGCGACGGGTTGAGCGCGCGCAGGGCACGGTAGACGTCCACCGGCCGCGCGCGGAACGGCACGCTGAGGCGCTGCGACGGCACCACCTGGAAAATGTCGCCGGCGCGGATGTGCTCCTGCGCGCGGCGCACCACGTCCTCGTATTGGGCGCGGCTGAAGCTGGACGTGAAGTCGGCCTCGTCCAGCGGCTGCGGGTGCAGCGTCTCCGGGTAGGTGGAGCCGGAGGTGCGCAGGCGGAAAGCCAGTTCGTCCAGCCGCCGCGTGGCCCGCGCCCAGGCCTGCGGCTGCGCCGGGTCGGCATGCACGACCAGGTACAGGCGGCCCTTTAGGTTGTCGAAGACGGCCACTTCCTCGGCCAGCATCAGCAGCGCGTCCGGCGTGCCCAGTTCGTCGGGCCGCTCCCGGCGCGCCAGCCGCGGTTCGATGTAGCCGATGGTCTCGAAGCCGAAGTAGCCGACCAGGCCACCGGTGAATTGCGGCAGGCCGGGCAGGCGCGGCACGCGGTACTGGCTGCGCAGCGCCTCGACTTCGGCCAGTGGATCGTCGACCTCGCGGGACTCGACCACCTCGCCATGATCCTCGACGCTCAGGGTGTGGCCGCGCAAGGTGAAGACGCGCTTCGCCGGCAGGCCGATGATCGAGTGGCGGCCCTGGCGCTCGCCGCCCTCGACCGATTCGAACAGGAAGGTGTACGGCCCGTCGGCCAGCTTCAGGTAGACCGACAGCGGCGTGTCGAGGTCGGAGAGCACCTCGCGCACCAGCGGAATGCGCGTGTGGCCGGCCGCGGCCAGCGCGTCGAATTCGGTTCGCGGGATCACAGGCTGCGGCTCGAGTGGCGGGAGCGCGACGATAGCATTGGGCCGGGGATGGGGAGTGGAGAATCGGGAATCGGGACGAGCAGCAGCGCAGTCGCTGACGCTCACGGCTCGTCGTCGTCGACGATGTCTTCCTCGAAGCGCAGGTGCTTGACGCTGCGGCCATGGCGGCGCACCAGCTTCAGCGCCTCGATGCCGACGCGGATGTGCGCCTCGACGAACTGGCCGGTGACCTTGCGGTCGCTGGCCTCGGTCTTGACGCCTTCCGGGATCATTGGCTGGTCGGACACCAGCAGCAGGGCGCCGCACGGAATGCTGTTGGCGAAACCGGCGGCGAAGATGGTCGCCGTTTCCATGTCCACCGCCATGCAGCGCGTGCGCCGCAGGTACTTCTTGAAGGTGTCGTCGTGTTCCCAGACGCGGCGGTTGGTGGTGTAGACGGTGCCGGTCCAGTAGTCGTGGCCAAGGTCGCGGATCATCGTGGATACGGCGCGCTGCAACTGGAAGGCGGGTAGCGCAGGAACTTCAGGCGGAAGGTAATCGTTGGACGTGCCATCGCCGCGGATCGCCGCAATCGGCAGGATCAGGTCGCCGATGCGGTTCTTCTTCTTCAGGCCGCCGCACTTGCCGAGGAACAGCGCCGCCTCCGGCCGGATCGCCGACAGCAGGTCCATCATGGTCGCCGCATTGGGACTGCCCATGCCGAAGTTGATCAGGGTGATGCCGTCGGCGGTCGCGTTGGGCATCGGCCGGTCGGCGCCGGCCACCGGCACGTCGAACCACTGCGCGAACAGCTCGACGTAATGGCCGAAGTTGGTCAGCAGGATGTAGCGCCCGAAGTCCTCCAGCGGCGTGCCGGTGTAGCGTGGCAGCCAGTTGGCGACGATCTCGGCCTTGTCCTTCACGATGGATCTCCGGCGTGCTCGCGGGCGGCGAGGATCGACAAGCATAGCAAGCGCCGCCGGACGCGTGCGGTCGCTGGCCCGATTCCTGCTAGTCGAAACGAGCCTGCCTGCGGGCCGGCGCCAGGCCGATGCCGCCGCCGGTGGATACTGCCAGCGGCGCGGTGTACAACAATCCAGAAGACGCTTGCGACGGGGCGGAAAATGCGCATTGGAATCGTGGTGGACTCGACTTGCGACCTGCCGCAGCAGTTCATCGAAGGACACCACATCACGCTGTTGCCGATCAGCGTCCACCTGGACGGCCACGACATGGTCGATACGCGCGATGCCCAGGCCACGCGCGACTACTACCGCGGCGAAGCCAGCAAGCGCGGCCACGCCGCCGAGACCGAACCGCTGTCGGTGGAGGCTATCCGCGAGTTGTTCCTCGGCCGCCTGGTGCTGGACTACGACTGCGTGTTCTGCCTCACGGTGACCGCCAGCCGCAGCCTGGTGCATGCGCACGCCAGCCGCGCCAGCTTTGCCATCCTCAAGGACTACCGCGCGGTGCGCAAGGCGGCGGGTAACAACAACCCCTTCCTGATGCGCGTGATCGACACGCGCAGCCTGTTCGCCGGCCAGGGCATCAGCGCGGTGGAGGCGCAGCGGCTGATCGCCGAGGGCGCCAGCCCCGCCGCCATCCGCGAGCGCACCGAGATGCTGGCCGGCCAGACCTACGCCTACGCGCTGGCCCGCGACCTCAACTACCTGCGCGCGCGCACCCGCCGGCGCGGCGACCGCAGCGTGAGCCTGTTCAGCGCGGCGCTGGGCACGGCACTCGACATCAAGCCCACCCTGCTGTGCTTCCGCGGCGAAACGCGTCCGGTGGCCAAGAGCCGCGGCTTCGAGCAGGGCGCGCGCAACCTGTTCGCGCATGCGGCGGAGCGGGTGGGTCACGGCCTGCTCACCAATGCCGTCTGCGTCAGTTACGGCGGGGAGCTCGCCGAACTGCAGGCGCTGCCCGGTTACGAGGAACTGGCCGACACCTGCCGCCAGCACCGGGTAACGCTGTACGCCAGCGTCATGAGCATCACCGGCATGGTCAACATCGGCACCGGCGCACTGACGGTCGGCTTCGCCAGCGAAACCTATGAGCCGTCGTTCTGATGGGCACGCCGGGTTGGCGCTGGCGGCGGCCGCGTACCTGCTGCTGGCGGCGACCGCGCATGCCGGCCCGGTGTACCGCTGCGTTGACGCGCACGGCGCGGTGAGTTTCCAGGACCGGCCCTGCCCACGAACCAGCACGCAGAAGCAACTGCACCTGCCTGCCGCGCCGCCGGCGCCAAGGCGGCCCATGGCGCCGGCCACCCCGCCTGCCGCAGCGGCCACCGCGGCCGCGGCACCGGCACCACGCGCAGGGCCCGTGCATGTGCCGCTGCCGGTGCTGTATGGCTGCAACAACGCGGTCACCGGTGAGTACTACATCACCGCTACGCCGCGGCCCGGCTATCTGGCGCCGCTGGGCGCGACCGGTGTGCTGCAACCGTCGCTCGGCGAGGTGTACGGCGCGCGTGGCGGCTCGCGGCTGTCGGCTCCCGAGACGCACGACCAACCGACGCCCGGCCTGACCGGGCATACGTTCGTGCGCGTGCGCGACACCTGTCGGCGGCTCGACCACGGGCAGACCTGCGCCGCGTTGCGCCGCATGCAGGACGACAACGCGGAGGCATTGCGCCAGGCGTTTTCCGAGGACGAGGCGGCGCTGGAGCAGCGTGCGGCCGAGCTGCAGGCGCAACTGGCCGGTTGCTGAGGCAGCGGCCGGCCTCGGTTCCGGCCTCAGGCCCGGTCCTTCCAGTACCACCAGCGCAGTGTTTCCGGCGGCGCATCCGGCTTGCTTGCGAAGTGGACGGCACAGCGGAAGACGTACAGCAGGCAGCGATCCTGGTGCGCGCCGCGCCGCGCGATCAGATTCTCGTACATCCGCTCCGGATCGCGGCCGTACAGGTCCGCCACTGTCTGTACGCCCAGCTCGCGCAGATCGGCCGCGATGCTGGGGCCGACGCCTGGAATCGCCTGCAGCGGGTCGGCTGCAGGGCGCTTCATGCCCGCAGTTCCAACGCCGCGACCGGCGCGTGCCGGCGCTCGTGTGCCAGCAGCCACTGCTTGGCCGGCAAGCCGCCGCCGTAGCCGGTGAGGCTGCCATCGGCGCCAATCACGCGGTGGCAGGGGACGATGATGGCCAGTGGATTGGCGCCGTTGGCGGCGCCAACCGCGCGTACCGCCCGCGGCCGCCCGATGCGCCGCGCGATCTCGCCGTAGCTGGTGGTCTGGCCGCAGGGTATGTCACGCAGCGCCGCCCAGACCGCGAGCTGGAACGGCGTGCCGTGCGGCTTTATCTTCACCGTGAAGCCGAAGGCCTGGCCATCGAAGTAGGCGCGCAGCTGCCGGCGGGCCTCGGCCAGCGCCGCGCGGTCCCGTCGCCAGTCCGGCCGCGGCACGGTCGGGCGCGCCTCGTGCGGCAGGTCGACGTGGGCCAGGCCCTGGCCGCCCGCCGCCAGCAGCAGCGGCCCGAGCGGTGAGTCGCAGTAGTCGAACACCATTTCAGAAACCATGGTGCAGGAAGCCGCCGTCGACGGCCATGACATCGCCGGTGATGTAGCTGGCGGCGGGCAGGCAGAGGAAGGCGACCGCGGCGGCGACTTCCTCCGGCTCGCCAATGCGGCCCATCGGCGTGCGCTCGAGCACCTCCTCCAGGTAATCCGGGTCGGCCAGCGCCGGCTCCGAGCGCTGGGTGCGGATGTACCAGGGCGCCACCGCGTTGACGCGAATGCCGTCGCCGGCCCACTCGCAGGCGAGGTTGCGCGTGAGCTGGTGCAGCGCCGCCTTGCCCATCCCGTAGGCGGCCCCGGTGCGCACGTGGGTGATCCCCGAGACCGAGCCGATGTTGACGATGGCGGCGTTGGCGCGCTGGCTGAGGTGGCCGTGGGCCAGGCGGCTCATCTCGAGCGCCGCCAACACGTTGAGGTTGAGCAGCGCGCGCAGCTCCTCGGCATCGTAGTCCAGCACCGGCCGCGTGACATTGCCGCCGACGTTGTTGACCAGCAGCGACAGCGGCAGGCCGAGGTCGGCGATCCAGTCGAACACCTCCAGCCGCGGCTCAGCCTCGGCGATATCGGCAGCGAGCGCCAGCACACGGCGTTGCGGGAACTCCTCCTGCAGCTCGGCGCGCGCCGCCTCCAGCGCGTCCTCGTCGCGCGCCACCATCAGCACATCCGCACCCAGTCCCGCCAGCTCGCGCGCGCAGGCGCGGCCGATGCCCTTGCTGGCACCGCTGACCAACGCGGCCTGCTCGTCCAGCCGCCAGCGCGAGGCGATCGCATCCATGGCTGCGAGCTTATCGCAGCCCCGCGTACGATGGCGCGGTGGCAGGCGTCGGGCAAGGCATCGCAGGCGACAGTGTGCAGCGAAGCTGTCACGAGCACGCTCGCTCCTGCATCGCTGCGCGTCGGCGTCGCGTGAGGACGGCTGCATCGCCCGTTGCGCTGAGGGGGCTGCGGCGCGAGACTTGCGGCATCTGCCGTTTCGGCGCCGCGGGGAATCTGGAAATGGCCAAGAGAATGGTGCGGGTCGCGACGCTGGCCGTCGCGCTGGTCGGGCTGGCAGCCTGCTCGCAGTCGCCGACGCCGGCGGCCGACGTTGGTACCGCGGCGCCGGCCTC
>DASSBG010000030.1:0-6842 GCA_035699085.1 Rhodanobacteraceae bacterium
GGCCTCGTAGCCGGTGGCATGCAGCGGAATGTCGACGTAGTGCCAGCCACCGGTGCCCTTCATCTCCTTGCGATGCGCGTCCGCCCACGAGGAGATGTCGTCGAGGTGCCTGGCGTCCTCGGTGGCCAGCAGCCGGCGCACCTCGGCCATGGCCGTGGGGTTCAAGTGCGCCTCGGCGATGTCGGCGACGAAGGCATGGCCCTCGGGACCCCAGGCCTGCGCGGGCGTGCTGACGGCCAGGCCAATGACAAGCAGCGTCGATGCGGCGGCGGCGGTGAACGAAGAACGAGTGACCATGGGGGCTCCGGAAGAGATCGATCGGGCCAGCCACGATACCGCGAAAGCCGGGCACCGCGCACCGGCCATCGGACCTGCCGGGCAGGCGCGCTGAATCGCACCTCCCCCGTGGCTTTCGCGCAGGCCGCCAGCACGAAAGGGCCGTCGCGCAGGAGCCCGCCGCTCGCGCGACCTCGCGGCTTGCGAGGGCAGTGGGTGCCCTGTCACGCGCGCAAAAGCCGAAACCCAAGGCCATCGCATCGCACGCGCTTTGTAGGAGCCTGCGTGCAGGCGACCGATGATTTGACGATCGCGGAGGCGGCGGTCGCCTGCACGCAGGCTCCTGCAGGGCGATGGCACGAAAGGGCAGGCGTCGCCCAAGAGCCCGCCGCCCGCGCCTGACCTCGCGGCTTGCGTGGGCAGTGGGTGCCCTTTCACGCGCGCAAACGCCGATACCAAGGCCATCGCCTCGCACGCGCTCTGGCACGCGCTCTTGTAGGAGCCTGCGTGCAGGCGACCGATGATTTGACGATCGCGGAGGCGGCGGTCGCCTGCACGCAGGCTCCTGCAGGGCGATGGCACGAAAGGGCAGGCGTCGCCCAAGAGCCCGCCGCCTGACCTCGCGGCTTGCGAGACGCGGTCTTTGTCGGACTGCGCGGCAGCAGCCGTTGCGCGGCGGCCCGTCGCATGCAGCATGGTGGCGGACAAGAGCGTAGTATGGCGACTTCTGCATCCGCCGTGGTGATTTCTGCCGAGGACAGGGAACCAAATGCCAGTCCCCGCAAGCGAGCAAGCGAGCAAGCAAGCAAGCAAGAACGAGCGTAGGTCGGGCGTGAATGCGTCGCCGCCCGCAAGCCCGCCGTTGATCGTCGGCATTGGCGCCTCGGCCGGCGGCCTGGCCGCATACAAGGAATTCCTGTCGCAGATGCCGGCGGACAGCGGCATGGCCTTCGTGCTGGTGCAGCACCTGGACCCGCACCACAGGAGTGCGCTGGTCGAATTGCTCGCCGCGCAGACCACGATGCCGGTCGCGGAAGCCGAGGATGGCGTGGCCATCGCGGCAAACCACGTCTACGTGATTCCCCCGGATGCCACGCTGACCGTCGAGGACGGCAAGCTCGCGCTGGACAAGCCGGCGCCGCCGCGAGCGCAGCGCCGGCCGATCGACACATTCTTTGTTTCGCTGGCCGAAGACCAGGGCGAAAACGCCATCTGCATCGTGCTCGCCGGCACCGGAAGCGACGGCTCGCAGGGGGTGCGCGCGATCAAGGAGCACGGCGGTCTCGCGCTGGCCCAGGCCGAATTCGACCATCACGCCAAGGACGGCATGCCGCAGAGCGCCGCTGACACCGGCCTGGTCGACGAAGTGCTGGCGATCGAGGACATGCCCGCCAAGCTGGCGCAATACCGCAGCCACCTGCTGACCGCTGGCGAACACAAGGACCGCGAAGGCATCCGCCGCGACGCACCCGATCACCTCGCTGCCATCTGCAAGCTGCTGCGCGAACGCATCGGCCACGACTTTGGCCAGTACAAGGAAAAGACCATGACGCGCCGCGTGCAGCGGCGAATGCAGGTGCTGCAACTTGATACGGTCCCTGAGTATATCGAGCGCCTCAAGGCGGAGCCGCACCAGATCGAACTGCTGTTCCAGGAACTGCTGATCAGCGTCACCCGATTTTTTCGCGACCCGGACGCCTGGGAATCGCTGCAGCAGACGGTCATCCCGAAACTCCTGCACGGCAAGGGTGCCGCCGACACACTGCGCGTCTGGGTACCCGGTTGCGCCACCGGCGAGGAGGTTTATTCGGTTGCGATCGCGCTGCGCGAGGCCCGGCAACGCCAGGCCGGCGCGCCACAGGTGTGCATTTTTGCCACCGACATCGATGCTCGCGCCTTGGAGACCGCGCGCAGCGGCCATTACAGCCAGGCCCTGCCGGGCTTGAGCCCCGAGCGTCGGGCGCGCTGGTTTGTCGAGGACGGCAACGGCTACACCGTGGTCAAGGAACTGCGTGCAATGTGCGTGTTTTCGCCGCACAGCCTGGCCCGGGATCCGCCATTCTCGAAGATCGACCTGGTCTTGTGCCGCAACGTGCTGATCTACATGCAAGCGGACCTGCAGGAGCGCGTGCTGCGCAAGTTCCATTACGCGCTCAAACCGGAAGGCTGGCTGTTCCTCGGCCTGTCCGAAGGCGTCAGCCGCAGCGCCCAGCTTTTCGAGGCGGTGGACAAGAAGCACCGCATCTATCGGCGCAGCGAGGCGCCAACGCCAGCGCTGCAGGAGCTTTCTCCGCCCGAACCGGCGCGTGATCACGCCAGCGACCGCGCACCGGCCGGCATGACCGCGCGCGCTGGCGAAGACCGGCTCGACAGGGCCGCGCGACGGGTGATGGAAAAGCACTCGCCGGCCTACGTGGTGATCGACCGCCATCACCAAATTCTGCGTTTCTCCGGCGGCGAGACCGGCCGCTATCTCGAGCCCTCGGCGGGCGCAGCGAGCCTCAATCTGTTCAGCATCGTAAAGAAGGCGTTGCGCCCGACGGTACGCGCCACGGTAAAGGCGGCGATCGCCACCGAGCAGGCGGTCGTGCACGGAAAGGTGACCGTGCGCCTCGACGGCGACCGCCGCGCCATCACCGTGCTTGCCGAACCGCTTGAGGGCGAGGCCGGTCTGTGCGTGGTCGCCTTTCAGGATGAGGGCCCGGCGGGCGGCGTCGGCGCAGGCCCGGGGGACAAGGCGGGCGACACCGGCATCGCCGAGCTTGAGCAGGAACTGCACGTCACCAAGGCGCAACTGCACGCCACCATCAACGAACTGGAGTCGACCAGCGAGGAGATGAAGTCCGCCAACGAGGAATACCAGTCCGTCAACGAGGAGTTGCAATCCTCGAACGAGGAGCTGGAAACCTCGAAAGAGGAAATGCAATCCATGAACGAGGAATTGCAGGTCGTCAATGCGGAGCTGGGCAACAAGAACGATCGCCTCACGCAAGTGAACAGCGACTTGAGCAACCTGCTGACAAGCACCGAGATCGCGACCATCTTTCTCGACAACGATCTGCGCGTCAAGAGCTTCACGGCGGGAATGAAAGAGTTGTTCCATCTGCGCGAGTCCGACCACGGTCGGCCGATCACCGACATCGTCGCCCGTCTCGACTATGCCGACCTCAGGGCCGACGTCAGGAAAGTGCTGCGCAGCCTGGCGCCGATCGAGCGCGAGGTGTCCATCCATGGCGAGGAGACCAGCTTCATCCTGCGCATACGGCCCTACCGTACGGTGGACAACGTCATCGACGGGGTGGTGATGACCTTTGTCGACATCACCGAGCGCAAGCGCCACGAGGCGGAGCGCGGCCGGCTCGCCGCGATCGTGGATTCATCGGCCGACGCGATCATCGGCCACTCGCTCGATGGCGTGATCACGAGTTGGAACGCGGCCGCCGAACATACCTTCGGCTACTCCGCGGCCGAGGCGATCGGCCAGCCGCTGACGATGTTGCTGTCGAAAGACCAGCACGACGAAGTTCCGGTGCTGCTCGAACGGCTGAAGCGTGGCGAGCCGGTGCCGCCGATCGACGTAACCCGGCGCAACCAGAAGGGCCAGGAGGTCCAAGTCTCCCTGAATTTCTCGCCGGTCACCGACCGCAACGGCGCAATGGTTGCCGCCTCCACCGTCGGGCGCGACATTTCCGGGCGCCACCAAGCGGAAGCGCATCGCCAACTGCTGCTGCACGAACTGAGCCACCGGGTCAAGAACACGCTGGCCGTGGTCCAGGCGATTGCCATGCAGACGCAACGTGGCGCCACGTCGATGCAGGAATTCGAGCAGACATTCCGGGCGCGCATTGGCGTCCTCGCGCATGCCCACGACCTGCTGATGCAGAGCGCCTGGCACGGCGCTTCGCTGCGCGACCTGCTCCGCGTGTCGCTGATGCCCTACGAAAACAAACGCAAGAAGCAATGGACGCTCGAGGGCCGCGCCATCCACCTCAACGCCAATGCCACGCTCGCCCTCACCATGGTGTTCCACGAGCTGGCCACCAACGCGGCCAAGTATGGCGCGCTGTCGGTGGAGGACGGCTCTATCGAAGTGAAGTGGCAGGTCAAGCCCAAGGACACGCTGCTCCTCACGTGGCGCGAGCGCGATGGCCCGCCGGTCAACAAGCCGGCGCGTCGGGGATTCGGCTCCAAGCTGGTCGAGGAAGGCCTGGCCTACGAGCTGGACGCCAACGTCACGCTCGATTACAAGCTCACCGGGCTGCGCTGCAGCATCGAGCTGCCGCTTGCAGGCGTCGCCCAGGAGCCCGCCGCCCGCGCCTGACCTCGCGGTTGCGAGGGCAGTGGGTGCCCTTTCACGCGCGTAAAGCCGATACCCAAGGCCATCGCCTCGCACGCGCTCTTGTAGGAGCCTGCGTGCAGGCGACCCCCGCCGTTGGATCAGGCCATCGCTTTCGAGCGCCGCATCCGCAGATTGGTGACAAACCCGGCCAGCGCCGCACCGCATGCCGCGCCACAACCGAACAGACCGACGACATCCACGCTGCGGACGCCACCAGCGAAATACCACAGCCCGCCAAGGCCGAACAGCACGGCGATCACCAGGAAAAACAACGCGTTGCGTGAATTCATGACCTACCCCACCCCGGAAGCCAGCCCCGAGTATACGCCGGACGAGGAAAGCCGGGCGCCGGCGGCCGGTGCGCTGCGCGTCGGGCGGGCGCGGCCAGACAGCAGGCTGCCCGCTGCTCCCGCGCGCCCTACCTCAGCTGGCTGTCCTTGCTACCGCGGCGGTTGTAGCCGGCGCTCGCCTGCTGCTCGCGATCCTGCTGCGCCTGGCAGGCAACGCACAGGCGCACGCCGGCGACCGCCTTGCGCCTCGCCAGCGGGATCGGCGCGTCGCACTCTTCGCAGTGGCTCAGACCGGGGCCGTGGCGAAGGCGGCTGCGCGCGCGCTCCACCGCGTCCTTCACGGTCGCCTCGATCTGCTCGTTGACGGCGTTGTCGCCAGCCCAGCCGGTAGCCATGGAATCACCTCAAGTCGTACGCGCCATTATCGAACATCGCCGCAGGCATTGCAGCCAGGTCCATCGTGTATGACCAGTGCTGGCGCGCGATGTTCCAGCCGCGCAGCGCCCGCCATGCCCGTTCACCGACTGCAGCCGCCCGGCGCTGTCACAATGGTGGGTAGCCCCGGAACGCAGCCCCACCGCATGCCCCCGCAACTGAGCCTTTTCGACCACGGCCCGCAGCTGCTGCTGGACGATGCCAGCGGGCGCATCGCCTACCACCCCGAATTGATCTCGCGGGCGACGGCGGAGGCCTGGTTCGCGCAACTCGGCGAGACGGTCGACTGGCACAGCGAGCGGCGCCTGATGTACGAGCGCGAGGTGGACGTGCCGCGCCTGACCTCGCACTACCGGCTGGACGATCCGGCCTTGCCATCCCCGCTGGCCGATGCCGCGGCCACGGTGCGGGCGGTGGTCGAGGCGCCATTCAATTCCGTCGGCCTCAACCTGTACCGCGGCGCCAGCGACAGCGTGGCGCCGCACAACGACACGCTGCGCGAGTTGGCCGAAGGCCAGCCGATCGCGCTGCTGTCGCTTGGCGCCACCCGGCGCATGACCATCCGTGCAAAGCAGCCGCCGCGCCGCGTGCTGCACATCGAGCTGGAACAGGGAAGCCTGCTGGTGATGGACTACGTCACCCAGTTGCACTACGACCACGGCATCCCCAAGCAGCGCGAGCCGGTGGCACCCCGCATCAGCCTCGCCTTTCGAGTGCGCCGCTACCCGGCCTCCGCCTGGGGCAGCGGGCCGCGCTGAATCAGTGCCGTTCCGACACCGACAGCCCGATCAAGCGCGACACCACCAGCGCGATATACATCACGCCGGTGAACATCTCCAGGTCGGCAATGGCGCGCGCAGCTGCGGTCGTCGGGATGACCGCGCCGATGCCGGTGCTGGACATCAACGCAAAGCTCAGGAACATCAGTTCGCTCCAGCTGCGCGGCTCGGTGACCGCGGCGGCGCCGGCAAACGCCCATGGCTGCAGCGCCTGGCACAGCAGCAGCACCTCGGTGAAGGCCCATACCAACAGGCTGAAGGTCGCGGCGGCGGCGAACAGTTCGTCGGCCGCCACGCGGGTGTCGGCCAGCATGTAGGTGATGAGGCACCCGGCGGTATAGAAATACACCAGCGCCTCCAGGCCCGCCTGCCACGGCTGCAGCGCCACATCGCCGGTGGCCAGCCAGGCCACGTTGAGGCCAACCGCAGCCACCGCCAGCACCGACGCCAGCCAGATACGGCCGTGGGTGAAACGGATGAGGCGCAGCGCCAGCACCAGCACCACCACTCCGACCATGCCGAGCATCGCGCGGCCGGCGTGGGTGCCCTCGGTCAGCGGGTAGAGCACGATCTCCAGCAACTGCACCAGCAACAGCAGCGCCGAGGGATGTCGGCACAAGTCCCGCACCGCGCGCAGCCACCACTTGCGCCCATCGTCGTCGGCCATGCCCTGCTCCAGCGCCCGAATCCGGCGATCATGCCGCCCCGCCCCGCCGGCCGCAA
>DASSBG010000031.1:0-70150 GCA_035699085.1 Rhodanobacteraceae bacterium
GGAGCCGGTGTCGCTCCAGCTGAGCCGCGCCGGATCGAGCACCAGCGGGCCGAGCAGTTCGTCGTCGTCGATGGCGTCCGGGCACCAGGTGAAGGGCACGCCGGCCCAGCCGCCGCCCGAGACGGTGGACATGATGCCGACTTTGTCCAGCAGGCCGAGGTAACGCAGCGCTCGCAGCGCGCCCATCGAGGCGCTGGCCGAGCGCGAGCCGCCGCCCGACAGGCAGACGCCCACCAGCGGCAACGGCAAGGCCGCGCCACCGGCCGCAACTTCGCCCGCGTCCTCGCCCGGGTACGGGTAGAGCTGCGCGTGCAGGCTTGCCGATGCACCCGGCGCCGTGGGCGCGCCTGCGCGGGTCAACGCCGCGAAATCGCGGTCCAGGCGCGCGTGCGCCGCATCGAAGGCCAGCCGGGCATCGTCGCGCGCCCGCGCATCGCCTTGGCGCACTGCCTCCTCCAGCGCCTCGTGCGCGTCCGCAAGCTGCCGCCAGCGCGCCTCCCGATCGGTTTCGGTCGTCATGTTCGCCTCCCTCGGCGCGGCCGACGCGCACGGCCAGCCTCCGGCCGATGATAGGGCGAACGGCGGCTTGATTCAGGCGGAGGTGGCGCCGTGCGGTTTCAGCCGGGCTCGGTGAGGTCGGCAAACTCGGGGTGACGCCGCAGCCAGGCCGCGACGTAGGAGCAGTGCACTCGCACCCGCCAGCCGTGCTTGCGGGCGTCCTCAAGCGCAGTGCGGCTGAGGGCTGCGGCAATGCCGCGACCGCCGACGGCGCTCGGCACGCCGACATGGTCGATCACCATCAGGCCGTCGCTGCGCCGGTAGTCGAGCACGCAAAGCTGGCCGTCGACTTTCGCTTCGTAGCGGCTGGCTGCCGCATTGTCGACGATGTCGATCCCCGCGCCCATCAGAGGCTGCGGCCGTCGACGTGGCGCACCGGCATGTCCGCGGTGTCGAGGTCGTGCAGGCAGCGCACGTTCACGGCCGCCATGGGCTCGCCATCCGGTCCGGTGCCCTCGCCGAAGGTGGCGACACCGCAGACCTGCGAACAGTTGCAATCGACCAGGCTTTCGATGTCGCCGTCCACCGCGAAAGCAATGCGCCCGCAGTGACAGCCGCCCTGGTAGGTCATGCCACGCCCTCCTTCGATCGTCACGGCGCATTCTACGCGGTTCGCCCGTGCTGGCGGGTTGCGCCGCGGCAAGAGCGAACAGTGCCGTCGCCTGCGCAACAAGCGCGGCAACAACAGCGCGAGTAGCGCCGTGACGGCAACTTCAGCATGCGTTCCGCCCCGCTTCGCCAGCATGGGGACGCATGAGTCAGCCTCCGCCCCAGCCGACACCGCCGCCGACAGAAACACCACCGCCGGCGTCGCCCGCGCAGCTGCCGGTGCCCGTGAGGCAGCCGCTGCCGCGCAAGCACGGCCTGTGGGTCGGGTTTTACGTCATCGCCCTGGTGGTGCTGGCGGTGCTGTACTACCTGCTGCGGCTGGAGGTGTTCGGCTTCGCCGAGCGCTACCTGCCCTTGCTGCGGCGCATTGCGGTCGGCCTGATGGCGGCGGTGATGACCCTGCTGGCGGCGCGGATGGTGCGCGCCTGTGCCATCGAGCGTGCCGACGACATCGTCGTGCGCTACAACCTGCAGCGCATCCAGCGCCTGGTGGTCTACCTGGTGCTGCTGATGATCCTGGTCTCGGTGCTGTTCGCCAACTGGTGGGCGGCGGCGGCCTCGCTGGGCATTGTCTCGCTGGTGCTCGGCTTTGCCCTGCAGACGCCGATCACCAGCTTCATCGCCTGGATCTACATCCTCGCGCGCAAGCCCTACCGCGTCGGCGACCGCATCAGCATCGGCGATGCCACCGGCGACGTCATCGCGGTGACCTACCTCGACACCACGCTGTGGGAAGTCGGCGGCCCCTACGTGTCGCGCGACCACCCCAGCGGCCGGCTGGTGAAGTTCCCCAACGCCAATGTACTGACCAGCGTGGTCTACAACTACTCGTGGGAAATGTTCCCCTACATCTGGGACGAGATCGCGCTGCAGGTCGCCTATGACAGCGACTTCGCCTTCGTCGCCGAGGTGATGCAGACGGCCGCGGTGGAGGAACTCGGCGAGGCAATGATCGAGCGCGTGCAGCAGTTCCGCACGGTGCTCGAGCGCACGCCGGTGGATGCACTGCACGTGCAGGAGCGGCCGTCGGTGTTGTTCCGCATCAACACCAACACCTGGGTCGACGCCATCGTGCGCTACGTGGTCGAACCCCGCCAGGCCGGCGTGGTGAAGACCCGCCTGCTGGCAACGATGCTGGAGCGTCTCAACGCGCAGCCGGAGCGCGTGCGTTTCCCGAAGGGCGACAACCGCTGACCGGCATGGCGAGGCCGCTTGCCGCCTGTGGGCGCACGCGCGCAGCCGCCCATGCCCGCATCCGTTGCGGCGTGCTCGCCCGGCACTCCGCGGCACGGAGCTGGTGATGGTCCTCATGGTTTCCCTCGCCGTGCTGGCCCTGCTGGTGCTGATCGGTGCCGTGGCGCCGCAGCGCCTGGCCAGCACCATGCACACGCTGCCGGACCGCACCATTGCCTATGCGGGCCAAACCGACTGATGCTGCTGCGTAGCTGGGCCCCCGCACGGAGTTGGCCGCCTGCACCGTAGTCAACCGGCATTGTCGATGCGCGTTTCCGGGAGTACCGTCGAAGCAACCGGGACGGCGCTCTCCACGGCTGGCCCACCCTGACCTGAGGATTCCCGCATGAAAAGGAACAGCAGAATCGCAATGCTGGTGGCCGCGGCGGCCGTCACGCTGGCTGGCGCCGCCACCGCTGCAGGCCCGGACCTGTCGCCACGCTATGTCCCGCTGGCGGTGCTGGTGCACGTGGACGAACATGGCAAGGTCGGCACGATACTGCCGTCAGACAAACTGGACCCGGCGCTCCGCGACAAGCTGCGCGCGCAACTCGCCCGCTGGATCGTCAAACCGGCCCACGACGCCGACGGCAAGCCGATCAGCAGCTCCATGGTGGTCACGCTCGACATCGTGATGCAGCCGCGCAGCGACGGCCGCTACGATGCCACATTCAAATACCTGTCCAGCAAGCGCGCCCCGTTCTTCGGCCAGGCCCACTGGGTGTGGATCGACCATCACCGGAAGCTGGCCCTGGCGCCGAACAACCCCGCGCTCAGCAGCCTGCCGGGCGGCCAGCACATACCGCAGCCAGGCAACAGCATGCGCACGCAGCCGCCACCGACCGGCAAGCCATAGCACCACCAGGGCGGTAGACGGCCAGACAGCGCAGGCGCCTCTCAAGCGGCCTGCAACCTCGTGCCCTGTTCGGCTCGCGCTGCGCCGGACCGAGGGTGGCGCAGGGGTCGCTGGATCAGCTCGATCGCGGCGAGCCGTCTTCAGCGTCGGCGGGTGGACCACAACGCACATGCTCGCGGCGCAGGCCGTAGCCAAACAGCCGCGCCGGAATGTGCCGCACGGCGCGAAAACCGAGCAGCCACCGCAGCAGCGCCGGCACATGCGGCGGCTTGCCGCTGGCCGCGAGGGCGCGCGACACCAGCCGGTCCTGCATGATCATCTGCGCCCGCTGCACCACGCGCACCGGCCACTCGCGGCGCTGCTGGATCTGGGCCAGCAGCGCCTCGACAATCTCGCCACCCTCGCGCAGCGGCGCCGCCAGCGCATTGGCCGCCGCCACCGCGTCCTGGATCGCCAGATTGATGCCGACGCCACCAATCGGCGACATGGCATGCGCGGCGTCGCCAATCAGCAGCAGCCCGCGCTGGTGCCAGCGCGGCAGGCGATCAACCTGTACCGTCAAGGTGCTGACAGCATCCCAGGACGCGATGCTGTCGCCGCGCCCGGCAAGGAACGGCGCCAGCGTGGCCACCGAGGTTCGCAGCACCCCGATCGGCTGCGCGCGCAGCGCGTGGTCGCCACCCTTGGGCACCAGGTAGGCCACTTGCCAATAGGTCTTCCTGTTGAGCAGCACCATCATGTGGCCGTGGTTGACGATGCCGAAGGTGTCCAGCGGATCGCTGTCGAGGCGCGGCAGGCGAAACCACAGCACGTCCATCGGTGCGCCGTAGTGGCGCGCCTCGAGGCCGGCCGCGGCACGGATCGTGGAGCCACGGCCGTCGCAGGCCACCACCAGGTCGGCGTGCAGCGTGTAGCTGCCGTCCGGACCCTCGACATTGACGCCACGCACACAACCGCCGTCCCGGATCAATCCGGTGGCCTTGTGGCGCATGCGCAGGTCGAATCCCGGCAGCCGCCGGCCGGCAGCCGCCAGCATGTCGAGGAAATCCCACTGCGGCACCAGCGCCAGGTAGTCGTAGGGTTTGAGGCCGCGGAAATCGACGATCGGCAGGCGCAAGTCGCCGACCAGCGCCTGCAGGTGCTGGATGCGGTGCTGCGGCAGGGCGTCGAAGGCTTCGCGCAGGCCCAGTTCGTCGATGATCGACAGGGTCGACGGGTGCACGGTGTCGCCGCGAAAATCACGCAGGAAGTCGCCGTGCTTCTCCAGTACCGTCACCGCCACCCCGGCACGCGCCAGCAGCAGCGCCAGCATCATGCCGGCCGGTCCGCCGCCGACCACGCAGCAGCGGGTGCGTTGGTCCGCAGGTGTCGCCATCGTCATCTCCCCATCCGGTGGACACGCCGCGACGTCGGCGCCTCGCGCATTACGGTACACCGCCGGCCATGGCCGCGCCACGCGCGGCTACAAGCGCACCGTGCCCTCGATGCAGCCGATGCAGGCGCCACCGACCCAGATCCGATCGCCCTCGCGCTGCAACTCGACCAGCCCATTGCGCCCCAGCACCGTGCCCTGCCGCACGCGGTAGCGCGGCGGTGCCAGGCCCTCTTCCATCAGCCATTGCGCCAGCGAGGCGTTGAGGCTGCCGGTCACTGGATCCTCGAACACGTCGCTGCCGGTGAAGAATCCGCGCACCTCGAAGTCCGCCGGCCCGCCCTCATCGTGCGGGCCGATCACGCCGACTGCAAGGCCGTGCATCAGCGCGCGATCAACCTCCAGCGCCAGCACCGTGGCTGCCGAGTCCACCAGCACGCCGATCCAGCCGGGGCCGTTGTCGACCCACTGCACGGCACGCACGCGCTGACGATCCAGCCGCAGCGCGCCGACCACCCGCCCGGCCAGCGGCTCCGCCACCGCGCCCTGGCGACGCAGCGGCGGTGCCGCGAAGGCCAGGCGGTTGCCCTCGCGGCGAATCTCGACCAGTCCGGCGCCGCATTCCTGTACCAGCACGGCCTCGTTCGCAGGCCGGCCGCCCGCGGCCAGCCAGGCGTGGGCACTGCCCAAGGTTGGATGGCCGGCGAAGGGAAGTTCGCCGGCGGCGGTAAAGATGCGCAGCCGGTAATCGGCGCGCGCGTCATCGGGCGGCAGGATGAAGGCCGCTTCGGACAGATTGGTCCAGCGCGTGAAGGCAAGCATCGCCTCGGTGCCGAGGCCTTCGGCATCGAGCACCACGGCGACCGCATTGCCGCGATACGGCTCGGCGGCAAAGACGTCCACCTGGCGGAAGCGCCGTGCCTGCATCACGCTCATGCGAACGCCCCCAGCACGCCGGCCACGTTGTCGCCGATCGCCTCGACCGCGTAACCGCCCTCCTGCACCAGCACGGTCGGCAGGCGCAGCGCCGCGATGCGTTCGCCGATCCGCGGGAAATGCTCGCCGCGCAGGCGAAAGGCGCTGATGGGATCGCCCTCGAAGGTGTCGACGCCAAGCGAAACCACCAGCGCGTCGGCGCCGAACCGCCCGATCGTCTGCAGCGCGGCATCGAGGGCCTCCCGATAGTCGTCCCAACCGCTGCCGCCGGGCAACGGCAGGTTGATATTGCAGCCTGCGCCCTCGCCTTCGCCCTTCTCGTCCGCGTAGCCAAGAAAGTACGGGTACTCGGTCTCCGGGCTGCCGTGGATCGACACGAACAGTACGTCGCCGCGCCGCCAGAAGATGTCCTGGGTGCCGTTGCCGTGGTGGTAGTCGATGTCCAGGATCGCCACGCGGCCCGCGCCACGGTCGCGCAGCGCCTGCGTGGCCAGCGCGGCGTGGTTGAGGAAGCAGTAGCCGCCGAACATGCCGCGCCCGGCATGGTGGCCCGGCGGCCGGCACAGTGCATAGGCCGCGGCCTCGCCATCGGCAACGCAGGCCGCCGCCGTCATCGCGCAATCGGCGGCGGCGCGCGCGGCGATCCAGGTGCCGGCAACGATCGGGCTGCTGGCATCGAATGCGTAGTGGCCGAGCGCGCCATTGATGCCGGCGGGCACGCGGTCGCGGCGCAGCCCGCGTGCCGGGAAGGCACCGGGCAGCATGCAGCCGTCGCGGCCGTCGGCTTGCCAGCGGGCGTAGGCGCCGCGCAGGAAGTCGACGAAGCCGGCATCGTGCACGCGCAGCAGGCAGTCGTCGTCAAACGCGCGCGGTGGAGACAGCGCGAGGCCGGCGCGCTGCAACGCGGCAACGATGTAATCGACCCGCGCCGGCATCTCGAAGCACGGCACCAGCTCGCCGCGGTGCAGCTCCATGCCGCCATCGTGCAAGGCGTGCTGCGGCGAATGGATGACGCGCATGTGCAAACTCCGGGCAAGGAACTGGCATTCTAAGTGGTGCGCCTGGCGGCGAATGCAGCAGCGCGAACGCAGCCACAATCTGCGCGGCACGGGTCACGCCAGTGGCCAGCGTGCCAGCGGCTGGTAGCGCGACTGCCCCAGCAGGCTGCGCACCAGCACGAATTCGTGCACGCGCCAGCTGATGGGCACCACCGGCTCCGGCGCCACCGCACGCGCGGCGTAACCGAGCGTCAGGTGCGGCTCGAACGGCTGGCGATCCGGCGGCAGCAGACCCTCGGCGCATAGCCGCTCGTCCAGCTGCGCGCGCAAGGCTTGCAGCGGCCGGCACGGCTGCCCCGGCCGCAGCACCAGCGGCGCGCGCCTGCGCCGCGCCGCGAAAGTCGCCAGTTCGTCAAGCACAAGCTCGAACGCCGGCAGCCGCACCCGTGCGGACGCCGCTTTCACCGCCGCCACCCGCTCCGCCGGCAGGCCCTCAAAATCGCCGAGAAACTGGAGAGTGAGATGCAGCCGCGCCGCCGCCAGCGGCTTTCCGGGCAACCCATGCCGCGCATACTGCGCCGCCGCCAGCGCCGCGAGCTCGCCGGCCACGGCCGCGTCGGGAAAAACCGCCAGGAACAAGCGCTCGCTCGCCATCACCACGCCAGTATCGCCGATCCCCGCGCGCATCCGCGAAGCCCGGGCCGGCGTGCAGCGGCGGCTGGCGGCGTAGACTCGGCGACGGCCAGCGGCATTGCGTGTGCCTACGGCCAGCTATCCTGCTGCAACCAAAGAAAGGTGCCGCACATGAACGAGCCAGGCCCTGGCGACCGCATCGAGCAGGCGGCGCTGATCCACGCGCCACGTCGGGATGTCTGGCGCGCACTGGCCGATGCCGAAGCCTTCGGCACCTGGTTCGGCGTAGACCTCGCCGGCAAGCGCTTCATGCCGGGCCAGTCCGTCAGCGGCCACCTCACACCAGCCGGCTACCAGCACCTGCTGTGGGAGGTGGTGATCGAGCGCATCGAGCCGGAGCGGCTGCTGTCGTTCCGCTGGCACCCCTATGCCATTGATCCCACCGTCGACTACTCGGCCGAGCCGACCACGCTGGTGACATTCTCGCTGGCGGATGAGAACGGCGGCGGCACCCGGCTGCGGATCAGCGAAGCTGGTTTCGACGCGATCCCGGCGGCGCGCCGCGAGGAGGCATGGCGCATGAACCGTGAGGGCTGGCGCATCCAAGCCGGCAACCTCGCCGGCTACATCGGCGGACGGCAGCAGCACCCGCCGGGCAGTTGACGCCGGCCGGGCGGCACGGAGCGTGACGCAGGCCATGCGCGGAGCGGGACGGTGGTCCGGTTTTGTGGCCCCGCATGGCGTATGATGCTGATTCCACGAAGAAGATTGCCACCGACGCAGCATGCAACCCGCGCCATCCGTTTCCCTGGCCAACGTCATGGACTTGTTGCTCGACGCCATCTGCGTCGTCGACGTCGAGGGCCGCTATCTGTTTGTCAGCGCCGCCTGCGAGCGCATCTTCGGCTACACGCCCGAAGAACTGCTGGGCCGGCCCATGATCGACCTGGTGCACCCGGACGACCGCGAGCGCACCATGGGCGCGGTCGGCCGCATCATGGACGGCAAGCCGGAGCTCCACTTCGAGAACCGCTACGTGCGCAAGGATGGCCAGGTCGTGCACATCATGTGGTCGGCGCGCTGGTCGGAGTCCCACCAGGCACGCATTGCCGTGGCGCGCGAAATCACGGAGCGCAAGCACGCCGAGGCGATGCAGTCGGCGCTGTTCGCCATTTCGGAAAGCGCGCATGCGGCGGAGGACCTGCAGGCGCTGTTTCGCCGCATCCACCAGATCATCGGCGAGCTGCTGCCGGCGCACAACTTCTTCGTCGCGCTGTACGACGAGAAGAAGGACGAGCTGAGCTTTCCTTACTTCGTCGACGAGCATGACCCGCCGCCGACCCCGCGCGAGCTGGATTCGGGCACGCTCACCGCGGAAGTGATCCGCAGCGGCCAGGCGCTGCTGCTGACGCCGGACAGCCGCGTGGCCGGCCAGAACGACATCGTCTTCGGCCGCGACTCGCTCGACTGGCTCGGCGTGCCGCTGAACTCGCCCAAGGGCATCATCGGCGCGCTGGTGGTGCAGAGCTACTCGGGCGAGGTGCGCTACACCGAGCGCGACAAGGCGCTGCTGCAGTTCGTCTCCAACCAGATCGCCTCGGCCATCTCGCGCAAACAGGCGGAGACCTGGCTGCAATACATCGCCCACCACGACCCGCTCACCAACCTGCCCAACCGCGAGCTGCTGCACGAACGCCTGCGCACCGCGCTGGCCACCGCGCGCCTCGGCGACCAGCGGCTGGCGCTGCTTTACATCGACCTCGACGGCTTCAAGCAGGTCAACGACCACTTCGGCCACGCCACCGGCGACCTGCTGCTGCAGGCGGTGGCCGAGCGCATCCGCCACTGCGTGCGCGACTCCGACACCGTCGGCCGCAGCGGCGGCGACGAGTTCGTGGTGCTGCTGCACAACAGCGGCCACCCCGAGCACGTCAGCGCCATCGCCGAAAAGATCCGCCTCGCCCTGGCCCAGCCCTTCGATCTCGCCGGCCAGCAGATGCGCATTGCCGCCAGCATCGGCGTCGCCATCTGCTCCGACGACACCGGCGAAGGCAAGCAGCTCATCCGCAGCGCCGACGAAGCCATGTACGCCGCCAAGAAAGCCGGCGGCAACCGCACCCTCGTCGCCGAAGCCTGAGGGCGGCGCCTCCTGGCGCAGCGCGTGCGCCGTTGCGGCGCGTCAAACTGGGTGGCGCGCCCGACGCGTGGGGGCACTGCCTCGGCCTACCAGCACCCCGCGTTTCGTGCCAGTGCGCGGCGTGGCGGACGACGGCCGCCAACGCCGGCGCCATCGCCAATGGTTGCCACTCCAACGCCCGCCGCCGGCACGCGTGCCAGCAAATCACGACCCCAAAACAACGAAAGCAAAGGTCACAAGATTTCTGGCAGCGTGGATGAGCGAGACCGTCAGGAACGGGCTCCTACCCGATTCGTCACAGGCAAGAAACGCATATCCGAGAACCACTCCTATCAGTGTCGCGGCGGCAATGTAATACGCGCTATACCAATGGGCAGCGCCGAATCCTACGGCGGATACAAGAACCAGCGTGCCGCTTCGACGACACCCAAAGCGCTGCAGAATCCTGATCGGCAGCCACTGATGAACAAAAGTCTCCAACGGCGGCCCCAACACGCATGTGGCAAAGAACATCTCGACGACGCCATCAGGGAACTTCGGGCCGGCCTCCAGGCCAAACGTGACGCAAAACGCTGCGAGCGGGAGTACGACGGCGTACGAGAGTGCGACATTCCAGAGAACAAAGCCCGGCATGCTGCTCGCCCTGATCCGGCGATCCAGCTTCTGCACGAAGTCAACAGCCGCCTGCAGCGTCGTGGCAGCACGCAAACGATCAGTTGTCATGACTTTCCTTATTCGTCGAAGCCGTAGCCTAGGTCATTACAAACCCCCTGGGGACAATCACGCTGGTGGCGCAGGGCTACTCAGCCTCAATCGCTACACGACCGGGACAAGGCGCTGCTGCAGTTAGTCTCCAACCAGATCGCCTCGGCCATCTCGCGCTGGCAGGCGGAGACCTTGGCTGCAGCACATCGCCCACCACGACCCGCCCACCAACCTGCCCAACCGCAAGCTGCTGCACAAGCGCCTGCGCACCGCACTGGGCGACCGGGGCACGGCGACCAGCGGCTGGCTCTGCTTTACATCGACCTCAACGGCTCCCAGCGATTCAACGACCACTTCGGCCATGTCACCGGCGACCCGCGCGATGCCATCTACTCCACTTAGCGGCTTCGCATACTGCCGTCGACAGGGGCACTGTTGCCGAAACCCGGAGCCGTCTCCATCCAGTGCTTTCGTTCATGTATTACGAGCCAATATAGAATCGGCGTCGCTATAATGAACATTACAATTTGGACGGTCCAGTTTGAGAGAGAGGAGACATTACTAACTGATCGCGTCCATTGGATATCGTGGTAGTACTGAAGAAGAAACGCCATCAGGTTGTGCACTGCGTGGACCATCATGCACATCGTCAGAGATTGATAGCGCAAATACAAAACACACATTACTACTGAGAATATAAAAACGGCGAGATACTCCGGGCGCGCGAAGTGCAACAGCGTGAAAATAAACGAGGTCACCACAACGCCAACAACAACCCCATACCGATCCGCCAGCCGGCCCAGCAGAAGTCCGCGGAATACGAATTCTTCGGCCGCAGGTCCAACCATCGTCGACGCGACGATGAAGCTAATAACCCTCCACGAGAGTAATGGAGCTGGGTTTCCTGCTTCTGTATGAAGATTGAAAAAGTTGTAGGCAAAATGGAGGTTGGCTTTTGATACAGCGATTATTTCGATCGCATTCTCGCCCAGCTCGAACATCAGGATGATGATCGGCCACATCACCATCATCTGTGGCCAACATGATGGCCAACGCGGCCCGAATACCTTACCGATTTCCATACCATTGGCTCGAGCAACGCTCCAGAGAGCACCAACCATCATCAGGTACATCACTACTTGGCATGCTCGCGAAACATAGTACTGGTCTACATTAAACATCGCGCCGACCGCCACTTCCAGGAATCCGCGGATGACGATCGCCGCGATGATTGTGCAGAGGATGTCCCGAATTCTCATGGAGTGCTAACCCCTTGGCAAACGCTCTGCCCTGAGTCCATCAGGGCAGAGCATGGGTGACCGGTCAGTGCGTGGCGTCGTAGATTTCGCCGCCAAGCCAGCTGCCGAAGTCGTTGATACCACGAGCAACGTCGTCGATCGCCTTTCCGACTTCAGACGTGGGGTTTGTTATCGGATTTCGCAGGCTTCCGCTATCGTCATCATCGCCGCAGCTTCCGCCGCCACCAACCGATACAACGTCAAGCATATTCATCGAACGCATGATATTTCCTCTGTGAATCGCTGAGAATAACGGCCGTCCCAGCTCCGGCCCATGCCGACGCCGACGACTGTCGACCCGGCAAAACATTCAATTCTCTGCTAGACCGAAATGTGTCTATCGGCAGCCAAGATGGCGCTACGGCGATGAGTAACGATGATTCGTGTGGGCCTGAGTCGCCGCACCAGCGCATTCACGAGCCGCTCCTTTGCGGAATCAAGGTGGCTGGTGGCCTCGTCGAGGACGAGCAGGCGTGGGCGGCGATAGAGGGCGCGCGCGAGGATGACGCGCTGCTTTTGCCCGCCGGACAGGCTGGAGCCCATGTCGCCCACCAGTGACTGGTAGCCCATTGGCATGGCGGCGATGTCGTCGTGGATGGCGGCAAGGCGCGCGGCTGCCTCAACCCGTGCCGGCGTCGCCTCGGGATCGAAGAAACTGATGTTGTCAGCGATCGACCCGGCGAAAAGCTGGTCGTCCTGCATCACCGCGCCAATTTGACTGCGATAGGCATCGGATCCGAGCTTGCGGATGTCGATGCCACCGAAGCGAACTTCGCCTTCGGTAGGTTCCAGCAGCCCGAGGATCAATTTGGCGAGCGTCGTCTTGCCGCACCCCGATGGGCCGACAATGGCCACGGATTCACCCGCCTCGACACGAAAGCAGCAGTTCTTCAAGATCCATGGCTCGCCGTCGGCGTAACGGAAACCGAGGTTGCGGACCTCTATGCTGGCTTCGCCGATCACGCCTTCATATGCAATCGTTGCTGCCGGCTCCGGCTCGCTGAGCGCAATATCTGCAAGCCGCTCGGCGTGCAGCCTCAGCATGCGGAACTCGATCAGCTTGTCGATCAGCCCGGCACCGCGGCTGTGGAACTGATCGGCGTAGGCGACGAAGGCGACCAACATGCCGGCCGTGAACCTGCCGTCCAGCGCCAGCAAAGCCGCTATCCAGATCATCGCCACGCGTGCGATACCAAAGACGGCCTGGCTGAGCGCGCTGAAGGTGATGGCGAGCCGCTGTATGCCGACACTGCGGTTGATCGTCTCGACCGTGGCGTTGGCATAACGCGCGCCACGTTCGGCCTTCTTGTTGGCCAGCTTGATCGGGAGAACGCCGCGGATGGATTCCAGCAGTTCGCTCTGCTGGCGTGCGGCGTAGACGATCTGGTCTTCGTTGGCCCGGTACAGGGGCCGAAAGAATATCCAGCGAACCAGACCGTAGAGTGCGAAGGCGCCGAGCACCAGCATGGCCAGCGGAACGCTGTAGAAACACAGGACCAGCAAAGTAATGACGGACATCAAACCGTCCAGCAGCGACCCGATGAACTGTGTTGTCAGAGTCCGCTGGATGGTATGGATGGAGCCGAAGCGCGAGACGACGTCACCAATGTGGCGTGTCTCGAACCAGCTCAGGGGCAAGCGCAACATGTGCCCGAACACATTGTTGACCCATTGCAAATTGAGCGTCGCGCCTAGCCAGGTGACGGCCCAGCTCCTCGCGGCCGTAACCAGCGTCTGGAACACGATGATGAAGAGGAACCCAATGCCGAGCAGGGTCAGCAGACTGCGATCCGCCGACACCAGTGCTTGGTCCAGCACCCACTGCATGTAGAACGGGCCGACCAAGGCGAAAACTTCCAGTGCCAGCGCCAGCACCAGGATTTGCACCAACGCAGGCACCAGGCCACGTACAGTGCCGGTCAGGGCGCGCAATGACACCTTCTGTCGGGCCTCGACCGGCTTGAAGTCAGGCGAGGGCGTCAGCTCCAGGGCTACGCCCGTGAAATGTTCGGACGCCTCTTTCAGCGACAGCGTACGCTCGCCGCGTGCCGGATCGTGGATGACGATACGGCGTCCACCGGCACGCTTCAGAACCACGAAATGGTTGAGATCCCAGTGCAGGACGCACGGCGCCTTCAGCTGGCCCAGTTCGTCCAGTTCAAGGCGCAGCGGCCGGCTGACGAAACCCAGCGCCGTCGCCATCGACATCACTCGCGCCAGGTTCGAGCCTTTCAACGATGTCGTGAACTGCCGACGCAGTCCAGGCAGGTCGACATCGTGCCCGTGATAGCGGGAGATCATCGCGAGGCAGGCCAAGCCGCATTCGGCAGCCTCGGTTTGCAGCATCACGGGCAGGCGACGCTGCCAACCGAATTGCAGGCGACCCAGTGGGCTCCCGGCTGCCGGACGCGGTGCGTCGGCGTTGCTGCCGTCAGCCATCGGCCCGCTCCTTCAGCGCCCCGCGCGCAAGCCCGTACAACGGCTCGAATGCCCATTCCAGCAGGCTGCGGCGATCCATGAGGATGTCAGCGCTGACTGCCATGCCCGGCTTCAGGGGCTGTGGTTTTCCGTATGCCACGACGTCCTGCCGCTCGAGCGCAACCTTGACGCGGTAGAGCGGCTGCTGTGGCCGCTGGCCGGTAAGAGCGACCACGGCGGCGGCACTGAGCGCGCTGCGCGATACCTGCTCGACCTTGCCGTATTGCTGGCCGAACTTCTGGTACGGGTAGGCCTGGTAGCGCAGGACGACGCGGCTTCCGGGCTCGACAAATCCGATGGCGCGGCTTGGCACCAGCAGCTGCGCCTGGAGCCGGCTTCCGGCGGGCATGATCGACAGCAACGGCTGCCCGGCAGACGCGGTTTGCCCCGCCCGCGCAAGCACGGCGGTAACGACACCGTCGCGCGGTGCCCGCAGCACGATGTCGCGCTGGGCCTCGTTTTCCGCCAGTTGCTGCTCGACCTGGCCCAGCTGCCGGCGGGTGGCGTTAGTCTTGCTGATGAGGTCGAGCGGCACCTGCGCCAAAGCCTGCCGTACCTGCCCCAGTTGCTGCTCGATATCCAGTTCCTGACTCGCCAGCACTTTCTCCTGGCCGTCGTCCGCCAGCACCTGGCTTTGCTGCTGCTGGACCCTGAACCCGGAGACATAGCCCTTGGCAAGCAGAGGCTGCATACGCGTGAGCAACGACTGGTCGCTCGCGGTTCGCTTTTTCTGCAAGGCGAGTTGCGCGCGGAGTTGCCGGCGCTTGGCGGCAAGCAGCTTCCGCTGGCGGTGAAGCTGGCGCACGCGAACGTCGCTTGCCTTGCGCTGCGTGTCCAGGTCCGACAACAGGCGCTCGCGCTGTCCGCGCAAACGCGCGCTGATGCGCGCACGCGTGTCACCAAGTCGGGCGCTGTCCGTTTCGCGCGAGATATCGACCAGTGCGTCGCCTTGTCGAACCGCTTGTCCTTGGTGAACGTCCACGCGCCGGATGCGCCCCGCCGCGGTCGCTTCCACGGCGATCAGGCCCGCCGAAGGAACGAGCTGGCCGGGAACGCGATCCCGCCGCGTATACTGGCCGAACACGAGAAACAGCACGATCGCCCCCGCGAGAGCGACCGTCATCCCCGTCAGCAGCCAGCGTGACATTGGCAACGCAACATTGATCGCGCCGAGCCACTCGCCACGACGCGCAGCAAGGACCTCTTCGCGAAACAGTGGCTGGCGGATCGTCACGCTGACCGAACCGCCAAGCGCGCACCGACACGGTAACCGTGCTCAGGAACCCTGCTGCCCCTTGGCCAGCGTACATGCCAAGTCCACGGGGGCACCACCCGGTGCAGAGCTTCGAGCGGCGATGTAGCCAGCCGACATGTTGTCAGCATGTTGACGTCCTTGTCGCGAGCCATCCTCAGGCCATATGAAAACATACTCCCAACGAATGCGCAACCCCATGGTGAGCATCTCATCTTCACCATGTTTCGACGGCCCGAATGAACCTTCGCCTGCGATCAGGATGCTTGCCTGACCGTCACATGCCGCGGGCCTGAGTGGACGCCGTTCCCGCGCGGCCGATGGCGGGTTGGAACCCGCCCTGCGACGCCGCCGGACAGTCCATGGCCGGACGCGTCACGACTCCGACACAGTGCGCTACGGCCGGACAAGGGTTTCCACCAGCAACGTCGTGGACCAAATCACCCCCCAAGCCCCCAGCCACCTCTTCAACTTCCCCTTCCTAGGTGACGCGGGATAGCTTTCCACCGCAACAATCAGGAACCACAACGTTCCAACCTCGCGAAGAATGTCGAGAATCGCACCGAGTGTCATACCAGCACCCCCATCACGAATGATCCGTTTCTGGACGGTGATCCGCGAAGCCCTGGATTGCTTGCGGCGTCGCTGCCGTCATCGATCACCGCCATCGCGGTCACCGCCGTCCGAGCCGTCTGTTGGCCGTCAAGCAGCTTGCCACATTACTCGTGTCGAGTATGCGGTTGTCTTCCGTCAGAAGACGCAAGACATGATGACTTCGCCACGCGGCGCAAGCGCGCAGCCTGGCCGATGGCCGCTTCCGGTAGTACCGCACGATGCCGGAGAGCGACGCGCGAGCAAGCTTCGCGCCGGGCAGCAGCCGGCACGGCTGACGCGACGCGGGAGCCGGTTTGGGCTATCGTTGCGCGCATCGTTTGCCTGGGCGAGGTGTCTGATGCGACGGTTCCATGTGCTGCTTTCGACGATCGTGCTGGCGTGCGTTGCGATCGGCGCGCCACCCGCCGCTGCCGCGCCCGCCACCGCAGGTGCCAAAGCCGCCCGCGCGGCGCATAACGCCGCCACCGACGCAAACATCGCCGGCTTTCCGCCTGCCCTGCCCGCGGCCGACCTGGTGCTGCGCGACGCGGTGATCGCGACGCTGGACCCGCTGCAGCCGCGGGCGCAGGCGCTGGCCGTGCGCGACGGGCGCATCGCCGCCGTCGGCAGCAACGAGTCCATCGCCCACTACGTCGGCGCGAACACCAGGGTGCTCGACTTGCATGGCGCCTTCGTGACGCCCGGCTTCATCGAGGGCCACGGCCACCTGCTGGAGACCGGCCGTTCGCTGATGCAGCTCAGGCTTGGCAAGGCGGCCAACTGGGCTGGCGTCGTTGCGATGGTCAGGGCCGCCGTCGCCAAGGCGGAACCCGGCGAGTGGATCATCGGTTCGGGCTGGCAGCAGAGCAAGTGGGATCGCGTGCCGCAGCCGAACGTGGACGGCCTGCCGCTGCCGGCCAGCCTGGACGCGGTTTCACCGGACAACCCGGTGGTGCTCAGCCATGCCAGCGGCCATGCCATCTACGTCAACGGCAAGGCGCTGGAGCTGGCAGGCATCACCGCCGACACGCCGGACCCCGCCGGCGGCAGCATCGTGCACGACGCGCAGGGCCGGCCCATCGGCATGCTGCGCGACACGGCGGCGGACGCGGTGGCACAGGCGCACGCGCGCTACCTGGCAAAGCGGCCCGCGGCGCAGCTTGCGGCGCAACGCGAGCAGGCGCTGAAGCTGGCGGTGCAGAACGAGATCAGCAAGGGCGTCACCAGCTTTGTCGACATGGGCGAGACCTTCCAGACGGTCGA
Organism: Rhodanobacteraceae bacterium; assembly: GCA_035699085.1. Taxonomy (GTDB): domain Bacteria; phylum Pseudomonadota; class Gammaproteobacteria; order Xanthomonadales; family Rhodanobacteraceae; genus DASSBG01. The sequence goes on from DASSBG010000031.1 coordinate 16,923, forward strand.
CTGGCTGAAGCAGCAGGCGGCCAAGGGCTTGCCGCTGCGGCTGTACGTCAACATCAACAGCGAGCCGGTGGCGGCGCTGGGCAAGCAGCTCAAGAACTACCGCACCATCGGTTACGCCGACAACCACTTCACGGTGCGCGGCATCGGCGAGGTGCTTTCCGATGGCGCGCTCGGCACCCGCAGCGCCTGGCTGCTCAAGCCCTACAGCGACGCGCACCACATCAGCGGCAAGAACGTGGTCTCAATGCACGACATCGGCCAGATCGCCCGCATTGCCGCGCGCGACGGCTTCCAGTTGTCGGTGCACGCCATCGGCGATCGCGCCAACCGCGAGGTGCTGGATGTGTTCGCCAAGGTGTTCGCCGAGGACCCGGCGGCGCACGCGCTGCGCTGGCGTATCGAGCACGCGCAAAACCTCAGCCCGGCCGACCTGCCACGCTTCGCCAAACTCGGCGTGATCGCCTCCATGCAGTCGATCCACGCCTGCTCGGACGCGCCGATGGTGGTGCCGCGGCTGGGCGAGAAGCGCGCGCGCGAGGAGGCCTACCCGTGGCACGCGCTGATCAAGTCCGGCGCGATGGTGCTCGACGGCACGGATACGCCGGTTGAGGACACGAACGTGATCGCCAACTTTTACTGCGGCGTGACGCGTGCCTGGGGCGGCGGCAAGTCGCTGTTCCCGCAGGAGGTCAAGACGCGCATGCAGGAGCTGCGCTCGTACACCTGGAACAACGCCTACGCGCTGTTCGAGGAGGACCAGCTCGGTTCGCTGAGCCCGGGCAAGCTGGCGGACATCACGGTGTTCTCGGGCAACCTGCTGACGCTGCCGGCGCACGACATCCTGCGCACCCGGGTGCTTTACACCATCGTCGGCGGCAAGGTCGTCTACCAGCGCCCCGGCGCCGACGACTGGCGCGGCGCGTTGTTCGCGCCCATGCCAGAATTCGACCACGTGAATTAGGCGGGAGCACCTTCGGCGCGAATTCCGTTCTCAGGCGATCGGCAATCGCAACCACGCCATGAGCGGTCCGGCCGATGCGCCGGGAATGGGGAATGGAGAACCGGAAATGGGCAGAGCCGCAACGGCGGGCTCGCTGTTGGCGGCGCGAGTGCGGGCATGGCGTGTTGGGGTTCGCTGCGCTCACGCGGTGCTCCGCTTCGCTGCGCGGGAATGGGGAATCGAGAATCGGGAATGGGAACAGCGGCCCGTGTCGGCGGCACGTGTCGGCGCGCTTTTGGTTGGCGAAGTCGGCGCGGGTTGATCCGCTGTCTTGGGCACGCAAGAGAAGGGAACTCCCGCGGAGCGCGACCGCTGTTGTGCCGGGAATGGGGAATGGAGAATCGGGAATCGGCAGAGCAAAAGCGGTGCGGTCGCTATTGACGGCGCGAGCGCGGGCGCGGCATTGTCGGGTTACGCGCCTGCGGCGCAACCCGACCTACGGAGGCCCGGAAGACTCGAGCTTTTCCGAATCCCGAATCCCCAATCCCGAATCACCGCTCTTCGAGGATGGCGCGCAGCGCCTCGGGCGACTTCCAGTGCCAGCCGCAGACGTAGCGTGGCAGCGCCCAGCGCGGGCTGTCCATCGTCACCGGCTCGGCGCCGTCGCCGAAGGCCGCCAGCAGGCCGTGCTGCTCGCCGAACTGCGGGAACCATTCGTCGCGCAGGTACGGCGGCACGTGCCCGTACGGATAGCAGAACAGACGGCTGCGGCGCGGCGCCAGCTGGTCGTTCAACCACTGCTGCGCGCGCGTGATCTCCAGCGCCGCGCGCACCGCCGTGTCCACCGGCATGAAGCTGCCGCGCTCCATGCCATCCGGCCCGGGTGCCGGCAGCGCCGCGTGGTTGTGGTCGAAGCTGTGGTTCTCGATCGCCATCAGGCCGGAGACGTTGGCCGCGCGCCACCAGTCGTCGCGCATCCAGCCCTGGCCCAGCAGGCAGCGCTCGTCCAGCTCCGTGCGCGCAGCCGCCGAGGCGATCACGAAGGCGGTCAGGTGCAGCTGCGGTTGCGCATCCAGGCCACGCTCGCGGCGAAAGTCGCGCATGCAGTTGAACAGGCTGCGCTGCGGCCCGTGCTGCGGGTGCTGCACGTCAAAGAAGTCGAGGATGCTGCCATCGTCGCAGCTCAGAGCCACGCAGCGCGACAGATCGCGCGCGGCCAGGCCCAGCAACTGCTCCACCACCCAGCGCAATGGCACCACGCGCAGCCCCAGGTCGTCGATCAGCCGCAGGTCCGCGGCAAAGGCGACGTGGTCGTTGTTGGCGTAGTCGTTGCCGTCGATGTTGACGGCATGGTAGGTGAGGATGGGCACGCGCATGGCGGAAGGATAGATGAAACGGTGGCAGGTTGGCGGTGAGCGGGGCGGTCGGTGAACGGTGAGCGGGGCGATCGATGAGCGGCGATCGGTGAGCGGTGAGCGGAAAAAGCCGGCGCAACATCAGGCTCGCCATCGACTCGCACTACGGGCGGGCTCACGGCCGAAAAATCACTGGATACACGCCGCCATGGTCCGCCGCGACTCACGACGTCATCCGGCCCGCCCCGCTCTTGCCGCTCACCGCTGTGCCGCTACCGCTCACCACCCACCAGCCACATCTCACTCCCCCGCGCCATCCACGACGCCGCCGCCGCTGCACTACAATGCGCGGTTTCATCCGCAGGACGCCGCCGATGCCCCGCCAGCCACTCGATCCGTTCGACCTCTACAACGTCCGCGCGCTGCTCAGCGACGAGGAGCGCATGGTCCAGGACACGGCGGCCCGCTTCACCGACGAAAAGGTGCTGCCAATCATCGGGGACTGCTTCGATCAGGGCCGCTTTCCCACCGAACTGATCCCCGAGATTGCCGGCCTCGGCCTGCTCGGCGCCTCGCTGCCCGAGGAATACGGCGGCGCCGGCATGAGCGCCGTGGCCTACGGCCTGGTCTGCCAGGAACTGGAGCGCGGCGATTCGGGCATGCGCAGCTTCGCCTCGGTGCAAAGCTCGCTGGCGATGTACCCGATCTTCGCCTACGGCAGCGAGGAGCAGCGCCGCCGCTACCTGCCCGACATGGCGGCCGGCAAGGTCATCGGCTGTTTCGGCCTGACCGAGCCGCAGGGCGGCTCCGACCCGGCCAACATGAAAACCCACGCCCGCCGCGACGGCGGCGACTGGGTGATAGACGGCGCCAAGATGTGGATCACCAACGGCAACCTCGCGCACATCGCCATCGTCTGGGCGCAGACCGACGACGGCATCCGCGGCTTCATCGTGCCCACCGACAGCGACGGTTTCACGGCGCAGGAAATCCACAAGAAGATGAGCCTGCGCGCCTCCGTCACCAGCGCGCTGTTCCTCGACAACGTGCGCGTGCCCGACAACGCCATGCTGCCCAACGTCAAGGGCCTGAAGGGCCCGCTCGGCTGCCTGACGCAGGCGCGCTACGGCATCACCTGGGGCCCGATCGGCGCGGCCATCGCCTGCCTCCGCGAGGTGCTGGACTACACCCGCGAACGCGAACTGTTCGGCCGGCCGCTGGCAGCCAACCAGGCGGTGCAGCTGAAGCTGGCCGACATGGCGCGCCGCATCACCAGCGCACAACTCCTGTCGCTGCAGCTCGGCCGCATGAAGGACGCCGGCACGATGGCGCCGACCCAGGTCAGCTTGGCCAAGTGGAACAACGTGCGCATGGCGCTGGACATCGCCCGCGAGTCACGCGACCTGCTCGGCGGCGCCGGCATCACCACCGAGCACTGCCCGATCCGCCACGCCCTCAACCTGGAGTCGGTGATCACCTACGAGGGCACCGAAACCGTGCACCAGCTGGTGGTTGGCCGCGAGCTCACCGGCATCAACGCGTTCTGACAAGGCACCTGCTTGCGTGCCGGCAACATCCGCACGAGGCCGGATGACGGGACGCAGAGATTTCCGGAGACCCCAGTGGCTTGCGACGACATCCGCATTGAAACCGAACGCCTGATCCTGCGTCCACCGCAGATCGAGGATTTCGACGCGTACGCGGCCAACATGGCCGATGAGCAGGCCGCGCGCTACATCGGCGGGGTGCAGGCCCGGTCGGTGGCCTGGCGCGGCATGTTGCAACTGGCCGGCGCCTGGCCGATCCAGGGATTTTCGATGTTCTCCGTGATCGAAAAAGCCGACAACCGCTGGATCGGTCGGCTCGGTCCCTGGCATCCCGAAGGCTGGCCCGGCCCGGAAGTGGGCTGGGCGCTGGTGCGTGGTGCCTGGGGCAAGGGCTATGCCCATGAGGCCTGCGTGGCCGCCATCGACTGGACCTTCGAGCATCTGGACTGGACGGAGATGGTGCATTGCATCCACCCGGCCAACCATGCGTCCCAGGCTTTGGCCAGGCGCCTCGGCTCGACCCGTCGCGGGCCGTGCGCCTTGCCGGCCCCGATCGGGGACGAGCCGTGCGAGCTCTGGGGGCAGACGCGCGAACAATGGCTGCAGCACCGCGCCGCCATGCGCGCGCAGACCTGAGCGGGCACGGCCCTGCCGCGGCCTGCGCCCATTCGTCCATCACATCGACCACCTCCATTCCATGGCCAGCAAGATGTCCATCCCGGCCCGCCACAAGGGCTTCAACCGCGCCGAAGTCGTCGACGCCAACTTCAGCGACTTCGTTGAGCATTGGGACGGCCAGCCCGGCACGGCCCCAGCCGACGACGCGCCGGTGCTGCCCGGCAGCGCGCTCGACGTGCGCAGCTTCCGCGAGCTGTTCGAGTCGCAGCTGATCAGCCGCCAGCTCGACCTGATGGCGCGCGTGCTGCGGCTCAAGGACAAGGTGTTCTACACCATCGGCTCCAGCGGCCACGAGGGCAACGCGATGGTGGCGCGGCTCAGCCGCCACACCGACCCCGCGTTTCTGCATTACCGTTCCGGCGCCTTCATGGCCGAGCGCTTTCGCAAGCTGCCGGACATGGACCCGGTGATGGACGCGGCGCTGTCGTTCGCCGCCAGCCGCGACGACCCGGCCTCGGGCGGCCGCCACAAGGTTTGGGGCTCGAAGCCACTGTGGGTGCTGCCGCAGACCTCGACCATCGCTTCGCACCTGCCCAAGGCCTTCGGCACCGCGGCAGCGATCGAGCAGGGGCGGCGCCTGCATCACGCGCTGCCGGTGCCCGACGATTCCATCGTCATCTGCTCCTTCGGCGACGCCTCGACCAACCACGCCACTGCACAAACCGCCTTCAACACCGCCGCCTGGACCGCCTACCAGAAGCTGCCGGCGCCGGTGCTGTTCGTGTGCGAGGACAACGGCATCGGCATCTCGGTGAAGACGCCGAGCGGCTGGATCGCCAGCAACTTCCAGCGCCGCTCCAACCTCGACTACTTCTACGCCGACGGGCTGGACCTGGCGCACGGCTACGCCGGCGTCGAGCGCGCCGTCGAGCATTGCCGGCGCACGCGGCGGCCGACCTTCCTGCACCTCAACACCACCCGCGTCATGGGCCACGCCGGTACCGACTTCGAGATCGAATGGCGCAGCATCGAGGAGCTGATGGCGGTCGAGGCCAGCGACCCGCTGCTGCGCTCGGCGGCCATCGCGCTGGAGTCGGGCGTTTACGCCAAGCGGGAATTGCTGGCGATGTACGAGGCCATGCGCACGCGCTGCTTCGCCGCCGCCGAGGCTGCCGACGCACGTCCGCGGCTGACCAGCCTGGCACAGGTGGTCAAGCCGCTGGCGCCGTACACGCCGGCGGCGGTCAAGGCAGAAGCCGAGCGCAGCGACTACGCCGGGCAGCGCCTGCGCGTATTCGGCAGCGAGGCGAAGCTGCCCGAGCAGCAGCCGGCGCGTCACCTGGCGGTGCAGATCAACCAGGCATTGCACGACATGCTGGCCAAGTACCCGCAGGCACTGGTGTTCGGCGAGGACGTGGCGCAGAAGGGCGGCGTCTACACGGTCACGCGCGGCCTCAACAAGACCTTCCGCGGCGCACGCGTGTTCAACACGGTGCTGGACGAGACCATGATCCTCGGGCTGGCGCAGGGCTACGCCAACATGGGCTTCCTGCCGCTGCCGGAAATCCAGTACCTGGCCTACTTCCACAACGCCTGCGACCAGATCCGCGGCGAGGCCGCTTCGCTGCAGTTCTTTTCCAACGACCAGTACCGCAACCCGATGGTGGTGCGCATCGCCTCGCTCGGCTACCAGCGCGGCTTTGGCGGCCACTTCCACAACGACAACTCGATTGCCGCGCTACGCGACATCCCCGGGCTGGTGATTGGCTGCCCAAGCCGCGGCGACGACGCCGCCACGATGCTGCGCACGCTGATGGCGCTGGCGCATGTCGACGGCCGCGTCTGCGCGTTTCTCGAACCGATCGCGCTGTACATGACCAAGGATCTTTACCAGCCCGGCGACGGCGCTTGGCAGTTCGACTACCCGGCGCCGGGCGAGGCCATGCCGCTGGGCAAGGGCCGCGTCTACCACCCGCGCGCGCGCGACCTGGTGGCCTTCACCTTCGGCAACGGCGTGCCAATGGCGCTGCGCGCGGCGAAGCGCATCGAGCAGGCGCAGGGCTGGAAGGTGCGCGTGGTCGACCTGCGCTGGCTGCTGCCCTTGAACGAGAAGTTCATCGCGACGCAGGCCGCCAGCGCCGAGCGCATCATCGTGCTCGACGAGGGCCGGCGCAGCGCCGGTGTCGGCGAGGGCGTCATCACGGCGCTGGTAGAGGCCGGCTTCGGCGCCACGCCGCTGCGCCGAGTGGTGGGCGCCGACAGCTTCACCCCGCTGGCCGGCGCCGCGCAGCTGGTGCTCCCCGGCGAAGACGACATCGTCGCCGCCGCCGAGTCCCTCGCCACGCCCTGAAAACCGGGGTCAGAGTGCACTTTTTCCTCGAAAACCGGGGTCAGAGTGCCTTTTTCTCGACCGGCGCGCTCACGTGAGCTTCGCGCTGAAAAAGGCACTCTGACCCCGCAAGTGCACTCTGACCCCGGTTTTCAGAAGGCGCCGGCGGCGTGGGCGCGGGCGATGAGGGCGGCGCGGCGGGCCTCGCCGACGTCCTGGCGCGTCCAGTACACCAGCAGGTTCTCGTGCGGCGTGGAGACGAAGCCGACAGCGCGGTCGGCGGCCTCTGCGGTGCGGTCGCCGCAGTAGCCGAAGATGGCGTCGTAGCGGCCGGCGAAGTGCCGCAGCGCGAACTCCAGCGTCAGCCGATAGAGGCCACCACCCTCGCGCAAGCGCCGCCGCTGGACCGCGTCCAGCATCCGCAGCAGGCGGTTGTCGACGCAGGCTCCGCCACCGAGCAGCAGCTCGCCGTGCGGCAGGAAGTGAACGTAACAGGCGACGCGCTCGTCGCCATCGGGGCAGCGCATCAGGCAGGCGATGTGGTGCGGATAGTCCGGCGGCGGATGGCCGAACTTGCGCCGGAACAGCGGAGCTGCGGGCGTCGAATCGTGGAGCTCTGCGAAGCGCAGCGGGCCGGCATCCATCGCGCAGACACTCAGAAAGGCACGAACGAGCGGGCCTTGGCGACCATCTGCGCGCGCCGCCGTTCGGTCACGGTTGCCATCCAGTACGCCAGCAGTCCCGGCTCGCCGGTGGGCTGGAAATCGGTGGCCAGCATCACCCGCTCGGACAGCGCATCACCGCAGTAGGCGAACAGCACCGGAAAGCGCGCGCGAAGCTGGTCAAGCATGCCCAACAGCGTGTAGCGGTAGATGCCACCCACCGCCCGCAGCCGCTCGCGCTGCGACGCGTCCAGGCGCCGCAGGACACGCGTATCGGTGCAGGCGCCGCCGCCGAGCGCGATGTCGCCGCAGTCGGTGGCGTGCGTGTAGCAGGCCGGCTGCAACGCGCCGCCTGGCAACCGCACGAAAGCCACGAAGTGGTGCGGAAATTCCGGAATCGCCAGGCCGAACTTGCGCCGGAACAGGTCGCCGGCGAGCAGCGTCGCATCCTGCACTTCGCTGACGCTGACGAAATCATCCAGTGGCTGGCTCATCGTGGCAATCGTGGCGGGATCGCCGGGCACGATACCACTGCCGGGCGCAGTCGCGGCTCGCCGGTGCGCGGCACCGCTCACGGCGATGCTCCCAGGCAACGCCGCTGCATGGCAAGTGCCTGTTGCTGAGCCGTCCGCCGCGCCGCCGGCGTCAATGGCGCGGCCATTGTGTCCAGATCATGTTGCTCGTGCAGATCCGCATCCACAAATCCGCGTGACCGCAACAGAGCGTGCCACAAGTACGCCATGGCATAGCGATCGTAGTCGCCCAGTTGGTAGAACGACGGCATGTACTGCGCGTAGGCCTGAAGGGCGGTGCGGTCGCAATGGCGCAGAAGCTGCCCGAGATAGCGGCGCCCGCGGTCGCGCAGCCGGATCGCCCGCTGTGGATCGCGGCCGATCCTCCCGGGCGTGTTGAACATCCCGGCCACTGTCGCGAGGTAATTGACGATGGCTGCTCGGTCACCCATGGCGACCGCACGATCAAGCCATTCAAAGCCCTCCCATGCCTGAGCAGCGCTCGATCCCTGACAGCCAGCAAGCAGGCGCTCCTGATACTCCACGTAACCATCGAGACGCGTCAGCGCTTCACGTACACGGTCGCTGCTGGCCGCTGCGGCGGGCAGTGCCGCAAGCATCTCCCGAGACTTGCGAGCTCCCGCGGCCATGCGGGTCAGCCTGGCCTTTGCCGCTGGCAAGCACTTGACCAGCCACGCGCCCACATCGTTGGCGGCAAAGGCATCGCCTTGCGCTGCCAGCGCCTTGAGTGCCGCCAGTGGATCGGCGGCGGCGTGGGCGCGCGCCAGCACCTGCGCCTCGTCGGGGTCAGGCACGTTGAACGGATTCCTGCTTGTTGCGGCCGGCCGAATGGCATGCGCCGCGGGCCACGCGCTGCGAGTCTCGGAAGCAGATGTCGGCGTCGCCGGCGCAGCGCTTGCAGCCGCGGCAACGCGGGCGATACCCGAAGCCGGCGCAGCCACGGCCGCCCTGGCGGCGGTTGGCTGGCGCGGCCACGCCAGCCACGCCAGCAAGGCCACCGCCGGCACCAGCAGCAACAACCATGCGCGCCCGTGCATCAGCCTGCACCGTTCGCGGCGTACCCGGCGAACCGCGCCTCGATCTGCGCCGCCAGCGCCCGGGCCTGCTGGCGCTGCGCCGGGTCAAGCAACGCCTGCTCCCGCGACAGGATGGCCCAGGACCGCAGCCGATTCAGGGGATTTTGCATCGCCGCCGTGCTGCGCCAGGCGATGACGTAGGCGCAGGCCTGCAACGGATCGGGAGCGAACAGGCTGCCGCCGGCATACTCACGCGCATAGGCGGCAAGGGCCCGCGGATCGCCCTGCCGCAGCGCCCGCTGCAGATAACCGACCGCCTGTTCGCGGTAGCGCGCGATGTCCTCGGCACGGCCAAGCAGGCGTGACGAATGCGGTTCCCGGTGCTCGCCTTCAACCTGCGGGTAAAAGCGCACGACCTGCCGCGCAAAGGTGATCATCGCCTCCGTGCTGCCGGCGTCGGCGGCCACCTGCAACCAGTGCCAATAGCCCTTTGCGCGCCCCTCGCCCGGAATACGCCCGAGGCCCTCGCACAGCCGGTCCCGAGACGCCTGTGCGCGCGCCTGCTCCTGTTCGATCTCTGCGTGGCTGGCTGGCGTGAACAGCGGGTCGTCGGCCGCAGCCAGCTGCGGCGGCTTGGCGGGTGGCCGCGCCACGGCGTTCCCATCGGCGTCGCGGCCGCGACACACGGCATAAATCCGCACCAGTCGATACGCGGCGCGGGCATCGCCAGCCATTGCGCGGGCCTCCAGTTGCGGCCGTATCACCGCAAAGCGTCCGGTCGACAGCGGCTGCTCCGCGCGGCCTACACCAGCGTCCGCGGCAGTCGCTGGATGCTCCCCGCCATCAAGGTGCGCGAGCGGTGCCGCCTCGCCGAACGAGGTCGGCGCTGCCGCCACGCCAGGCCGTGCCGACGGCGGAACCACCACCCGCGGCGTCGCGACATCGGCGGGCGCGCCGGCAGGGCGATCCTGCCCGCCAGGAAGCCACGCAAATACCACTGCCGCAAGCGCAATGGCGGCCAGGCCGATGAGCAGCGCCGCCCTGCCCCTGGTGCTCACGCCGAAGTGTCCGCGGGCGGCTCGTTGGAGACGCCGTGCGGCACGTGCGCCGTAGCGACGTGCAGGCGGCTGGACTCGATGTTCAGCGGCGAATCGTCGAAGAAGATGTCGGCGTTGAAGGCGCGCAGGAACGGGCCCTTGTCGCGGCCGCCGAGGAATAGCGCCTCGTCGATGCGCACGCCCCATTGGCGCAGGGTAAAGATCACCCGCTTGTGCGCAGGCGCCGAGCGCGCAGTCACCAGCGCCGTACGGATCGGCGAATCCTCCGGCGGGAAAGCTGCCTGCAGGCGGTGCAGCGCGGACAGGAATCCGCGGAACGGCCCGCCCGACAGCGCCTCGTTCCAACGCTGCGCCTCGTTGTCGTGGAAGGCCTGGATGCCATGCTCGCGCGAGATGCGCTCGGACTCGTCGCCGAAGATCACGGCGTCACCGTCAAACGCGATGCGCAGCTGCCCCGCGTCCTTGTCCGGCGCGCGCGAGGGCACGATCATGGCCGCGGCGATGCCGGCCGCCAGTGCACGCGCCACCGAATCCGGGTTGGCCGACAGGAACAGGTCGGTGCGGAACGGATCGATGTAGTCGAAGGTCGGCGCGCCGCTGGTGAAGGCCGCACGCGCGATGTCCAGCCCGTGGTGCTGGATGGAGTTGAAGATGCGCAGGCCGGTGTCGCCGGAATTGCGCGACAGCAGGATCACCTCGACCCGCGGCAGCTCCGGCGCCAGGCGGTTGAGCCCGAGCAGCTTGCGCACCAGCGGGAACGCCACGCCCGGCGCCAGCGGCTCGTCCTCGTGGGCGATCTGGTAGGCGCGGTAAGCCTCCAGGCCCTCGCGCTCGAACAGCGCGTGGCTCTCGGCAAGGTCGAACAGCGCACGCGATGAAATCGCCACCACCAGGCGTTCGTCGTCGACGGCGGCTTCGTGGCTGGGCGTGGCGGGCGGCATGCCGTGAGTGTCGCGCAAACCGCCGCAAAGTCAAAGGCGCCGAGCGGCGAGCGGTAAGCGGTGAGCGGTGAGCCGGGTCAAGCCGCCACAGGCGGCGGGCCCGCCAGCGGCGATATATGGCAAAAGCGCACATTGTGGCTCCTGCCAGGACGGGCAGTGATGTACATTCGTCCAGGTCCAGGCCTGCGGCCTCAACGGCCGCAGGCCGTCGGCGGCGGGACGGAGCCATCGGTGAAATCACCGTTGGCGAAGCCCACGCGAATTGGCAGGCGCGCGCGAAGTTGTCCGGCGAGCGCCCGAGCTCTCGCCAAGCCGCCGGCGTCGAGGCGGGCGCTCATCTTCGCCACGAGATTCTCGAGTGTCCTGGCAGAGGCGGCATTGGCATAAGGCTGCGCGGCACGAGCCCAGGCAATGGCCTTGATTGGCTCGAACGGTTCGATCGGCGCACCACCGGCGACCGGAAAATTGGCATATGCCCACGCGAGCTGAAACATGGCGACGGGGCTCCCTTTGCGGGCGGCCAGCTCCAGCAGGCGACCGGCCTCCTCGTGATAAACCTTCCAGCCATCGATATCGGCCGTGAAGTGGTCCACATCCATCGGAGGATAGACTGTGAAAGCGAGGATGGCCGGCACATCACCCCGATTCGCCGCGAAGTAGACGTAGCTCCACGGCGGCCGGTCAAACGCGTCGGCGGGAAGCCCCTGGCAATGATCGGCAATCGGCGCGATGTTGCGCTCCAGCCTGCGCGCCTCAGCCAGGTAGTCTGTCGCTCTCGCCGACCCCTCCGCCTGATCGGCCGCCTTCGCCAGCAGCGCCGCTACCTGCCGTCGCTGTACCGCAAACGCCGCACAGCGGGCGAGTTCGGTGCCCAGGCGGCAGTTGGCAGCAACCTCACCCGAGTCGGCACGAAGCTTCAGTTCGTCGTAGAACTCGGCCACGGGTACGTCGGCCGCAGGAAGAGGCATTGCGGGCTTGGCAACCTGACCGCGGTGGCGGTGGCGAGACGCAGGCCGGCTGACGGCGACGGTGTCAAGAACAGGCACGGTTGCAGCCGGCGCAGCCGCGGCCGCCGCGCTCGTGCCGGTTGCCGGCGGCGCAACGCGATCCACGTTGCTGGCGGCGGGCGCGACACTGCCGCCACCCAACCACGCCCACAGCAGAGCCGCAACAAGGCACGCGGCAATCGCCAGCCAAACTATACGGCGATCCATCCAATCCCCTTCGCAATCTTCGACCCCCGAGCGGCTCAGGCTACAGCACCGCCCGGCGCTCTGGTCACCGGCGGTTTTCGTTGGCCATGGCAAGGCGAAGTGAGTGTCGCGCAAACCGCCGTAAAGTCAAAGGCGCGGCAGCGGTGAGCGGCGAGCGGTGGGCGGCGGGTGCGCTGTTGCTTCCGGGTGCCGGGTCCCGACGGTCCCGGGTCCTGGCTTCAGAGCGCGAACTGCTCGTCGAGGATGCGCTCCTCTAGGCGATGGTCGGGGTCGAACAACAACGCGACCTCGATATCGCCGGCTTGCTCGATCTCGACGCTGGCGATGTTGCGGACTTCGTGGAAGTCGGCGGTGGCGCTGACCGGCCTTTTGCCCGCCTCCAGCACGCGCAGCTCGACGCGCGTCGCGGTCGGCAACAGCGCGCCGCGCCAGCGCCGCGGGCGGAACGGGCTGATCGCCGTCAGCGCAAGCACGTTGGCGTCCAGCGGCAGGATCGGGCCATGCGCCGACAGGTTGTACGCGGTCGAGCCGGCCGGAGTCGACACCAGCACGCCGTCGCAGATGAGCTCCGGCAGCTTCTCCGTGCCATCGAGCGAGACGGAGATGTGCGCTGCCTGGTTGCTTTCACGCAGCAGCGACACCTCGTTGAAGGCCAGCGCCGTCTGCACCCGTCCACGCCGGTCGCGCACGCACATTCGCAGCGGCCGCAGGACCGCCGGCTGCGCCGCCTGCAGGCGCGCCAGCAAGTCGTCGTCCTCGCGGTACCGGTTCATCAGGAAGCCGAGCCGGCCAAGCTTCATGCCGTAGACGGGCACCTTGCAGCCATGGTGCAGTTGCAGCGTGCGCAGCATGAAGCCGTCGCCGCCGAGCGCAACGATCACGTCGGCCGTGTCGATGGGCGCGTCCTCGTAGCGCGCCACCAGCGCGGCCATCGCGGCTTGTGCTTCGGTGGTGCTGCTGGCGACAAAGGCGATGCGCATGCTGCTGGACCGGTCCACTCGGGCCCCACGAGCTTAACGCAGCGGCGCCCGACGCGCCCCCGAGGCGCGGATCCTCGCCTCGAAGCGGTGCGCCATCAGGGGCGCGGGCAATGGCGTTCGGGCCCGGTATCAGGCCGCATGCGGTGCCGCGCCAGCGGCCGTCGGCAGGGTGAAGTGCAGCGTGGCGCCGTCGCCAAAGGTGTTCGCGACCCAGAGCCGGCCACCATGAGCCTCGATGATCGAGCGCGCGACCGGCAGGCCAAGGCCCATGCCGTCGGTCTTGGTGGCATGGAAGGCTTCGAATGCGCGGGCGGCCTGGCCGGGCTCGAGACCGGGACCGGTGTCGGAGACGCTGACGAGGATGCTACCCGGCGTCTCCAGCCGCGCGCTGACAATGACCTGGCGCGTCGGGCTGCCCTCCCGGCGCATTGCCTCGATGCTGTTTTGCGCGAGGCTGCGAAGCACCTGCGCGATTTGCAGCGCATCCACCCGCACCGGCGGCAGGTGGCGCTCGATATTGACCCGCAGCTCGACACCGTCGTCACCGGCCTCGGCGCTGATCAGCGTCGATACGTCCTGGATCAGGCCGCGCAGGCGGCACAGCTGGCGCGTCGGACGCTCCTGTCGCTGCAGGCGACGCAGATGGTTCAAGGCTTCGCTGGCCCGCGACGCGGCCTGGCGGGCCTGCCGCAGTGCCGCAGCCAGCTCGTCGGCATCGGCCTCGCAATGTTCCGCAAGGCCCAACGCCGCCTCGCAGTCGCGCACCATGGACCGCACCGGCTGCTCCATCTGGCGTGCCACGCCGTCGGCGACGGCGCCGACCGCAGCGGCCCGCGCGACCTCGTTCAGTTGCGCCTGCAGCCGTCGCTGCGCACGCGCCGACTGCTCTTGGCCGGAGAGGTCGACCAACGCGCAGCGGTAGCGCGGCGCGCGGCCGCGCCGGCCGGGTTCGCACAGGCTCTGCAGGCGCAGCTTGATGACCCGGCCGTGGCGGGACCTGACGCGCAGCTCCTGGCTGGCGCCGCCGTCACACTCATGCAATGCCTGCTGGTGCGCGTAGAACAGTGGCCGGTCCCCGTTCACCACCAGCCGCGAGAACGGCGTGCCGACGAGCTCGCCGGCGCCCCAGCCAAGCATCGTGGCACCGGTGCGGTTGATGCGTTCGACGCAGCCGGTGGCATCGAGCAGTACGTAGCCGACCGGCGCCTGCTCGAACAAGTCGACATAGTCGGCCAGCGCCGGCAACGACGCGGGCTGCGGACGCAGCGCCGCGACGGGCGCGGCACGCACCGGCGCCACCGGCTTGGTGCCGTGGAGCGCAAACACGGTGGCCGCCCGGTGCGACCGGTGGTCGCTGGCGTGGGTTTCGCTGGAATTGGCCATCCTGAGCACCTGCCGTCATACCCTTTCATGGGCTTTCCTTATAGCAGGCGATCAGTTCACGGCGGCGGACTTTGCGGTGACGCGGGCCGGCCGGTTCACCCGCGTTTCAGCCTCGCGCCCGGATAGCGTGAAAAGCGTCGCACTCCGTGCGGCAACGCGGATCGGAACGATTCATATTGCCCTCGGCGCCGGCGCTCCAAACCCGCCGTGGGGCAGCTCTCAACCCGGCGCATCGGCGGGTGTTCAACCCGCCGTCGCCGTTCGGCCAAGCTCCTCGCCGCCACAGCCCGGGCGCCGCCCGGGTCCGCGCTTCAGCGCGCGCGGCGCTTGCGCACGTACAGCACCAGGCTGTGGTCCTCGATTTCGTAACCGTGGGCGGCGGCAATCTCGTGTTGCAGCCGCTCGATGTCCTCGCTGGAGAATTCGATGACCTTGCCGCTGTCGATGTCGATCATGTGATCGTGGTGCTTGCCGCGGTCGAGCTCGTAGACCGCCTGGCCGCCCTCGAAATTGTGCTTCAGCACCAAACCTGCCGCCTCGAACTGGGTCAGCACGCGGTACACGGTGGCCAGGCCGATGTCCTCGTCCTCGGCCAGCAGCTTCTTGTAGATGTCTTCGGCGGTATGGTGGCGCTCGCCGGCCTCCGCCAGCAGCTGCAGGATGCGCATGCGCGGATGCGTGACCTTCAGCCCTGCCTTGCGCAGATCCTGGGTTTCCATGTTCGCCTCGACCCCCGGCCGCCTGAGTGCCTTAGTGTATCATCGCCGCTTCGCCCACACCCTGCAGAACGCCGCCCCATGCGCACTTTCCCCACCCTGCTCGCCGCCGCCGCGCTGTCGCTGACCATGGCCGGCTGCTCCTTCGTCTACAAGCCAAACATCCAGCAGGGCAACGTGCTCGACCAGGCCAAGGTCGACCAGCTCAAACCGGGGCTGACCAAGGAGCAGGTGCTGGCGCTGCTGGGGCAGCCGTCGGTCCACAGCCCCTTCGACCAGGACCGCTGGGATTACGTCACGACCCATCAAAAGCATGGCGGTGCCGTCGAGACGCGGGCGCTGACGCTGTACTTCGAAAATGACGTCCTCAGCCGCAGCAGCGGCGACATCTTTGCGATGACCGCCGATGAGCAGCTCAAGGCCGCCGCGCAGTACCCGATGGTGCTGCACAACAAGAAGAAGGAAGCCGAAGCCAAGCGCCGCGGCGGTGGCTGACGAGTCGCGCTAGCGAGGCTCGGTGCGAGCGGCGCGGCGCCGGCGCGCGTCCTTGGGGTCGATCGTCAGCGGGCGGTAAACCTCCAGCCGGTCGCCATCGCGCAGGCGCGTGTCGAGCGCCACGCGGCGTGAAAAAATGCCCATCGCCGGCTGGCCATCCGCCATCGCCCGCGGATGCGCGGCGGCCAGTTGCGAAGCAGCCAGCGCATCGGCGGCCGTGGCGCCCTCGGCCAACACCAGCTCGCGACTGAAGACGTCGCCTGGCAGCGCGTAGACCACCTCGACCCGGATGCGCCCAGCCGAGGTCGCTGGCGGCATGTCAGCCATAGGCGCGCCGGGCCTCAGCGCAGAAGTCGTCGACCATCTTGTCGGCCAGCGTGCGGAAGCCGAGGCCGAGCGCCGAGCCGAGCAGGCGGTTGGCGACCTCGAAGCTGAGATCCAGTTCGATCTTGCTGCCGTTGTCGCCGCGCGGCTCGAAGGTCCACACGCCGCGCAGGCTGCGCAGCGGGCCGCCGACCAGGTTCATCTCGATGCGGTCGGGGCGGTGCAAGGTGTTGCGCGTGGCAAAGCTGTGGCGCATGCCGGCAAAGCGCAGGTCCAGCCGGGCGGTCAGCGAGTTTTCGTCGTGGCTGGTGACGTCGGCGCCGACACACCAGGCAAAGCGCTTCGGATATGCTTCCACGTCGTTGACCAGCGCGAACATCTGCGCCGGCGTGAACGGCACCAGGGCACTGCGTCGAATGTCGATCACTGCGGCATCTTCCTGACGGCTCCCACTCAGGCGGCAAATGTGCTGCCGCGGCGCGGCAACACGGGCAATTCTAACGGACATGGCAAAACAGCAGCACAAGAAGGACGGCAACGGCAGCGCGACCATCGCGCTGAACAAGCGCGCGCGCCACGAATACCACATCGACCGCCGCTTCGAAGCCGGCATCGCGCTGCAGGGCTGGGAGGTGAAAGCGCTGCGTGCCGGCCGCATCAACTTCGGCGACAGCTACGCGATCGTCAAGCAAGGCGAGATCTTCCTGTTCGGCACCTCCATCCCGCCGCTGATCAGCGCCTCGACCCATGTCATCGCCGACGACCGGCGCACCCGAAAGCTGCTGCTGAAGCGTCGCGAAATCGACGAGCTGATCGGCGCGGTGGAGCGCAAGGGCTACACGCTGGTGCCCACCGCGCTGTACTGGAAGGCCAACCACGTCAAGGTGGAGATCGGCCTGGCGCGGGGCAAGCAGGCCCACGACAAGCGCGAGGCCGAGAAGCAGCGCGACTGGGACCGCGAGAAGCAGCGCGTGATGCGGGCGAAGAACGCGTAGAGCGGGGACTCCCACACAGTCATTCCGGAGCCGCGCGCGCGCCTCGACATAAGCGGTCTCGCTGCGCTCGTCCGGAATTTTATCGGCGCTGTCGCACGCTCAAAGGTTCCGGGCACTGCTTTCGGTAGCCCCGCCTTCCTGCGGGTGTAGGACATGCCGACATTGACTTTCCCGAGACGACTGGGCACTCAACGAGGAGAGAAACTTCGCACACAGGCGTAACTACGTGGCCCTGTGACAGCTTCAGGCATTTCCTGTGTCGCGATACTTAAGGGCAACTTATTGCGAGATGTGAACTAAGTATCCGAACGATTCGCTCCTTGGCTGTGGCTGAAAGTCTACGAATTCCGAATACTCGCGCAATCTCAAGCACCAGATTCTCACTCGATATCGAATGCGCGGCGGCAATGATTTCCTCCCGAGGCACCTCTTCAATGACGCGAACGTCTTTATCCTGTTTCGGAACGCGAAAGGTGTTCCAGCGCTCAGGATCATCCGCGGTCAGCCACACGAAGTCGCCGCGGTCTGCCTCCGGCTCGGACTGGAAGTGGAAGTGGCGCTCAGCGAGTGCGAGGACGCGTTCACGAATGAGTCGGCCGGAGCGTTTGAACCCGTGGACTCGGGCAATCCGCTCGACAAGGACCTTATCGAGTATCGGGGCTTCCTGCTCAAGAACTCGTTGAATGAGCGTCTCTAACGTAGCGTTATAGGATTCGTCGTGGAAGCTATCTGGTCGGATGGAGGATTCCAAATCGGAAAGGTCCGTTTTGCTATAGATCTGCTCGATGGAAGTTTCCACATAATCACTCGGACCACATGCGACCAGCCGCATGGGCTCGGCTTCTGAGTCATGTTGGCTTTCGGCGATTTCTGAGTCGGGAATATAGTCATTCCCGTTGTCCTCGTCCGGTGTGGATTCTATATCCCTCTCCGCAATCGCAGCCCCTTCGGCTTCAGCGGCTTTCGCGGCAGCGGCGGCCTCTACTTCCCGGACGCGCTCGATCTCAGCCACTTTGGTGCGCTGATCATCAAGCTCAGCACTGATAGCCAGGTGCAGTCGTTCCAGAGCTCCCTCGCGATCGACCCACCATTCTGTCGACCAGACCCGTACCAGATGCCAGCCGAGTCCCCGCAGGATCTCGCTTCGTACTTTGTCACGGTCACGCGCCGTGGCGGCGCTATGGTAGGTCGCTCCGTCGCATTCCACGCCTACAAGGTAATCTCCCGGTCGATCTGGATGCACGACACCTAGGTCGATGCGAAAACGAGACACGCCGATCTGCGGATGAGTTTCCCAGCCTTTGGCCCGCAAGCCGTTAGCCACAAATTGTTCGAACGGCGAGTCGTAATCACCTACGGATCCGCGAACAGCGGCAGTGATCGCTTTCGGCCCTTGGTCGGCAAATTCAATAAAGTGACGCAAATCGTGCACGGCCCGCGCCGATGTACGATTGAGATCTATCATCGACGGCTCAAAGGAGGTGAAGACGATCATCTCGCGGCGAGCGCGGGTGATGGCCACGTTGAGGCGCCTCCAGCCACCCTCTCGATTGAGCGGACCAAAGTTCATGGACATCGCGTTCGCATCCGGCTCGGTGGGCCCGAATCCGATACCGAGGATGATCAGGTCGCGTTCGTCGCCTTGCATGGTTTCGAGATTTTTGACGACGACAGGCTCCGGTAAGTCGCCTTTGAAGAATGGCTCAATCTCCCTGTGTTCACGTCGAGCCTGATCGAGAAGATCATCGACGAGCTCTTGCTGCTGGGAATTAAGTGTGATGATGCCAATGGATTGGCCCGACGCGATAAACGCAGGAGTCGTGAGGCGCTTGACCACTTCATGGACCATGGCTTTGGCCTCGCGCTGGTTGCGGCTCCCGCCTTTTCCGGGAGCATAGGTACCGTCAACCTTGCGCCACGAAACCGCACTCGGTCGAGTGTCGGCAGCCGGAAAGGTGATCAAGCTGCCACCATAATAACGATAATTGGAGAAGGTGATCAGGCTCTCGTGCCGGCTGCGATAGTGCCAAGTCAGACCGTGTTCGGGTATACCCGCGGCCTTGCATTCCGTGAGTATGCTTTCCAGATCATCTTCAGTGTCATCCGTACCCGCGCTGTTACCGCGATTGAAGAAGCTGGTGGGCGGCATCTGGTTCGGATCACCCGCGACAACAACTTGCTTGCCACGGGCGATGGCGCCAACAGCATCCCACGGAGCGATCTGCGAGGCCTCATCAAATATCACAAGATCAAACAGGTCGTGATCAGCCGGTAGGTATTGGGCGATCGACAACGGGCTCATCAGCATGCATGGCGCCAAAGTAGTAAAGTCTGGACCCATTTCCTCCGCTAGCTGGCGCACTGGCTTATGCTTGCGCTGCTTCTGCAGCTCGTGCTTGAGGATGCCGAATCCGCTGCACCTGGTCACGCCGTTCTTGTCCGGGATTTCGCCTGAGAGCTTCGAACGGATGTACGCCGTGGTGAGGTCAGCCAGCTCGTCCACTGCCTTCGTGTACGTATCGATATCGCTCTGGTGCTCGGCCGACACGAAGTGACACAACAGCGGCTCTGCATCGATTGCCTTGGAAGCAAACCACCGGGCGTAAGCGACTTCAAATGTTTCAGCCACTGAGCCATCGGGGAGTGTGCCCTGCTCGATGCCTTCGACCAGAGGTTGGAGCCGGCAAGAGATCGCTTCCTGACGTACACGTCGCCAGCTGCACCATGCATTCAACGCCTTTTCGTTCCTAATGATCGCCTCAGCGTTGGAAAAGAGCTCAGGCACCTGCTTGTCGAGGTCGATTTCGCCTCCGGCGGCCTTTTCAAAGCGCTCAGTCGCATCGAACAGCATCTTGTAGCTGCGAGTCAGTTGGCCGATGGCTTCGGCGACCTCGCCGTCCGACGCCAGCAAATCGTTGCCGTCCACCACGAGCTGCTGTACTTCACGGCGCAGCTCAACCAGCTGTTCGGGCGAGCCGGCCAGCGGGATTAGATTTGCGCGAAGGCTTTCAGCCAATTTGGTTGCGGACGCCATACGCGTTGTGTCGGTGCCCAGTACAGCCCATCCGGGCACGTCGCGAAGGTCACGATCGAGCGCGTCAATTTTGACGACGAGCGCCTTCATAGCTGTCAGCTGCGGCAGATCGGCTTCGACGTCCGGGATGCCCACTGTGCCTACCGTGGCCCCGAGTGCCTTGGCAACCTTCTTCTTACCCAGCGTTGCAAGGAACCAGAATCTGCCGGACGCTTCGATCCAATCGCTTCTCAGCTTGTCGACGTCAACGTGACGGATGGCTTGCGGGGCGTAGTTCTGCGACAAGCGCTTTTCCAGCGCTTCGTATTCCTCTAGGAGCAAAGTCGCTCGTTGCGTCGCCGCCCGAATCGTTTTCAGCACCGGCGAGAAAGCGAAACGGAGATCCACGCCATGTGCGTCCGGTAAGAACCGGACAAACTGCAGTAACTTGCCGGCAACAAGCGTCGAACCACCTACGGACAACCCGGTGTTCCGCACCACCCTGGCGCACGCCTCATCGCACGCCCTGAGAGTACCTAGCACCTTGCGGGCCGTTCCCACTACGGATTCCTGCCAAGCATTGGACCATTCCGTCCGCGTCAGTAGTGTCATCCGCGCGCCGACGCCTTCGGCGGCACTGCGATTCAAGTCTAGACGTTGGGCAACTTGGCGAAGCTGCGCCATGTGTGCTGCGTCATGTTCGGTACCGTCAGGCCATGACAGCCGGGGCGTCATCGGCTTCGCATCGCGCACGACGCGGCCGATGGCTTCGTGAACCGACCAGCCGTTAGACCAGCGCTTGTGGAGTACGGAGACCACACGATTGAGGCGGTCGCGAAGCGCGCGAACCTTCTCTGCCTGCGTGTTCCAGTCCGCCTCCGTAAGCGTGTCACGGGACGTCCAAGCGCGATCAAGCTGCTTCAGCACGTGCGATTTGGAGGATTTGCTCGAGTGCAGTTCCAGGCAAAACTGGCCAATCCCCTTGTCCTCCAAGCGGCGCTTGACGACATCCAGCGCAGCCATCTTTTCTGCGACAAACAGCACACGCCGTCCCAGTGCCAAGTTGTGCGCGATCATGTTAGCAATGGTTTGCGACTTGCCCGTTCCGGGCGGCCCGTCCAGAACGAAGTTATGTCCTTGGGCCGACGCCACGACGGCCGCCAGCTGGGAGGAATCCGCAGGCAAGGGCGTGAACAGCTCAGCTGGTTCGATGGCGGTGTCCAGTTTTTTGGGCTCAGGAAAGCTGCCCACCGTTTCCAGCGACGACCCACCAATTTTGTGGTGCAGCAGGTGTCGCACCACGTCATTTTTCATCAACTGGTCGGAGCGATCGATAAGGTCGCGCCACATGAGGTACTTGGAGAAGGAGAAGGTGCCTAGCACCACATCGGTCGTGACCTCGAATCCTGGTATGTCGCGCACCGCGCGCCGAACGATGTTCCAAATCCTCTCGACATCGATACCACTCTGATCGGTCGGAAGATCACCTTCCAAACCGTGAATATTTAGCCTGAAGTCGTGACGTAGGAGCTCCAACAGCGTGAGATTGAAACGGGGCTCGTCATCCAGCATGGACATTTTCACGCCGGAGAGCACGCTGCGCCGCTCCAGCTTCACCGGCACCAAAATCAAGGGCGCATTGTAAGTTTTGGGGTCATCTGGGGCCTTTTTCCAGCGCAGAAAGCCAATAGCCAAGAAGAGCGTGTTGGAGCCGCCTTCTTCAAGGTCCGTACGGGCCTTGCGGTACAGTTCGATGAGCGTGTTATCAAGCTTGCCCTTCTCCATCCGCGAGAGCACCTCATGGCGCGCCATGGCCTGGTGGGCAGCCTCGTCCTCGAGGTTCTCCCGATTGCGCTTCTCGTAGATCTGGCTATCCCGGCCGCCAACGTTCAGCTCGGGCACTGGAACGATGCGAACACTCTTGCTGGCCGCGAGAACGTCCTCAAGTCCAGCTGGATCTGGACACACCAGGCGGATGGCCTTGCCCGGTTGTGGAAGATGCAGCAAGCGGTTGCGTGTGGTCAGGTCGAGCAGTTTGCGTTGCCAGAGCTCAAGCTTGTCCGCCGGCGTAGCGGGTGCTTCCTCGACGTCGATGTCGAAACTGGGCAGCGCGGGCGCGGATTCCAGCGCCTCGCTCGCTTTTGGTGCCGGCTCTTCCTTAGGTTCGCCGGCCTGCCGGGTGGTCACCGTTAGCGGACGCAGTCTCTGCATGCGTGCCCGGCGTACGTCCACTGCCATCACGAAGTTTTCGTCAGTCAGGTGACGCTTGGCAATATGCACGGCGTGACTGAAGCCTGGCGCGGGCGACTGCGTAGCTAGTGTTGTCTCGAACACGAGCAGTTCCTGCAGCTCGATGCGCTTGCGGATCGCGGAAACATCCTCGTTGAGAATCTGTGCAAATTCCTGCGGCTGCAGCCATGTGCCCGTAAACGCATGGTCTTTGGTCAGCAGAACGACAGGGTTCAGACCGGCCTGCTCAAGTGCTGCAGCAAACAGCAGCGCGGTATCCAGACATGTGCCGACGCTTCCATCAAGCACCTGCGACGGCGACCGAATCTTTTGTCCCTCGTACTCGAAGCTTGCGGGCGGCAATACGTAGCTAATTTGATACCCACATACCGCCGACCATACCGCTGACGCCAATTCCCACGGGCGCTGCCGGGAACCATCCTTATAGCCATCGATGCCATCCGGCCTTCCTGCACGACGCAGAACGTCTGACACATCCTTGAGAACCTTGTCGACGGCCGGATCGTTGGGAGTGCAGAACGCAGCGAGCAACTCAGGCATGCTGGCCGCTCCGCCCCATTCGTTATGAGCGAGAAGCTCCACCGGAAAGGCGCGCTCCGCCAGGATAGAGGCACTCGAACGCAGGCGGACGTGGACCGATGCTTGCATGCTCTCGGAAAGGTCCGCCAGATACCCTTCCTTGAGTTGGACGTCGCGGTCGGGCAGCGTGATAGAGGCTTCAGCGCTCAGGCGGTCGATGCGCCACGTTTTGGACGCCGCAAACGGGAGACTAGGCTCTAGCTCAAGAACCAAATTGTCGAGACTTTCGTCGCTATCGTTCGTGATCGTCAGTTGCCGCAGAAGCGGTACGGCGTTCTGATGCGACGCTAGCCCCAGCTTGGTGCTGACGGTTCCTTTGATCGAAATCCCCATGATCCCTGTCCCTTTGACACTCTTTTACGTCACAATCATAGTGCGATTAAGCGAAAGTTACGAACGCGCTGGGACATACGTTCCTGCGGACTGAGCCGGTCCGGACACCGCTGGAACTGATGCTAAGGATCAAACGTTCTCCATCTCCCGCGCCATTCCGTCTCCCCTGCCCGCCCGAATCTTCTTCATGATCGCGATAAACCCGACGAGATTCCGGATTCTGCCTTCGGCAGCTCCGGAATGACGGCAAAAGTGCTGCGAATCCCGCTTCGCGCCCCTTGCGCCGCCCGGCCCTGCCCCCATGTACAATGACGTAGCTCGACAATCGTTCCCCGGGGGTGTTTCGGCTTCGACGGGGGTAGTGCGATGGTCTGGTGCATGCCGAGGGGGCAGCTTTCCTCGTTAATCCAGCGGCAAACTCATAATTGCCAACGACAGCAATTACGCTCTCGCCGCTTAAGGCGTAGCCCCGAACCCACTTGTGCTCGTGCTCGTCGGTGTAGGGTCATTATCACGGGATCGCCGGACCACCGCCGCCTGTCGGTGTACGGCTAAAACAAGCAGGCTGGTCCTTCGGCGCGCTTCGCACACCGTGCTGCCGCGGGACGAGACCCAACGGTGAGCTAAGCATGTAGTACCGGGCGTCAAACGCCTTCGGACGCGGGTTCGACTCCCGCCACCTCCACCAATTCGAAGCCCCGACCGGTTTGCCGGCCGGGGCTTTTCCTTTCCCGCCCGGAACCCGGCACCGGGCGTGCCCAGGCCGTCACCTGGTGGCGGCGATGGGTCCGCTGTCGGCCGGCACCGTGCGCGGCCTGGTCACGAGCCGGGGAAAGGCGACCGAGAACCAGTCGCAGTCCATCTTGCCGTTACCGTTGTCGACGCTGACCCGCAGCCTCGTCGCACCGCGGGTGTCGATCGTGAGCGGCTGGTGCGGGTTGCGGTCGACCACGAAGCGGGGCGTGACGGGCGTGCCGTCAAGGCTGACGGTGACGCCGACGATGCCGGTATCGTCCCGGGTGCGACAGGAGCCGACCAGCGGGTTGATCATCGGCGCCAGCGTCAGGCTCGCCACGTGGCTGACGTCGAAGTCGGCCCAGACCGGCTTCTGGTTGTCGGGCTGCATCAGGATGCGGTCGCCGCGGTTGATCTCGATGGGCCCATAGGCGCGCTGCCGCTGCACGATGTTGTCGTACATGAAGGCGGCGTTGATGGAGCTGCTTGAGCCGGCGGGCAACGCGCGCATCCGCACCACGCCGGGCGCCGGCTCGCGCGCCGCGGGCACGCTGGCAAGCCCGAAGGCCTTGCTGAAATCCAGTCGCTGCCCCGGCCGGGCCTTGGCCAGCGCCGACAACATCGCACCGCACTGCCGCGACCTCAGCTCGATGTCTCCACCGGAGCGCACCTGCCCGAGGCTGGCCCAGGCACCGCCCGGGGCGATCCAGTCCAGCGCCAGCCGGCGCTCGCCGGCGTCGTTCCAGAACGGCGTCGCCTTGAACACGCTGCGGCCCTGGATGCCTGCGCGGGCAACCCATTTCCCCTCGCTGCCGCGCAACATCAGTTGCGCATGGGCCGTGCGCTTGCCGACGAACACCAGCAAACTCCGCCCGTCGGCGATGCTGCGAGCACGATAGCCGGCGTATTTGACCGGGATGGTGGTTCCGTCGATTTCCAGCCCCTCGCCGTTCCAGCCGATCAGGCGGTTGTCCCGGCACAGCTCGAGTTGGGGCCGGCGGCGCCACAGGTCCTGCCGCAGGACCTCCACGGCCAGCGCGCTGTCGGGCAAGCGAGTGCCGGTTGCGTGGCTGCCGCCGCGGTCCGCGCCGGCCATGAACTTCACGTTGGACTTCACGCCCATCCGTGCCAGCACCGTCGGCGCGACATCCATGTGGTACATGCGCGCCGGGCGCTCGCCCTGGCCTGCGTTGAGGATCATCAGGAACGGCTGGCGCTGGTCGTCGGGCGGGTAGAGCCGCGAGGCGGTGTTGTACATCGCGATGTGGTCGCCCATGACCACCACCACCGTGTCGGCGAACTGCGGTTCTGCCGACAGCTCGTCGATGAAGTGGCCGAGCAACTGGTCGGCGCAATGCACGGCGTCCAGCATCGGGTTGTCGATGGCGGCGTAGTGCCTGCACTCAGGCATCACGAAGCCTTCCGGGCGATGGGTATCGACGGTCTCCACCACGATGCTGAAGGGCTTGTCCTGCTGCTCCTTGCGCTTGTAGGTCGCCAGCGCCTGGCGGTACAGGTCGTCGTCGTGCAGGCCCCAGCCTTCGGTCGGCAGATCGCCATCGTGCAGGGCCTCGATTTCGCGGCTCCCCAGGGTGTGGTCATAGCCATGCAGGGCGAACAGCGCGCGCTTGTCCGTGAAACCGAGATCGGCGCCGCTGAGCACCGTCTGGTCGTAACCCGCCGCGTGCAGCACGTCGCCGAAACAGGCGAGTTCCGGGTGGAACGTTGCCTTGCCGGTGGCGTCATTGCCGGGCACGAAATGCAGGGTGTCGACGTTGGCGGTGCCGAACACGCTGTTGATCAAGAACGGCGCACCACATTGCGAAGAGAAAAGGCCGGAGATCGTGTAGGTGGCGCCGGGAAAGGTCCGGAAGCCGGTGAAATCCAGCCCCTGTTTGCGCAGTCGGTTGACGTTCGGCATCAGGCCAGGGAAGCGCTGGTCGTCCAGATAGCTGCGCTCGATGGATTCAAGGTAAATCCAGACCACATTGCGCCCCGGCTGCGCCTGCACCGACTCCGGGTCGCTCGGGTCACGCTCGACAAGCGCGCGGATGCGGTCGCCGGCGTGGGCGGCCTCCCGGCGCACCTGCTCCACATGGTCGTAATACTGCGCCAGCCGCCGCGGCGGCGCGTCGATCCGCAATCCAACGTAAAAGAAGAACAGCGCAGGCAGCAGCCACCACAGATGCCGCGGCGCACGCACGGCAAGCCGCAGCACCGCAAAGGCGAACGCCAGGCAAACGACCAGGCCGACGATCACAAGCAGCGTGCCCACCGGCATGACGCTGATCGCGGTGGTGAAGTTTTCGCTGTTGAAGTGGGCGAAAAAGCGTTCGTTGAAGGAACTGGCCTGGATGAACCACGACACCGCGTCGGCGAAGGCCAGGAACAGCAGACCGAACCACGCCAGCAGCGCCAGCCAGCCGATGCGCCAGCCCAGGCTGCGGCAGGCGAGCACGCAGCCCAGCGAGGTCAGCAGCGCCGCAAGAATTTCGCGCAGCGCCCGCGAATGGCTGTAGGGATCGACCGCATTGGCCAGCCACACGGCCAGCACGATCCACGGCAACGCCAGCAACAGCGTCTGCCATGCGACGGCAAGCATTCCCTTTCGCAGCATTTTCGGTCCCTTGAGCGTGCCCCGATGCAAATGGTAGCGCCCACGGCCACACCGCGCGAACCGCAACCGCTCGCAGTGGGCCCGCGCAACACGCGCACCGTCCTGACCCGCGGCGCGCTGAAGGCCCCGTGCCGCCGGGCCTCAGCTGGCGCGCAGGTGGCGCGGGCGCAGCCCGGCGGCGAGCAAGGTGCCGGCGTAGGCGGCAAGGCCGGCGGCGACCAGCGCGACCAGGTGCCAGACGCGGGTCCAGGTCGGCACCGTCGTCCAGTGCGGCCACAGCCAACGCCCGGCCAGCAGCACCGCGACCATCACCGCGCAGGCCAGCAGCACGCGGCCCAGATGCAGCGCCCAGCCGGGCTGGCGCCGATAGACCCCGGCGCGCTTCAGCCAGCGCCACAGCAACAGGCAGTTGATATAGCTTGAGGCCGCGCCGGCGAAGCCCAGCGCCATGTGCAGGCCCGGTACCTGCGCGATCGCGGCAAGCCAGCCGGCCTGGTGCAATCCCGGCGGCGCCCACAGCTCGAACAGCAGCGCGATGAAGGCAACATTGAGCAGCATGTTGGCGACCAGCGCGACGATCGCGGCGCGCACCGGCGTGCGCGTGTCCTGGCGCGAATAGAACGCCGGCAGCAGCACCTTGACCAGCGCGTAGGCCGGCAGGCCGCAACTGAAGGCCAACACCGACAGGCTGGCCATGCGCGTGTCAAAGGCGGTGAACTGGCCGTGCTGGAACAGCGTCGCGACCAGCGGCGTGGCGAGCAAAAGCAGCGCGAACATCGCCGGCAGCGCGATCAGCAGGGAGAAGCGCAAGCCCCAGTCCAACGCCCGCGAGAAACCCTCCCGGTCGGTCCCGACATGATGGCGCGACAGCGCCGGCAGGATCACCGTGCCCAGCGCCACGGCAAACACGCCCAGCGGCAGCTCGAGGAAGCGCGTCGACTGCGACACCCAACTCTGCGAGCCGGTAATGAGCAGCGAGGCGATGATGGTGTCCAGCAGCAGGTTCACCTGCGCCACCGACGAACCCAGCAGAGTCGGCAGCATCAGCCGCATGATCTTGCGCACGCCGGCGTCGCGCCCGCCCCAGCGCGGCCGCACCAGCAGCCCGAGGCTGCGCAGCGACGGCAGCAGGAACAGCAGCTGCAGCAGGCCGGCGAGCAGGATCGCCCAGCCCATGGCCATGATCGGCGTGCCCAGCCGCGGCGCCAGCCACAACGCGCCAGCGATCATGCACAGGTTGAGGATGACCGGTGCCAGCGCCGGCAGTGCGAAGCGCGAGAAGCTGTTGAGGGCGCCGCCGACCAGTGCCGTCAACGACACGAACCAGAGGAAGGGGAACGTCAGCCGCAGCAGGTCCGAGGTCAGCGCCAGCTTGTCCGGCTGGTCCAGCGAGCCGGGCGCGAAAACCATGGCGACCTGCGGCGCAAACAGCACGCCCAGCGCGACCACCACCAGCAGCACCGCGCCGAGCGTGCCGGCGGCGCGCGCCGTCAGCGCCTGCAGCTCGGCGTGGCTGCGGGTTTCCTTGAACTCCGTGAAGACCGGCACGAAGGCGGTCGAGAACGAGCCTTCGGCGAACAGCCGGCGCATGAAGCTCGGAATGCGGAAGGCGATCCAGAATGCGTCGGTGGCCGCGCTGGCGCCGAAGGTCGTGTTGATGGCGATGTCGCGGGCCAGCCCCAGCACGCGCGAGACCGACGTCATCGAACTGAACGACAGGACGCCGCGAAGGAGGCTGGGGGTTTTCACGTCGGGAACCGGGACCGGGACCCGGGACCCGGGATCCGGGACCCGGGAAGAGCGCGCACCAGCCGATGGTCGCGACACGGCCGCGCAGCGCGGATCGCGACGCGTCTGGTCCCTGGTCCCCGGTCCCCGGTCCCTGCATTGACGCAATCGCCGATTTGCCGCATACTTGCCGCCTTTTACCGCCCAATTCGAACCGGAGTCACCCGTGGCCAACATCCAGTCCGCGAAAAAGCGCGCCCGTCAGTCCGAGAAGAACCGCATGCGCAACGCCAGCGCACGCTCGATGGTACGCAGTTCGCTGAAGAAAGTCGTGCTGGCGATCGAGGCGCAGGACAAGGCCGCGGCCGAAACCGCCTACCGCAGCGCCGTGCCGCTGATGGATCGCTACGCCGCCCGCGGCCTGATCCACAAGAACAAGGCCGCCCGGCACAAGAGCCGCCTGTCGGCGAAGATTCGCGCGCTGGCCTGATACCAGGCACCTGCGTCGCAACGAAAAAAGCCGGCCCACGCCGGCTTTTTTCATGCCCGCCGGATGCTCGGCGAGCCCTGCGGTTCGGCGTTGCGCCGTCGATGCCTGCCGTGCCGACGGTGGCCGCCGGCGGCATCAATCGTCGTCGCGCCGAACGCCGGCCCTGCCCTTCCTCCCAGTTGGCACCTGATGCCGGGCGCGTTTTGAGACTCCGTTTCAAAAATTGCCGCCATCGCCCACTGCGCTGTCACCCGCCGCGGCATCATCCTGTGCCTGCTCGCGCTGCGCGTCGAAGAACTTCTGTATCTCGAAGCACAGCTCGCGGGTGCCTTGGCGCGTAACGGCTGAAACCGCATACAGCGGCTGGCGCCAGTCCAGGCGCTGACGCACGTCCTCGACCCGCGCGGCGCATTCGGCCTCGTCCAGCAGATCGGTCTTGGTCAGCACCAGCCAGCGCGGCCGCTCCAGCAGGCGCGGGTCGAAACCTTCCAGCTCGCGCTCGATGGCGCGGACCTGCTGCACGGGATCATTGCCTTCGATCGACGCAATCTCCACCAGATGCAGCAGCAGCCGCGTGCGGGCCACGTGCTTGAGGAACTGCACGCCGAGCCCGGCACCCTCCGCAGCGCCCTCGATCAGGCCCGGGATGTCGGCAACCACGAAACTGCGCCCCGACTCGATGCGCACCACGCCAAGGTGCGGGTGCAGCGTGGTGAACGGGTAGTCCGCGACCCGCGGCGTCGCCGCCGACACGGCCCGCACGAAGGTCGACTTGCCGGCATTGGGAAAGCCCAGCAGGCCCACGTCGGCCAGCACCTTCAGCTCCAGCTTCAGCATTCGGACTTCGCCCGGCGTGCCGGGCGTCGACTGCCGCGGCGTGCGGTTCACCGAGCTTTTGAAGTGGATGTTGCCCTTGCCGCCGAGGCCGCCCTGGGCGACCTTGAGGCGCTCGTCGTGTGTGGTCAGGTCGCCGATAACTTCGCCGGTGTCGACATTGATGACGACGGTGCCGACCGGCACGCGGATCACCAGGTCCTCGCCGCCCTTGCCGTACATCTGGCTGCCCATGCCGCCTTGGCCGCGTTGCGCGCGGAAGTGCCGCTGGTGACGGAAGTCGACCAGCGTGTTGAGGCCTTCGTCCGCGCGCAGCCAGACCGAGCCGCCGTTGCCGCCGTCGCCGCCGTCCGGCCCACCCTTGGGGATGAACTTCTCGCGCCGGAAGCTGACGCAGCCGGTTCCGCCGTCACCGGCATGGACCTCGATCGTGGCTTCGTCGACGAATTTCATTTGTTGAGCCGGGAATGGGGAATGGGGAATGGGGAATGGGGAATGGGGGATGGGGGATGGGGGATGGGGAATTGGAAAAGCGGCGCGGCGCGGGCTCGGTGGCGCGCGTTGATCATGCCTGCAGCTTGAAAGCAGCTTCGCGAGCAGGGACTTTGGCCTATGGTACGGGAACGGCAGGTGCGGGAACGGCTTTACCCATTCCCGATTCCCCATTCCCGGCAAAAGTAGCCACCATTGCGGGTGGGATGTTGGGGTTCGCTGCGCTCACCGCCAACCTACCGCTCCGTCACGCATCCGGCCAGCCTGGCGGCAACCGGTTCGTAGGTTGGCGGTGAGCCCAAGGCGAACCCCAACACGCCATGCCCGCGCTCGCACCGCAAACGGCGAATCGGCGCTGTGGCTTCACCCATTAGCCATTCTCCATTCCCGGCAAAAGCAACCACCATTGCGGGTGGGATGTTGGGGTTCGCTGCGCTCACCGCCAACCTACCGCTCCGTCACGCATCCGGCCAACCTGGCGGCAACCCGTTCGTAGGTTGGCGGTGAGCCGAAGGCGAACCCCAACACGCCATGCCCGCGCTCACGCAGTAAACAGCGAATCGGCGCTGTGGCTTTACCCGATTCTCCATTCGCCATTCCCGCCTTCACACATACAAAACCCCGCCGCAGCGGGGTCTTGTCGCGGCGGCGTCGCGGCGTCGCGGCGTGCGCGGCGCCCGCCGTTGCGGTTGCGATCAGTCCTGGACGACGTCGACGAACTTGCGGCCTTTGGGGCCGCGGGTCGCGAAGGCGACCTTGCCGTCCACCAGCGCGAACAGCGTGTGGTCGCGGCCCAGGCCGACGCCGCTGCCTGCGTGGAAACGGGTGCCGCGCTGGCGCACGATGATGTTGCCAGCGTCAACGCTCTGGCCGCCGTAGATCTTGACGCCCAGGTACTTCGGATTGGAGTCGCGGCCGTTGCGGGTCGAGCCGCCTGCCTTTTTGTGTGCCATGGCTGCTCAGCCCTCGCTCTTGGTTTTCTTGGATGCGCCGGCGATGCCGGTGATCTCGATTTCGGTGTAATGCTGGCGGTGGCCCATCTGCTTGCGATGGTGCTTGCGCCGGCGGAACTTGATGATGCGCACCTTGTCGGCACGGCCGTGGGCGCGCACCTTGGCGCTGACCAGGGCACCTTCGATGACGGGCGCGCCGATGGTGAAGTTCTCGCCGTCGCCCAGCATCAGCACCTGGTCGAACTGGACCGTGGAGTCCACGTCGGCGGGCAGCTTCTCCACGCGCAGGTACTCGCCCTGCATCACGCGGTATTGCTTGCCGCCGGTCTTGATGATCGCGTACATGGTTGACCCTTCTGTCGTTATTCTTTGGGGTGGAACGGAGTGAAGCCCGGAATTGTAGCAGTGGCGGGCTGTGTCGGTCAATCTTGTGCGGGGACGGGGGATGGGGACCGGGGACCGGGGCGCTGCGACCGGCGCGCGCCGCATCCGCTGCGTTTGCCGGCCGCAATCCATTGGCGCCACAGGTCTTCCGGCGAAACCACGGGACGCCGCGCTGCGTCGCTTCCACCGGTCCCCGGTCCCTGGTCCCCGGTCCCCATCAAGCTGTTCCACCCTTGCTATAGTCGCCGGTTTCCCCCATCTACCGGGCGATGGACACCCTCAGCATCCGCGGCGCGCGCACCCACAACCTCAAGAACATCGACCTCGAGTTGCCGCGCGACCGGCTGATCGTGATCACCGGGCTTTCCGGCTCCGGCAAGTCGTCGCTGGCCTTCGACACCATCTACGCGGAGGGCCAGCGCCGTTACGTCGAGTCACTGTCGTCCTACGCGCGGCAGTTCCTGTCGATGATGGAAAAGCCCGACGTCGACCACATCGAGGGCCTGTCGCCGGCCATCTCGATCGAGCAGAAGTCGACCTCGCACAACCCGCGCTCGACGGTCGGCACCATCACGGAGATCCACGATTACCTGCGCCTGCTGTATGCGCGCGTCGGCACGCCGCGCTGCCCCGAGCACGGCACGCCGCTGGCGGCGCAAACCGTCAGCCAGATGGTCGACGCGACGCTGGCGCTGGATGCCGGCACCCGCTTCATGCTGCTGGCGCCGCTGGTGCGCGAGCGCAAGGGCGAGCATGTGCAGGTGTTCGAGCAGTTGCGCGCGCAGGGCTTCGTGCGCGCCCGCGTCGACGGCAACGTGGTGGAACTGGACGCGGTGCCGCCGCTGGCGCTGCGCCAGAAGCACACCATCGAGGTGGTGGTCGACCGCTTCCGCCCGCGCGCCGACATCAAGCAGCGCCTGGCCGAATCGTTCGAGACCGCGCTGAGGCTGGGCGAGGGGCTGGCGATCCTCGCCGACCTCGACCACCCCGAGGCCGACGAGCAGCTGTTCTCCTCGCGTTACGCCTGCCCGATCTGCGACTACGCGCTGCCCGAGCTGGAACCGCGGCTGTTTTCCTTCAACTCGCCGGTCGGCGCCTGCCCGGCCTGCGACGGCCTGGGCGTGCGCGAGATCTTCGACCCGCAGCGCGTGGTGGCGCACCCGGAGCGGCCGCTGTCGCGCGGAGCGGTGCGCGGCTGGGACCGGCGCAACCCGCATTATTTCCAGATGGTCCAGTCGCTGGCCCGGCACTACGGCTTCGACTTCGACACGCCCTGGCAGGACCTGCCGGCGGCAGTGCGGGAGTCGATCCTGTTCGGCTCCGGCGACGAGCGCATCGCCTTCGACTACATCAGCGAGCGCGGCGGCAAGGTGACGCGCAAGCACCGCTTCGAGGGCATCATTCCCAACCTCGAGCGGCGCGCGCGCGAGACCGATTCGCCCGCGGTGCGCGACGAGCTGCGCCGCTACATCAGCGAGCAGCCCTGCAGCGAGTGCGGCGGCGAACGCCTGAATGCCTCGGCGCGCAACGTGTTCGTCGACGACGTGTCGCTGCCCGCGATAGGCCGCCTGTCGATCGCGCACGCATTGGCGCTGTACGAGGCGCTGGCCCTGCCCGGCTGGCGCGGCGAGATTGCGGCGCGCATCGTCAAGGAGATCCGCGCGCGGCTCAACTTCCTTGTCGACGTGGGGCTCGATTACCTCACCCTGGACCGCAAGGCCGACTCGCTGTCCGGCGGCGAGGCGCAACGCATCCGGCTGGCCTCGCAGATCGGCGCCGGCCTGGTCGGCGTGCTGTACGTGCTCGACGAGCCGTCGATCGGTCTGCACCAGCGCGACAACGCGCGCCTGCTGGCAACGCTGACGCGGCTGCGCGACCTCGGCAACACGGTGATCGTGGTCGAGCACGACGAGGAGGCCATGCGCGCCGCCGACCACATCCTCGACATCGGCCCGGGCGCCGGCACCCACGGCGGCGAAATCGTCGCCCAGGGCACGCTCGACGACGTGCTGGCGGCGCCGCGCTCGGTGACCGGGCAGTTCCTGTCCGGCGCGCGGAGCATCGAGGTGCCCGCGCAGCGACGCACGCCGGTACCGGAGCGCTGGCTGAAGATCCACGGCGCCCATGGCAACAACCTGAAGGACGTGGACCTGGCGGTTCCGGCCGGACTGTTCACCTGCGTCACGGGCGTGTCCGGCTCGGGCAAGTCGACGCTGGTCAACCACACGCTGTTCCGGCTGGCGGCCAGCGAGCTCAACGGCGCCAGCACCGTACCGGCGCCCTTCGAATCGGTCGAAGGCCTGGAACTGTTCGACAAGGTAGTGGACATCGACCAGGCGCCGATCGGCCGCACGCCGCGTTCAAATCCAGCCACTTACACCGGTTTGTTCACGCCATTGCGCGAGCTGTTTGCGCAGGTGCCCGAAGCGCGGGCGCGTGGCTACAAGGCTGGACGCTTCAGCTTCAACGTGCGCGGAGGCCGCTGCGAAGCCTGCCAGGGCGACGGCCTGATCAAGGTCGAGATGCACTTCCTGCCCGACGTCTACGTGCCCTGCGACGTCTGCCACGGCACGCGCTACAACCGCGAGACGCTGGAGATCACCTACAAGGGCCACACCATCGCCGACGTGCTCGACATGACGGTCGAGGAGGCACACGCGCTGTTCGAGCCGGTGCCCGCGATCGCGCGCAAGCTGGAGACGCTGCAGGCCGTGGGGCTCGACTACATCAAGCTCGGCCAGAGCGCGACCACGCTGTCCGGTGGCGAGGCGCAGCGCGTCAAACTCTCGCGCGAGCTGTCGCGGCGCGACACCGGCGGCACGTTGTATATTCTGGACGAGCCGACCAGCGGCCTGCACTTCCACGACATCGCGCAGCTGCTCGACGTGCTGCACCAACTGACCGACCGCGGCAACACGGTGGTGGTGATCGAACACAACCTGGACGTCATCAAGACCGCCGACTGGATCGTCGACCTCGGTCCGGAAGGTGGCGACGGCGGCGGCTGCATCATCGCCAGCGGCACGCCGGAGCAGGTCGCGGCGACGCCGGCGTCGCACACCGGCCGGTTCCTCGCGCCCTGCCTCGCCGCACCCGCGGCGGCGCGCAAACCTGCCGCCGCCCCGCGTGCAGGCAAACGGACGAAGCGGGCATGAACAACGACGACAAGGCCAACGACGCCGGCGACAGGAAGCCGGCCAAAAAGCGCGCCACGCGCAAGGCCGCTCCGGCAAGGAAGCTGGCGCGCAAATCGGCCGGCACGACCGGGACCGCTGGCGCCGGCAAGGCGGCCAGCAGCAAGCGCGCGGCGAGCGCTCGGCCAGCGGCGCGCGCAGCGCCGGCGCCGGCGGACGACGAGCGTACCGAGCATCGGGCAGGTTCGCCGGCCGCGGCAACCGCGCGCAAGGCCACAGCCAGCGACGGCGGGCTGCAGGCGCTGTTCGTAGCCACCATCGTGGTGCGCTGGCGCGACCTCGACGCCTTCAACCATGTCAACAACTCGACCTTCCTCACCTACCTCGAGGAAGCGCGCCTGCAGTGGCTTCGGCACGTGCCGGGCACCTGGTTCGACGACCACTCCATGCCGGTGCTGGCTGCCAGCACGGTCAACTACCGGCAGCCGATCGCCTGGCCGGCCACGGTGCACGTGCAGCTCGGCTGCCAGCGCCTCGGCAGCTCGTCCATGACCATCGGCCACCGCATTGTCGACGCCGAGGATTCCAGCCGCCTGTACAGCGACGGCCACGTCGTCATGGTGTGGATGGACCCGGCCACCGGCACGCCGGTCGAACTGCCACCTGCGATCCGTGACGCCGTTGCCCACGCCAGCGAGGAACATCAGCATGAATGACATCCCGACCCCAAACCTGCCGCAGGCGCTGCTGTTGCTGGCGCTGGACGACGACAAGGGCAGCGTGCTCGGCGCCGCCGCGATGGGCCTGGACTTCGGCCTCGCCGGCACCGCGGTGATGGAGCTGGCGCTTGCAGGCCGCATCACGACCGACGACGACAAGTTCACCGTCATCGACGACCGCGCCACCGGCTCGCCGGTTCTCGATGCCGTCCTCGCCGCCCTGGCGGCCAAACCGGGCAAGCGCCTGCGCCCCTGGGTGCAGCATCTGCCGCAGGCCTGCCATCTGCGCCAGACGCTGCTCGACGGCCTGGTCGCCGAGGGCACGCTGGCGCGGCGCGACCAGCGCATCCTCTGGATTTTCCACGCCACCCGTTACCCGGAGCGCGACGGCGCCATGGAACATGACCTGCGCGCGCGCATGGACGCCGTGCTGCTGCACGACCAGCCCGCCGATGCGCGCACCCGCCTGCTGATCGAGGCGGCGCACAGTTGCCACCTGCTCGACGCGCTCTACCCGCGCGCGCAGCACAAGGCCGTGCACGCGCGGCTCAAGGCCTTGCAAAGCCTGCCCGATGCCTGCGCCAGCGCCATTGGCCAGGTGCTGCAGGCGCAGCAGGCGCAGCAGGCGGCGATCGTCGCGGTGATCTGCGCCTCGACCGTGGCGGCCACCGCGGCGGCCACCAGTGCGGCCACCGCAGCCTGTGCCGCCAGTGCCGCTTCCTGCTGAGGTTGCGGCGCGTCCTCAGCCAGCGGGAGCGCGTGGCATGCGCTGAACGAGCCGTTCAGCCAGCGGCCTTATGATGGCGGGCAGCATTCGCCAACGGAGATCGCCATGTCGCGCCTTTCCCTGACTGCCGTCGCCGCCGCCGTGCTCGCCGCCACCGCCGTTCCGGCGCTCGCCGCAGCGGCACCGGCGCCACTGGCGCTTACCATCTACCGCAGCGACGACAGCCAGCTTTACGCCAACGGTGCCGGCGAGATTGGCGCCGGCTACGCCACGGTGCACGAGCGCCGCAGAGTGCACCTCGCCGGTGGAATGCAAACCGTCGCCATCGACGGCCTGCCGACCGCGCTCGACGCCGAAGCGCTCAACCTAAGCTTCGACGATGCGGCCGGCGTGCAGATGCTCGGCCAGCGCCTGCTGTGGCCGGGCAATGGTGCGCTGGGCGCCGATGTCGGCCGCAAGCTTACTGTCTTCGGCGCCGGCGGCAACACGCTGGCGCAGGGCACGCTGGTGGCCGCCGGTGCCGGCGGGCTGACCATCGCCGACCCTGTCCGCGGCACCATGCTGGTGCGCGATTACGCCGCCATTGCCCTGCCCGGCAACCAGCCGCGCAGCGGCGCCACGCTTCAGGTGTCGCTGCAGACACAGCGTGCCGGTGACGCTGCGGCGCAACTCGACTACGTCACCGCCGGCCTCGGCTGGCGCGCCGCCTACACCGGCGTAATGGATGACAGCGGCGCAGAGTGCCGGCTGCGATTCAGCGCCGATGCCAGCATCGGCAACCGCAGCGGCCGCGATTGGCAAGACGCCAGCCTGAAGCTGGTCGCCGGGCAGCCCAACTTCGCCAAGCCCTCGGCACCACGACCGATGATGATGGCCAAGGCCGTGGCCTATTCGGAAGCCGCCCCGGCACAAGCCAGCATGGGCGACTACCGCAGCTACACGTTGCAGGCGCCGGTCGACCTGGCGAACGGCAGCGTGACGCAGGTGCCGCTGTACCCGTCGCGCAGCGTCGCCTGCCAACGCACCTGGCTGTACGAGAACGGCAGCAGCTGGACGCCGCCGCGGCCGATGCTGTCGCGCGACTTCAACCGTGGCGGCGAACGGGTCAGCAGCGAGCTGTCGTTCAAGGCCTTCGACGCCCTGCCCGCCGGTTACCTGCGCGTGCTCGGCACGTTCGGCGGCCAGCGCGAGTTTCTCGGCGAGGCGCGCATCGACGACACGCCGAAGGGCCAGCCGGTCAGCGTGACGCTCGGTCAGGCCTTCGACTTGCGCGGCAGCCGCGAGCGCAGCAGCTTCGACCTGGACAAGGCGGCGCACACGCTGCAGGAAGGCTGGCACATCCAGCTCAGCAACGCCGGCGACACGGCACGCACGGTCACGGTGCGCGAACATCCCGATCGCTGGCGCAACTGGACGCTGGTGTCGTCGAGCAACAAACCGGCCAAGCGCAGCACCGACACCATCGACTTCAAGGTGAGGGTGCCGGCGCACGGCTCGGGCCAGCTCGACTACGTCATCCGCTACCAGTGGACCGCGGATGATGAGTAGACCGCCATTCCAACGCCCGTCATTCCGGGGCCGCGCGCAGCGCGGAACCCGGAATCTTCTTCACGGCTGCGTGGAGGCGGCGTTGGTGGTGATTGACGATTGGTGAAAATTGGCGCAAGCAATACCGGAGACGGCAAGCTGGCGGTGAACCGCAGGCGAACCCGACAGTCGTAGCGCCAGACTGTAGCGGCCCAGCGCCGCACCACCGCCGCGGTCATTCCGGCGCCTTCAGCCCGGCTGCGCCGTCTCGCTTCGCTTGCCCGGGCTCGACTTCATAATTGCGGCCAGTTGAAAGAAGATTCCGGGTTCTGCCTTCGGCAGCCCCGGAATGACGGTATGGTAGAGAGCGCCAACCGCTCACCGCACCAGATCATGCTCGAACGTCACCTCCACGACCACATCCTGCAGCTGCGCATGGCGCGGCCGCCGGTCAACGCGCTCGACCCGACCCTGGTGGCGATGCTGCGCCAGGCAATCGAGGAAGCCCCCGCGCAGGGCGCACGCGGCCTGCTGCTGGCCGGCAGCCCCGGGCTGTTCTCGGCCGGGCTCGACATTCCGGTGCTGCTGCGCCTGGACCGACCGGCGATGGCGCAGTTCTGGCGCGACTTCTTCGGTCTCTGCGGCGCGCTGGCGCGTTCGCCGATTCCGGCGGTCGCGGCCATCGGCGGCCACAGCCCGGCCGGCGGCGCCGTCCTCGGCCTGTTTTGCGACTACCGGGTGATGGCACGCGGCGAATTCCGCATCGGCCTCAACGAGGTGCAGGTCGGCCTCAGCGTGCCCGAGCCGATCCAGCAGGCCTTGCGCCGGCTGGTCGGCACCTACCGCGCCGAGCGCCTGCTGGTGGCCGGTTCGATGCTCGACCCGCTGGAGGCGCATGCGGTCGGCCTGGTCGACGAACTGGCCGAAGCCGAGCACGTCGAGACCCGCGCCCGCGCCTGGTTGGAGGGCGTGCTGGCGCTGCCGACGCAGGCCATGACCACCACCCGCGCCATGGCCCGCGCCGACCTCGCCGCCAGCTTCGCCGACCTCGACGCGCTGCCGGTCGAGTCCTTCCTCGACGTCTGGTTCGGCGCCGAGGCCCAGTCGACCCTGCATGCCCTCGTCGCGCGTTTGAAGGGGACCGGGGACCGGGGACCAGGGACCGGGTAAAGCGACAGTCTGTCGCTTGGCCGGTGTCCGCCACCCTACGTCGGCGCTGTTTTGGTTGCCGAAGGCAGCACAGGCTGGATCGCCCAAATCCCCTTGCGGCGCGGCGGGCGGGTTGAGGAATGGCCCGAAGGTGGCCGGCATGGATGCCGGCCAGGTGTTCGCCGGTGCAGGGACGCACCGTCGAAAAGCCCCGCAACCCGCACGACCTTGTGAGGCAAAGCCTCGCAAGGCGCGCTGCCGGGGTGCCCTCTCTTTTGGTTACTTTTCTCTGGGCAAGCAGAGAAAAGTGACTCGCGCGAAGCGCGACCGCTTCGCGGCGGCAACCGAGATTGCGAACTCAAGCTGGCCAGCGCACACAAGGCATCGGTCGGTGACGGTGCGCGACGTCACCGCGCAGGCGGCCGCGTTACCATGGCCGGTCCAGCCACCACCACGAGACATGCCATGGCTTTCCGCACCCTCGCCAGCGCCGACGACGGCGCCATCCGCACGCTCACGATCCAGCGCCCCGACAAGCTCAATGCGCTGAACCGCGAAACGCTGATGGAACTCGGCATTGCCTTTGCGCAGGCGCGCGAGGACGATGCGATCCGCGTGGTTGTGCTGGCCGGCAGCGGCGACAAGGCCTTCGTCGCCGGCGCCGACATCAGCGAACTGGCCGAGCTGACGCCGGCCCAGGCACAGGCATTTTCCCGCGCCGGCCAGCGGCTGATGCTCAACATCGAGCAGCTCGGCAAGCCGGTGATCGCGCGCATCCAGGGCTTCGCCCTGGGTGGCGGCATGGAACTGGCGATGGCGTGTCACCTGCGCATCGCCAGCGAGCGGGCCCGCTTCGGCCAACCCGAGGTCAGCCTCGGCCTGATTCCCGGCTTCGGCGGTACCCAGCGCCTGCTGCGGCTGGCGGGCCGCGGCGCCGCGCTGGAGCTGTGCCTGGAAGGCCAGCCGATCGACGCGGCGCGCGCGCAGGTGCTCGGTATCGTCAACCGCGTGGTGCCGGCCGAGCAGCTCGACGACGAGGTGCGCGCCACGGCCGAACGGCTGGCCGCGTTGTCGCCCGCCTCGCTGGCCGCGGTGCTGGATTGCGTGCTGCGCGGCAGCGAAGGTGGCATCGAGTCGGGGCTGCGCTTCGAGACCCAGGCCTTCGCCCTGCTGTTCGCCGGTGACGACATGCGCGAAGGCACCCGCGCCTTCCTCGAACGCCGCAAGCCAAATTTCGGCCAGCGGTGAGCGGTAAGTGGTGAGCGGTAAGCGGAAAGCGGTAAGCGGTAAGCGGTGAGCAGTAAGCGGTGAGCGGTGAGCGGTAAGTGGTAAGCGGTGAGCGGTGAGCGGTGATTACCGTAGGCCGGATCCAACCGCCGCAGGACCCGGCGGCCGAGCTTTGGTCAGCGGCGATCGGTGAGCCAAGCGGGCCCGCCGCCGCCGCGGGTGGGCGCTGGCGCGCCGTTGTTGGGGTTCGCTTCGCTCACCGCCAACCTACGTCCCGGCGATGCCAAACCGCAGGCCATTTGGAACGATGTCCGGTCCCCGGTCCCCAAATCACAAATCGTCGTATGGCCGCAGCTCGCGCACTTCCTCGAGGGCACGCTCCATGTCGGCCTTCACGGCATTGATCAGGCGGTTGGCCTGCGATGCCAGGCCGTCGTCGGCGTCGCTCATGCCGGTGAGGCCGGCCTGGCCGGCGGCGATGATCGCCGCGTCGGCGTCCGGAATGAACTGCGTCAGGTAGACGTAGCCGCGCACCAGGCCCTCGCGCAGTTCCAGCTGGTCCAGCGGCATGCGCTTGAGCAGGCTGCGCAGCGCCTGGCGGATCGATTCCTTCGGGTGCGGCAGCAGCGACTCCGGCAAGGCGTAGACGTCCGGGCGCACCGAGGCCAGGACCTTGCCATAATCCGTCACCACGCGCGTCGCCAGCGCCAGCATGCCAAACACCCCTATGTCGTTCCCGCCCAACAACCCGATCGCTCCGCCCGCGGCCAGCAGCGAAAGCCCCTGCGTCGGCATCTGCCGGCTCGACGCCAACGGTTACTGCGTCGGCTGCAGCCGCAGCCTCGGCGAAATCGCCGCGTGGAGCCAGCTCGACAGCAGCGAGCGCAAACGTATCATGACCGATGTGCTGCCACGGCGTGTCTGGAGTCATGGGCGCACCTGACATCCGCCGTGCTTTTTCGTCCGGATTCAGATGACTACGCGCAGCATTGAAAGCATCATCACATGACCTCTCGGCCGTTGGAAGCGTGAGCATGTTCCGCACCCTCATCAAGGCAGGCGAGCTGGCCGCACGGGCCCAGCCGACACTGGTGGTCGACTGCCGCTTCAGCCTGGCCGACACCGAAGCCGGGGCGCGCGCCTTCGCCGAGGGGCACGTGCCGGGCGCGGTGTACGCGCACCTGGACCGCGACCTCTCGGGGCCCGGCGAGGGCTTGGGCCGCCATCCGCTGCCGCAGCCCGCCGCCTTCGCCGCGACGTTGGCGCGCTGGGGCTGGCGGCCGGGCCTGCAGGTGGTGGCCTACGACGACGCCGGTGGCGCCATGGCGGCGCGCCTCTGGTGGCTGCTCAAGCTGGTCGGCCACGAGGCGGTGGCGGTGCTGGACGGCGGCTGGCAGGCCTGGCGCGAGGCGGGGCTGCCGGTGGAGACGACGGCGCAGGTGCCGCAGCCGGTGCCACTGCATACACTGAGCTTCGATGCCGGGCGAATCGTCTACGTGGACGAGTTGCAGCACCTGCTCGGCCAGTCCGGCACGCTGCTGCTGGACGCGCGCGCGGCGGCCCGCTTTCGCGGCGAGAGCGAACCGGTCGACGCCGTCGCCGGCCACATACCGGGCGCGCGCAACCGGCCGCTGGGCGAGAACCTCGACCAGGATGGGCATTTCAAGGCGCCGGAGCGCCTGCGCCAGGAGTTCGACGCAGCGCTGCAAGGCCGCGCGCCGGGCAGCGTGCTGCACATGTGCGGCTCCGGCGTCACCGCCTGCCA
The DNA here is from genome assembly GCA_035699085.1 of Rhodanobacteraceae bacterium. Classification (GTDB taxonomy): domain Bacteria; phylum Pseudomonadota; class Gammaproteobacteria; order Xanthomonadales; family Rhodanobacteraceae; genus DASSBG01. Next base: position 58,685 of record DASSBG010000031.1, read on the forward strand.
CAACCTGCTTGCAATGGAGCACGCCGGCCTGCACGGCGCGCGCGTTTTCGCGCCCTCGTGGAGTGGCTGGATCAGCGATCCTTCGCGCCCGGTCGAACGCGGCGCGGCGGCCTGAGCGAAGCGCGAGCCGGAACCCGGACCCGTCAAAGCGGGTGTGCGGCGGAACGGGCGGGTTCGGTGTACGTGCGAAACGGCGAGCGCGCCGCGGGCCGCTCGCTCAGCGGCCGAACGGATTGCGGATGCGCGACATGACACCGCGGCCGCCGTCGGCGACTTCGGCAAAGGCCTCGCCTTCGCTGCCGATGTAGCCCAGCGCGTGGTAGCCGTTGATGAAATCGACAACATCGGCACGCGGCGCACCGGAGGCGGCGGCAATGTCCTCGATCCGGTCCGCCTGCTTCATCATCGCGGTGGCGATGCGGAAGTGGCGCGGGAATTCGCGCTCGATCTGCGGCCAGCGGTTGAGCTTGTAGCGCAGGTCCGGATCCAGCGCCGGCGACAACTGGCCCGGCGCTGCACTCAGCGCCGCGAACCAGCGCAGGCGCGCCAGCGGCTGTCCCGCTTGCCGCCGCGCAGCCTCCAGAGCCACCGCGTCCACCGGCTGCAGGGTGGCGACCGGTTGGCGCAGCAACTCCGCCAGCGGCTTCAGCGTCGCCGGGCCGTGGTAAGTGTCGCGTTCGGTATCGAGCACCCACTCCTTGTCGTCGCCGGCGAGCGCCATCGGCCCTTGGCGGCGCGCCAGCAGCCATTCGGCCACCGTCTTCACCTCGACTTCGGCCGGCGGCGCGACCGCCGCGACGGCCGGCGCAGGCTCGGGCTTGGCCGCCGGCGTGGCAACCGGCTTTGGCGTTGCCTTCGGCGGTTTGGCAGGCGCCGGATTCGTGGCTGCGGCGGGCCTGGCAGGTGCAGGCTCGGCCGCTGGCACCGCCTGCGGCGCCGGGCGGGCAGCCGCCGCATGTGCCGGCTCCGCCGGCGTGGCCGGCTCAGCGCGCGGCGCCGGGACCTTGGCCAGCGCGGCATCCAGGTCGATGTCGACATCGTGCTCGGCCGCTACTTTCACCAGGATGCCGGCGAGGGCCGCCGGCTGAAGCGGCTTTTTCAGGATCAGGTCGGAATCGTTGGCATGCTCGGCGTCGGTGTAGAGCGCGGTGCGGATACCGGTCGCGGTGGCCTTGAGCCAGTCAATGTGGCCATAGACGGTGTCGATGTCGATCACCAGAAGGTCCGGGTGCTCGTCGGCATCGTCGGCCCAGTCCCAGGCATGGCCGAGGCCTGCGCGCAGCGATTCGAACGCATGGTGCAAGGCGTCGACGTCCGCCTCCTCGATACCGGACAGCGCGATGGTCAGTGTCTTCATGCTGTTGTTCCCGCAGGACTCCATTCGCCAGTGATGCGCCGGCCGGCCCCTGAACAGCGGCGCACCCTGCACGGGAAGCAAGACTCGCGCCACCCGCGCACTCGAACGATCCTTAACCGCGGCATAACGGCCGGGATCAGGGCCATTGTCACCGTAATGACGCGGGCGTCAAGTTGGCCGCGCGGCACGGCTGCCGCGTCGGCCTTCGGCTATCATGCCGCCCCGTCCACGCCTGCCTGCCACACCATGACTGTCCGCACCCGCTTCGCCCCCAGTCCCACCGGCTTCCTGCATATCGGCGGCGCGCGCACCGCGCTGTACTGCTGGCTGGAGGCGCGCCACCGCGGCGGCCAGTTCATCCTGCGCGTCGAAGACACCGACCGCACGCGCTCCACCGACGAGGCGGTGCAGGCCATCCTCGATGGCATGGCATGGCTGGGCCTTGACCACGACGAGGGCCCGATCTACCAGACCGACCGCGGCGACCGCTACCGCGCGGTGGCACATTCGCTGGTCGAGGCCGGCAAGGCCTATTACTGCACCTGCACCCGCGAGCGCCTGGATACGCTGCGCCAGGCGTCACTGGACGAAGGCCGCAAACCACGTTACGACGGCCACTGTCGCGGCCGCCGCCACCTCGAGGCCGGCGAAACCGCCGTCATCCGCTTCCAGAACCCGGATCACGGCAGCGTTGCCTTCGACGACCGCATCAAGGGCCGCATCGAGTGGGCCAACGAGGAGCTGGACGACCTGGTGATCCTGCGCTCCGACGGCTGGCCCACCTACAACTTCGCGGTGGTCGTGGACGATTCGGACATGCGCATCAGCGAAGTGATCCGCGGCGACGACCACGTCAACAACACGCCCCGCCAGATCAACATTTACCACGCGCTCGGCCTCGAGCCACCTGCATTCGCGCACCTGCCGATGATCCTCGGTGGCGACGGCCAAAAGCTGTCCAAGCGCCACGGCGCCGTTGGCGTGATGCAGTACCGCGACGACGGCTACCTGCCGCACGCGCTGCTCAACTACCTGGTGCGGCTGGGCTGGTCGCACGGCGACCAGGAGATCTTCTCGAACCAGGAGATGGTCGAGCTGTTCGACGTCGCCAACGTCAACAGCGCGCCGGCGCGCTTTGACTTCGCCAAGCTGGACTGGCTCAACCAGCACTACCTGAAGACCAACAATCCGGCCGCGATCGCGCCACAGCTGGGCTGGCACCTGCGGGCGCTGGGCATCGACCCGGACAGCGGACCGGCGCCAGCCGACGTGGTCGTGGCGTTGCGCGAGCGCGTACACACGCTGAAGGAAATGGCCGAACGCGCGCGCATCTGGTATGCGCCTGTCGAACACTGGGACAGCGCGGCGGTACGCAAGCACCTGGGCGCGGCCACCGCGCCGGCAGCCCTCGCGGCTGCACGCAAGGCTTTCGCCACCTTGCCCGACTGGAGCCCGGAGGCAATCCACGAGGCGATCAAACTGGTCAGCGCCGAGCTGGAGGTCGGCATGGGCAAGGTCGCCCAGCCGCTGCGCGTGGCGATGACCGGCACCCAGGTGTCGCCGTCGATCGAGCACACCGTCTTCCTTGCCGGCCGTGACGGCGCACTGCAGCGCATCGACACCGCAATCGAGCGCAGCGCCGGGGCGCACGCCGGCGAGGCATGAACGAGCTTCTTGCCAAGGCGCTGCAAGGGGTCGATCCGGCAGCCCCCGGCGCCTTCTGGCAAATCATGCAGAACCTGCTGGCGCTGATGCCCTGGTGGCAACTGCTGTGGCTCAACCTGCTGTGGGTGGTGGTTGCGCTGGCGATCGCCTGGTGGCGCGGCAGCAGCCTGGGACGCGCCTTTGGCTGGGCGATGGTACTGGGCCCGGTGGCCTGGCTGATCGCCTGGAACCTCCCCTCGGCGACCGTTACCTGCACGCGCTGCGGCGCCACGATCGCGCCGCGGCGCGGTCGCTGCCAGCGCTGCGGCAAGGCGCGGCCGGCAACGCCGGCGGAGCCCGCAGCCCGGGCCGAGCCACCGCACGAGACGCTATAATCGCGCTGTGCCGGCCGGACCGATCAAACTGCATCACCATCACCACGACGCCGACGCCTTCGTGCGTGAAGTCGAGGCCTCCTGCGCGGAGCGCGAGCTGCGCCTGACGCCGCTGCGCCGCGAGGTGCTGGAGCTGGTAGCGGCGTCGACCACGCCGGTCAAGGCCTACGAGCTGCTCGACCGCATGCGCGACAACCACGCCAACGTCGCGCCGCCGACGGTTTACCGCGCGCTGGATTTCCTGCTCGAGAACCGCTTCATCCACAAGCTCGAGTCGATCAACGCCTATACGCACTGCGAGCATCCGGCCCAGTCGCACCAGGTGCCGTTCCTGATCTGCGATGTCTGCGACAGCGCCGTCGAGGTCTGCGACCCGCACGTTGCCGAGCTGATCGAGCGCCAGGCCGACAGCCTCGGCTTCCGCGCCGGCGCCAAGACGCTGGAGGTACACGGCGTCTGCCGCAATTGCCAGCAGCAGTGAGCGGTATGTTGCGAGTGTGAGCGGTGCGTGGTGAGCGGTGAGCGGTGAGCGGTGAGCGGTGAGTGGTGGGTGGTGGGTGGTGGAGGCCCCTTGTTGGGGTTCGCTTCGCTCACCGCCAACCTACCGCATTGTTGGGTTCGCTTCGTTCACCGCCAACCTGCCTGGTTCGCTTCGCTCACCGCCAACACGCCCTGCGCCCTGCTACCCGACGACGTCCGCGCTGACGACCAGGCGTAGCGCGTCTAGGCGCACGCGCGCGCCCGGAAGGGCCTCGGCCAGCGCGGCGCGTTCGGCTTCCAGCGCCTCGATGTCGGTGGCACGCACGCTGTGGTTGATGGCCAGCAGCGCGCGCAGACGCTCGATTTCGCCGCAAAGCTGCTGCTGCGCCAGCGCCAGCGCCTCGTCGATGCAGCGGGCGGCATGGCGCTGCGCCGCCGCCTCGGCGGCTGCCAGCATCGGTGGCACCAGCCGCACCAGGAAGCGCCGGTAACGGTCGGCATCCAGCGGCTGCTCGACGGCCCGCTGCAGGGCCTCCGCCGAGGGTTCGAACTCGCGCCGCTCGCGGCGGACCGTATCGATGTTGACCCGCAGCGGCGTCGGCGGCAGAAAGCGCTCGACATCCAGCCCGGCCTCGGCCACGCACTCGAGCACGAATACCGCCTGCAACACGCCCTGCCGCGGCGGCAAGGCCGCGTCCACCAGCAGTGCCGCGTTGCCTGTTTCGGTACTCAGAAGGAGGTCAAGCGCGCCCTGCAGCAGCGGGTGGTCCAGGCGCAGCAGGCGAAGATCGTCGCGAGCCAGCGCCACGGTGCGGTCAAACGTGATGCTTTGCGCGCCAGCCTCGAAGCCGCCGAGCGCGTCGGTCGACAGGGTCTCCGGGTCGAGCCGGAACACGCCGCCACCCAGGTCGTCGACCTGCACGCCGAAGCGCTCCAGCAGGCGCAGCGCAAACTCGTCGCGCGCATTGTCATTGTCGGCCGCAAGCAGCGCCGCACGCAGTACCTCGCCACCGCTGTCGCGCAATGCGGCGAGCTCCAGCAGCCGGTCACGGCCCTCGTGGATGCGCGCCGACAGCTGCTCGTGTTCCGCGCGGGTCTCGGCCAGCAGGGTCTCGAACTCCTGGTCGAGCTCGTCGACGCCACGCGCATCCTCCGTGCACAGGCGCAGCAGCGGCTCGGCGAAGCGGCGCAACAGCGCGCGGCCGTCGGCCGGGCTGTGGCGGAAAGCATCGATCCCTTCGTCCAGCCAGCGCGCCAGCAGGTGCTGCGCGCTGCCGCGGACGACTGCAAGATGGATCTCGACCGCGTGGGCCTGGCCGATGCGGTCCAGCCGGCCGATGCGCTGCTCCAGCAGGTCCGGGTCCAGCGGCAGGTCCCACAGCACCAGCCGGTGCGCGAACTGGAAGTTGCGCCCCTCGGAGCCGATCTCGGAAGCCAGCAGCAGGCGCGCACCGTCGTCCTGCGCGAACCAGGCAGCGTTGCGATCGCGCTGCAGCAGGCCGAGCCCCTCGTGGAATCGTGCCAACTTGATGCCCGTCGGCTTCAACACCCGTTCCAGCTCCAGCACCTTCTGCTGGCTGCGGCAAATCAGCAGGAACTTGTCCTGCGGGTGACGCTCAAGCAGGTCGAGCAGCCAAGGCAGCCGCGGGTCGTCGTCGTACTCGGCCTCGACGGCGGCCGGCGGTTGCTGGACGTCGCCGCGAAACTCGGCCAACAGCGCCTGGCGCCGCGCCTCGCCAACGCCTCCGGCGTCGATGACGCTCAGGTCCAGCCGGCGCTCCGGAAAGCCGCCGACGCGCGCCCGGCGGTTGCGGAACATCACGCGGCCAGTGCCGTGGCGGTCCACCAGTGCGTCGAGCAGCGTCTCGGCGTCGCCACCGTCGGCGTAGCCAACGAGCAGCGCCAGCAGGGCGGGGTCACCGGCGTAGCGCTGGCGCAAGCCGGCAACCTGCGCCGCCGAGAGCCGGTCGCCCGCCTGCAGCCGGTCGGCCAGTTGCGACAGCTCGACATAGCCCTGTGCCTCGGCGATGTACGCGTCGAGGTCGCGATAGCGCGCCCGGTCGAGCAGCCGCAGCCGCGCGAAATGCCCGCTGCGGCCGAGCTGCTCCGGCGTTGCCGTCAGCAGCACCACCCCGGGCGTCGCCGCCGCCAGCTGCTCAACCAGGGCGTACTCGTCGCTGGCCTGCGCCGGCGTCCACTCCAGGTGGTGCGCCTCGTCGACCACCAGCAGATCCCAGCCCGCTGCCAGCGCCTGCTCGGCGCGCCGCGGTTGCTCGGCGAGGAAGCCGACGCTGACGATGACGCACTGCTCGTCCTCGAAGGGGTTGCGGCCGTCGCCCGCCGCCTCGATGGCTTCGGTACGGCTTTCGTCGAAAATCGCAAAGGCCAGGTTGAAGCGCCGCAGCAGCTCCACGAACCACTGGTTGACCAGGCTGTCCGGCACCAGCACCAGCACCCGCCGCGCGCGGCCGCTGGCAAGCTGGCGGGCGATGATCATTCCGGCCTCGATGGTCTTGCCGAGGCCGACTTCGTCGGCCAGCAGCACCCGCGGCGGCAGGCGCGAGGTGGCCGCCTGCGCCACCCGCAACTGGTGCGGCAACAACTCGATGCGCGCCCCGTTGAGGCCGAAGGCCGGCGAACGGCGTGCCGCCGCGCGCCGCTGCCAGGCCTCGCGCCGCAGATCGAACTGGTCGGGAAGATCCACGCGGCCGGTCAGCAGGCGCTCGTCGGCCTGGGAGATGCTCTGCTCGTCGTCCAGCGCGCCTTCGCCGAGCTGTTTGCCGCCGCCGAAATACTGCAGCAGACCGTCCTCCTCCTCGATGCGCTCGATGGACAGCTTCGTGCCATTGCCGCTGACCTGCTGGCCAACGCGAAAATTTGCCCGTACCAGTGGCGCGGACTGCTGCGCGTAGCGCCGCAATACGCCGGCCTTGGCAAACAGCACCTCCACCGCGCGGCCCTCCACCCGCAGCACGGTGCCGAGGCCAAGCTCGGGCTCTGCGGTCGAGATCCAGCGCTGGCCCGGCACGAAGGCGGGCACGGGAATCCTTGAAGCAGCAGCGGGCATGCGTGGTCCGGTGTCGGTCGAGGGTGCGAAGCATAGCGCGTCCGTCCATGCTGGCCGCCAAACCCGGTCCGCCCGCTTCCCGCGGCCGACGGAGGGCCGCAGGGCGAGTGCCGGGCCACCGCCCGCACCCGCCAGGCGGGACGGCGGCTGGCGACCCGCTGTGGTTCCTGCACCAGCAAAAAAGCAGACGCCGCGACATTGCGCGGCGTCTGCCCTGGATGGAAACCGCCGGGAGCCATGCCCCCGGCGGTGCGGCACGGTCCGCGATTACCAGATCTGCACTCGTTCGTCGCCGCTGCGCACCATCTTGTCGCCCGGCTGGCAATTGAATGCCTCGGCAAAGGCCGGCATGTCCGATGGCGCACCGATGGCGCGGAACTGGGCCGGCGAATGCGGGTCGGCGTTGAGCAGCACCAGTTGCCGCTCGGGCCGGGTTTCACCCCGCCACACGCGCGCCCAGTTGAGGAAGAACCGCTGGTCCTGGGTGAGGCCATCGATCTTCTTGCCGGCTTCCTGCGGATTGTTCTTCAGCGCCACCTGCAGGGCGTCGTAGGCGACATTGAGGCCACCGAGGTCGGCGATGTTCTCGCCCAGCGTCAGCTTGCCGTTCACGTGCTTGTCCGGGTGCTCCTTCGGCATCGGCACGTAGCTGTTGAACTGGTCGACCAGCTTCTGCGCGCGCGCATCGAATTTCTCGCGATCCGCCTTGGTCCACCAATTGGACAGGTTGCCCTGGCCGTCGAACTGGCTGCCCTGGTCGTCAAAGCCGTGGCTGGCCTCGTGGCCGATCACGGCCCCAATGCCGCCGTAGTTGATGGCGTCGTCACCGTGGGCATAGAAGAACGGTGGCTGCAGGATCGCGGCGGGGAAGTTGATCGTGTTGTCGGACGGGTTGTAGTACGCGTTCACCGTCTGCGGCGTCATGCCCCACTCCTTGCGGTTGGTGGGCTTGCCGATCTTGCCGATCTCGTAGCGGTAGTTGTACTCATGCGCCGCCCGCACGTTGGCGTAGTAGTTGTCCGGCGTGATCTTCAGGCCGGACCAGTCGCGCCATTGGCCCTCGTCGGGGTAGCCGATCTTGGGCAGGAAGGTCTCCCACTTGGCGATGGCCTTGGCCTTGGTGGCGTCGCTCATCCAGGCGAGATTCTCGATACGCGCCTTCAGCGCATTGCGGACGTTGGCCACCAGTTCCTCGGCGCGTGCCTTGGCCTGGGGCGGGAAATACCTGGCCACGTACAGCTCGCCAAGCCCCATGCCCATGCCGCGGTTCACGGCGCTCAAGACGCGCTTCCAGCGCGGCCGCTGTTCCGGCTGGCCGTTGAGCGTGGTGCCGTAGAAGGCAAAGTTGGCGTCCTGGAACGGCTTGGAGAGATAAGGCGAGGCGTCGTCAATGGCGTGGAAGGCAAGGTAGGCCTTCCACTGGTCGACCGGCGCGTCAGCCAGCAGCTTGTCGAACTGCTTGAAAAACTTGGGCTGGCCCATGGAGAAGCCCTTCTCCACGGTGACGCCCTGGGCCGTGAAGAACTGCTTCCAGTCGAAGTGCGGCGTGATCTTGTCCGCTTCCGCCACGGTGACAAGGTGGTACTGGTTTTCCGGGTCACGCAGCTCAACTCGCGACAGCGAGTGCTTGGCCAGCGCGGTTTCGAAGGCCAGCACCTGGTCGGCCCTGGCTTTCGCCTCGTTGGCCGGCACACCGGTGAGCTCGAACATCTTCGCGATGTGCTTGACGTAGGCCTGGCGAAGGGTCTTGTAGTCGTCCTTCGTGTAGTAGTCCGGCGTCGGCAGGCCGAGGCCGCCCTGGAAGGTAAAGCCGATCTGGCGCTTGGCGTCCTTGTAATCGGCGCTGGACCCGAAATGGAACACCTGGCCGTCGCCGCGCGCGAACGCCTGGTCAAGCCAGTGCTCGACGTCATTCGACGACTTCAGCGCGGCAATGGACGCCAGTTCCGGCTTGATCGGAGCGTAGCCGGCGCTGTTGATGGCGTCGGTGTCCATGCCCGAACGGAAAAACCAGCCCACCTTCTGTTCGAGCGAGCCGTTCTCGGCACTGTCGGCGTGGCTCGCAGCGGCCTTCACGATCTGGTGCTGGTCGTCGAGGCTCTTCTCGCGCAGCAGATTGAAGGAGCCCCAACGGGTCTGGTCGGCCGGGATGGGGTTTGCCGCGAGCCATTTGGCGTTGACGAAGCCGTTGAAGTCGGTGCAGGCGTCGATGCTCTTGTCCAGCTCGCTGATGTCGAACACCGGCGTCTGGTCCGCGCTGGACGCGCTGGCGACGGTTGCGCCGCTGGTGGCCGCGCTGGCGACGGAGCCGTCGGCCGCGACATCCGACGTCTGCGCTTGTTGCGCGCAGCCGGCGGTAAACAGGGACACCGCGATGGCCAACGCCATCGGCTTCAGGAACTTGCTGCTCATGGAAACCCTCATTGCAGGAGTAACGGGGCCATGCGGCCACGCGGACCGCCGACACTAGCGAGGCGCCCAGCGATCATACAGTGTCGAAGGTCACGCTTTGTTCGGGGACCGGGGACCGGGGACCGGGGACCGGGGACGCACAGCGTTCCGATGGTTCGACACCACGGGACGCAGGTTGGCGGTGAGCGAAGCGAACCCCAACAAGGGCGCGCCAGCGCCCACGATCGGCGACGACGTCGCCCCGCGGGTTGAACCCCGCCCTGCCGCGCTCAATCGCGGACGTCGGGCTCGAAGAAGCTCCAGCGCACCTCGGGGAACTGCACCTTCAGCTCGCGCTCGACCGCATTGATGGCTTCGATGAGCGCCAGGTCGCTGGAGGCGCGCACCATCTTCGCCTTCACCGACACCATCACGTCGTCGCCCATCTGCAGAGTCTTCAGCGCCAGCACGCAGTCAACCTCCGGCCGGCCGTTGAAGTACGCCAGCAACCGCTCGCGTTCGAGCGGCTCGACGCCCTGCCCGATCAACAGCGCCTTGACCTCGACCGCGACCAGCACCGCGACCACCACCAGCAGCACGCCGATGGCCAGCGTGCCGATGGCATCAAACAGCAGGTTGCCGGTAAAGATCGTCGCCAGGATCGCCAGCAGCGCCAGCGTCAGACCCAGCATCGCCGCCGAATCCTCGCCCAGGATCACCAGCAGTTCGCTGCTGCGGCTCTCGCGGAACCAGCGCCACAGGCTGCGCCCGGCGCGCACCTTGTTGACCTCGCGCAGGCAGCCCCAAAGCGAAAAACCCTCGGCGAGCAGGCCGAACACCAGCACGCCGACCGCGATCCACGGCTTGTTGAGCGGTTCGTGCGCACCCAGCTTGTGCACACCCTCGTAGATCGAGAACAGGCCGCCGATGCTGAACAGCAGCATCGCCACCAGGAACGACCAGAAGTACAGCGCGCGGCCCCAGCCCAGCGGGTACTCCTCCGAGGGCGGCCGCTTGGCCTGGCGCATGCCGAGCAGCAGCAGGCCCTGGTTGCCGCAGTCGGCCAGCGAATGCACCGCCTCGGCCATCATCGAGCCGGAGCCGGTGACGAAGGCCGCCACCAGCTTCGCGATGAAGATCGAGAAGTTGGCGCCAAGCGCGAACAGGATGGGCTTGAGCGAATCGCTGTGTCCGGACATCGGTCATTCCCTTGCGGATGCCGCCCGATTCTACGGCAGGCTGCATGGCGGCACGCTAAAATGGTGGACTTGCCCGCGCCCGCACGAGCGCCGGGCCCGCATCCATCGTCCCCATGACCGAACCCATGCTGCTGCAGCCACCCTTGCCGGCCCGCGCCGGCCACCGCCGCTACTGGACCACGCCGCCCGGCGCCGCGCTGGCGCTGGCGGTGGCCGCGGCGGCGCGCGAGCATGCGGGGCCGCTGGTGCTGGTGGCGCGCGACAGCCAGCAGGCGGCGGCGCTGGAACGCGAGCTGGCAGTGTTCGCCGGCGACCTGCCGGTGCTGCCCTTCCCGGACTGGGAAACCCTGCCCTACGACCTGTTCAGCCCGCACCCGGAAATCGTTTCGCAACGCGTCGCCACGCTGTACCGCCTGCCGGAGGTGAAGCGCGGCATCCTGGTGGTGCCGGTGGCGACGCTGATGCAACGGCTGGCGCCGCGCAGCCACGTCAACTCCGGCATCGACATGGGACTCGGGCAGACGCTGGACCTGGCCGCCGAGCAGCGGCGTCTGGAGGCGGCCGGCTACCGCAACGTGCCGCAAGTGGGCGAGCCCGGCGACTTCGCCGTGCGCGGCGCGCTGCTCGACATCTTCCCGATGGGCGCCGCGGTGCCCTACCGAATCGAACTGTTCGACGACGAGATCGAGTCGATCCGCAGCTTCGATCCGGAGACCCAGCGCTCGCAGGACAAGGTGGAGTCGGTGCGCCTGCTGCCGGCACGCGAGTTTCCGCTCAGCGACGAGGCGGCGGCGCGCTTCCGCGACCGCGGCCTGACGGGCTGGGACCTCGCGGGGCCGGAGGCTAGCTTCCCCGATCCGCTCGCGCACGCGGAGGCGTTCGAAGCGGCTCGCGCAGCGGGGCTGCGAATCACCGTCCACGCCGGTGAGTGGA
>DASSBG010000032.1:0-6057 GCA_035699085.1 Rhodanobacteraceae bacterium
GGCCCTCGCCGGCGTACACCACCAGCGTGGTCGGCACGCCCATGGCGCGCAGCGCATGCCATTGCTCGAACGATTGCGCGGCCGGGCATTCGGCGTCGCGCTCGCCGGCGATGATCAGGGTTGGCGCCTTCGCCTGCTTGATGAAGTTGACGGACGAGCTCTTCGCATAAACCGCCGGGTCGTCGTAGACCGAGGCGCCGAAGAACGGGATCATCCACTGGTCGATGGAGTTCTGGCCGTAGTAGCTCTTCCAGTCGCTGATGCCGGCGCCGGCAACCACTGCGTTGAAGCGCCGGGTCCGGGTTGGCACGAACATGCTCATGAAGCCGCCGTAGCTCCAGCCGGTGAGCCCGAGGCGAGCGTCGTCGACCGGGTACTTCGCCTCCACCGCGTCGACGCCGGCGAGGATGTCGCGCAGGTCGCCGTAGCCCATGTCGCGGCGCACCGCCTGGGCGAACTTCTCGCCCTGGCCGAGGCTGCCGCGCGGGTTGGGCATGAAGACGAAATAGCCCAGCGCCGCCAGCGGCGCCGGCCCGTAACCTTCGCCCGGCCACGATGGCCGCACCGCCCACGACGGGCCGCCATGCACCGAGACGATCATCGGGTAGTGCTGTTGCGGATCGTAATTGGCGGGAAACAGCAGCCAGCCCTGCACCCGATAGCCCTCGTTGCTCCATTCGACCGACTCGGCCTTGCCCCACAGCGGCTTGACCGCTGCGTTGACCGCGGTGACCGCGTGCGCCGCGCGGGCCAGGCCGAGCGGCTGGCCGGCGTGGTCGAGGGCGAGGCGGCCGGTGAAGACTTCCGGCGCGCGCTGGAAGGTCGATTCCACGAAGGCAAAGCCGGCGTGGTCGGCCGACAGGCTGAGCGCCGAGGCCGCGCTGCCGTCGCTGAAGCCGGCCGGGCGCGTGAACAGCCTCGCCTGCGTCGCGGCGGCGTGGCCGTGCAGCGTGAACAGGCTGACACGCGAGGCGCCCCCGGCAATCGCCGAAACCAGCAGGTGCCGGTTGTCCGTCCAGGCCAGCCACGATGGCGTGGTGGTGATGCCGGGCGTGATGTTGGCGAGGGCGCCGCTGCGCAAGGTCACCGCGTAGATGTCACCGCCGGTCGCGCCCTGGTCGCTCATCAGGCCGCCGATGAAGGCAATGGTGTTGCCGTCCGGCGACCAGCGCGGCAGGGCGATCTGCAGGCCGTGCAGCGAGCCCTCGATCGTATTGGGGTCGACCAGCGTGCGCGACCCGGCATCGCCATGCGCCGCTTGCGCATACAGCTGCGCCACCCACCAGTTGTTCTCGCCCGGCGGCGGCGCGGCGATGTACGCCACCCGCGAGGCATCGGGCGACCAGGCGTACTCGTAGACGTAGAGCGACGCCGGCGTGATCGGCTGCACGCTGCCGTCGCCGGCGTCCACCGCGGCCAGTCGCTGGTGCTGCACGCCGCTGACGCCGATCACGCCGACCCGCGCCTTGGTCGCGGCGGTGGCGCCGCCGCGGTGGGTGTCTCCTTTCACGTAGAGGATGCCAAGATGCTTGCCATCCGGCGCCCAGGCCAGCGCGTGCGCGTAGCCGTCAAGTCGTGTCAGCCGCTGCGCCTGCGGTGCCTTCGCCTCGGCGTCGACCAGGTAAATGTCCTGCTGCGCGTGATTCTTGCTGGCGCAGTTGCTGAGCAGCGCCAGCCGCTTGCCATCGGGCGACCAACGTGGCGCGCCTTCGTCGCAGCCCTTGCGCGCATCGGCCAGGCTGACCGTGCGTACATGCGAACCGTCGGCGGCGGACAGTTGCACCCGGTCGCCATCGCTCGTCTCGACGGTCCACGCCAGCCGGGTGCCGTCGGGAGAGAGCGCGACGCCACCGAAGGCCCGTGCCTGGCCCAGGCGCTCGAGGATCGCGGTGATGCGCGCGCTGGTGCTGATGCTGGCGCTGGCGGCCGGTGCCGACGTGGCGGGTAACGCGGGCGACGCGGCGCGGGCGGCGCTGGCGACCAGCAGTGCCAGCAGCGCGGCAGCGGCGAGGGGAAGGCGATAAAGCGTGGTCATGGCGCTGTCCGAGGATCGGAAATGGGGAATGGGTAGTCGCAGCGGATAATCGTCGGCGATGCGGCTCGCCGCGAGGATAGCGCCAAGTGCCGCGCCCGCCGGCCTTCGCCTCAGCGCGGCTTGTCGCGCAGCACCCGTGTCGGCAGCGTGAAGATCGCGCGCAGGAAGCCGAACACCCCGTCGACGGCGATGCCGAGCAGCCGGAACGGCAACAGCAGCAGCCAGACCAGCGGGTACAGCAGCAACGCCAGCAGCGCCAGCGGCCAGCAGACGACGAGCAACAGCAGCCAGAGGATGAAGGTGAGCATGGGTTGAGCCGGGAATGGGGAATAGGGAATGGAGGATCGGGATAGCCGCTCCACCTCAGCTGCGCGGCGCCCGCCGTTTTATCGATCACCGCTCACGTTTTTACACGAGCGACAGATCATCGGCCGCCGGTGTTTCACGTCGCGCGTCTATCGTCGGTCGGCGCCCAGGAAATCGCGCTTGCCGATGGCGACGCCGGCTTGGCGCAGGATGTCGTAGGCGGTGGCGCAGTGGAAGTAGAGGTTGGGCAGGGCGAAGCCGAGCAGGTAGTCCTGCCCGCTGAAGTGCATGTCACCGCTGCGCATCTTCATGTGGATCGGGCGATCCTCACTGCCATCGATCTGTTCGGCGCTGAAGGAGTGCAGATAGTCGACGCTGTCCTCGAGCCGTGTGTACAGCTCGGCGAAGCTGGTCTCGGTGTCGGGAAAACTGCGCGCCTCGACGCCGGCCAGTCGGGCGGCACCACGCGTGGCGGTATCGGCGGCGATCTGCACTTGCCGTGTCAGCGGCAGCATGTCGAAGATCAGCCGCATCTGCAGCAGGTTCTCCGCCGCCGCCCCGCGTGCCTGCGCGTGCGCCTCGCCCTTCTTCAACACCGCCGAAAGATTGCCTAGCGCGCGAGCAAACACGGGCACGCTGGCCTGGTACATGGACAGACTCATTCTGAAGCCTCCGGAAAGCAAAAAGCGGCGGTCAATGGCCGTCGATGTCGATGAAGCGCAGGAACTCGGCGCGGGTGCGGGCATCGTCGCGGAACGAACCCAGCATCTGGCTGGTGACCATCGACACGCCGCGCTTGTGCACGCCGCGGGTGGTCATGCACTCGTGGCTGGCGTCGATCACCACGCCGACGCCGCGCGGCTGCAACACCTCGCTGATGCAGGTGGCGATCTGCGCGGTCAGCTTCTCCTGCACCTGGAAGCGGTGCGCGAAGGCGTCCACCACGCGCGCCAGCTTGGAGATGCCGACCACCTTGCCATCGGGCAGGTAGCCGACGTGCGCGCGGCCGATGATCGGCGCCAGGTGGTGCTCGCAATGCGACTCGAACTGGATGCCGCGCAGCACGATCATCTCGTCGTAGCCGGCGACTTCCTCGAAGGTGCGCCGCAGGTACTCCTGCGGGTCCTCGTCGTAGCCGGAGAACCACTCGCGGTAGGCGTTCACCACACGCTTTGGCGTGTCGCGCAGGCCTTCGCGCGTCGGCTCGTCGCCGGCCCAACGCAGCAGGGTGCGCACCGCGTCCATGGCCTGCTCGCGCGTGACCGCCGGCGAGGTCGGCTTGCTGGCAGCGCACAGGGACGGCACTTTGCCCGGTTCGCTCATGAGCGCACTCCTTCAGGACTCGGCAACGCGCCAGTGTAGCTGAGAGCGGGGAATCGGGAATGGGGAATCGGGAATGGTGGGAGCGCGGGTGAGGTTGGCTGGGGTGGCTGGCGGCGCGGCCGCGCGACGATTTGGGCGGTGGGAAAGGGGGCTGTGCGCGAAGGGTAGCCGTGGTGTCGGCGCGGGGCTGGTCGCCTGCACGCAGGCTCCTGCACAGGCACGGCGGCCGACGGCTCTGTGCTTTTAACGATTCCCGATTCCCGACGCACCTAGTCCCGGCTCAGCTCGGGCACGTCAACCAGCTGCTGGCGGGCCTCGTCCTCGGGCAGCGACTCGACGTCGCGCAGCTTCCGCTCGATGGCGCGGGTGCGCACGCCGGCGCTGTCGATGCTGTTGCGCACCGTGTCGAGCTGCTTGCGGGTTTTGTCCAGCACTTCGGCAAACTTGCCGAACTCGGTCTTCACCGCGCCCAGCGTCTGCCAGACCTCGCTGGAGCGTTTCTGGATCGCCAGCGTGCGGAACCCCATCTGCAGCGCGTTGAGGATCGCGACCAGCGTGGTCGGCCCGGCGACCGTGACGCAGCAGTCGCGCTGCAGCGCCTCGAACAGGCCGGGCCGCCGGATCACCTCGGCGTACAGGCCTTCCGTTGGCAGGAACAGGATGGCGAAGTCGGTGGTCGCCGGCGGCGCCACGTACTTGCCGTGGATGGCCTTCGCCTCGGCGCGCACGCGCCGCTCCAGCGCCAGGCCCGCCTCGTGCACGGCATCGGCGTCGGCCTGCTCCTGCGCGTCCAGCAGGCGCTCGTAGTCCTCGCGCGGAAACTTGGCGTCGATCGGCAGCCACACCGGATGCTCGGCATCGGCACCCGGCAGCCGCACGGCGAACTCGACGCGTTCATTCTGCCCCGGCACCGGCGCGACGTTGGCGGCGTATTGCTCGGCCACCAGCACCTGCTCCAGCAGCGCGCCCAGCTGCACTTCGCCCAGCATGCCGCGGGTCTTGACGTTGCCCAGCACGCGCTTCAGGTCGCCGACGCCGGTCGCCAGTTCCTGCATCTCGCCCAGCCCGCGTTGCACGGCCTCCAGCCGCTCGGACACCAGCTTGAACGACTGACCGAGCCGCGTTTCCAGCGTGCTCTGCAGCTTCTCGTCGACGGTTGCGCGCATCTTTTCCAGTTGTACGCCGTTGTCGGCCTGCAGTGCCTTGAGCTGCGTCTCCAGCGTCGTGCGCACCTCGGCCAGCCGCTGCTCGCTGCGTTCGGACAGCGCCGCCAGGCTCTGCTGCAGCGTGGTGCCGAACTGCTTCAGCGTTTCGGCGCCCTCCAGCCGGTTGCGCCGTGCGTCGTCGCCAAAGCGCTCCTGAAGCTCTCGCATGTGCGTGTCGTGGCGCTGGCCGAACTGGTCCAGCCGCCCTGCAAACGAATCGATGCGCTGGCCCTGGGTACGCGCCAGGCTCTCAAGCTGCTGCGTCAGCTCGGCGCGTCCGGCCCGCTGCTCCTCGCGCAGCGCCTGCTCCAGCCGCTCGCTTGCCGCCCGGCGCGCCGCCGCGCCGTCGCCACGCAGCAGCGCCACCAGCGCCAGCACCAGCAGCACCGCCACGCCGCCAAGCAGCGCCAGCAACAACATCGTGGTCGTGTCCATGGTCGCCAGTGTAAGCCGCGCCGGTCGCATGCGCTGCGACTGCGTTGGTGGTGGGACCGGGGACCAGGGACCAGGGACCGGGGACCAGGGACCAGGGACCAGGGACCGACAAAGCCGCGCAACGAACCCGTCCTGCGGCTTGGCGTGCGACCGCATTACCGGTCCCCGGTCCCCTCAATACAAATCCACCGGATCCACGTCGAGCGACCAGCGCAGCCCACGCGGCCGCCGCAGCGCGTGCAGCGCCGCGTGCCAGGGCGCGAGCGCGCCGCGCAGCGTTGCGCGTTGGTCCGCCTCCAGCAGCAGCTGACCGCGGTGCTGCCCGCCGCGGCGTGGCATGGGCGCCGGCAGCGGGCCGCGCACGCGCAGCGCCTCGGCCGCCGGCAGCGCCTCGGCCGCGGCGGCCAGGAAGGCGTCGACCGCTTCCAGCTTCGGCGCCTGCACCCGCAGCAGCGCCTGGTGTGCGTACGGCGGCAGTCCCAGCGAGCGGCGCTCGTCCAGCATCTGGCGCGCGGTCGCGCCATAGCCTTCGCGCAGCAGCGTCGCCAGCAGCGGGTGTTGCGGGTAGTGGGTCTGCAACAGCATCACCCCGGCCTTGTCGGCGCGCCCGGCACGCCCGGCCACCTGCACCACCAGCTGCGCCAGCCGCTCGCCGGCGCGGAAATCGACACTGTAGAGGCTCTCGTCGACGCCGCTGATGGCGACCAGCGTCAGCCCCGGCAGGTCGTGGCCCTTGGCCAGCATCTGGGTGCC
>DASSBG010000033.1:0-55060 GCA_035699085.1 Rhodanobacteraceae bacterium
GTGACCTGCGCGTAGGCGTTGAACGCCTGGGCCTGCCAGGTGTAGCTGGTGTTGTTTTGCGTGAGCACGCGCTCGGCGAGCGGACTTTGGGTCTCAAGCTGCGCCGCGTTCATGCGCTGCTGCAGGTTGTCGCCGATGATATCCGGCCACGGGCCGCTGTCGGGCGCGGCATAGGTGCGCGCTTCGCGGCGAATGATGCCGCCGCCCAGCAACAGGTCGGTGTTCAGCAACTGGCCCTCGGTGGCGTCGAAACGGTTGCTGAAGGTGTAGCGCGTGGTGTGGCCGTCCGGATCGGTGCGTTCGGTCCAGACCGTGGTGGTGCACGGCGTGCCGGTGCACTCGCTGGCAAGGCTGGCGTTGGGCGGCGAGTAGTCGAAGGTCCAGGTGGCGCTGGGATAGCCCGCTCCGCTGAACGTCTTGCTGGCGATGACGACGGGGTAGTAGAACTGCGGGATCGATGCGTATTTGGTGACGCCATCGGGCGCGGTCCAGCAGCCCGAAGGCATCCGGAGGGTCGGGTCAGGCTTCCGACATAGCTCACGGCGCCCACACTGGCGCTTTGCGGGCACTTGCCCGTGCCCGACAGGTCCGCGTGGGCCCGCACCAGATCGCTCAGGTCGTAGGTCCAGGCGCGGCCGTCGGGCAAGGTGACGCTGGTCAACGCGCCATAGACGTTGGAGCCATCGTAGTGGTACGTCCACGTGCGCGGCGCGCTGCTGGCCGGCTGGGCGGTGACGCTGGTGACACGTGACGGATAGGTGCTGTCGGCGTAGTGCAGTTCGACCTCGCGGCCGTCGCTGGCGGTGATGGCGGTGAGGTTGGCGCCGTCGTAGCTGTAGGTGAGGCTGTTGCCGAAGCGGTCCTCGATGCGCGTGACCAGCATGGACGCCTTGCGCCGATGCAGCAGGTCAACGGTCGCCGCTGCCACAACCATCATCGGACCGCTGTCGAGCGGCCGCGACAGCGTTGGTGCCCAGCGGTAGACCAGATGGTTGAACCAGTAGCGGGTGCCGTCCGGCGCAAGCGCCAGGAAGCCCTCGCCGACATCGTTGTCGATCGTCGGCAGGCAGCGGATCATCCAGTGCGCCTTGGTCACGATCGGATAGGTTTGGCCATCGGCGGGCGCCAGCATGTTGTCCGGATGACGGTCAAGCAGCGGCTGGCTGCCGTGGCCGGGTACGACCAGCGTATAGCCATACCACCACGAGTACGGTTCCCAGTCCGCGCCGCCCATGCCGATGCGCATCGCGACCGTTGGTGGCGGTGCGAAATTGCTGCAACGGGCGGTGGATTCGGCGTCGGTCACCACCCAGCCCTGCGCGTTCATCTGTTGCGCGGTCATCGTGGTGATGCGGGGGATTTCCAGCTCCCAGTCGGCGAAGGCGCTGTCGCCGATCTCGCCCAGGCGTTCGTTGCCTTTCGTCGAGAAGCTGCGGACCAACCTCAGCAGTGGCCCGTTGCCGGGGAGCGAAACATCGGTGTGGCGGAACGAGAGGGCGCCATCGTAGAGGCTGACCTGTGCGCCGAAGGGATGCTCGCCGGCTGGCGAGATCTTCGAATCGACGTGGATCAGCTTGGTGTATTCATCTTCCGGGCTGACCTGCGCCAGGGCCGGCAGCGTCACCGCAGCGAGCACGATTGCGGCGGCGGCGGTCTTGATCCAGTGCTTTTTCTCGTATGCCAATGTGCTGTTCCGATTGCGAATTGGCGTGCAGGGTGCCGCTATCGCCACTGCGCAGACAAGCAACCAGTAAGCACTTTGCGGGATGCGCTTGGGTAGCGCGCGCTGGCCTGCAGAGGCGGCTTCGATACGCCTGACGCCGGCCAGCAGACTTACCGCGGGTGCCGGCCCCACAGTGCGTGGCGCGCGACGAGGGCGGCCAGCAGGACCGCACAGAAGCCGGCGTAGGTCAGCAGCACGGCCAGCACCTGCGGCCAGATGGCGCCACTGTGGGTGCCGACGGCTCCGGTGACCACGTCGGCGTCGCCGGCGCGGCCCAGCACCAGGGTAACCGCGGCCGCGGCGAGCACGGCCACGAGGTCGAAAAGCCGGCGGCCGGCATGACCCGGCAGCGAGCGCGGGAAGAACCAGTACAGCGCAGCCAGCACCGCCATCGTCGGCGCCAGCAACAGCAGCGGCAAAAGCGTCATTGGCGTGGTGCCGCGGGCAGGCGGGAGGCGACTCGAACGGCCGCTGAACCGTGGGCGCGCCAGTCAGCTGGCGCTGTGATCGGGACTGTAATCTTTGCCGGCCCCGGGCAGATCGATACCTCGTACATGGCCTCATTTTCTCACGCAGCTGGCCGGCTTGCCCAGTGCCTGCTGGTGTCGATGCTGCTCTGCCTCGCCGGGAATGTCGCCGCCGCACCCGCCTCGATGCCACCCGCGGCCAGCACTCCGGCCACGGCGTCGACCGCGGCGCGCCGAGTCAGTCCGCCACCGCTGTCCTACAACAGCGGCCGGCCAAGCCACCGCCTTTCGGCCGATCCGGCCAAGGTGAACATGGAGCTCCGCCCCGGCGGCATCCGCGTATACCATCTCAACGGCCAAGGCATGCAGACCCTGACCGCGTATCGCGGCGCGGACGGCAAAATCCGGCTGCGCTGCAACGACCAGGCGGCACAAGCCCCCGACGCACCGCCGCCACCGCCGGCCGATGCCCGCGCCGCCCGTCGCTAGCGCTGCGCGCGCAGTCGCTCTGCTCGCGCTGGGGCTGGCGCTGGCCGTGGGCGCACAGGCGGTACGGGCGACCACCATCAGCATCGACAACGTCAATGCCGAAGGCGTTGGCTTCAACGACGCCACGCCGGCGACGCCGGTCGCGGGCAACCCCGGCACCACGCTTGGCGAGCAGCGCCTCAACGTATTCAAGCGCGCCGCGGCACAGTGGGCGGAGCGGCTGGATTCGCCGGTCGAGATCCGCGTCCGCGCGTCCATGACCGCGCTCGCCTGCGACACGAATTCCGCGACGCTGGGATCAGCCGGACCAGTGGCAGCGGCTTCGTTCAACGACCTCGCCACGTTGCCCGCCGGTGCGCGGCTGCACCGCGCATACTCGATCGCCGAAGCCAACGCATTCACCGGCAGCGATGGCGCCACGGACAGCGACGACATCGAGGCCAATTTCAACCTCAGCCTCGACCAGGGCGCCGGTGCCTGCCTCGGCGGAACCACGTGGTGGTATGGACTGGACCCGGACGTGCCCGTGCCCGCCGGCACGATCGCACTGCTGCCCGTGGTGTTCCACGAGCTGGCCCATGGCCTCGGCTTCGTCTCCGGCACCACGGCAGACGGCCGCTACCTCACCAATGAGCCGCCAATCTGGTCCGACTACCTCTACGACACTGCGATCGGCAAGCGCTGGATCGACATGACCGCTGCCGAGCGCGCCGCTTCGAGCAAAGACGACCCGCATCTGGTCTGGACCGGTCCGCGCACCAACCGCCGCGCCCGCGTTGTACTGAAGCCGGGGCACGCACTGATCATTGATGCGCCCGCAGGCCTGGCCGGCGCGCATGAGGTCGGCCTCGCCGATTTCGGCCCGGACGTCCCCGCCAGCGGCATCGCCGGCACGCTTGCACTGGTTGATGACGGCGTGGATGCCGGCAGTGACGGTTGCAGCGCGCTTCCGCCCGGCATCGTCGCCGGCCGCATCGCGTTGATTGATCGCGGCACCTGCGACTTCACCGTGAAGGCGCGCAACGCGCAGGCCGCCGGCGCGGTCGCGGTGCTCATCGCCGATGACGTGGTCGAGAACCTGCGCCTGCCGCTGGGCATGCACGGCGACGCCACCGACATCACCATCCCGATCTACAGCATTACGCAGGCGCTGGGCCAAGCCATCAAGGCGCAGCTCGGTGCTGGCGTGCAGGCGACGCTCGGCCATGCCGAGCTCGGCGCCAACGAGGGCTGCGTCCGGATGTTCGCGCCGGACCCGCTGCTTCCGGGCTCGTCGGTCTCGCACTTCCATGCCGACGCCAGCCCCGACCTGCTGATGGAGCCGGCGCTCAACGAGGCCATCTTCGATCACGTCGACCTGACCCTGCCGCTGTTCGCCGACATCGGCTGGCGCACGCACGCGGTCGAGGACACGATCTACGACGACGGCTTCGAACCCGACGCCTGCGCCGAAGCGCAGCCTTAGGCCCCGCCGCCAGGGCTTGGAGAGCGGCTGCAGCCGCGGGATGGTCCGCCGGGGGCCGTTCCACGCGGCTGCCGGTCGACGTTGTAGCCAGCGACGACCCGTCGGCAGCGCCGCCTTGGCTTTTTTTTTGCGGCACTTGCCGGCCCTCGGCCGCAGGGATATGCTCGCGCGAAACGGGGTTGGAGGGGCCTTTGATGATTCGTCTTTTGCTGCTTGCCATGGGCAAGCGACGCAGCCTGTTGTTGCCCGTTGCGTTGGTACTGGCACTCCCCGCGGCCGCTGCGCCTCCCCCGCCCGACACGACAAGGGCGCCGGCGCCAGTGGCGCCCCGGCGCCCCGTCGCGCCCGTGCCCTACAACAGCGCCGTGCGCAGCGCACGGCTCCCGGCCGACCCAGCCAAGGTGGAGGTGGAGACCCGCGCCGACGGGATTCGCGTTTTCCACCTCAATGGCCAGGGAATGCAGACGGTGACGGCGCGGATCGGCGCCGACGGCCGCCTGCAACTGCGCTGCAACGACCGCGCGGAACACGCTCTGCAAACCACGACCGGGGAGTCGCGCCATGATCCGCGAGCACCGCTTCGCTGATACCGCGCTGGCCGCGGCCCTGCTGATCCTGGTACTGGGGAGCGCACGCGCGACCACCATCACCATCGACAACGTCAACGAACCCAGTGTCGGCTTCAACGACGCCACCACGGCAACGCCGGTTGGCGGCAATCCCGGCACCACCGTGGGCCAGCAGCGTCTGAACGTGTTCCAGCGCGCCGCGGAGCAGTGGGCGGCACGGCTGGATTCGCCGGTGGAGATCAAGGTTCAGGCATCGATGGAGGCGCTCGCCTGCGACGCGAGCTCGGCGGTTCTCGGCTCCGCAGGACCGATCAGCGCCGCCTCCTTCAACGTGGAACCCGCGGGAGCTCGTCCGCACCGAGCCTACGTCATGGCGGAACTGAATTCGCTCTACGGAGCCGATGCCGACCCCAACAACGACGATATCCAGGCACAGTTCAATGTAAGTGTGAATGGTGATCCCAACTGCCTGGGCGGCGCCCAATGGTGGTACGGATTGGACCCGGAGGTGCCGGTGCCGGCCGGCATGATCCCGTTGCTGCCGGTGGTGTTTCACGAACTGGGGCACGGGCTTGGGTTCGTCTCGCTGGTTGGCGACAACGGCACCTACGTGACCGGCGACACGATACCCGTGTGGGCCGACTACCTCTACGACACCAGCACATCCAAGCTGTGGGCCGACATGACCAACGCGGAGCGCGCGGCCTCCTCGACCAATGACCCGCACCTGGTATGGACCGGGCCGCGTACCAACAAGCAGGCTGCCGCGTTGCTCGGCGACAGCCACGCCCTGGTCGTCGAGATGCTGGCAAGTCCGCCCGCACCGTACGAGGTGGGAACCGCGAGCTTCGGCCCGAACGTACCCGCGAACGGCATTGCCGGTTCCGTGGTGGTATTCGACGACGGAAGCGCCCCCGGCAGCGACGGCTGCAGTGCCGCCGTCAACAACCTCACCGGCAAGATCGCGCTGATCGACCGCGGCACCTGCGCCTTCACCGAGAAGGTGAAGAACGCGCAGAATGCCGGTGCCATCGCCGCCATCATTGCCAACAACGAGGCCGATCCGCTGGGCTTGCCCCTGCCGCTCGGTGGCACCGATGCCAGCATCATCATCCCCGCCTACAGCATCACGCAGTCACTCGGCAACAGCATCAAGGGCGCGATGATCACCGGTGTCGAGGCAACCCTGGGCTACGCCAATATCGGCGTCGACGGCGGCTGCGTACGCATGTTCGCGCCCAATCCCATGGTGAGCGGTTCGTCGGTGTCGCATTTCCACGCCGACGCCTTTCCGGACCTGCTGATGGAGCCGGCGCTCAACAAGAGCATTTTCGACCACGTCGATCTGACGCTGCCGCTGTTCGCCGACATCGACTGGCGCACCAACAACATCGAGGACTTCATCTACCTCGACGGCTTCGACCCCAACGCCTGCGACCACGTGCAGCCCTGATCAGGGGTGACCGGCCGATAGTCGGTATCGCGGACGAATCCAGCCCGGGTCCTCTTGACAGGCCTGGTGGACCCGGCCGCCCATGGGCCGTATCGTGGCCACCAGCCTTTCGGGAGCCACCACATGCACCACAGCCGTCTTTCGAGTTTTCTGCTGGACTGCCGGACCGATGATCTCGGCGAAGCGGCCCGATTCTGGAGCCGGGCGCTTGGAAAGGAAGTCGTCATTCCGGACGATGACGATGACGGCAAGTACGTGCAACTCGCGACCGAGCGCGACGAACCGATCCTGCTGCTGCAGAAGGTCGCGCACCAATCGCGCATCCACCTCGACATCGAGACCGACGATGTCGAGGCCGAAGTGCAGCGGCTGGAAAAACTGGGCGCCACCCGCGTCGAACAAATCCACACATGGTGGGTGATGCAGGCCCCCAGCGGCCACCGTTTCTGCGTGATCCGCCAGCAGCGAACGCCCTTCGGCCCGCACCTCAATCGCTGGGACTGACGCGGTTCGTTCGCTGGCCGCCGCGGCTCGCCGGCATGGCGCGACGCAGCGTGTCCACGCGTGGAGTCAGGCATCCTGCGCAGCACGCGCCGCCGACAACTCCTGCCTCAGCCGGGTCATGCCGGCGTCGCGCTCCGCGACACCGGCAAACGCGGGCGTCTGCGCAACCACTTCGCCATCCAGAAGCACCACCACCGAGTTGCCGCGCGTTTCCATGACGCCAGCTTCGAGCAGGCGCCGCGCGCAGGCGGCCGCCGCCTTGGGGTCGGCGAATACGGGCGACAGCGCCAGTGGTTCGCCGTCGGCGGACAGCAGGCGGAAGCGGAAGCCGTCGGCGTCGCGAAAGCTGACGATGCGCGGGCTCTTGCCGCCCCTCTTCCTGCCCGCGGAATCGCGCCTGCCCGCCCCGGGGCGGGCGTGCCCCAGTCCTACCGCCTCGCGCAGCCGCGCCAGCAGCGGCGCGGCCAGCGCGCGGGCCTTGCCGGCGCCATCCTGCAACGCGTCCTCGATCACCTGCGGCTGTGCCATCAGCGCGTCGTAGCGCTCGCGCAGCGGCGCGATGTCCCGCTCGATGCGCTCGAACAGCCGCTGCTTGGCCTCGCCCCAGCCCAGCCCGCCGCGCAATTCGGCGGCGAACGCGGCGCTTTCGTCGGCACCGGCAAAGGCCTGGTAGATGCTGTGCAGCGCGTTGCTTTCCGGCTCCTTCGGTTCGCCCGGCTCGCGCGAATCGGTGACGATGCGCAGGATGGCCTTGCGCAGCGCCTTCGGCCCGCCCTCGAACAGCGGAATGGTGTTGTCGTAACTCTTCGACATCTTGCGCCCGTCCAGCCCCGGCAGGGTCGCCACCTGCGCCTCGACCGCCGCCTCAGGCAGATGAAAGTACTCGCCGTGGTAGATATGGTTGAAGCGCTGGGCGATGTCGCGCGCCATCTCGATGTGCTGCACCTGGTCGCGGCCGACCGGCACCTGGTCGGCATTGAAGGCGAGGATGTCGGCAGCCATCAGCACCGGGTACATGTAGAGCCCGGCGGTCACGCCGACATCGGCGTCGTCGCCCGCCTCGGCATTGCGGTCGACCGCGGCCTTGTAGGCGTGCGCGCGGTTGAGCAGGCCCTTGGCGGTGACGCAGGTCAGCAGCCAGGTCAGCTCGGGGATCTCGGGGATGTCGGACTGCCGGTAGAAGGTGGTGCGCTCCGGGTCCAGTCCGCAGGCCAGCCAGGTGGCGGCGATCTCCAGCCGCGAGCGCTGCACGCGCGCCGGGTCGTCGCACTTGATCAGCGCGTGGTAGTCGGCCATGAAGAAGAAGGCGTCGACGTCGTCGCGGCGGCTGGCGGCCAGCGCCGGCCGGATGGCACCGACGTAGTTGCCAAGGTGCGGCGTGCCGCTGGTGGTGATGCCGGTGAGGACGCGGGTGCGCATGGGTCGTGGCTTTCCGGGGCAGTCGGCAAGTGTAGCGTGCACCGCCCGCGCGGCGGGAGGCGCCGCCGGCGCCCGCTGCGGGCCCGGCAGCCGCTGCAGCTCAGGCGCGGATCAGCGTCGACTTGCCGAACAGGCTCTCGACCAGGTCGACCACCAGGTGTGCGGTGCGGTTGCGCTCGTCCAGCGCCGGGTTGAGCTCGACGATGTCCAGCGAGCCCATGCGGCCGGTGTCGGCGATCATCTCCATGCACAGCTGCGCCTCGCGGTAGTTCGGCCCGCCGGGCACGGTGGTGCCGACGGCCGGCGCGATGCCGGGATCGAGGAAGTCGATGTCGAAGCTGACGTGCAGGTGGGTGTTGTCGTCCATCGCGGCCAGCGCGTCCTCCATGGTGCGCTGCATGCCGCCCTCGTCGATGTGGCGCATGTCGTAGACGTCCAGACCGGCCTCGTGCACCAGTTTCTTTTCCGCATCATCCACCGAGCGGATGCCGATCTGGCGGAAGCTGTCGACCGCCACCGCCGGCACCGCGCCCGACAGCCCGGTCAGCTCGCCCGGGCCGAAGCCGCACAGGCAGGCCACCGGCATGCCGTGGATGTTGCCCGAGGGCGAGAGCTGCGCGGTATTGAAGTCGGTATGCGCGTCCAGCCACAGCACCCGCAGGCTCTTGCCCTGTTGGCGGCAGTGACGGGCCACGGCGCTGATCGAGCCGATGCCGAGGCAGTGGTCGCCGCCGAGCATGATCGGCAGCCGGCCGGACTCCAGCACGGCAAGCTCGGCGTCGAACAGCAACTGGTTCCAGGCCACGACCTCGCGCAGGTGGCGGTAGCCCTCCTGCGGGCCCTGCCAGGGATTGGCCGGCCCCTGCAGGTTGCCGTTGTCCATGACGTCCACGCCGCGCGCGGCCAGCGCCGCGGGCAGGCCGGCAACGCGCAGTGCGTCGGGGCCCATGCTGGCGCCACGGTCGGCCGCGCCGACGTCGGTCGGGACGCCAATCAGGGTGATCTGCTTGTTGGCCATGGGATTCTCCGTAGCTTGGCTGCGGCCGTGCCGCAGTTGGCCCGCCATTCTAACGGGCCCGCCTGACCGGCACAGGACACGGCCGCAGGCGGTATTCCGGCCCGGCGCGGACCCGCCCGGCGGATCGCGGCAGATGAAGGCCGCCCGAGGTCCGGCGGCCGCGCGCAGGGAGGTTTGCGCCGCGGTCGGCGCAGCCGCTACAGCCACTCGCTGATCATGCTGCCCAGAAGGCATGCCGCCCCGACCAAGGCGAGCCAATAGACCGGCGTGCGCAAGCGCGCCTTGATCTCCTGCCAGCGGGCCAGCCTCATCGCGCCAATCCCGCCGACATTCAGCCGGACATGCGGGACGACCAGCAGGAAGCCGACGCCACGCGCCAGATCGCCATAAGCGTGGCCCGGCTTGAAGAAGTAGTCGGCAAACGCGATGGCGCCGAGGATGAAAAACAAGACAGGCAAAGCCCAACCGCGCGTCTTCGGTGCAC
Source organism: Rhodanobacteraceae bacterium (assembly GCA_035699085.1). GTDB lineage: Bacteria > Pseudomonadota > Gammaproteobacteria > Xanthomonadales > Rhodanobacteraceae > DASSBG01. The sequence goes on from DASSBG010000033.1 coordinate 9,592, forward strand.
CACTGTCCATGTTCCCTCCCAGGTTCATTGCATTCCTCTGCCTGTCGGTTACGCGCCGAGAGATCGGCGCGGAGGTACAGCTCAGCTCACGCGAGCGGCTCCCAGAGCTCGACCTTGTTGCCTTCGGGGTCGATGACCCAGCCAAACCGGCCCTGCTCCGATTGCTCGGTGCGCTCCTCGACGTTGCAGCCTTCGCGTCTCAGCGCAGACAGCAGCGCGTCGAGGTCCGCGACGCGAAAGTTGAGCATGAAGCTGTGGGCGCCTGGCCCGAAATACGTCGTGTCACTCTTGAACGCGCCCCAGATTGTCATGCCCTTCTCGCTGCCGGGGCCGCCCCAGTGAAAAATGGCACCGCCCCAGTCGGCCACGTCCAGGCCGAGGTGCTCCCGGTACCAGGCACCGAGCGCCTCAGGATCCTTCGCCTTGAAGAAAATACCACCAATCCCCGTCACGCGCTGCATGCTGATCTCCGCAGGCGGGTTCGATCCGCCATCCAATCATCGGCTCGCCGCGGCAGGTTGAACGCCTGCGGCACCAAACCCTTCGAGTCGCCAACCACAGCGGGCAGGTCGGCAGGAATGGATCGGACCCTGCCGCGCCAGCCTGGTGCCGCTTGTCCGATTCGAACGGACGACCTACCGCTTACAAGGCGGTTGCTCTACCAGCTGAGCTAAAGCGGCATGAGGGCTGTTCGGAGACCGGGTGCACTCGCCGCCGTCATTCTAGCGGCCGCGACCGGTCAGAAACAGGCCATGGGGGTGGCACCCAGCTGCGCCGCCGGGTCGGGCACCACGCTCTGCCAGGCCAGCTGCTGGCCGCGCGCCAGCGCGTAGTCGACATACCAGACCGGCACCTGCTCTATGCGCTCGGTCAGCGCCGGATGCACGCCCAACGCCGCGATTTGCTGCTGTCGCCGGCGGGCGTTGGCAGCGTCGTGGAACAGGCCCAGCGAGATGGTGTTCTCGTTGTCGCCGGCGGTGACGACGTAGTAGTCGCGCACGCCTTGGTCGGCCAGCGCGCGGGCGGTGGTCAGCGCCTGCTCGCGGCTGGGCAGCGCCGGCAGGTAGACCCACCAGCCGCGCGACGCGGTGGTCTGCTCCTTGCGGTACTGGATGCGCGCAACCCGCGGGCTCAAGGCGCCGAGCGCCGCACGCATGTCGGCCTCGGTGGCGAAGGGGCCGAGACTGAAGCAGCGCTCGCCAGCCTGGGGCACCGTCGCTTGCGCATGCGGCCCGGACGGTGACGCACCGGAGCTCGTGCTCGTCACTTCGCTCAGCAGGCGCAGCGCCGGCACGCCGGGATCGGTGGCCGGTGGCGGCGGCGTGTGGCCGAACAGCAGCCAGCCGCCGACGCCAAGGTTGAGCGCCAGCAGCAGCAGGAAGAGAAGGCGAACGAACATGTTTTCCGGGGTCGGGGATTGGTTGGATTGGGGATTGGGTCGGGGAAGCGTAGCAGCGCCGGGTGGCCGCGCTACGCGCAGCTTCGGGAATGAGGAATGGGGACCGCCACGGTCACCGGGCACCGCTCACCGCTCACGGTTCACGCCTCGCCCCATGCGGCCAGGCCGCGCAGCACGGCATGCTCGAAGAGCGCGGCGGGCGGCCCGAGCAGTTCCGCGGCAGTGGCGGCGTCGCCGCCGGTGAGGAGCAGTGCCGGCGCGCCGCCCAGGCGCGGCGCGATGCGCCGGTGGAAGCGCTCGATCGCCCCGGCGAGGGCCTGCCAGGCGCCGGAGGCGATCGCGTCTGCGGTGCTCTTCGCGCAATCGACGACGCGGCCGTCGGCGGCACGCGCCAAGGCCGGCCCCGCGGCCTGCAGTCCGGCACGCATGGCGGTGACGCCTGGCGCGATCAGGCCACCGAGGTGCCGGCCGCCATCCGCCAGCGCGTCCAGCACCAGGGCGCTGCCGCAGTGGGCGATGACGCACGGCGCGCGACCATCCGCATGCGCCGCCAGCAGCGCGGCAAAGCGATCGATGCCCAACGCCGCCGGCTGCCGGTAACCGTTGCACAGGCCGGCGTGGCTGGCCGGGCTGCACAGCCAGTCCACCGGCGCGCGCACGCTGGCGGCGAGCGCCTGCGCCACGTGCCCGCGTCGCTCGCCACCGACCACATCGGCCGCCAACACGCGCCGCGCCGGCAGATCCTGCCAGCAGGAACGCAAGACGGTTTCGATTCGCGGTTCGCTCCACGGCACCGGATCGCCCACGCGCAGCTCGCGGCCGTCGTGGAGCGCCCATTTCAAGCGGCTGTTGCCGAGGTCGAGCAGCAGGTTCATGCGCCGCGCACGCTGACTTCGGCACTGTCGACCACAACCACGCCATCCCCGGTGCGAAGGCGCAGCGCGCCACCCGCGTCGATGCCCGCGCCATGGCCGAGCAGGACCTCGCGCGGCATCTGCACGCGCACCGGCCGGTCGCGCAGCAGGTCATGGCGGGCGTATTCGTCGGCGAAGGCCGCGAAACCGTGCTGCTCGAAGCGCGCCAGCCCGTCGATGAGCCGCGCGATCAGCCGCGCCGCCATGCGGTTGCGTGGCGGTGGCTGGCCACCGGCGAACTCGGCAAGGTCGCTGGCCGCCTGCCCCGCCGCCTGCCGCAGCGCCGGAGGCAGGCGCAGGTTGAGGCCGATCCCGATCACCGCACTGCATGGGCCGCCGACTTCGCCGTCCAGTTCGACCAGGATGCCGCCCAGCTTGGCGCCCGGCGCGGCGCTGCCCGGCGCGCCAAGCAGGTCGTTGGGCCACTTCAAGCCGACACCCTCGATGCCTGCGTCGCCAACCGCCTGCACCAGCATCACGCCCACCGCCAGCGACAGGCCCGACAGCGCCGCCATGCCGCTCTCGAAGCGCTTGACACAGGAGACGTAGAGATTGAGCCCCGGCGGCGACAGCCAGCCGCGGCCGCGCCGGCCGCGGCCAGCGCGCTGGCACTCGGCCAGCACGCAGCCCATGTCGGGAAGCGCGGCGCGGCGCGCCTCGCTGGAGGTGGAATCAACCTCGGCCAGCACTCGCAATGCACCCAGGCGCTGGCGCGCCGCTGCAGGCAACGCCGCGCCTATCTGCACCGCATCCAGCAGCTCGACCGGCCACGGCAGCCGGTAGCCCAGGCCGGTCCGGCCCTCGACCGGGACGCCGCGCGCACGCAGGGCCTGCACCCGCTTCCACACGGCCGCGCGGCCGATACCCAGCTGGCGGGCCAGATCGGCGCCGCTGCGGGCCTCGCCGTCGCCCAGACAGCGCAGCATCGAAAGGAAGCCGGCAGCCGCCGTGGCCTCGCCGGAATGGGCTTCGCCGTCCATGTCGACAGTCTAGGCGGTCTGCGCCATAATCGGGCGACCTTCGCTTGCTTGGGGCTCACCTGCCAATGAGACTGGGGCTGCTCACCATGGCTGGATTGCTTGTCGCCTGCGCCGCGCCCTGCGCGCAGGCGGGCAGCCTTGGGCTCGGCCTCTCCGGCAGCGCGGCGCTCACCCAGGGCGACAGCAGCGAGCGCGTGGACGCCGACCGCAGCCGTGGCGACGGCGCCGCCAGTGACGACGCCGCCGGCGACATCCTCACCGGCGACGCCGGCGCCCCGGCCGTCGGTGGGTATACCAAGCAGCCCCCGGCAGCGACGCCATCCGCGGCCGCCACGCCCGACAGCGGCCGCGTGCTGCCGGGCGACCGCCCGCGGAAGCACCACACCAGTTCCTGGCAGTCGCTGCTCCCGGGCTCAATCCAGTAATCCGCGCGGTCGGCGGCCAGCCGACTGCTCCAGCGCTGCAGACGAATGAAATTACCGGCCCTGATACTCCTCGGCACCGGCCTAGCGCTGGCAGCCGGCCCGACGCTCGCCTGCGGCAGCGGCAAGCTGCACATGGAGACCGCCCAGGTGGCGGTCTACGGCATTGATTTCGCATCCGTGACGGCCACGCAACCCGGCCTGGCCGGATGTACGGTCGACACGCTGCAACTGCGCAGCCAGGGCCACGCGGTGCCGATGCGCGTGCTCGACGCCAACGGCAATGGCCGCTTCGACGCCGGCGACCGTCTGGAATGGGTCGCGGAGCGCCTGCACGGCAGCGAAAGCTGGTTCAACCCGCACAGCCTGGTCAACGTCTACGAGTTGTCCGCCGCGCCGGGCGTGCACGCGCGGCTGCAGCCGGTGCCGGCCGGCGACGCGAGGGCAGCGCCGGCCCGCCTGCAGCGCTCGATCCACCGGGAGAAGGACCGCCTCATGATGCGGCTCAAGACCGGCCAGGTGAAGCCGGGCGAGGAGCCCGATCTCTGGTTCTGGTGGAAGATGACGATGATCGACCCGGCGCCGTACCGCATGCGCTTCGATCTGCCGGACCTGCGCACCAGCCGCGATGGCCGCGTGCTGACGCTGGCGTTCCGCGGCCAGTCCTCGGTGCGGGCGCCCGGCGACAAGCCCAGCCCGCCGGACCACGAGGTGGTGGTGGAGCTCAACGGCCGCAACGTTGCCACGCTGGACTGGGACGGCAACGACCACATCGTGCGCGAGATTCCGCTGCCGGCCGGCAGCCTGCGCGAGCAGGGCAACGTGTTGACCCTGCACGTGCCCAGGCGGGTGCCGGCCTGGAGCCACAAGGGCAACGCGCTGGTCGACGTCGTGATGTTCGACTACTACGCCCTCACCTATCCGCTGGCCGGCGAAACCGGCGCCCAGGCGGCGCCGTTCACCGTCGCCGGCGCCGGCAGGCCACGCCTGCGGGCGGCCGAGCCGCTGCAGCTGTACGGCAGCGACGGCCGGCTGTACCTGCCGCAGCAGGCCGGCGACGGCTACCGCTACGCGTCGATCGCCGCCGGCACCCGGCTGTTCCCGCTGGCGCCGAGCCAGCGGCCGCTGGCGCCGCAGGGCCTGCGAGTAGTCCGCGACCAGGTCGACTGGCGGCAGCCGGAGCACGGCTACGACTACGTGATGATCGCCTACCCGACGCTGCTCGATGCCACCCGTCCACTGGCCGAATACCATCGCGCGCACGGCCAGAAGGTGGCGCTGATCGACGTCGAGACGGTCTACGACGAATTCAGCCACGGCATCGTCACACCGCGCGCGATCCGTGCGCTGCTCAAGCATGCGCATGGGCATTGGCCGGCGCCGCGGCCGCGCTACGTGCTGCTGGTGGGCGATGCAAGTTTCGACATCCGCCCGCGGCGCGCGCAGATGAAGAACTACTCGACCTGGACCGACCGCGTGCTGCTGCGCCCGGGCCGCTACAACGTGATCCCGGCCACGCCCTACGCCGACCAGCCGGCGGTCGCCGGTGCGCGCAACCTGATCCCGACCTTCCAGCATTACGCCGCCGAGGGCCAGTCGGCCAGCGACAACGGTTTCGTCGACTTCGATCCCGACGGCATCCATCCGGCCATGGCCATCGGCCGCTTCCCGGTGGTCAAGCCGGAGGCGGTCAGCGCGATCGTCGCCAAGACGATCGACTACATGAGCCACCCGCAGATGGGCGACTGGCGCCAGCGGGTGATGTTCATCACCAACGACAGCCGCGCCTTCCAGTCTCAGTCCAACACCATCGCCGCCAGCATCGGCCAGCTGGGCTTCACGCCGGACAAGATCTACCCGCAGAGCGCCGACAAGAACAACCTGGCGCACCAGAAGGCGATCATGCAGGGCCTGGACCAAGGCCAGCTGCTGGTGCACTTCCTCGGCCACGGCGGCCGCTTCATCTGGCGCACCGGGCCGCCGGACCCGCGCAAGAACCACGACCTGTTCACGCTGGACGATGTCGACCGGCTGAAGAACCGCGACCGCCTGCCGATGGTGCTGTCGATGACCTGCTATTCGGCGCCGTTCGACAACCCCACCGACGACTCGATCGGCGAACGCTTCCTGCGCGAGGCCGACGGCGGCGCGGTGGCGGTGTTCGCCGCATCCTGGCGCAACAGTCCCGACCCGGCTTTTTCCGGCGACCTGATGAAGGCCCTGCTGCAGCCGGGCGTGCGGGTCGGCGACGCCATCCTGCAGGCGAAGAACGCCACCAACAACCGCGACATGATCGGCATGTACAACCTGCTGGGCGACCCGGCGCTGGTGCTGCAGCGGCCGCGCGAGAACCTGCGCATGCAGCAGCTCGGCAGCGGCGCCACGGCACGCGTGCGCATCGCGGTGCCCGGCCAGGGCAGCTTCCACGGCACGCTGCGGGTGGAGTGGCTGGACGCCGACCGGCAGGTGCTCAGCACCCGCGATTACCGTATCGACGCGCCGCGGCTGACCCTGCCGGCGCCACCGCCGCAGGCGCACGAGGTGCGGGTCTACGCCTTCGATCCGGCACGCAAGGCGGACGCCCTCGGTGCGCTGGTCCTGCAACCGCCGCAGCCAGCCGGCCCTTCATGGTGGGCGCGGTTGTTCGCCCCCGCGGCCCAGGCGATGCCGCTGCGCGACGCGGGCGACCGCGTGTTCGGGTCCAATTTCGGCGGCTGAGCCGCGTTTCAGTCCTGCGGCCAGGCCAGCGCACCAGCGAGAGCCGCGGGTTCGGCATCAGCGGGCAGGCAGGGCACGCCGAGCGCGGCGCAGGTTTCCGCCAGGCCGTGGCGGCCCGGCGACGCAGCCAGCACCGCCTCGAAGCCTCGGCGTTGCAGCCACGCCGGCAGCGCCCGGTCGAGCGCGACGGCCGGCGCGCGCTCGCGTGCCGCGCCATCGGCGTCGCACAGCGAGCATGCGTCGCCCTCGTCCAGCACCGACCAGGCCGACCAGCCCGGCCACGGCCTCGCACCGCCATCGCTGCCACCCACGCGCAGCAGGCGCGGCAGCGGCCGCGTCTGATCCTGAGCCTCCCACAGTCTGCGCACGCGCCAGTCCAGCACCAGGCGCTCGAAGCTCCACAGTTGCTCGCCGACCTCGGCTTCGTAGTCCGGGTAGCGCTGGCGCAGCACCGCCATGCCTTTCTCGCCCAGCTCAAGCCGGGCCGCATCGCCGAAACTCTGGCTGCGCGCGTGGGCGACGAACACATTGCCGGCGACCACGTGGCGCCAGCCGCGCTGCACCGCGCGCTGGCTCCAGTCGTTCTCCTCGCCGTAGCCCTGCGGGAAGGCCTGCTCGTCCAGCTCGCCGACCCGCACACGCGCGTCGCTGCGCAACAGCATGCAGAAACCGTTGCCGGTTGGCAGCTGCGGTTGCACCAGGCCAGCCTGCTGGCGCAGCGCGCGGGCGGCATCGTCGCTGGTCCAGCCGGGCGGCAGCGGGTTGGCCTGCTCCAGCTCCGGCACGGAAAACGCGCCGGCATTGTCCGACACCGCGGTCGCGCTGGCGATGTCGGCCGCAGCCCAGGCGGCGGCGCGCAGCGCACCCAGCCAGCCTGGCCCGACCTCGGCGTCGGCATTCAGCAGCACCACGTCGTCGTCCCCGCACAACCGCAGGCCACGGTTGACCGTGGCGGTGAAGCCCCGGTTGCGCTCGTTGCGCAGCACGCGCACGTTGGGCCAGCGCGCCGCCTGCGCCAGCAGCGGCGCGATGCCCGGGTCAGGGCTGGCGTCGTCGATCAGCAGCAGGCGCGCCGGTGCCGCCGTGTGGCGGCGCAGCGCGGACAGGCAGCGGGCAAAGGCCTGCGGCGCATCGTAGACCGGCACGATCACGCTGACCGGCCGCCTCGCGAGCATCGGGATCGTGTCGGCGTCCAGCCGCCAGGCACCGTCGACCGCCGACAGCGGCGCCAGCGGCAGCGGTGCAGCAGGCGCCGGTTCCAGGCCGGCCTGCTGCCAACGTGCCAGCAGCGGCGCGTGCAGCGCTTCGTCCGCCGAGAACATCTGCACCTGCATCGATGGCTGGCCGCCCGGCATGAAGGCAAAGCGCAGGCTGCGCGCTGCGCCGGCCGGCCAGCGGGCGAACAGCGCGCCGTCCAGCCGCAGCTCCAGCGGCACCGCAGGGCCGCCGCGCACGTGCAGGGTGCGGCCGTCCCACTCGGGAACGACCCGGTCCTCAGCCATGCCGGCCGACCTCAGGGCGGGGTGAAGCGAACCACGAAGCTGGCGCCGCCAAGATCCTGCGACGGCCCCACCTCGAAGTCCGCCTGGTAGGCGCGCACGATGTCCTGCACGATGGCCAGGCCGATGCCGGTGCCCTGGGTACGCTCGTCGCCGCGCACCCCGCGCTGCAGGATGCGCTCAAGCTGGCCCACCGGTATGCCCGGTCCGTCATCCTCGATCCCCAGTTCCAGTCCCGGCCGCGTGCGATCGGCGAAGTGCAGAACGTGGGCACGCACCAACACCCGGTGGTTGGCCCACTTGAAGGCATTCTCCAGCAGGTTGCCCATCAATTCCATCAGGTCGCCACGCTCGCCGTAGAACTGCGCCCGCGGCTCGATCTCGAATTCGCAGAGCACGTTCTTGCCGGCATAGACCTTCTCCAGGCTGCGCACCAGGTCCTCGGCCTGCGGTTCAACCCGGATCGGCGCGGCGAACGTCGGGTGGCCGCTGGTTGCCGCGCGCGAAAGCTGGTAGGCGACGATCTCGTCCATCCGCCGCAACTGCTCGACCATGCCCTGCCGCGAGGCCTCCGTCACCTCCTCCAGGTCGAGCCGGGACCGCATTACCGCCAGCGGCGTCTTCAGGCTGTGGGCCAGGTCGGCGAGAATGTTGCGGTAATGGAAGATGCGGTCGCGTTCGCTGTCGATGAAGTTGTTGAGCCCGCTGGCCATGCCGGCGACCTCGGCCGGATAGTCGGCCGGCAGGTGGTCGCGCGCGCCACGCTCGATTTCGGCGAGGTCGCGTGAAATGCGCCGCAGCGGCGCCAGGCTCCAGCGCAGCAGCAGCAGTTGCAGCAGCAGCAGCGCACAGCCGATGCCGGTCAACCAGACCATCAAGGTGCGGCGGAAAGCGTGCAGCTGGTTGAGATACGGCCGCTGGTTCTCGGCAATGTGGAACGTGAGATTCAGTTCGCTGCCATCGGGCAGCACCCAGGCCACGCCCTCGCTCAGCACGTAGACCGCGCCAAGCGCCGTCTCCAGCGGTCCGCGGAAAAGCGTTTGCGCCGGCCGCAGCGACTGCGTCATCGGCAGGTCGCGGCCCAGCGCGGAGGGCGAGACCCAGTCGATGCCGGGACCGGTCACCGCGGCATACAGGCCGGAGCCGGGGCGCATGAAATCGGGGTTGGGTTGCACGTCTGGCGGGATCAGCGTGCCGTAGCGGCTGACATCGACGCGCGCCATGTAGGCGTACGCGTAGCTCTGCAGCCGATCGCGCATCGCGCTGCGCGCGCCTTGCGCATAGGCACGGTCGAGGGCAAAGCCGGTGGCGCCGAGAAACACCAGCAGCACCAGGCCCGTGGCCCAGACCGAGCGCGCAGCCAGTGACAGGGGGTGCCGAGCCCGCGGCCGATCCTGCACGGGCTGCGGCGCGCCAGCTGGCGGCCCGGTGTTGCTGCGCACCTGCTGCCGCGCTGCCATGCGCAGCGCGCGGGCGCGCTTGCTCAGCCCCGCAACCACCTCATGCTTCGTCCTCGGTTTCTTCACGAGGAATCGCGAAGCGGTAGCCACGGCCGCGAACCGTCTCGATCGGTTTCAGTTCGCCGTCACCGTCCAGCTTGCGCCGCAGGCGCCCAATGAACACCTCCAGCACGTTGGAGTCGCGGTCGAAGTCCTGCTGGTAGATGTGCTCCGTGAGGTCGGCCTTGGACACCAGCTCGCCCGCGTGCAGCATCAGGTACTCCAGCACCTTGTATTCGTAGCTGGTGAGGTCGACCGGCTTGTCGTCCACGCTTACCGTTTGCGCGGTGGTGTCGAGCTGGATAGGGCCGCAGCGCAGCACCGGCCGCGACCAGCCGCTGGCGCGGCGTACCAGCGCGTTGATACGGGCGAGCAGCTCCTCGACGTGGAACGGCTTCACCAGGTAATCGTCGGCGCCGTATTTGAGCCCCTCGACCTTGTCCTGCCAGCTGCCGCGCGCGGTCAGGATGAGGATGGGATACTTGCGCTCCTCCTCACGCAGCGTGCGCACCAGGTCCATGCCCGACATCTTGGGCAGGCCGAGGTCAATGATCGCGAGGTCGAATGGCACCTCGCGGCCAAGATACAGGCCTTCCTCACCGTCCGACGCCGCGTCCACCGCGAATCCATCGCGCTTCAGCCGTGCCGCGAGCGTCTCGCGCAACGGCGCCTCGTCTTCCACCAGCAATATGCGCATCAGTGTTTCTCCTTGCTATTGAGCTTGGCGTTGGTAAGCACGGGCGTCCGCCCGCGATGTGAATCCACTTCCACCACCCGTACGCGGCCGTCCGCGGTCAGGATCTTGATGCGGTACTTGCCGCCGCGGCGGCTGCGTACCGTGTCGGCGGCCAGCACCCGGCCACCTGAATCGGCTTGCACCTGGTCGACCGCCTGCTGCAGCGTGAGCGGCCGCCCGGAATCAGGCGGCGGCTGCACCGAGCTGGCAACCGCCAGCGCGGCCATCACGCCCAGCAGCTGGGGTGTGTGCATCCACATGAACAGGGATGTTAACCGAGCAGACAGCAGCCACCGCGGCGCGTGAAATCGGCCGTTCACCCTCGGTCAGGTACATAAATCAACGCTGAACGACAGCTGCAGCGCCTTCCACCTCGGCCAGTGCCGCCTCGACAACCGCCCAGTCGGCTCCCGCGGCCCGCGCGCCCTCGCCCAGCGTGCGGCGGAAACCACGTGCGCCAGGCTGGCCATGGTAGAGGCCGAGCAGGTGGCGGGCGATGGCCGACAGCCGCGTCCCCGCGGCCAGCGCCGCCTCGACGTGCGGCCGAAGCCGGCGCAAGACCTCCTCGCGCGCCGGCAGCGGCACGCCGAACAGCTCCGCCTCCAGTTCCGCCAGCAACCACGGCTGGTGGTACGCGGCACGGCCGAGCATCACGCCATCGACGCCCGCGGCGAGGTGCTCGCGGACCGCCTGCATGCTGTCGATCCCGCCGTTGATGACGACGGTGAGCTGCGGCAGCTCGCGCTTCAACCGGTAGACGCGTGCGTAGTTGAGCGGCGGCACGTCGCGGTTCTCGCGCGGCGACAGGCCCTGCAGCCAGGCCTTGCGCGCGTGCACGGCAAAGACCGTGCAACCGGTCGTCCGCACCGCATCGACCAGCGCCTGCAGCGCCGCATCCTCGTCCTGGTCGTCGACCCCGAGCCGGCACTTCACTGTCACCTCGATGTCGACGGCCGCGCGCATCGCCGCCACGCATTCGGCCACCCGCGCCGGCTCGCGCATCAGGCAGGCGCCGAAGCGGCCCGACTGCACCCGGTCGGAGGGGCAGCCAACATTGAGGTTGACTTCGTCGTAGCCGAACTCCGCCGCGATGCGCGCCGCCGCCGCCAGTTCCGCCGGCTCCGACCCGCCAAGCTGCAGCGCCAACGGATGCTCGGCCTCGCCGTAACCCAGCAGATGCTCGCGATCGCCGTGCACCACCGCCGCCGAGGTCACCATTTCCGTGTACAGCCGCGCGTGCGGCGACAGCACCCGGTGGAACGCCCGGCAGTGGCGGTCCGTCCAGTCCATCATGGGGGCAACGCAGAGCGTCCAGGGCGACATCGGCGGCGCGGCAACAGCGGAAAGCCCGCCAGTGTAGCGGGAGGCGGGATTGCTGTCGGGACCGGGGAGTCGGGAGTCGGGAGTCGGGACGCGGGATCGGGTCCCCGGGTCCCGGGTCCCGATCCAGGCAGCGCTCGCGAGCGGCAGCGCATGCCCGCCGCGTTGTCGTCGCGAAGACACCTCGTGGGCCGGCACCCACAAGCCCCCAGCACCGCCTTGCGGGTCCCGGGTCCCGGGTCCCGATCCAGAACACCGGCTCCCGAACGCCGAATCCCGAAACCCGAGTCCCCGATCCCGGCGCTGAGCTATCCTCCCGCCATGGACCTCGTGATTCTCTGGTACGTGCTGGCCGCTGTGCTGATCGTGGTCGGCTTTGCCGGCACCATCCTGCCGGCGCTGCCCGGCACCCCGCTGGTGTTCGCGGGCATGTGGCTGGCGGCATGGGCGGGCGGCTACCAGCTGATCAGCGGCTGGACGGTGCTGCTGATCGGTATCCTCGCGGCCATCGCCATGCTACTGGACTTCATCGCCGGCCTGCTCGGCGCCAAGCGCGTCGGCGCCAGCGGCCTGGCGCTCTGGGGTGCCTTCATCGGCACGGTGGTCGGCCTGTTTTTCGGCATCCTCGGCCTGTTGCTTGGGCCGTTCGTCGGTGCCGTGATCGGTCAGCTGATCTCCGGCGGCGGCGTCAAGCGTTCGGCCCACGTCGGCGTTGCCACCTGGCTGGGCCTGCTGTTCGGCACGCTGGCCAAGCTGGCCCTGTCCTTCACCATGCTCGGCGTGTTCGTGTTCGCACTGATCATTCCGTGACGCCGGGACCACCTCGGCCCGGGTCCGGTGCCGGCTTCAGTTTCGCCATCAACGGCTCGAGCAGGTCCAGTGGCAGCGGGAACATGATGGTATTGGTACGGTCGCCTGCCACCTCCACCAGGGTCTGCAGATAACGCAGCTGGATCGCCTGCGGCTGCTGCCCGAGGGTCTGCGCCGCCTGCATCAGCTTTTCGGAGGCCTGCAATTCGCCTTCGGCATTGATGACCTTGGCACGGCGCTGGCGCTCGGCCTCCGCCTGCTTGGCGATCGCGCGGATCATGCCCTCGTCCAGGTCGACCTGCTTGATCTCGACGTTGGCCACCTTGATGCCCCAGGCGACCGTGTGCTTGTCGAGGATCTCCTGGATGTCGTGGTTCAGCTTGTCGCGCTCGGCCAACATGTCGTCGAGGTCATGCCGCCCCAGCACCGAGCGCAACGTGGTTTGCGCCAGCTGGCTGGTGGCGTCGTTGACATTCTCCACCTGGATCACCGCCTTTTCCGGGTCGATGACGCGGTAGTAGATGACGGCATTGACCTTGACCGAGACGTTGTCGCGGGAGATCACGTCCTGCGGCGGCACGGACAGCACGATCAGGCGCAAGTCGATGCGCACGAATTGCTGCAGCACCGGCAGGATGAAGATGATGCCCGGCCCTTTCACCGTCTGGAAGCGGCCTAGCAGGAACACCACGCCGCGTTCGTATTCGCGCAGGATCTTGATCGAGCTGAGCAGGATCAGGCCGATGATGACGACCACGACACCGATGGCGTAGAACATCAGGTTTCTCCGTTGCGGGATTGCGCACTGCCGTGCATGTTCGCGGGCGGGCGAGGCGGCAGGTCGGCTTGCGCCGTCACCTCAGCCGCCAGCGGCGCCACCTCCAGCACCAGGCCGTCCATCGCAGTGACACGAACTGCCTGCCCGGCCAGCACCGGCTCGACGCTGCGCGCCTGCCAACGCTCACCCTGGATGTGGACGGCGCCGCCCTCGCCGCGAAAGTCGACCAGCGCCTCGCCGACGCCACCGACCATCAACTCGCGGCCACTGACGACCGGCCGGCGATGGGCCCGCAGCGCCAGCCAGACAATGGCGGCGAGGATGATCGCGCCGGCGAGACTGACGCCGACCAGCAGCGGCGGCGAGATGCCGTACCCTGGCACGTCGGTATCCATCAGGATCACCGAGCCGAAGACAAAGGCGGCGATGCCGCCGAGCCCGAGGGCACCCCAGGCCGGCACGAAAGCCTCGCCGATGATCAGGCCCACACCCAGCGCGATCAGCGCCAGCCCGGCGTAGTTCACCGGCAGCAGCTGGAATGCATAGAGCGCCAGCAGCAGGCTGATGGCGCCGACCACACCCGGCAGGACGGCGCCGGGGCTGAAGCCCTCGAACAGCAGCCCGCCCAACCCGATCAGCAGCAGCAGGTAGGCGATCGACGGGTTGGCGATCACGGCCAGCAGCCGACTGCGCCAGTCCGGCGCCCAGCTCTGCAGCCGCAGGCCGCGCGTGTGCAGAACCATCTCGCCGCTGCCGAGCTTGATTCGGCGGCCATCGGCGCGCGCCAGCAGCTGCGGTGCGTCGGCAGCGATGAGATCGATGACGTGCTGGTCCAGCGCCTGCTCGGCCGTGATACTGACCGCCTTGCGCACCGCCTGCTCCGCCCAGCCGGAATTGCGGCCGTTGCGCTCGGCCAGCGCGCGGATATAGGCGACGGCGTCGTTGGTGACCTTGCGCGTTTCGGTGTCGCCCGGCTCGGGCGCTTTGGCCGACGAGGCTGGCGCCGGCGACGTGCCGCCGCCGAGCACCGGTATCGGCGTCGCTGCGCCGAGGTTGGTGGCCGGCGCCATCGCCGCCACCGGGCAGGCGTAAAGGATGTAGGTGCCGGCGCTGGCGGCGCGCGAGCCGCTGGGCGCGACGAAACACAGCACCGGCACCGGCGAGGCCAGTATGGCCTTGATGATGTCGCGCATCGAACTGGACAAGCCGCCCGGCGTGTCCAGCTCCAGCACGACGACGCGCGCCTGATGCTCGGCGGCACGGGCGAGCCCGCGCTCGATGTAGTCGGCGCTGGCCGGGCTGACGGCGCCATCGAGCCGCAACACAAGCGCGTGCGGCCCGGCAGGCGGCGAGGCCGAGGGTGCGGCCGCCAGCAGCAGCGGCAGGCACGTCATCAGCAGCAGGAACCCCAGCGGCGCAAGGCGTCTCATGCGCCCATCACACCCGAACTCGCGCGGCGGCACAAGTCCGGTGCCGGGATTGTGGATCGGGGATTGGGGATCGGGGCGGGGCGCACCGGTCGCGCCGCGGGTTAAGTCCGCGATTGCTCGCCGGAGGTTCGAGCCCGCCGGTCGACCGCCAGGCAGCATCGTGCCGACGCCGGGACTGGCCTGGCGGCTCACGGCCAACCTGCGGACGGGCGGCCGCCGCAGGGCCACGCGATCGGCCGCTCGCTCCATCCCCTGTTCCCTATTCCCCCATTCCCTGTCCGCCTTTGTCCCATTCCCGACCCGCGTGCATCAGCGCTTGCTGATGACGAAGCTGCCGAAGGCGATGCCGACATTCCAGCCGCTGCCCTTCCCGCTCAGTGCCAGCGACACATTGCCTTTGGTCACCACCTGGGCCTTTGCGGACTTGCCGGCGCCGGCGTGTGCCTCGGCCGAGGCATAGCCGCCAAGCACCTGGTCAATGTCGTAGACGCCCGAGAATTTGCCGATGCCGTCTTCGATGCGGGTCTTGCCGAAACTCAGCCCGCCGCCCTTGGCACTGATCTTGACGTCCATTTTCTGGCCGTTGGAACAGGTCACCGTGCCGGTGCCGCTGCTGGTTTTGTAGAACACCGACCAGCCGTGCAGGTTGAAATGCAACCGGCAGCTGATCTCTGAGGCGGCCTGTGCCGCGCGCGGCGCGGCCAGCGCCGCGGTCAACGCAACCACGGCGGCGGCGGCCGCCAATGCACCTGGCTTGTTCATGCTGCGTTTACTCCCTCTTGTGGTTGATGGCGCTTTTTGTGACACGTTTCCGCAGCGGCGGCAAGCGGCCCGTGACGCAGCACACGCTTCGGCCGTTTGCGAGACGGATGTATTCAGCTTGGGACTACTCTCCTCACCCGCTTGACAGTCCGCCGAGGGCAATGCTAGCGTGACCGGGTTGTAGCTGTAACGCCGAGGGGGCGGCGCAGGTAGGGCGTCGCGGCCCTGTCCGTGGCGATGTCAGTACAACCACCCCGGGAGGATCCTCCATTGACCCCTGCAAGCCGGGCGCGTTCGCGCCATACGTTGCCTTTTGCCGCCGCACTCGTCGTGCTCGCCGGCACCACCGCTCTCCCGACGGCCTCGGCCGCGACCCTCCAACCACTTGTCACCACCACCCAGGCAACGACGCTGGGCGCGCACGACCTGGTACTCGGCGCGCTGCCCGCAGCCAGCATGGTGCATGTGACCATCGGCCTGAAGTTGCGCCACCACGCCGAGCTTGAGCAGTTCCTGGCGCAGGCCAGCGACCCGGCCACGCCCATCGGCCAGCGCACGCTGTCATCGGCGCAGTTCGCCGAACGCTTTTCGCCCACCGACGCGCAGGTCCGGCGGGTGGTCGATTACCTGGCGGACGCCGGCTTCAGCAACATCAAGGTGGCACCGAACCACCTGCTGGTGTCCGGCACCGGCACCACCACCCATGTCGACACCGCCTTCCACACCGCCATGGTCCAGGTACGTCGCGCGGACGGCGCGCTGGCCTACGCCAATGCCGAGCCGGCGCGCGTCCCGGCGACCCTGCAGGACACCGTCCTGACCGTGCTGGGCCTGCAGACCGTGCACCACTACCACACCCTGTCACACGTGGTCCCGATGAGCATCAGCGGCCACAACCCCACCGACTTCTCCGCCATCTACGGCGGCAGCGGCGTGCCGACCGGCGCCGGCGTGACCGTTGGCATCGTCACCGAGGGCCGCCTGGACAACGTGCTCGACGACCTGCAGCAGTTCACCTCGCAGAACGGGCTGGCGACGGTGCAGACCCAGGTGGTCAACGTCAACGGCACCAGCAACGACACCTCCGGCGACGGCGAGTGGGACCTGGACAGCCAGGACATCGTCGGCATGGCCGGTGGCGAAGTCGGCAAGCTGCTCTTCTACAACATCCCCAGCCTGAGCAACGCCGACCTCACCGCGGACTTCAACCGCATCGTCAGCGACAACGAGGCTCGCATCATCAACGTCTCGCTGGGCGAGTGCGAGACCTACGCGCAGCAGGATGGCTCGGCGGCGCAGAACAACGAGATCTTCCAGCAGGGCATCGCCCAAGGCCAGACCTTCTCGGTTTCCACCGGCGACTCCGGCGCCGACGAGTGCGGCGACGGCGGCACCACGCCGAGCGCGCCGGCCAGTTCGCCTTACGTCATCGCGGTCGCCGGCACCAAGCTCAACGCCTCCGGCAGCAGCTGGAGCAGCGAAGTGGTCTGGAACGAGCTGTCGATCAACGAAGGCGCGACCGGCGGCAGCGAAAGCACCTTCCAGCCGCGGCCGGACTGGCAGACGTTGTGGGCGGGGCAGTACCGCGGCGTCGCCGACGTCGCCTTCGACGGCGATCCCGAGAGCGGCTCCCGGGTGATCGTCCACGGCGGCCAGCAGCAGATCGGAGGCACCAGCCTCTCGGCCCCGCTGTTCGCCGGCCTCTGGGCGCGCATGCTCGCGGCACATGGCGCAGGCTTGGGCTTTGCCGGCCCGCACATCTACCAGCTGCCGGCCAGCGACTTCCATGACGTGACCTCGGGCAACAACGACGGCTCGTCCGCCGGCCCCGGCTACGACCTTGCCTCCGGGCGCGGCAGCATGATCATGGCCAGCGTCGCCAGCGACCTCGGCGGCGGCAGCAGCGACGTGCCGCCGCAGGCCGGCTTCAGCGCGACCACCAGCGGCCTCACCGCCAGCTTCAGCGACGGCTCCAGCGACAGCGATGGCAGCATCGCCGGCTGGTCCTGGGACTTCGGTGACGGTGGCACTTCCAGCCAGCAGAACCCGACGCACACCTATGCCGCAAGCGGCAGCTACAGCGTCACCCTCACCGTCAGCGACGACGACGGCGCCAGCGACAGCACAACGCAGGTCGTGAGCGTCAGCGCCGGCAGCAGCAACCAGCCGCCGCAGGCCGCCTTCAGCGCGAGTACCGACGGCTTGGCGGCAAGCTTCAGCGACAACTCCAGCGACAGCGACGGCAGCATTGCCAGCTGGTCGTGGAGCTTCGGCGACGGCGGCAGCTCCAGCCAGCAGAACCCGACGCACACCTATGCCGCAAGCGGCAGCTACAGCGTCACCCTCACTGTCAGCGACGACGACGGCGCCAGCGACAGCACCACGCACACCGTCAGCGTCAGCAGCCCACCGCCGCCCGGCGGTACGCCAGCCGCCTGGGTCACGCCCTCCACGCTGAGCTTCAGCGTCGAGACCGGCCAGGCCGCCAGCGCTCCGCTGGCCATTGGCAACAACGGCGACGGTGCGCTCAGCTTCAACGTGGCCGAGGGTCCGGCCAATCAGGTGGTGCCGACCAGCTACCGCACCGACCGTGCGCGCAAGGCGGCGGGCGCAGGCGGCGGGACGGCAACCACACTGGCCAGCGGCGTGCTGGGCGGCGTCGATGCCGGCAGCGGCGCCCGCGGCCTCTCGGTTGCGTACGACACCGCAACCATGATTTCGCAGATGGATGACAACAGCCCCGGCACCGAAGGCGTCGCCTGCAGCAATGGCTCGCGTGCGTTGGACAACAGCTGGTGGCGACGCTTCGACTTCGGCGAGTATCCGGCGGTTGGCGCCTCGGCGCAGATCACCGGCGTCACCATCTCCTCGGGCAACGGCAGTGCGGACAACATGGCGCTCACGGTCAACCTCTACACCATCGACCACGGCGTGACCGCCGACACCATCCCGACCTCGGCGCTCACGCTGATCGGCAGCGGCACCGGCACGATCGACAGCGGCCTGCTGTCGCTGACCGTGCCGGTGACCGCGACGGTGGCGGACACCGCCGGCAAGGACCTGGTGGTCGAGTACCACATCGAGGGCAGCAGCTACGGCACGTTCGAGCCGGGCGCCAACGCCACGGCGGAGACGCATCCAAGCTTCATCTCCTCCAACGCCTGCGGCATCAGCGAGCCCGAAACAGGCGCCGCCATCGGTTACCCGGACTTCCACCTGACGATGGTCGTCGACCTGACCACCGGCACCGCGCCGGTGGCCTGCCAGAACCTGCAGGACATCCCGTGGCTGGGCGAAAGCCCGACCAGCGGCACGGTGAGTCCCGGCAGCAGCAGCGTCGTCACCGTGAGCGCCAACGCCAACCAGCTGGCCGCCGGCGACTACAATGCCAACGTCTGCGTCAGCACCAATGACCCGGCGCAGCCGACGATCGCGGTACCGGTCAGCCTGGAGGTGACGCCAGCGACTTGTACGGTGCAGGCGCTCGACGACCTGTTCCACAGCGACTTCGACGGCGACGCTGCACGCCTGCAGGATTGCGGACCGCCGCCGGCCGGCGACATCGTGCTCAGCGGCGACCTGGACTGGAGCGTGCCGGCGGACTACGACGGCCTGTCGATGGACTTGCTGACCGGGCTGGCCGGCCCCTACGACTCGCGCATCATCGACGACGTCAACTTCTACGCCAGCAGCGGCGCGCTGCAGGTGTACTGGTTCGGCGATGTCGTCAATGCCGATGTCGGCGGCGTGGTGGACCGTTACGGCGACGTGGCCGTGCTGCAATCGGGCGACGTCATCGGCCCGGACTCCAGCATCAGCGCCAGCTCACAGGAAATGCTGGACTGGGAGGATGTCGGCACAACCACGGGCTACGTCGGGATCGCCTTCTACAACGAGGACACCGGCTCCGTGAACTACGGCTATATCCACTTCCAGGCCAACGGCTGGTCCGGCTTCCCCGCCACCGTGCTGGACTACGGCTACAACAAGGCCGGCGACCCGATCATGATTCCCTAGGTCGACGACCACGCGTGGACGCCAGGAGAGGCGGGAACAAGGCCCGCCTCTCTTTTTTCTGACGCCGGCGGCGGCCATTCATCGATCCTTCCCGTACGTGCTGATAGTTTGCACGGCGACCGCGCATGTTCGGCATCCGCGAGCCACGACCAGGGGGCCCATTGAGCATCTATCCATACGTCCGTCAGCGCCGCTGCGCTCGCCTGCCCTGGCTGGTGCTTCTGCTTGCCGCCGCCTCGATCGCGATGGCCTCGGCGCCGGTCGCAGCGACACCGCCGCCGACCAGCGTCGCCGTCGGCAAGGCCACACGCCTCGGCCAGGGCGACGTGGTGCTTGGCGCCGCCACCGACTCGCTGCCCCTGCACATCGCGGTAAGCCTCAAGTTGCGCAACCGGCCGCAGCTCCACGCTTTCCTCAAGCGAGCCCTTGATCCCCACACCCCTCGCGGCCGGCGCACACTGCCGCCCGGGCAGTTCCTGAGCCAGCACGCACCAACGCCGGACCAGGCTGAACGTGTCGCCCGTTTCCTCGGCCGCGCCGGCTTCCACCATGTGAGCATCGCTTCGAACCGGCTGCTGGTAGCCGCCGACGGCACCGCGGCCGAGGCCCGGCAGGCTTTCCAGACCCGTATCGCCCGTGTACGAACCGCCAGCGGCGCCAGCGCCTTTGCCAACACGGCCCCCGTGCACGTGCCGGGGGCACTGTCCGATATCGTCCTCGCCGTACTGGGTCTGCAGGACGTCCACCGTCCCCACGTGATGTTGCGCATGGCCAGCACCAACGTGCAATCCCAGCACTCGCCGCTGGACTTTCCGCACATCTATGGCGCGGACAACCTGCCAACCGCGGCCAACGTCACGATAGGCATCATTGCCGCAGGCGACATGACGCCGACACTCGCCGACCTCGATGCATTCACCAGCGCCAATGGTCTGCCAGACGTCAATACCGAGGTGGACACGGTCGGCAACGGCAGCAGCGACACCTCGGGACAAGACGAGTGGAGTCTCGACAGCCAGGCGATCGTCGGCATGGCCGGCGGCGCGGTGGGCAAACTGGTCTTCTACACCGCCGACTCGATGAGCTTCGTCGCCTTGACGGAAGCGATGAACGCGGCCGTGGCCGACACCACCAATGCCCCACGGGTCATCAACATGTCCTTTGGCGGCTGCGAGTGGAACGGCGAGATTGCCGATGCGGAAAACCAGATCTTCCAGGCCGCCATTGCCAACGGCCAGACGTTTGCCGCCTCCTCGGGAGACAGCGGCGCCGACTGCTACGAAGATGACTCACACTACCCCTTCGGTGTCTCGGCACCAGCCAGCTCGCCCTACGTGATCGCGGTCGGCGGCACCACGCTCGACACGACGGCGGCCGGCGATTACGCCGGCGAGACCGCGTGGAGCGGCAGCGGCGGAGGTATCAGCACATTCCAGCCCAGGCCATACTGGCAAACCGAGAGCCTCTCGGGCAGCAGGCGCGGCGTGCCCGACATCGCCTTTGACGGCAACCCCAGCACCGGCGCAATAATCATCCTGGATGGTGATCCGTATGGTTACGGGGGCACCAGTCTGTCCTCCCCGTTGTTTGTCGCCAGTTGGGCACGCTTGCTGGCCGCGCACCCGGATCTTGGCTTTGCCGGGCCCCACCTGTATGCGCTCCCCGACGACCACTTCAATGACGTCACCAGCGGCAGCAACGCGCGTCCGGACAGCGGCGGCAGGTACGATGCCGGACCCGGCTACGACCTCGTCACGGGGCGCGGCAGCCCGCGACTTGCGGCGATGGGCGCCGCCGTCGCTGCCGATGGAATCTCGTTTCCCGAACCCTACTGCTCCGTCGACTTCTCCGACGAGGTCGAGCCGATCACGCGGGTCGCCTTCGCCCAGATCGACCATCGCTCCAGCGCCACCCCGGACGGCTCGCCGGCGCTGGAGAACTTCACGGCCATCAGCACACCGGTCATCTGGGGAACCAGCTACCTGCTGCGCGTCGAAGGCAACACCAACGGCCGGTTCACCTCGGTCATCAGCGCCTACATCGACTGGGACGGCGATGGCAGCTTCGATGGCGACAACGAAAGCTACGCCCTGGGCAGCATCGGCGGCTCGAACGGCGAGGACGGCCAGTTCGTCGCGGCGCCCATCACGGTCCCGAGCGGCGGTGCCGCCGACGGCACCATCCGCCTGCGCATCACCAAGATGTGGGGCCAGGCTGCAGGCCCCTGCAACCAAGGCGGTTACGGTCAGGCGGAGGACTACACCCTGCTGCCCAAACCGGACGTGATCTTCCGCAACGGCTTCGACGGCACCTGATTGGCGATCCTGCCCTAGAATCGGCCGTTTCCGGGCGAGCAGAGGAGCGATCATGGACATGCAGTTGCAGGGCCGGCGCGCCATCGTCACCGGCGCCAGCCAGGGCATCGGCCGCGCCATCGCCGAGGCGCTGGCCGCCGAGGGCGTCGCGGTGTCGATCTGCGCGCGCGGCGAGGCCGCGCTGCGCCAGGCGCACGCGGCGCTGGCCGCATACGGCGGCCGCGTGCACAGCGCCACCTGCGACTGCGCCGACCACGCGGCGCTTGCCACCTACATCGGCGCCGCTGCCGATGCGCTCGGTGGCATCGACATTCTGGTCAACAACGTCTCCGGCTTCTCGCCCGGCGACGACGACGCGGCCTGGCAGCGCAGCCTCGGCGTCGACGTGCTGGCCAGCATCCGCGCAACCAGGGCCGCGCTGCCGGCACTGCGCGACAGCGATGCCGCCTGCGTGGTCCACGTCAGCTCGATCAGCGGCCTGCGCGCCTCGCCACGCACGCCGGCCTACGCCGCCGCCAAGGCCGCGCTGATCAATGCGACGCAGTCGCAGGCCGCGCAACTGGCGCCGCTCGGCATCCGCGTGGTGGGCCTGGCGCCCGGCTCGATCGACTTCCCCGGCGGCATCTGGGACCGCTGCCGCCGCGACAACCCCGAGCTCTACCAGCGCACGCAGGCCAGCGTACCCTTCGGCCGCCTCGGTCGGCCCGAGGAAGTGGCGCGCGCCGCCGTGTTCCTCGCCTCGCCCATGGCCTCCTGGATTACCGGCCACACGCTGGTGGTCGACGGCGGCCAGCTGCTCGGCCCCGCCACCTGAGCGGCCTCGCTTTGCGCGGCAGCCGCGGCCCGGACGCCTTGTAATAATTACAGTTTCTCACCCACGGTTTGGCGCGTGCCAATGAAGCGCACGCGGCGCATAGGCATGGATGACGATCTTCGCTCCGTCGCCGATCGACGCGAACATCGACGGGAACGCGGTGCACCTATGTCTCGTCCTGCGATCGCAGGCTGACCTGCGGCCGCCCGGCCTCATCGGTCGTCACCGCCACCGCGATCGGCCGGCAACAGACCTGGCAGTCCTCGACGTAATCCTGTGCCGGCACTGAAGTGTCGACCAGCAACTCGATCGGCTCGCCGCAGTACGGGCAGTGCGCGCTGACAAATTCGCTCATGGGCGCAGCCTGCCAGCGCCCACCTGAGGCGCCGCCAAATGCTGTCACGCGGACCCTCCAGCCAAAACAGAATCAGGCTGCCGCTCATCCCTTGGAGCGCGGCGGCTTGACAAGGACTATGTCGGCGGGCAAACCTCATACCTTCCGTTTCCTAGGAAGCACAAATACCCGTTATCTCTCAGGCGCTGCAATTGCTGCCGAATCTTCGCACGAATATTATTGTTGTTTGGGTAGTAGGCTGCGAGTTGGCTTTCAAACCCATAGATTTCACTCAACGAGAACGTACGACAGCCCATCCGGTCAATGCATTTCATGATGTCTGTTAGCCAACTGCGCTGTGAGATGCTGGTCTTGTTGAGAAAGCCTATGTTTTTCCACTTAGCTTGAACTTCTTGTCTCGGAGTTGGCAAACCATTCTTTACAAGCGAAACGCGAACTGCTTTCGGCAAAGCTTCCAGCAATATGTTGCAACCAGTCCAACCGGGACGTCTCGCAGTAGGCCCAAGAGGGCGCCGGCATTCAATCGCTCTCGCGTGGAGAGCGAAACTTGGAATGACTTGGAGCTCTGTTACTTCAAAGGGTTTGTCAAATGCAATCGGCTTCTGGTAACTGAGTAAGAACAAATTGGGAGCGGCGCCGCAGTTTATCCGGCGCATCATCGTGGAGAAGGCGCCGTCAACTGCTTTTCGCCCGAACTTGCCTGCTTTACTCTTAAGTTCGAAGTCAAGTGTGCAGCCGTGGCATCTAAAATCGGCTGCTGGGTTATTGTTGGGGTACGATTCCAGCAGGCCCAAGCAAGCAGGGCAATATCCGCTTCCCGAGATCCAGTTTTCGGAAAGGACCCTGACAAGTTGTGGCCGGCTTGTATACACGTACCGGCTAGACTTTTAGGGATTGCTTGATGCCGAGGACGTAGAGGGGATCATCAACGACTGACAGCACGGACACCGCAGCTTTTTCTTTGGTGCCATCGCGAGCAGTCACAGTCGGAAGAACATCAACGACTTCATCATCGATGTCATAATCGACCAAGATCACTTGGGCAGGGCCGGTCCCCACAACGTCCTGAACGATGCCACCACTTACGCTGACAACGATGGTGGTGTTTTTTCCGGTCTGATCAAGGCTCATGCTAACTCAGCCGCACTTGCTGTAGCCGCAGTTGAGGCAGGTCTGGCAGCCGTCGAGCAGCATCAGGGCGCGGGTGTTGCACTTGTGGCAGAGGGTGGCGTTCGCCGGGAACGAGCCGGCGTCGGTCGCGCCCGCGTCGCCCGCCTCGGCTGCACCGGCCGCGGACGACGACGCGGCCGCGGCCTGCTCGGCGGCGGCGCGCTTCTCGGCGATCAGCGCGCGCTGCGCATCGCTCATCTCCGGGTCGTGCAGCATGCCGATGCGGCGCAGGTGCTGTTCGATCACCGCGCCGATCTCGGCCACGATGGAGGGCATGTAGACGCCGCCCGCCTTGAAGTAGCCACCGCGGGGGTCGAACACTGCGCGCAGCTCCTCGACCAGGAAGGTGATGTCACCGCCCTTGCGAAATACGGCGCTCATGATGCGGGTGAGCGCCACGATCCACTGGAAGTGGTCCATGCTCTTCGAGTTGATGAAAATCTCGAAAGGCCGGCGCATCTCGTGCGGCGTGCCGGCGTTGAGCACGATATCGTTGAGGGTGACGTAGAGCGCGTGCTCGAACAGCGGCGACTTGATCTTGTAGGTGGCACCGACCAGGGTGTCGGGCCGCTCCACCTTCTCGTGCATCTGGATGACTTCGGCGCTGGCCACCGGGCGCGCCGCTTCGGCGGCGGTATTGGCCGGGCCGCTGGCGGCGATGGCCGGCTCGTCAGGGGTGACCACTTCGCAGGCGCGGATCTTCTTTTCGATCTTTATGGACATGGTTGGTTCCTCGGGCGTTCGACGCGGAGCGTCAGAACTTGCCGTAATAGCCTTCCTTCAGGGCGTCGAACAGGTTGGCGGCGGAATGGATTTCGCCGTCGTACTCGATCTCCTCGTTGCCCGGCACCTCGACGGTGCTGCCGTCCTCCAACTCGAAACGGTAGGTGGTGTTGGCAAGGTCCGATTCCTTGACCAGCACGCCCTGGAAGGCGGCCGGGTTGAAGCGGAAGGTGGTGCAGCCCTTGAGCCCCTGGCGGTAGGCGTAGCGGTAGATGTCCTTGAACTGCTCGTAGGGGTAGTCGGTCGGCACGTTGGCGGTCTTGGAGATCGACGAGTCCACCCACTTCTGCGCCGCCGCCTGGGTGTCGACGTGCTGGCGCGGCGTGATGTTGTCCGCGGTGACGAAGTAGTCCGGCAGCCGGGACGCCGCGTCGTCGCCGTCGGGCCGCGCCTCGGCATTGATCAGGGCGCGGTAGGCCAGCAGCTCGAAGCTGAAGACGTCGACCTTTTCCTTGCTCTTCTTGCCCTCGCGGATGACATTGCGCGAATAGGCGTGGGCGAAGCTGGGCTCGATGCCATTGGAGGCGTTGTTGGCCAGCGACAGCGAGATGGTGCCGGTGGGCGCGATGGAGCTGTGGTGGGTGAAACGCGCGCCGCGCTCGGCCAGCTGCTCCACCAGCTCCGGCGCAACCTCGGCCACGCGCTGCATGTAGCGGCTGTAGCGCGCGTGCAGCACGCGGCCGGGAATGCGGTCGCCGACGGCGTAGCCATCGGCCGCCATTTCCGGGCGCTTGCGCAGCATCTCCGCGGTGACCGTGAACTCCTGCAGCAGGATGGGCGCCGGGCCTTTTTCCTCGGCCAGTTGCAGCGCCACTTCCCAGCCCGCCAGCGCCATTTCGCGAGCCACGTCCTCGGTGAAGGCGCAGGCCGGCTCGCTGCCGTAGCTCATCTTCAGCATGGCCAGCGTCGAGCCGAGGCCGAGGAAGCCCATGCCGTGGCGGCGCTTGCTCTCGATTTCCGTGCGCTGCTGCGGCAGCGGCAGGCCGTTGATCTCCACCACGTTGTCGAGCATGCGCGTGAATACCCGGACCACCTCGCGGTACTCGTCCCAGTCGAAGCGCGCCTTCGGCCCGAAGGGGTCGCGAACGAAGCGCGTGAGGTTGACCGAGCCCAGCAGGCAGGAGCCATACGGCGGCAGCGGCTGCTCGCCGCAAGGGTTGGTGGCGCGGATGTGTTCGCACCACCAGTTGTTGTTCATCTCGTTGACGCGATCGATCAGGATGAAGCCCGGCTCGGCGTAGTCGTAGGTGGAGACCATGATCATGTCCCACAGGTGCCGGGCGCGAATCTGGCCGTAGACGCGGCAGGCCACCAGGCCGTCCTCGCGGTCCACGTAATTCTCGTGCGTGGGCCACTCGCGCCAGACCACCTGCGCCGGGTCGTCGAGGTCGACTTCGTGGCGCTCCTTGACGTGCAGCGGGAACACCAGCGGCCAGTCGCCGTCGGCCTCGACCGCGCGCATGAAGTCGTCGGTTATCAGCAGGCTGAGGTTGAACTGGCGCAGCCGGCCGTTCTCGCGCTTGGCGCGGATGAATTCGCGCACGTCCGGATGGGCGACGTCGAAGGTGCCCATCTGCGCGCCGCGCCGACCGCCGGCCGAGGACACGGTGAAGCACATCTTGTCGTAGATGTCCATGAACGACAGCGGCCCGGAGGTGTAGGCGCCGGCGCCGGAGACGTAGGCACCGCGCGGCCGCAGCGTCGAGAATTCATAACCGATGCCGCAGCCTGCCTTCAAGGTGAGGCCGGCCTCGTGCACCTTTCCGAGGATGTTGTCCATCGAGTCGACGATGGTGCCCGAGACGGTGCAGTTGATGGTCGAGGTGGCCGGCTTGTGGGCCAGCGCGCCGGCGTTGGAGGTGATGCGGCCGGCGGGAATGGCGCCGTGGCGAAGCGCCCAGAGGAACCGTTCATACCAGCGCTCGCGCAGCTCCGGCGTCGCCTCCACCTCGGCCAGCGCGCGCGCCACCCGCTGCCAGGTGCCGTCGATGTCGGCATCGACCGGCTCGCCCTGCTTGTTCTTGAGCCGGTATTTCTTGTCCCAGATGTCCTCGGATGCCGGTTGCAGCGGGATGTCCACGCTAAGGCTCCGCGGCGCATCGGCGCGCGCCGTATTGTTGGCTTTGTCCATGGTCTCGATGCTCGTTCCGATCATTGGGCGGCCGGCGGCCGGCGGCCTGGCGGCTGGGCCAAAAAACGGCCGTACCACAGGGTTTTGGGTTGATCAAGCCACTCCACACACAAGATGTTGTGCTTTGGTGCGGAGCTGCAAACGTACGCCGCGTGACGGCGCCTGTCAATCGGCTGACGCCAGGACCAGCGCTGGCGCGGACCGGCGCCGCGCCGGGGCGTGGCAGCGGCCTCAAGAGCCGCGTCCGCGGAGCGGAAACCGCGGGCCCTTCGCCGCTGTCAGAATGGATGCGCCGCGGCCACGGGCCGCCGCCGCAGCGGCCACCGCGCCGCGCTCCCAACGCCCCGCTCAACCGCCATGGAGCCGCCATGTCTTCCGCCCTTGCGCGCCGTCTCGCACTGCTGGTCCCGCTACTGCCGCTGCTGGCGGCCCTGCCGCCGCCGGCGGCCGCCACGCTGCCCGCGCAGGTGGCCGGCGAGCCGCTGCCGTCGCTGGCGCCGATGCTTGAGAAGGTTACCCCGGCGGTGGTGAACATCGCATCCAGGACCCACGTGCGGGTGCGCAGCCCCTATTTCGACGACCCCATCTTCCGCCAGTTCTTCGGCCTGCCGGCGGTGCCGCGCGAGCGCGTGGAGCAGGCGCTCGGTTCGGGCGTGATCGTCGACGCCGACAAGGGCTACGTGCTGACCAACAACCATGTGGTCGCCGGCGCGGACGACATCACGGTGACACTGCCGGACAAGCGCAGCGTCAAGGCGACCGTGATCGGCACCGACCCGGCCACCGACATTGCGGTGCTGAAGATACCGGCCGACAACCTGCATGCCCTGCCGCTGGCCGATTCCAGCAAGCTGCGGGTCGGTGACTTCGTGGTCGCCGTGGGCGATCCCTTCGGCCTCGGCCAGACCGTGACCTCGGGCATCGTCTCGGCCCTGCAGCGCAAGGGCCTGGGCCACGGCTACCAGAATTTCATCCAGACCGACGCCTCGATCAATCCCGGCAACTCCGGCGGCGCGCTGGTCGACCTGCACGGCCGGCTGGTCGGCATCAACAGCATGATCTACACGCCTTCGGGCGGCAACGTCGGCATCGGCTTCGCCATTCCCTCCAACCTCGCCATCCGCGTGATGCACCAGCTGGTCCGCTACGGGTCGGTGAGGCGCGGCACGCTGGCGCTGCAGGCGCAGGACCTGACGCCGGGCATGGCCAGGGCACTGGGCATGCCTGCCAACCGCGGCGCCATCGTCACGGCGCTGGCGGACAACTCGCCGGCGGCCGCGGCCGGCGTGCACGTCGGCGACGTCATCGTTGCGCTCAACGGCTCGCCGATCAGCAGTGCCGAAGGCCTCAGCAACGCCGAAGGCCTGCTGCCGCTGGGCAAGCCGGTGACGCTCACGCTGCAGCGCAAGGACCAGCGGCTGACTGTCAGCACCCACTTGCTCGCCGACGTGCGCCAGCAGGCCAGGGGGCAGTCGCTCGATCCGCGGCTCGCCGGCGCGACGCTGGCCGACCCGAGCGCGGCCCAGAAGGCCAGCGGCTTGTCCGGTGTGCTGGTGGAATCGGTCGACGATGGCAGCCGCGCCGCGCGCAACGGCCTGCGCCAAGGCGACGTGATCATCGCCATCGGCCAGCAGCGCGTGGCGGGATTGAAGCGGCTTCGCGCGGCGCTGGCCGAGACGCCACGGCAACTTTTGCTGACCGTGGCGCGGGGCCAGCAGGCCTTCTACCTGCTGATGCAATGATTCCCACCGGCTGCGGCGGTGCGGGAATACCTGCCGCAGGCCGCTTCTGCGCGACCGGTTCACATTCGGCGCCGGCGGCATCGGCATAATGCCCCGATGCTGATACGACCGAAGCTGTCGTTGCTGGCGCTGCCGGCCCTGCTGGCGCTGGGCGCCGGCGCGGCGCAAGCGGCGACCCCGGGCACGACGCCGACGCTGGCTTGGCGCGGCGACCTCGCGACCTCGCGCGCGCTGATGCAGGACCTCGGCAAAGCCTGGACGCGCCAGAGCAAGGTGCCGATCCACCTGCAACCGTTCAGCACCATTTCCGGCATCGATGCCGTGGCTGCCGGCCGCGTCGACTTCGGCGGCAGCGCGCGTCCGGCATTCGTGCACCGCCAGCGCGAGACCGGGCTCGACTTCGTGCCGGTGGCATGGGACGCCGTGGTGCTGATCACCCACCACGGCAATCCGGTCAAGCATGTCAGCCTGCGCCAGCTCAACGACATCTACTACGGCCGCATCATCAACTGGAAGGCGCTGGGTGGGCCGAACCGGCCGATCCACCTGTACGCGGTGGCGGGGCCGCTGGACGGCATCGAGTACAGCCTGCGCCAGTACCTGTTCGGCCGCGGCAACCAGCCGGTGGCGGCGCCGCGGCTGTACATCAACACGCGGCAGCTGGAGGCGGCGGTCGCGATCGATCCGCTGGCTTTGGGCGCCTCGACGCTGTCTTCGGTCGCCGGCAACCGCAAGCTGGACATGCTGGCGGTCGAGCATGTCCAGCCAAGCCGCGCCCACCTCGGCGACGGCAGCTATCCGCTGAGCATTCCGTTGTACCTGGTCGTCGCAGCCGGCAGCCCGCGCCACGCCGAGGTCGAGCAGTTCATCGACTTCCTGCACGGCAGGAAGGCCGCGCACATCATGCGCGCCAACCACCTGCTGCCCTACCGGGCGGACGGCGCGCTGGCGCTGGGCCACCACGAGCACCTGCTGGCGGTGCAGGAGCAGGCGCACCACCCGATGAACGGGCCGGTGGCGGCGCCGGGCGCAACCTACGCGGCCGCGGCCGCCGTGGCGCCCACGTCGCAGCGGACCGTGGTCGCCCGCCGCCGCCTGCAACAGGCACAGCGGCGCCGCGCACCCGGCAAACTGCAGCCGGCACCCGCCACCAGCGCCGTGGCGCCGGCGCCTGCCGGGACGTCGCCAGCGCAGCCTGCGCATTGAGCTGCGGCAGGCTGGCACACATCCTGCAACGGGTCACATCCAAAGTCCCGTGGAGGCAGTGCGAATGGATGGTTGGGTAGAACAGCGCGGCAAGGCGCGCCGCATACCGCTGCAGATGGTGAATGCAGCCAACGAAGCCGCAGTGCGCCGCAAGCTTGGAGCCCGTGAGCAGCGTTGGCTGAAGGCGCAGCAGTTCACTCCCGAACCTGGCCGCATTGCGTTGATACCCGACGCGCAAGGTCAGTTGCAGCACGTGCTGGTCGGGGCCGACCCGCACGAGCAGCTGTGGTCGCTGGCCGGCTTGCCAGGCACTCTACCGGCCGGGGATTACCTGCTGGATGAACTCGATGAGGATCGCCTGCGCCTGGCGGCGCTGGGCTGGGCATTGGGGGTCTATCGCTTTGATCGCTACCGCGCGCCCGCACCGCGGCCTGCGGCGCGGCTGGTACTGACACGCGCGCAGATCCAGGCTTGGCGGCCGACGGTGGAGGCCATCGCGCTGGTCCGCGACCTGATCAACACACCCACCTCCGACCTCGGCCCGGCCGAGCTGGCAGCGGCGGTGGTTGCCCTGGGCAAGCGCGAGCAGGCGCGGGTGCGGCAGTGGGTCGGCCCGCAGCTGCTGAAGGCCAACTTCCCAACCATCCACGCCGTCGGCCGCGCCGGCGGCCAGGCGCCGCGGCTGGTCGAACTGACCTGGGGCCGGCGCGGCGACCCTGCCGTGACCCTTGTCGGCAAGGGCGTGTGCTTCGACTCCGGCGGCCTCAACCTGAAGACAGGCGACGGCATGCGCTGGATGAAGAAGGACATGGGCGGCGCCGCCCACGCCATCGCCCTCGCCAGCCTGGTGATGCAGGCACGCCTGCCGGTGCGCCTGACGCTGCTGGTGCCGGCGGTGGAAAATGCGGTGGCCGGCGATGCCTACCGGCCCGGCGACGTGATCCGGACCCGCGCCGGCGTCAGCGTCGAAGTGGACAACACCGACGCCGAAGGGCGTCTGGTCCTCTGCGACGCGCTGGCCTACGCAAGCGAATCAAAGCCGGACCTGATCATTGACCTTGCCACACTGACCGGTGCGGCGCGGGTGGCGCTGGGGCCGGACCTGCCCGCGCTGTTCAGCAACAGCGATGCGCTTGCCGCGCAGGCGCTGGCGGCAGCAGACGCCGAGCGCGACCCGCTGTGGCGCATGCCGCTGTGGGCACCCTACCGGCGCATGCTGGAGTCGCACATCGCCGACACCGCCAACTGCAGCCCCTCGCGGCACGCCGGCGCGATCCTGGCCGCGCTGTACCTGCAGCGCTTCGTGTCCCCGGCGGTCAACTGGCTGCACCTTGACGTGTACGGCTGGAGCGACGGCAACCGCCCGGGACGGCCACGCGGCGGCGACGCGCAGGGCCTGCGCGCGCTGTTCGCGATGCTGCGCCAGCGCTACGGCTGAGGTCGCAGGCGCCGCCTGCCTCAGCTCGCCTTCTTGTCGACGATCCGCGGTGCGTTGGCCGGCGCCTTGGCATGCGCCAGGTCGGCCACGATGTTGGCCGCCTCGATCAGGCGCACGTCCTTGACCTGCTCCTCGGCGCGCTCCTTGGCCAGTTCGTCGTGCACGCTGCGCTCGCCCGGCTGCAGCCCGTCGTCGGTGGCCGCCGGCGCCGGAACCAGCGCCGCGCTGGCCGGCTTGGCCACGCTACCGTCGACCGCGACCCGCACGTTGTTGTCCTTGTCCTCGGCCTCCTCGGCGGCCTTGGCCTGCGCCTCCAGCTTCTTGCGGAAGGCGTTGTTGGCGTCGCGCTCGGCGGTGCGCTCCTCGAGGTTGAGCGACACGGTGGTGCGGTCGCGCAGCGCCTGGCTGTGGCGCATCTCGGCGACCTGCACCTTCCAGCCGACATTGTCGGCGATGCGCGCCTCGTGCGCCTTGTCGAGCTCGGCCACCAGGGACTTGTCGATGTCATTGACCGGCGTGTAGCTGGCCGGCGAGATCGACGACCACGGCAGCGCATTGGGATAGCTCGACTCGCCGAGATCCTCCGGATCGATGCCGCTGGGGAAGACGATGTCCGGCGTGACCCCGCGCAGCTGGGTGGAGCCGCCATCGACGCGGAAGAACTGGGCGATGGTCATTTTCAGCGAACCCAGCACCGGCTCCTCGTTGTGCGCGATCTGGTCGAGGTTGACCAGGTTCTGCACCGTGCCCTTGCCGAAGGTGTTGGAGCCGATGACCAGGCCGCGGTGGTAGTCCTGGATCGCGGCGGTGAAAATCTCCGAGGCCGAGGCCGAGCCACGATTGACCAGCACTGCCAGCGGCCCGGACCACACCGTGCCGGGGTTGTCGTCGGATTCCTCCTCGACCTTGCCACGGGTATTGCGAACCTGCACCACCGGGCCCTTGTTGATGAAAAGCCCGGTGAGACTCGCGGCTTCGCTGAGCGAGCCGCCGCCGTCGCTGCGCAAGTCCACGATGACGCCCTCCACCCCGGCCTTCTTCAGCTCGCCCAGCAGCTCGGCCACGTCGCGGGTGGCGCTGCGGTAGTTGGCGTCGCCGCGGCGCTTGGCGCCGAAGTCCTGGTAGAACGAGGGCAGGTCGATCACACCGACCTTGTGGCTGTGGCCGTCGCGGGTGATCTCGATGATCGACTTCTTGGCCGCCGAGTTTTCGATTGCAACCTTCTTGCGCACCAGCCGCACGACGTTGCGCTTGCCGTCCGGACCGATGCCGGCGGGCAGGATCTCCAGCCGCACCACGGTGTTCTTGTGCCCGCGGATCAGGTCGACCACGTCGTCCAGCCGCCAGCCGACCACGTCGACCATGGCGCAATCGTCCTGGGCCACGCCGACGATGCGGTCGCCGGCCTGCAGCTTGCCGGACTCCGCCGCCGGGCCGCCCGGCACGATCTGCCGGATCTGGGTGTACTCGTCGTGGCGCTCGAGCACCGCGCCGATGCCCTCCAGCGACAACTTCATCGTGATGTTGAAATTCTGCGAAGTGCGCGGGTCGAAGAAATTGGTATGCGGGTCAACAGACTCGGCGTAGGCGTTCATGAAGCTCTGGAAGACGTCCTCGCTGTCAAGCTGGCGCACCCGCTCGAGGTAGGTCGCGTAGCGCTTGTCCAGCGTGCTGCGGATGTCGGCGTCCTTCTTGCCGGCCAGCTTCAGCCGCAGCCAGTCGTTCTTGACCCGCTTGCGCCACAGCTCGTCGAGCGCCGCTTCGCTGCTCGCCCAGTCGGCCTTGCTGCGGTCGTAGGTGTAGCTCTCCTTCAGCGTGAAGTCAAACCCCTTGTCCAGCAGCGCGCGGATCTTGGCGGTACGCGAGGTCAGGCGCTTGGCGTAGGTGTTGAAGATGTCGAAAGGCACCTTGAGGTCGCCGTTCCAGATGGCGTCGTCAAGGCTTGTGCGGGCGGCGCCGAAGCGATCGATGTCGGCCTGGGTGAAAAACATCTTCTGGCTGTCGAGCGCGTCGAGGTAGGCCTTGAAGATCTTTTTCGACATGCTGTCGTCGAGCGGCACCGCGTCGTAGTGGTAGCGGGTCATCAGGTTGGCCACCAGCGTCGACGCCTCGCGCTGGCTCGGCTCGGCGTGGAGGGGTTTGGTGGCGACGCCGAGGTCGATCGTCTCGGTGTCCGGCTTGGGACAGCTGGTGGCAGCAAGGGCCACGCCGGCACAGAGTCCGAGGGCAAGGCCGGCGGCAACACGGAACAGGCGGTTCATGCAGTCTCCTCGACATAGCCGGCGGCGTGGGCCTGCCGGTCCGCGTGGTAGGACGAGCGCACCAGCGGTCCGGCGGCGACGTGGTGGAAACCCATCGCCATGCCGGCCCTGGCCAGTGCTTCGAATTCATCGGGATGCCAGTAGCGCAGGACCGGGTGATGGTGCGCGGTGGGCTGCAGGTACTGGCCAATGGTGATCATGTCGACGTCGTGCGCGCGCAGGTCGCGCAGCGTCTCCAGCACCTGGCTTTCGTTCTCGCCGAGCCCGAGCATGATGCCGGACTTGGTCGGAATCTCCGGGTGCTGCGCCTTGAACCGGCGCAGCAGATCCAGCGACCACTGGTAGCCGGCGCCGGGGCGCACCTCGCGGTACAGGTGCGGCACCGTTTCCAGGTTGTGGTTGAAGACGTCCGGCGGGAACTGCGCCAGCGCCTCGAGCGCGCGCTCCATGCGGCCCTTGCCGCGGAAGTCCGGGGTCAGTATCTCGATGCGGATCTCGGGGCTGGCGTGGCGGATGGCGCGGATGCAGGCGGCGAAGTGCGCCGCGCCACCGTCGCGCAGGTCGTCACGGTCGACCGAGGTGATGACCACGTAGCGCAGGCCCATCGCGGCGATGGTGTCGGCCAGCCGCGCCGGCTCCAGCGGGTCCGGCGGCAATGGCCGGCCGTGGGCAACGTCGCAGAACGAGCAGCGCCGCGTGCAGACCTCGCCGAGGATCATGAAGGTTGCCGTCCCCTTGCTGAAGCACTCGTGGATGTTGGGGCAGGAGGCTTCCTCGCAAACGGTGACCAGCGCGTTCTCGCGCAGGCGCGACTTCAGGCGCTGCACCGCGTTGCCCGGCGGCAGGCGCACGCGGATCCAGGAGGGCTTGCGCAGGCGCGGCTGCCCGCTGTCGAAGTGCGCGCGGTTGTGCTCGATCTTGCCGGCGCCGACGTGTTTGTCGGCGACCGTGGCGATGGGGATGGTTCGGGTAGGGCTCATGGCGTGGTGCGCGCGTGCATGCCGCTGGCGGCGGCGTCGAGGCAATCCGGTGGAGCGGTCTGGAGATGGAACCCGAAGCCGCGGGCGAACGCCCCGACCAGCGCGTCCTCCACGTCCCGCAACCGCGGCGGGCCGCCCAAGTCTATCATCTGGGTGACGGCCAAGCCCTTGTAGCCGCATGGGTTGATGCGCTGGAATGGCTCGAGGTTCATGTTCACGTTCAGCGCCAGTCCATGGAAGGCGCAGCCGTGGCGTACGCGGATGCCGAGCGCGCCGATCTTGGCCTCGCCGACATAGACTCCCGGCGCCCCCTCATGCCGGGTGGCGTGGATGCCCCATTGCGCCATGGCATCGATCATGGCCTGCTCGATCGCCGTGACGAAATCCCGCACGCCAATGCGCAAGCGGCGCAGGTCGAACAGCGGGTAGCCGACGATCTGGCCGGGGCCGTGGTAAGTCACCTGGCCGCCGCGGTTGCTGTTGACCACCGGTATCGCACCCGGTGCCAGCACGTGCTCGGGGCGACCCGCCTGGCCCAGGGTGAAAACCGGCTCGTGCTCGAGCAGCCACAGCTCGTCGGGCGTGTCCGCGCCGCGGCGATCGGTGAAATCGCTCATGGCCTGCCACACCGGCTGGTAGGGCTGCAAGCCCAGGCGCCGCACCCGCAGCAGCGGCGGACCAGGCCTGTGGAGCGGGCGCTGCGTGGCGTCGTTCAATGCGTGTAGTGGATATCGTCGTCGGCACGCAGCGCGGCGTGCAGCGCCTCCAGCTTTTCGCGGCTGGGGCAATTGAACTCGACCGATACCGACACGTAGTTGCCTTTGCCGGAGGGACGGCTGCGCACGCTGGCGTCGAGCACGTGCATCCCCAACTGGCGGATCAGCGAAGGCACCTTGTGCTCGAGCCCGGCGTCGGCATTGCCGACGGCGGTGATCTCGAAACTG
Source organism: Rhodanobacteraceae bacterium (assembly GCA_035699085.1). Classification (GTDB taxonomy): domain Bacteria; phylum Pseudomonadota; class Gammaproteobacteria; order Xanthomonadales; family Rhodanobacteraceae; genus DASSBG01. The sequence continues at coordinate 45,015 of DASSBG010000033.1, forward strand.
CCGGGAAAGCGGAAGCCGCGCCCGGCGCCATCGGCCTCGGACGCATCGCTCACGGCTTCAGCTCCGTGTCGGTGGGCGTGCTGTCGTCGTGGAACCACAGCATCACGCCGTCGCTGAGCCGCTTGAACACGCCGCCCTTGCCGACATCCGCCAGCGCCACCAGCGGCCGCGTCAGCAGCGTCTTGCCATCAAGCGTGACCTTGAGGGTGCCGACTTGCTGGCCCTTCTTGAAGGGCGCGACCAGCACCGAAGGCAGTTCCATGCTGGCCTTGAGCTCGCCGTAGCGGCCACGCTGCACGGTGGCGAGCACGTCGTCGGTGACGCCGATCGGCAGCTTGTCGGCCGCGCCCTTCCAGACGCGCGGCGTGGCCAGCGGCGTGCCAGCCCGGTACAGCTTGTGGGTCTCGTAGAAGCGGAAGCCGTAGTTGAGCAGCGCCTCGGCGTCGTTGGCGCGTGCCTTTTCGCTCGGCGCGCCCATGACGATCGCGATCAGGCGCTGGTCGCCACGTTTGGCGGAGGCCGCCAGGCAGTAACCGGCGGCCGAGGTGTGCCCCGTCTTGATGCCGTCGACGCTCGGATCGCGCCAGAGCAAGGTGTTGCGGTTGTGCTGGGTGATGCCGTTCCAGGTGAACTGCTTGATGGCCGAGATTGCATAATCCTCGGGGAAATTGCGGATCAGCGCGCGCGAGAGGATTGCGGTGTCGCGGGCCGTGCTGTAGTGGTCGGGCGCCGGGTAGCCGGAAGCGTTCGCGTAGTGCGTGCCCGTCATGCCGAGTTGCTTGGCGTAGGCATTCATCAGCGAGGCAAACGCCGTTTCGGTGCCCGCGATGTGCTCGGCCAGGGCAATGGCGGCGTCATTGCCGGACTGGATGATCAGGCCGTAGAGCAGATCCTTCAGCGGCACCTTCGAGTGCACCTTGAGGAAGCTGGTCGAGCCATCGGTGCCGGCGCCGCCACCGCGCCAGGCGTGTTCGCTGATGAAGACCTTGTCGTCCATGCCGACCTTGCCGGCGGCGACCTCGGCCGACACGACGTAGTCGGTCATGATCTTGGTGATCGACGCCGGCTCCACGCGCTCGTCGGGGTCCTTGCTGGCCAGGATCCGGCCGCTGGCATAGTCCATCAGCACCCAGCTCTTGGCCTCGAAGGTCGGTGGCGCAGGCACCGGCGCCACGATGGCCGGCACCAGCGCAGGTGGCGGCAGCGGCGCGCCGTGCGCGACCAGCGCGGTGGTGGCGGCGGCGGCGAGGAACAGCAGGCGGCGTAGTGGCATCATCTGTGGCTATCCGGGGTCATTCGAGAATGGTTTGCGCCAGCGGCAGCCCGCTGCGCTGGATCTGCTGGCGCAGGCGGCGCGCCTGCGCCTGGTCGCGGAGCGGGCCGACGCGCACGCGCTGCAAGGTGCGACCATCGACGACCGCTGCCAGCACCTGCACCGGGCCGACGTCAAGCGCGCGCAGGCGTGCCGCCAGCCGATCCGCGTTGTCGCGATCGGCGAACGAACCGACCTGCAGGAAGATATGCGCGCCCGCCGCCGATGTGACCGCGCCGTTTGGCGACAGTTCCGGCGACCGGCCGGGAATGATCGCCTGGACCTCGACGCGGCCGGTGCCCTGGCGCCAGATGCCGAGACGGACGGCGGCGGCGTAGGACAGGTCGATGATGCGGCCCGGGTGGAACGGGCCGCGGTCGTTGATGCGCACGATCACGCTATTGCCGTTGTCCAGGTTGGTCACGCGCGCCCAGCTCGGCAGCGGCAGCGTCTTGTGCGCCGCCGTGAACTTGTACATGTCGTACGGTTCGAGGCTGGAGGTGAGGTGGCCGTTGAACTTGGTGCCGTACCAGGAGGCGATGCCGCGCTCGTCGTAGCCGCTGGCCGTGGCCAGCACATGATAGGTATGGCCGCGCACGGTATACGGTGAGGTGTTGCCATAGCGTGAACGCGGCTCGGCGTGCGGCACCGGCTCGACCAGGTCGCGCACGTCGCGGGGCTCGGCGGGACTGCCGTCGCGCGCCTGCGCGTAGCGCTGCGACTGCGGCAGCGAAATGTTGTCGATCACGCCGGCGTGGCCGGGCGCCCCGGCGGTCGGCGCGCCCGCCGGTGGCGGCGTCGGCCGCACCGCTTCGCGGCTGCAGCCGGCCAGCAGCAGGACCAGCGGCAGCAGCTGGGCCGCGCGCCTGCTCATCGGGACGCAGTGGTTGGCCCGGCTGCTCCGTCGGCGATCGCCTGCGCCAGTTGCTGCACCACCATCGCGTACATGGGACTGCGGTTGTAACGCGTGATCACTTCGAAATTGTGGAAGGTGAGCCAGTGCTGGTCGCCGTGTTCGCCGTCCAGGGTGAGCAGGGTCGCCGCGGTCGTCCCCGGCACCGGCTGTCGCGGCGTGTAGCCACGGGCGGCCAGCTTGGCCACCGTGTACTCCGGCTTGCTGCGTTGCGTGCTCACGGCCTTCGCGTCGGCCGCGGCGGATGCCGGCACCGCCACCGGCTGGCCGCGCCGCCAACCGTTGGCCGACAGGTAGTGCGCCACCGAGTCGACGATGTCGGGCAGCGAGCCCGCGAGGTCGATGCGGCCGTCACCGTCGCCATCGCGGGCGTAGGCGGCGATGCTCGAGGGCATGAACTGGCCCCAGCCCATGGCGCCTGCATAGGAGCCGGTGATTTCGGTCACCGGGCCCGGCAGCTGGTTGGCCGGCATGGTCAGCAGCTTCTCCAGCTCGGAGCGGAAGTAGTCGGCGCGCGGCGGGTAATAGAACGCCAGCGTCACCAGCGCGTCCAGCACCTTGTAGGATCCGGTGCGCACGCCGTAGCTGGTCTCGACGCCGAGGATGGCGACAATGTACTGGGCCGGCACGCCGTAGGTGGCGGCAGCCTTCTCCAGCAGCGCGCGATGCTGCTTGTAGAAGGCGATGCCGGCGCTGATGCGCAGCGGCGTCATGAAGATCGGCCGGTACTCGGCCCAGCTCTTCGACTCCGCCGGCCGCTCCATTGCTTCGATGATGCTTTGCTGCTTGTGTGCCGCGTTCAACGTCGCCAGCAGGCGCTGCTCGGACAGCCCGTGACGCTTGGCCACGGCGCTGGCGAAGGCGCGCTCGCCGGGGTGGACGGCAGGTGCCGCGCACGCGGCCGAGAGCAGCCCGAGGGCCAGGGCCAAAGCGGCAAAAATTCGCGTCAACACAGTCGTTTCCATCAAGCCCGATTACATGAAAGCTAGCCTAACATGGAGGTCAACCGTCGAGCAGCTTGCGATGCGCGTGCACCGACATCAGCACGCCGAAACCGACCAGCAGGCTGACCGCCGAGGTGCCGCCGTAGCTGACCAGCGGCAGCGGTACGCCGACCACCGGCAGCAGGCCCGTGATCATGCCGCCGTTGACCAGCACATAGACAAAGAAGCTCATGCCGATGGCGCCGGCCATCAGCCGCGACCAGGTGTCGCGCGCCTGCGCCGCCAGCCACAGGCTGCGGCCGACAATGAAGCCGTACAGCGCAATCAGCACCGTTACGCCGATCAGGCCGAATTCCTCGGCGAATACCGCCATGATGAAGTCGGTGGTGTGCTCGGGCAGGAACTCCAGCCGTGACTGGGTGCCGTGGTACAGGCCCTTGCCGAAGATGCCACCGGACCCGACGGCTATCTCGGACTGGATGATGTGCCAGCCGCTGCCCAGCGGATCACGCTGCGGATCGAGCAAGGTCAGCAAGCGCTCGCGCTGGTAATCGTGCAGCAGGTGCCATGCGATCGGCGCCGCCGCCAGCGCCAGCCCCAGCATGGCGCCGATGCGCCACCATTGCAGGCCGGCGAGGAACAGCACGAACAAGCCGGCGGCCGTCACCAGCAGCGCGGTTCCGAGGTCGGGTTGCTTGGCGATCAGCACCGCCGGCACCGCGATCAGCAGGCCGACCGCGCCAAGGTCGCGCCAGCGCGGCGGCAGCGAACGCGGGTGCAGGTACCAGGCCGCCATCATCGGCACCGTAAGCTTCAGCAGTTCCGACGGCTGGAAACGCAGCAGGCCGAGGTCCAGCCAGCGGTTGGTGCCACGGCCTTCGCCGATGATGGCAACCACGACCAGCAGCGCCACGCTGACGCCATACAACCACGGCGTCCAGCTGCGCAGCACCGATGGCGGGATGCGCGACACCAGCACCAGAAGCACGGCGCCCAGCAGCAGGCGCAAGCTTTGGCCGAGCACCAGGCCGGTGCTCTTGTCACCTGCGCTGTAGAGCGTGACCAGGCCGATGGCGGCCACGCCGATCAATGCCGCGGCCAGCGGCAGGTCCAGCCGCGGCCTGGTCAGCAGGCGCAGGGCGAAGCGCCGCCCGCGCATCAGCAGCGCACCGGCAATCATGGCGCCCCCGCCTCGGCTTGCAGCGTCGCCACCGGCGGCGGCTGTTCCCGCAGCCAGGCATCCAGCATCTGGCGCGCGACCGGCGCAGCCGCACTGCTGCCCCAGGCGCCGTTGTCGATCACCACGGCCACCGCAATGCGTGGGTGCTTGACTGGCGTGTAGGCAATGAACAGCGCGTGGTGCAGCCTGGCGAGCTCCTCGATGCTGCGGCCGCTTTCGTAGTCGGTGGTGGTGCGCGAAAAGCGCTCCGAGGTGCCGGTCTTGCCGGCGATCAGGTAGGGGAAACCCTTGCCCAGGCCGCTGGCCGTACCCTTGGCGCCGTTGACCACGTCAAGCATGCCGCGCTGCACCGCCGCCCACGCCTCGTCAGGCGCAGCCACCACCTGCCTGCCCTTCTCGGCCGGCAGCAACTCCGGCTGCGCCTGGCCGGCGTGGCCGAGCGCGTAGAGCAGGTGCGGCGCGTGCGCGACGCCGTGGTCGGCGAGGGTCGCCACCGCATGCGCCAGCTGCAGCGGCGTCACCGCCCAGTAGCCCTGGCCGATGCCGGCGATCACCGTCTCGCCCGGATACCACGGGTTGCGGCTGTGGGCGCTCTTCCACTCGCGCGACGGCAGGATGCCGGATGATTCGCCACGCAGGTCGATGCCGGTCTCTTCGCCGAAGCCGAAGCGGGCCATGAAGCTCGACAACCGGTCGATACCCATGTCGTTGGCCAGCGCGTAGAAATAGGTATTCACCGACTGCTCGATGGCCTGTTCCAGGTTGACCCAGCCGCTGCCCCAGCGCTTGTCGTCACGGTAGCCGCGCGAGTTGCCCGGCAGGTACCAGGTGCCGGTGGAGAGGATCTTGTCCTGCGGTGTGCGCAGTCCCATGATCAACCCGCCCAGCCCGAGGAACGGTTTGACGGTCGAGCCGGGCGGGTATTGCCCGCGCATGGCACGCGCCATCAACGGGTTGTCCGGGTCGTGCAGCAGCGCCGAATAGTCGGTCTGGCTGATGCCGTTGACGAACAGGTTGGGGTCGTAGGCCGGATTGCTGACCATCGCCAGCACCTCGCCGTTGCGCGGGTCGATCGCCACGGCCGCACCGGCCTGGTCGCCCAGCGCATCCACCGTCGCCTGCTGCAGCCGTGCGTCGATGGTCAGGTACAGACTGGTGCCCGGCTGCGGCGGATGCCGCTCCAGTACCCTCAACGGCCGCTGGTCGGCGTTGACCTCGACCAGCTCATAGCCCGGCTTGCCGTGCAGCACGGTTTCGTAATAGCGCTCCAGCCCGGTCTTGCCGATGTGCGTGGTGCCGTCGTAGAGGTCGGCGTCGAGGCCCTTGAGGTCGTTGGGGTCGATACGCGCGACATAGCCGATGATGTGGGCGAAGTCCCGCCCCATAGGGTAGTTGCGGGTCAGGTACGGGACCACGTCGACGCCGGGAAAGCGCCAGCGGTTGACGGCAAAACGGGCGATGTCGTTCTGGTCGAGGTCGAACTTCAGCGGCACGCTCTGGAAGCTGCGGTGCTGCCTGAGCTGCTGGTGGAAGCGCTTGATGTCGTCGCTCGACAAAGGCACCACCTGCTGCAGGCGGTCGAGCATCGCATCGACATGCTTCACCCGCTCCGGCACCACCTCGAGACGGAAGGCGGGCACGTTGTCCGCCAGGATGCGGCCGTGGCGGTCGTAGATCAGGCCACGCGCCGGCGCCAGGTGGCGCAGGTGCACGCGGTTTTGCGTGGCGCGGGTGACGTATTCGCCATGCTCGACCACCTGCAGCCAGAAGAAGCGCGACAGCACGACGGCCAGGCCAACAAGGATCAGGCCGAAACCGGCCAGCACCCGGCGGCGAAACAGCGCCGTCTCCCGGCGGTTGTCCTTGATTGCGCGCCGCGTCATGCGCGCGCCTCCCGCACCGGTCCGATCACTGCCCGCCGCCCCGCCACCGTCACTCGCGCACGCGCATCCGCGTGCGCAGGTCGTCAAGCAGCAGGAACACGAAGGGCCAAAGCAGCGCGCCCGCGAATGGGGCGTACCACCATGCCAACGGTGGCAGCGCCTCGCCGGCGAAGGCGCGCACCATCAGCAGCAGCATGCGGTCATTCAGCAGCAGGGCCAGCACCGCCAGGGTCTGCTGCCACATCGGGAAGAAGCGCAGCCGCGCGCGGAATCGCATCGCGATGAACACCAGCACGGTCAGGCGCAGTGCGTGCTCGCCGAGCAGCGAGCCGTTGAACAGGTCGGCCAGCAAGCCAATGCAGAACACCCAGCCAAGTTCGACGGGGTCGGTCGTCTCGATCACCCAGAACAGCAGCACCAGCGCGATCCAGGCGGGCTTGAACGCCGCCAGCACCGGCGGCAGGGCCACCAGCGACAGCAGCAGCGCCAGCGCGATGCTGGCGGCAAACAGGACCTTGCGATGGCGCCAATGCATCAGCGTGCCCCGGCGGCTGCGGATTGGCCGGCGAGACTGGCCGGCGGGCCGACAGCCGGCGCCGGCGCCGGCGGGCCCACGGGTGGCGGCAGGTCACGCAGCAGCAGCACCTCGCCGCTGCGATCGAGTGCGGCGGCCGGCGTCACCTGGGCGCGGGCGAACATGTGCGCCTCGTCCGGCGCCACGCTCGCCACCGTGCCGACCGGGAAGCCGGCCGGGAAGCGGCCGCCGAGCCCGGAGGTCAACAAACGGTCGCCGACCCGCACGTCGGCGGTCAACGGGATCGAGCGCAGCACCAACTGGTCGCCGACGCCGGAGCCACTGGCGACGGTACGCAGGCCGGTGCGCTCATCGACGACTGGAATGGAATGGTTGGGGTCGGACACCAGGATCGCGCGCGAACTGTCGTGCTGCACTTGCGTCACCTGGCCCATGACACCGTGCGCGTCGATGATGGCCTGGCCCACCTTGACGCCCTGGTCGGCGCCGACATCGAGCACGATGCGATGGCGAAATGCGCCGATATCCACGCCCACCACGTGCGCCAGTTGCACGTCCATCCCGAGCTGGCGACGCACGTCCAGCAGCTCCTGCAGGCGCTGGTTCTGACCGGCCACCACGTGCATGCGGTTGAGGCGTGCGTTGGCCAGCAGCAGGGCCTCGCGCAGGTGCGCGTTTTCCTCGCTGAGGTGATGCCGCGAAACCAGCGAGGTGCTGGCGAAGTTGGCCAGTTTCGCCGGCAGTGACGCCAGCGCGAATACCGGCTCGATCAGCACCGAGGCGGTGTACCGCACGTGCGTGATGACGCCGACGCGGCGATCGATCACCATCAGCACGCAAGCCAGCGCCGCATAGGCGATCAACCGCAGGGTGCCGGCCGCGTTGCCGGAAAAGAGCGTGGTGTCGCCGTCGCGCGCAAGCGCCATGATCTGCTGTCAACCCTCCCGCCGGGCGGGTTACTCGGGGTAGAAGAAGTCGCTGCCGTGCTCGTCGATCAGGTCCAGCGCCTGGCCGCCGCCGCGGGCGACGCAGGTCAGGGGATCGTCTGCAACCTGCACATGCAGCCCCGTCTCCTCGGAGATCAGGCGATCCAGGTCGCGCAGCAGCGCGCCGCCGCCGGTCAGCACGATGCCGCGTTCGGCGACATCCGAGCACAGCTCCGGCGGAGTCTGCTCCAACGCCGATTTGACCGCCGCGACGATGCCGCTCAGCGGCTCGTGCAGCGCCTCAAGCACCTCGTTGGAGTTGATGGTGATCATGCGCGGCACGCCTTCGGCGAGGTTGCGTCCGGAGATCTGGATCTCGCGCACGTCGCTTTGCGGAAAGGCGCAGCCGATCTCGATCTTGATCCGCTCGGCGGTCGATTCGCCAATCAGCGTGCCGTGGTTGCGGCGCACGTAATTGATGATGGCCTCGTCGAAGCGGTCGCCGCCGATCCGCACCGACTGCGAATAGACGATGCCGTTGAGGGAGATCACCGCCACCTCGGAGGTGCCGCCGCCAATGTCCAACACCATGGACCCACGAGCCTCGCCGACCGGAATACCGGCACCGATCGCAGCGGCCATCGGCTCCTCGATGATGAACACGTCGCGGGCACCGGCGCCTTCGGCCGACTCCTTGATGGCGCGGCGCTCGACCTGGGTCGAGCCGCACGGGACACAGACCAGCACCCGCGGACTCGGCCGCAGGAAACGGGTGCGGTGCACCTGGCGAATGAAATACTGCAGCATCGCCTCGGTCATGGTGAAGTCGGCGATGACGCCGTCCTTCATCGGCCGCACGGTGGCGATGTTGCCGGGCGTGCGACCGAGCATGCGCTTGGCCTCGCTGCCGACCGCGGCGACCGCGCGCGGGCCACCCGGGCCACGATCCTGGCGGATCGCCACGACCGACGGCTCGTTCAGCACCAGGCCCTGTCCGCGCAGGTAGATCAGCGTGTTGGCCGTGCCCAGGTCGATCGACAGATCGTTGGAGAAGAGACCACGAAACTTCTTGAACATATGCGCCTGGCGCCGCCGATCGGGGGAATGCCGCGCGGGTGCACGGAGCCCGGGAGTGTAGTCAGCGCCTGTTTGGGAAGCAAGCGACACAGCGCCCAAAACCGCGATTTCCCGGGCGAGGTGTTCGCCTCGGCGCCCCAATCGCGATACGATTCGCACGTTTGGCGCAGCGGACCGGTCGGGGTGGTTGGTCGAAACGCGCGCTCCCACCTTCCGAACCGGGTTTCACCATGTCTGCACTGATCTGCGGCTCGCTTGCCTACGACACCATCATGGTGTTCCAGGACCAGTTCAAGAACCATATCCTGCCGGACAAGGTGCACATGCTCAATGTCGCCTTCCTGGTACCGCGAATGCGCCGCGAGTTCGGCGGCTGCGCCGGCAACATCGCCTACAACCTGAAACTGCTCGGCGACGACCCCTTGCCGATGGCCACCGTCGGCGAGGACTTCGGTCCCTACCGCGCGCACTTCGAGCGCTGCGGCATCCGCATGGATTGCATCAAGGAGCTGCCCGACTTCTTCACCGCCCAGGCGTTCATCACCACCGACCTGGACGACAACCAGATCACGGCCTTCCACCCCGGCGCCATGACGCGCTCAAGCGAGAACCACGTCAACGAGGTCAACGGCGTGGATTTTGGCATCGTCGCCCCGGATTCGCGCGAAGCGATGCTGCAGCACGCCGACGAGTTCGCGCAGCAGGGCGTGCCTTTCATCTTCGATCCCGGGCAGGCGATGCCGCTCTTCAGCGGCGACGAGTTTCGCCGCATGATCGAGCTGGCGCACTACGTGACGGTCAACGACTACGAGTCGCAGCTGCTGCAGGAGCGCACCGGCTGGACGCCGGCGCAAATCGCCGAGCGCACCTCGGCCTACATCGTCACCCGCGGACCCCACGGTTCGCTGGTACATACGCGCGAGAAGCTGCACGAGATTCCCGCGGCACGCGAACAGAGCATCACCGACCCGACGGGCTGTGGCGATGCCTACCGCGCCGGCCTGATCTTCGGTATCAGCCGCGGCATGGACTGGGACACCGTTGGCCGCATGGCCTCGCTGATGGGCGCGCTGAAGGTCGAGCATCCCGGCACGCAGAACCAGCAGTTCACCTACGACGAATTCGCCGACCACTTCCACGAACAGTTCGGCTACCGCCTCGACTAGCAAAACCGGGGTCAGAGTGCACTTTCCTCCGACGGCCGCTGGTTGTAGCGACTGCCGCCTGGAAAGTGCACTCTGACCCCGGTTTTGCTGACCCCGGTTTTGCTGCGGCC
>DASSBG010000034.1:0-45052 GCA_035699085.1 Rhodanobacteraceae bacterium
GGATTGCCGCGCATGTCCATCCAGGCGAAATCGCTGGCCCGGTACTGGTCGCTGAGCAGCGCCTCGGCGCGCATCGACAGGTACTTCGCGAAGTCCGCGTTTTCGGCCAGCCGCGAGGCCTGCTGGAGCAGGCTGGCGGCATGTTCCAGGTCGCTGCGATAGGCCTGGTGGTAGGGAATGGTGACCAGCGCGCCGGCGTCATTGCGGCGCAGCAGCGTGTACAGCGACGTCTTGTCCTCGAGTGGCGCGGCCTCGAACTCCGCCTTGCTCATGTTGGCCGGATAAAAACGCGCGGCGGGCGGCCGCGGGCCCACCCCGGGCACGAACGGATGGTTGTCGTTGAGTCGGTCCCATGGACCGAAGTTGATGTCGGCGAAGCGGCGGGTCGGGGCATCGTCGATGCGCTCCATCAGCGACTCGCGGCTGCCCCAGGCCTGTTGCCAGTAGATCGCGTTCATCACGTCGGCGGCCTGCACCAGCCTGGCCAGCATCTGCTTCTGGCTCGCGTCAAACCCGGACAGGTCGGCGTCCAGCCGCACCGGTACGTAATCCTTCAGGTGCGCGCGGACGTAGGCGCTGGTGCTGCCGGCGCTCGCCGGCGTCGCCGCCGACGCGGTCGCGGCGGCCGTGGCGCCGGGCGCTTCGACGGCATTGTGCTGGCAGCCGCCGAGGCCGATGGCAGTGGCGGCGAAGACGATCAAGGCAGGCAGGCGGCGCATGGCGCGACTCCATGGTGAGCGAACACCCGATGGTACGCGATCCGGCGGCGCGGTTGGCGCGTCCGCGCCGCCGAGTCAGCGGCGGCGGCGGCCGTCGATGCGCATCCAGCCGTCTTCGCCGGTCGCCTGCAGCTGCTCGAACCACGGCTCGTAGCGCGCCAGCAACTCCTCCCGCTGGCTCTCGAGAATGCCGGACAGCGCGAAGTACGCGCCGGGAACGCATTGCTGCGCCAGCCGCGGCGCCAGTTCCAGCAGCGGCCCGGCCAATATGTTGGCCACGAAGACGTCGGCGGCCACCGTCGGTGCGGCGGCCGGCGGGTACAGCTCAAGCCACGCCGACACGCCATTGCGCTCGGCGTTGCTGCGCGAGGCGGTCAGTGCCTGCGGATCGTTGTCGACGCCAACGGCGCGCGCCGCACCCAGCTTGAGGGCAGCGATCGCCAGCACGCCCGATCCGCAGCCGTAGTCGACCAGCGTCTGGTCGCGCAGGTCCAGCGAATCGAGCCAGCGCAGGCACAGCGCGGTTGTCGGATGGGTACCGGTGCCGAAGGCAAGGCCGGGATCGAGCCGCACCACCACGGCACCGTCGCCTTCCGGCGGTTCGATCGTCCAGGGGTAGACCCACAGCCGACGGCCGAAGCGCATCGGCTTGAACTGGTCCATCCAGGCGCGCTCCCAGTCCTGGTCCGCGATCTCGCGAAAATCGATCTGCTGCGGCGCGATCCCCGGCACCTTGCGCGCCAGCGCATCGGCCAGGGCGGCGCGCTCGGCATCGGCCGGAAACAGCGCCTGCAGCACGACGTGCGGCCACAGCGGCGTGTCGCCGACGCCGGGCTCGAAGATCGCCTGTTCGTCGGGCGTTTCAGCCAGTGCGTCGGCCAGGGTAATCGACAGCGCGTCCAGCGCCTCCAGCGCGGCCTCGGCAGCCGGCTCCTGCTGGTGATCCACCGTGAGCGTCAGTTCAAGCCAGGGCATGTTGCGATCCGTGAGCGGCACGCGGTAAGCGGTGAGCGGTAAAAGCCCCGGGGTCTGGCACAGCGCGGCTGTCGCTCAGTGTCGCGCGCGCGATCAAGCACGCGCTTCCAGCGAACCCCGAATACCTCATCCCGAATCCCCGCCCCATCACAACCGCCAGTCGACGGGCTCGACGCCACGTGCACGCAGGTAGTCGTTGGCGGCGGAGAAGTGGCCGCAGCCGATGAAGCCGCGGTGCGCCGACAACGGCGAGGGATGCGGTGCGGCCAGCACGCAGTGCCGCGCGCGGTCGATCAGCCTTCCCTTGGCCTGCGCGTAGGCCCCCCACAGCATGAATACAAGGCCGTCGCGCTCGCCGTTGAGGCGGTCGATGACGTGGTCTGTGAAGCCTTCCCAGCCTTTGCCCTGATGGGCGGCGGCGCGGCCCTGCTCGACCGTGAGCACGCTGTTGAGCAGCAGCACGCCGCGTTCGGCCCACGGCGTCAGGCAGCCGTTCGCCGGGCGCGGCAGGCCGAGGTCCCGCTCGAGCTCGGCAAACACGTTGTGCAATGACGGCGGCACCGGCACGCCCGGCCGCACGGAAAAGCACAGGCCGTGCGCTTGGCCGGGCCCGTGGTAGGGATCCTGGCCGAGGATCACGACCTTGACGTCCTCGAAGCGTGCCGCATCGAAGGCCGCGAAGATCTCGCCACCAGCCGGATAAATGCGCTTGCCGGCCTGCTTCTCGGCACGCAGGAAGTCGCCGAGCGCGCGCATCTCGGGGCGCTCGAACCAGTCTCCGACCCGCACCGCCCAGGACGGCTCCATGCGCAGCTGTGCGCTGCTCACGAGCCGGCCTCGGCGGCCTCGCGCTCGCGCAGGTGGCGGCTGAGGCGCAACTGGAACAGCAGCTTGGTGATCAGCAGCCGCTCCTCGATCGGCTTCTGCACCAGGTCGTTGGCGCCGCTCTTGATCAGGGTCGCCTGGTTCACCGGGTTCTCGTCGCCGGTCATTACAAGCACCGGCAGCCGGCCCTTGCCCCAGGCAAAGCGATGCCGGATCTCGCGCAACAGGTCGCCGCCGGTGAGCTCGCCCTTCAGGCTGACGTCAGTGAGCACCACGTCGGCGCCGATGCCGCCCTGGGCCATGCCGGTCTCCAGCAGCGCCACGGCGTCCTCGACGCTGGTGACATGCAGCACCTCGAGGCCATGCTTTTTCATCATGCGGCTGGTGGCCAGCGCCACCACCCGGCTGTCCTCGACGTACAGCACGGTGCCGGCGGTTGCCGGCTGCGGCTGCACATAGCCGCGAATGAACTCGGCCAGCGCCTGGAAGCCCAGTGACTTGTCCAGGTAATCGGTGACGTCGTCGCCGAGCGTGCGTGCGGCCAGCCGCTCCTGCACGTCGCCGGAGACCACCACGATCGGGATGTAGGCCTGCGGTGAGTGCTCGCGCACATGCCGCGCCAGCTCGAGCCCGTCCATGTCGGGCAGCCGCAGCGCGGTACTGACGAAATCGACCACGCCCTCCTGCAAGGCTGCGCGGGCTTCGGCACCGCTGCCGCAGGCGATCACGGTGACGTTGTCCAGCGCCTTGCGCAGCAGTTGCTCGATCAGGCGCCGGACCACGCGCGAGCCATCGACGATCATGACCCGGGGCGTGTCGCTGGTGATATGGCGGGTCAGTGAAACGTCGGGCATTGGCGCGTGCGCAGGCTGGTGGAAGGGCGAGACGCCGATGATAGCGATTGCGCTGCGGCGCTGCTTGCGCCAGATCAGCGCGGCGCGTCAGCGGCCGGCGCTGGCGTCACGCTGCAGTTCGCCCAGCGCCAGGCGCGCGCCCAGCCAGCCGAGCGCCGCCGCCGCGGGCGGCACCGCAAGCAGCAGCCGAGGGTCCAGCCCGCGCAGCACCAGCTGGCCGCCGTATGCCGCGGCCAGACGCCCTGCCGGGGCCGCCAGCAGCCACTCGACCAACAGCAGCACGGCAGCCGCCAGCAGCCCGGCGCCGAAGCCGCAGGCGGCGCCGCTGTACAGGTAGGGCCGGGCAATGAAGCGGCGGCTGGCGCCGACCCGCTGCAGGATGCCGATCTCGTCGGCGCGGCTGCGGATGTCCTGGCGTACGTTGCTGCCGATCACCAGCAGCGCCCCCACCGCCATCAGCACCGCCAGCAGCAGCAAGGTGCGCGAGCCGAGCGCCAGCACGGCCTGCGCGCGGTCGCGCCACGCCTGCTGGTCCTGCACGAGGTCGACCTGCGGCGCCCGGCGCAGGTCAGCCACCAGCGCGGCGAGCCGCGAGCGTGACAAACCGGTTCGAGGCTGCACCAGGGCCACCCAGGGCAATGGGTTGTGGCCGAGGGCAGCCAGTGCGTCGGCGAAGCCTTGCATCCGGGCCAGTTCGGAGGCGCCCTGCGCCGGCGAGTGCAAATCCACCGCGCTGACGTCACCACGCTGGCGCCAGCCGGCAGCCAGTGCCTCGGCGCCCTGCGCATCCACCGATGGCTGCAGAAACACGCTCAGTCCCTGGCTGTCGCCGAGCCCGCTGGCCAGCTGCCGGACGTTGCCGAGCACCATCGCGAAAGCCAGCGGCAGCGACAGCGCCAGGCCCATGACCGCCACCGCCAGCAGCGTCGCCACCGGCTGCGCCGCCAGCCGCTGCGCGGCGGCCCGTGCACCCCAGCCGTGCTGCTCGCGCCAGACCGCCAGCCGGCCGCGCCGTGGCGGCGACTTGGCATTGCCGGGCGTGCTGCGCACCGGCCCGCTCATGCCACCTCCATCGCGGCCACGTCATCGACCAGCCGCCCGTGATCCAGCACCACCACGCGCTGGCGCATCCGCTTGATCAGCGCGAGATCGTGGCTGGCGATCAACACTGTGGTGCCGACGTCGCGGAAGCTGGCGAACAGCCGCATGATCTCCAGCGCCAGCTGCGGGTCGAGGTTGCCGGTCGGTTCGTCGGCCAGCAGCAGCGGCGGCTTGCCGATGATGGCGCGGGCGATGCCCACACGCTGCTGCTCGCCGGTCGACAACGCCGCCGGCATTGCCTGCTCGCGCTCCAGCAGGCCGACCTTGTCCAGCGCCGCGCGCACACGGCGGCGACGCTCCTCGCGGGCCACGCCGGCGATCACCAACGGCAGCTGCACGTTGTCGGCCACGCTGCGGTCGGCCAGCAACTGGTGGTCCTGGAACACCATGCCCTGCCGACGGCGCAGCACGGGCACGTCGCGCGGCCGCAGCTTGGCGAGGTTGCGGCCGTCGACGGTGACGCTGCCGCGGTCGGCGCGCTCGACCGCGGCGATCAGCTTCAGCAGCGTGCTCTTGCCGGCACCGGAGTGGCCGGTAATGAAGACCATCTCGCCGGCATCGACGGAAAAGCTGATGTCGGTCAGCGCCTGGTTGCCGGCGGCGTAGCGCTTGGCTACCCGATCGAACTGGATCACTTTATCATCCGGTTGAGGTCGAACACCGGCAGCAGGATCGCCAGCACGATGAACAGCACCAGCGCGCCGACCAGCAGGATCAGCGCCGGACCCAGCACGGCGCCGAGGATGTCGAGCACGCGCTTGCGCAGGCGCGCGCAATATCCGGATGCCTCCAGCAGCATGCGTTCCAGCGTGCCGGAGCGCTCGCCGGCAGCGATAAGGCGCAGCGCGACCGGCGGAAACAATCCGCTCTCGCCCAGCGCGCGGGCCAGCGAAGCACCCTCGCGCACCCGTTCCGCCGCGCTGCCGAGCGCCGCGCGCATCGCAAGGTTGGGCACCACCCGCGCGCTGACCGCCAGCGCCTCCAGCAGCGGCACCGCGCTGGCCGTCAGCAACGCCAGCGTACGGGTGGCCCGCGCGGTGTTGCCGATGCGCAGCAGCCCGCCGATACCGGGCAGGCGCAGCAACCAGGCGTGCCAGCGCATCCGCAGGGCCGGCTGGCGCAGCGACCAGCGCGCCGCCAGCACCAGCGCCACCAGGACCAGCAGCAGCACGATGCCCCAGTGCGCCAGGCCGGCGCTGGTGGCCATCAGCAGACGCGTCGACCAGGGAAGGTCGGCGTGCATGCGCACGAACACGTCGACAATCTGCGGCACCACGTAGAGCAGCAGGCCGCTGACCACCAGCACCGCCACCACCGCCAGCAGCAAGGGGTAGGCCAGCGCCGCCCACAGGCCCTGGCGCAAGTCGTCGCCGGCCTCGGCGTCGTCGGCCAGCAGCGCCAGCACCGCGTCCAGCCGGCCAGAGCGTTCGCCGGCCGCGACCGAGGCGCGGTAGAGCTCCGGGAAGGCGGCAGGATGCTCGGACATGGCCTCGGCCAGGGTCGCGCCTTCCATCACGCGAGCGCGCAGGCTCAGCACCAGGGCGCGCCGCGCCGCCTCGCTGTCGCGCTCGGCGATGGCCGACAGCGCCTCGTCGAGTGGCAGGCCGGCGCCAAGCAGCGTCGCCAGCTCGCGCAGCAGCAGCGCCCGGCGCGAGCCCGACAAGGGGTTGCGCCGCCGCCAGCCGCCGGAGCCCGGCGCCTGCTCGGCCACCTCGTCGACCTGCATCGGCGTCAGGCCGCGCTCGCGCAGCGCCTGGCGCGCCGCGCGCGGCGTGTCGCCCTGCAGCACGCCACGGCAGGTCTTGCCCGCGGCATCGAGGGCCAGGTAGTTGAAGGCCGGCATGGGTTTCAGTTTAACCGGGAGCGGGGCTCGGGCGGCGGTGGCGCGTCCCGTTCTTGGCGCGGGACCCGGGACCCGGACTTGGGATGCTCGGGACCCGGCACCCGGGTCCCGGGACCCGAACGGCGCGGATCAGGCAATGCAGCGATCTTGAAGGCGCGGCCGCGCGGCGCCTGCCGAGGGACAGGGTTCAACGCATTGGAGAAGTGAGCGGCTACAGTCGCACCGCCTGATGACCGATCTCGCGACGCGACCGGTCGTCACCACCCAAAACGGCGCGCGGCGCCGGGCTTGCGTCCTCGGCGCCGAAAGCTCCGCGCTTTTCCGGGTCCCGGGTCCCGGGTCCCGGGTCCCGACCAAAACGAAGGCCCAGACCTGGACGCGCGATCCCCTGGTCCCCGGTCCCCGCCTTACAGCCGCTCGAACACCGCCAGCGTCGGCGCGGCGCGATTGAGCGTATAGACGTGCAGCTCGGGCGCGCCGCCGTCGAGCAGGCGGCGGCAGAGCGCCGCGACCACGTCGGCGCCAAGTTCGCGCACGCTGTCGGCGTCGTCGCCATAGGCCTGCATGCGTTTGACGATCCAGCGCGGGATCTCGGCGCCGCAGCCCTCGGAGAAGCGGCGCAGCTGGGTGAAGTTGGAGATCGGCATGATGCCGGGCACGATCGGCGCCTCGATGCCCAGCCGGCGGGCGTCGTCGACGAAGCGGAAATAGGCGTCGGCGTTGAAGAAGTACTGCGTGATCGCGCCGTGCGCACCGGCGTCGATCTTGGCCTTGAAGTTTCGCAGGTCGGCCAGCGCATCCTGCGCCTGCGGATGCGTCTCCGGGTAGCAGCCCACCTCGATGCGGAAGTGCTCGCCGGCGTGCTCGCGGATGAAAGCGACCAGCTCGGCGGCATAGCGAAAGTCGCCGGAGCGGGCCATGCCCGAGGGCATGTCGCCGCGCAGCGCAACGACGCGCGTGCAGCCGAGCGCGCGGTACTCGTCCAGCAGACCGGCGATCTCGGCGCGCGTGCCGCCCATGCACGACAGATGCGGAGCGACGACGTAGCCCGCGTCGAGCAGCACGCGCACCGTCTGCGGCGTGTAGCTCAGCGTCGAGCCGCCGGCACCGAAGGTGACGCTGGCGTAGCTCGGCGCCAGCGCCTTCAGCTTCGGCAGCACGCGCCGGAACTGGCGCCGCTGCGCCTCCGTCTTCGGCGGAAAGAATTCCAGCGAAATCTCGGTCATCGCATTCGACCGCTTCCATCTTTGTATCAAGATGAAGCGA
Organism: Rhodanobacteraceae bacterium; assembly: GCA_035699085.1. GTDB lineage: Bacteria > Pseudomonadota > Gammaproteobacteria > Xanthomonadales > Rhodanobacteraceae > DASSBG01. The sequence continues at coordinate 7,584 of DASSBG010000034.1, forward strand.
ATGATGGCCAACGCACGACCGCAACGCAAGCCGGTCGCGCAAGGGGAGCGGGGGCAAAACGCTGTGAATACACGCTGTACTGTGCTGCGGTTCGGGTGTAACGTCGCCACGCTGACAAGTACATGCGGAGGGGCTATGTACGGCAAGCAGGTTCCCTTTCGTGGCACCGCCTTTGCGCACGCCGTCTCGGCCGCTCTTGTCCTTTCGCTGGCTGCGCCCTGCGTGCTGGCCGCCCAGGTCGATATCGCGGGTCCGCCGGGCAGCGTCTCGTTCGGCGCGACGGTCAAAGCGCTGCCGAACGGCAACTTCGTGGTCGTGGACCCGGATGGTCCGATCTCGGGCGTGGGTGCGGTCTACGTCTACCGAGCCGATGGCACGCTGCTCAGCACACTGACGGGCAGCAGCGCCAATGATCATGTCGGGCGTGATGGCATCCTGCTGCTCGGCAGCAACCGCTTCGTGGTTGTCAGTTCCGGATGGAACAACGGCACGGCGACGCAAGCGGGCGCAGTCACCTGGATCGACGGCAGCGTCGGGCTGAGCGGCGTGGTCTCGGCCAGCAATTCCCTGGTGGGCACGAGCGCGGCCGACGAAGTCGGGAGCCCTGGCGTTACCGCCTTGAGCAACGGCAACTATGTCGTGGCAAGCGCGTACTGGAACAATGGCACAACGGTCAATGCAGGGGCGGCGACGTGGTGCGATGGCGCCGGCGGCTGCGTCGGGCCGGTGTCGGCCAGCAATTCCCTGGTCGGCACGAGCACGGGCGACCGAGTCGGTCTTTCCGGCGCAACCGCCTTGGGCAACGGCAATTACGTGGTCGCGAGCCTTGCATGGAGCAACGGCGCGACAGCCACTGTCGGTGCGGCGACCTGGGGCAACGGCACCGACGGCATTGTCGGGCCGGTATCGCCCGGCAATTCTCTCGTGGGCACGAGCGCGGGCGACCAGGTCGGTTCCGCGGTCATCGCCCTGAGCAACGGCAATTACGTGGTCGCAAGCCCTTGGTGGCACAACGGGGCGACCGCCTATGCTGGCGCGGTGACTTGGGGCAATGGCGCCAGCGGCAGCACAGGGCAGGTCTCGGCAAGCAATTCCCTCGTGGGCACGAGCGCATCCGACCAGGTCGGCGATTCCGTCACCGCCCTGAGCAATGGTAATTACGTGGTGGCAAGCTCTCGTTGGCACAACGGCGCAACCGCCAGTGTCGGTGCGGCAACCTGGGGCAATGGCGCCATCGGCAGCCTCGGGCCGATCTCGCCCAGCAATTCCCTGGTCGGCACGAGCGAGAACGACTTTGTGGGGGTTGCCGGCGTCACTGCCTTGAGCAACGGCAACTACGTGGTCGTAAGCCCTGATTGGAACAACAGCGGGATGGCTGATGCTGGCGCGGTGACCTGGTGCGGTCGCGACAGCAGCTGCGTCGGAGCGGTGTCGGCCAGCAATTCCCTGGTGGGCACGAGTGCGGGCGACCAGGTTGGTTCCTCCGGCGTTACCCCCTTGAGCAACGGTAACTACGTGGTTGCAAGCGCCAGATGGAACAATGGCGCGACGGCTCATGCCGGTGCGGCAACATGGGGCAATGGCGCCAGCGGTATTGTAGGGCCGGTCTCAACCAGCAATTCCCTGGCAGGTATGGAGGCGAACGACCACGTCGGTTTCGGCGTCACCGCCTTGAGCAACGGCAAGTACGTGGTGGCAAGTCCTGACTGGAACAACAGCGGGACGGCTTACGCTGGCGCGGTGACCTGGTGCGGTCGCGACAGCGGCTGCGCCGGATCGGTGTCGGCAAGTAATTCGCTGGTGGGCACGAGCACGAGCGACACAGTCGGTTCTTCCGGCGTTACCGCCTTGAGCGACGGCAATTTCGTGGTGGCAAGCGCATCCTGGGACAATGGCGCAAACGCCAATGCCGGGGCAGTGACGCTGCTCAGCGGAGATTTCCGCTTCGTGGGCACGATCGCGTCGTGGAACAGCGTGCTTGGCGACGCCGCCAATGGCGGACAGCGCATGAGCTACGACTACGACCCGCTCCTGCAGCGCCTGATCGTCGGTCGCCCCGCGGAGAACATCGTCAGCCTGTTCGCCATGGACCAGATCTTCGCCGACGGCTTCCAGCCCTAGGCCTTGCCCTGAAGATACGGCGCGACGGACGCGCCGAAGCACCGGCGCGGACGCGTGGTGGCCCACACCACGCAGCACTGGTGTCGCGCCACAGCGGATGACGCCGGCGGTCGCGGGACACCCATGCCCGCAACCGCCAGCGCCAGTACATCGCTCAGTAGCGGTAGTGGTCCGCCTTGTACGGCCCCTCGACCGGCACGCCGAGGTAGGCGGCCTGCTCGGGCGTCAGCTTGGTCAGCTTGACGCCGATCTGCGCGAGGTGCAGGCGGGCGACTTCCTCGTCGAGCTGCTTGGGCAGGCGGTAGACGGTCTTCTCGTAGACATCCTTGTTCTTCCACAGGTCGATCTGCGCCAGCGTCTGGTTGGAGAAGCTGTTGGACATCACGAAGCTCGGGTGGCCGTGCGCGCAGCCGAGGTTCACCAGCCGGCCCTCGGCCAGAAGCACGATGTCGTGGCCGTCGGGGAAGGTGTAGCGGTCGACCTGCGGCTTGATGTTCTCGTGCTTGACGTCCTTGGCCGACTGCAGCTTCTCGACCTGGATCTCGTTGTCGAAATGGCCGATGTTGCATACCACCGCGTGGGTCTTCATCTTCGCCATGTGCTCGAAGGTGATGATGTCGCGGTTGCCGGTGGTGGTGACGTAGATGTCGGCCTCGCCCAGCGTGTCCTCGACGGTGGTCACCTCGAAGCCTTCCATCGCCGCCTGCAGCGCGCAGATCGGGTCGATCTCGGTGACGACGACGCGGGCGCCGAAGCCCTTGAGCGAATGCGCGCAGCCCTTGCCGACGTCGCCGTAGCCGCAGACCACCGCGACCTTGCCGGCGATCATCAGGTCGGTGGCACGCTTGATGCCGTCGGCCAGCGACTCGCGGCAGCCGTAGAGATTGTCGAACTTCGACTTGGTGACCGAGTCGTTGACGTTGATCGCCGGCACCAGCAAGGTTCCGGCCTCCATCATCTGGTAGAGGCGATGCACGCCGGTGGTGGTTTCCTCGGACACGCCCTTCCAGTCGGCGGCGGCGGCCTTCCAGAAACCGGGGCGCTCGCTGCGCGTCTTGCGCAGCAGGTCCTTGATCACCTGCTCCTCGTGGTTGGTGCCCGGCTGGTCGACCCAGTCCGAGCCGTTTTCCATGTCCACACCCTTGTGGATCAGCAGGGTCGCGTCCCCGCCGTCATCGACGATCAGCTCGGGGCCCTTGTTGCCAGGGTGGGTGAGCATGTCCAGCGTGCACTGCCAGTATTCCTCCAGCGTCTCGCCCTTCCAGGCGAACACCGGCACGCCGCTGGCGGCGATCGCCGCGGCGCAGTCGTCCTGGGTCGAGAAGATGTTGCAGGAGGCCCAGCGCACCGAGGCGCCCAGCGCCACCAGGGTCTCGATCAGCACCGCCGTTTCCTTGGTCATGTGCAGCGAGCCGGACAGGCGCACGTCCTTGAGCGGCTTTTGCGGTGCGTACTGCGCGCGGATCTGCATCAGGCCGGGCATCTCCTCCTCGGCCATGCGGATGCGCTGGCGGCCGAGCGGCGCCAGCGACAGGTCGCGCACCTTGTAGTCGTTTGTCGTGTTCGAATTCTGGGCAACAGCGTTCATGGCTTGATCTCCTGGAACGGGCGCCGTTGCATGGTCATGCCGAGCCTCACCGCGCCCATGGCACGGCTGCAACGCCCCTCGGCTGGGGTTGGACCCGGCATTGTATCGCTTGTTTCGGATGGAAGGATGAATTCGGGACGAGACCGGGGACGGAGGTAATTAAGCCGCCAACATCGGGACGGAGGAGGCCAAGCCAGGGCTTAATTCCCTCCGTCCCCACTCTCGACTTTCGTGAAGAAAAAAGCCGCTCGCGTGTAAGTATTGGGGAAGACGGCCATGCCGGCCGCCATCGGGGTCACGCCATGAACCACACGCTTCGCCTGCTCGCCGCCCTGCTGCTGGCCTTGCCGCTGGCCGCCTGCCAACCCTCGCCTCCCGACGAGAACGCCGCCGCAACGATGCGGCTACGAGCCTACCGGGTTCCGCCGCAGCAATCGTCGGCGCTGTCCGAGGCGCTTTCCCACGCGCTGATGAGCCGTGATTCGGGCGTTCACGTGACCGAAGCGTTTCCGGGCACCGTACTGGTGTATGCGCCACCGGAGACCCAGGCGTCTATCAGCAACGCAATTGGGGCGCTGACAAAGTCCGCGGCCGGGGACGCGGCAGTGGCGCGCTTGCAGGTGCATTTCTGGCTGCTGGACGCGGTACCCGGGGCGGGCAGCAGCGATGCCGCGCTGCAGCCGCTGACCACGACGCTCAACCGGCTGCGCGGGTCGCTCGGCCCCAGCCATTTCGTGCTCGAGGATGCGGTCACCGCGACCGTGATGTCGGACCGCAAGGCCAGTATCGCAACCAGCAGCAATCGGCAATACGAGTTTTCGGCCCGCACCGCGGCCGGCGGCGCGGTTGACCTGCGGCTGCAATACAACGACAACCATGGCCCGCAGCAGGGCCTTGCCCACCTGGAGACGGTCGTAGCCTTGAAGCCGGGCCAGTACGTGGTGCTGGCGCAGGCCCCGAACGCGGCCTGGCACGTGAAAACCGGCACGCCGGGGAGCGCGACGCCGGCCATGCGCCTGCTGGTGGTGCGGGTGGATTCGGCGACGGTCGGCGGCTGAGCGCGGCCGATGACGCTGCGCGAGGACGCGCTGTACGCCAGTTACCGCCGGTTGGAAAAGCCGCTGTACAACGTGCTGTACCGCCAGCTGTGGCAGCGCGAGGATTGCCAGGACCTGATCCAGGACGCCTACGTGCGCATCTGGGCGCGCCGCGCCACGGTTGAGGAGGCGACGCTGGACGCGCTGGTCTGGACCACGGCGCTGAACCTGGCGCGCAACCGGCTGCGCTGGCGGCGGCTGTGGCGGCACCAGCCGCTGGACGAGGCGATGCCGGCGGCCGGCGCGCCTGTCGATTATGCCGCGGCGAGGCAACTGCGCGAGGCGCTGCGCCAGTTGCCGGCGACGGCGCGCGACGTGCTGCTGCTGTCGGAGTTCAGTGGGCTGCGCGGCCATGAGATCGCCGCGCTGCTGGGCATCCCGGCCGGCACCGTGGCCTCGCGCAAACACCAAGCGATGCAGCGGCTGAAGGCGCTGTTGGGAGAGACGGACCATGCGTGAATTTGATGACCTGATGCCGACGCTGGAGCCGCCGCCGGGCGGCCTTGCACGTTTGCAACGGCACATTGCCGCGTCGCCGTCCCGAGGCCCGCTGCGATGGCCGCGCCTCGTCGCGGCACCTGCGCTGCTGGCGGCCGCGCTGGCGCTGGCGCTCTGGTTGCCACCGCAGCTGGCACGCCAGCAGCGCCAAGCGGCGCTGACCCAGACGCTGCGCCAGGCGCTGTCGCCGCGCCTGCCGCCCTCGGGCATCGCGGTGGCGCACGGCGGCGCGATCGAGCTGCCGAGCGGGCAGGCCAACGTGCGGCTGTACCTGGTGCAGACCTCCGAAAACGGAGGTAATCAAGCCGCGCTGGACCGGGGACGGAGGTAATTGGACCGCGCCAGGGAACGGTGGTAATCAAGCCGTCGGCACCGGGACGGAGGAGACCAATCCAGCCGCTTGATTCCCTCCGTCCCCACTCTGTCGTCAGTCGAGTCTGGCGAGGCGCTCAAACCGTGCCAACGCAACCCCGGCGGCTTGTCGCAGCGGATGGCAAAACACCGTGAATATAACGCTGTACTCCGTTGCGGATCGGGTGTAATTTCCGCTCGGCGACAAGTACATGCGGAGGGGCTATGTACGGCAAGCAGATTTCCTTGCGTGGTGCCGCATTTGCGCACCCGGTCTTGGCCACGGTTTTGCTTTCGCTGGCTGCGCCCTGCGTGTTGGCGGCCCAGGTCGATATTCCAGGTCCTCCGGGAAGCGTGTCGTTCGGCACGACGGTCAAAGCGCTGCCGAATGGCAACTTTGTCGTCGTTGACCCGGACTGGATCCCGGGCGTGGGCGCGGGATCAGTGTACGTCTACCGGGCCGACGGCACGCTGCTCAGCACACTGACTGGCAGCAGCATCAACGCTCATGTCGGCAGGGGCGGCATCGTACTGCTTGGTGGCAACCGCTTTGTGGTTGTCAGTCCCGAATGGAACAATGGCACGGCTACGCAAGCGGGCGCGGTCACCTTTATCGACGGCAGCGTCGGCCTCAGCGGGGTGGTCTCGGCCAGCAATTCCTTGGTGGGCACGAGCGAGAGCGATCGGGTCGGTTATGTCACCACCTTGAGCAACGGCAACTACGTGGTGGCAAGCTCCACCTGGGACAGCGGCACGACGGTCGATCTCGGCGCGGTGACCTGGTGCGATGGCGCCAGCGGCTGCGTCGGCAACGTCTCGTCCAGCAACTCCCTGGTGGGCACGAGCGCGGGCGATCAAGTCGGCAGTTCCGGCGTCACCGCCTTGAGCAATGGCAATTACGTGCTGGCAAGCCCTTATTGGGACAACGGCGCGACGGCCGATGTCGGCGCGGTGACCTGGTGCGATGGCGCCAACGGCTGCGTCGGGCCGGTCTCGGCCAGCGATTCCCTGGTGGGCACGAGCGCGCGCGACGTAGTCGGTTATCCCGGCGTCACCGCCTTGAGCAACGGCAATTACGTGGTGGCCAGCGCCTTGTGGGCCAACGGCGCGACGGCCAATGCCGGTGCGGCCACCTGGTGCGATGGCGCCAGCGCCTGCGTCGGCGAGGTCTCGGCCAGCAATTCGCTGGTGGGGACGAGCGCGAACGACAACGTCGGTCACCACGTCACCGCCTTGAGCAACGGCAACTACGTGGTGGCAAGCTTTCTCTGGGACAATGGCGCGGCGGTCGATGCCGGTGCGGCGACTTGGGGCAATGGCGCCAGCGGCAGCGTCGGGCAGGTGTCGGTCAGCAATTCCCTGGTGGGCACGAGGACATACGACTTCGTCGGTGACCCCGGCGTCATAGCGTTGAGCAACGGCAATTACGTAGTGGCAAGCTCTGGTTGGGACAACGGCGCGACGGCCAATGCCGGTGCAGCGAGCTGGGGCAATGGCGCCAGCGGTAGCGTCGGGTCGGTCTCGACCAGCAATTCCCTGGTGGGCAAGACCGCGGGCGACTCTGTCAGTTCTGCCGGCGTCACCGCTTTGAGCAACGGCAATTACGTGGTGGCAAGCCCTCTTTGGCATAACGGCGCGACGGATTTTGCTGGCGCGGCGACTTGGGGCAATGGCGCCAGCGGCAGCGCCGGGCCGATCTCACCCAGCAATTCCCTCGTGGGCACGAGCAGGTACGACGAAGTCGGTGATGCCGGCCTCGCCGCCTTAAGCAACGGCAATTACGCGGTGGCAAGCCCTCATTGGAACAACGGCGCGATGACGTCTGTCGGCGCAGTGACGTGGGCCAGTGGTGCCAGCGGCAGCGTAGGGGCCGTCTCGGGCAGCAATTCCCTGGTTGGCACGAGCGCGTACGATCAAGTCGGTGATTCCGTCACCGCCTCGCGCAACGGCGATTACGTGGTGGCAAGCCCTCATTGGAACAACGGCGCAACCGCCGATGCCGGCGCAGTGACATTGCTTAGCGGAAACTTCCGCTTTGTGGGCACGATCGCGCCGTGGAACAGCGTGATCGGCGGCGTCGCTCGTGGCGGCCAACGCATGAGTCACGACTATGACCACGGCCTGCAGCGCCTGATCGTCGGCCGCCCGGCGGAGAACATCGTCACCCTATTCACCATGGACCAGATCTTCGCCGACGGCTTCCAGCCATAGCGATCGTTCGGAGGCGCCAGCCTGCTGAACGCGCCGCGCATGCACGCCTGCAGCGAAATGTCGCCGGTCACCACGTCCGCAGCCGACGCGACTGCGTCGCTGCGCCTTCGCGCCAGCGCTGCTCGCGGCGGCCGTCGCCCTAGCACTGTGGATCTCCGCTGATTCAACGGAACACTCTGGGGACCCTCAGCCTCCGTTCCCATTTTCGCCACGCAGCGGGCGTTCCGCTGGCCGCGCGTATCATCAGGAGTCGCCTGCAGCCATGCATGGAGCCACGCCATGAGCCCGCGACATCCCGACGACCTGCGCGACATCCCGGCCCTGCCGCACGATGCGGCGCTGCGCGAGGACGTGCGCCGGCTGGGCGCGCTGGTCGGCGAGATGCTGGCCGAACAGGGGGGAAAAGCCTTTTTCGAGCGCGTCGAGACGCTGCGCACTGCGGCCATCGAGCGGCGCGAGGCCGGCACCGGTGTGGGCGACCTGGCGAGCATGCTGGCTGACGTGGCGCCGGACCAGGCCGAGTCGCTGGCGCGCGCCTTCGCCACCTGGTTCCAGGCCGTCAACATCGCCGAGCGCGTGCATCGCATCCGCCGTCGCCGCGACTACCAGCGATCGGCCACCAAGCCGCAGCCGGAATCGCTGGCGGCGGTGCTGGAGGGCCTGAAGGCGCGCGGCGTCAAAGCCGACGAGCTGCTTGGCTGGATCAATCGGCTGGACGTCGAGCCGGTGTTCACGGCACATCCGACCGAGGCGGTGCGCCGATCGCTGCTGGAAAAGGAGCAGGTCATCGTGCGCGCGCTGGTCGACGACTTCGATGCCACGCGGCCGCCGCACGAACGCGAAGCCGACCGCCAGCGCGTGCGCACCGCGCTGACCGCCGGCTGGCAAACCGCCGAAGCCTCGCGCGTGCGGCCGAGCGTGCAGGACGAGTTCGACCACGTCAGTTTCTATCTCGCCGAGCCGCTGTACCGCGTGCTGCCTGCCTTCTATGAATCGCTGGAGCGCGAGCTGCAGCGGGTGTACGGGCTGACGCTGCCGCTGCCGCGGCTGCTGCGTTTCGGCTCCTGGGTGGGCGGCGACATGGACGGCAACCCCAACGTCGGCCCCGACACCATCGACGAGACGCTGCGCGCGCAGCGGGCCCTGGTGCTGGAGCGTTACGCCGCGGAGTGCGCGCATCTCGGCCGCCTGCTGAGCCAGACCGACGACCGCGTGCAGGTCAGCCAAGCACTGCGCCGGCGGCTGGACGATTACCGCCAGCGGCTGCCCGAGGCGGCGGCGGCGATCCGCCCGCGCCACGCAAACATGCCCTACCGTTGCCTGCTGGCGTTGATGCGCGCGCGGCTGGATGCCAGCCTGGCCGACGCCACCGGAGGCTACGCCAACGCCGCCGAGTTCGATGCCGACGTCGGCCTGATCTGCGACAGCCTGGCGGCCCACCGCGGCGAGCACGCCGGCGTCTTCGCCGTGCGTCGCCTGCACTGGCGCCTGCGCAGCTTCGGCTTCCACCTCGCGCGGCTGGACGTGCGCCAGGACGCGCGCGTGCACGACGACGTGCTGGCCGTGCTTCTGGACGACACCAACTGGGGCGGCCGCGAAGCCGCTGAACGTGCCCGACAGCTGCACCCATATGCCAGCGGCGCCGGGCAGCTCGCCGATCATCAGGACGAGGGTGCGCAGCGGCTGAAGGCGGTGTTCGCCACCCTGGCCGACGCCCGCACGCGCTACGGTACCGATGCCACCGGCCCCTACGTCATCTCGATGGCGCGCACCGCGGCCGACGTGCTGGCGGTGCTGGCGCTGGCCCGCTTCGGCGGCCTGGTCGAAGCCGCGGAGGCCGGCGATGGCAACGAGCCGGCAACCGTGGTGCCGCTCGACGTCGCGCCGCTGTTCGAGACCGTCAACGACCTGCGCCACGGCGCGGGGACGCTGCGCGCGCTGCTGGCCGACCCGGTCTACCGCGCGCACCTGCGCAGCCGCGATGATCGCCAGGTGATCATGCTCGGCTACTCCGACAGCGCCAAGGACGGCGGCATCCTGGCCGCGCGCTGGGCGCTGCAGCGCGCCCAGGTCGAACTGCTGGCGGTGGCGCGCGAGGCCGGCATCGGCCTGACCTTCTTCCACGGCCGCGGCGGCTCGGCCAGCCGCGGAGGCGGCAAGACCACGCCGGCCCTGATGGCCTCGCCGCGCGGCGCCGTCGCCGGCCGCCTGCGCATGACCGAACAGGGCGAGGTGATCCACCGCAAATACGGCATCCGCGCGCTGGCCCTGCGCAACCTCGAACAAACGGTGGGCGCGGTGCTGCGCGCATCGCTGCGGCCGCGCGAACCGGAGCCGCGCGAGGACGTCTGGCGGGAGCGCATGACCGCGCTGTCGGCACGCAGCCGCGAGACCTATCGCGCGTTCGTCGGCGACAGCGACTTCGTCGCCTATTTCCGCAGCGCCACGCCGATCGACGTGATCGAGCACATGACCATGGGCTCACGCCCGGCCAGCCGGCGCAGCATGCACGGGGTCGAGGACTTGCGCGCCATCCCCTGGGTGTTTGCATGGACCCAGATGCGCGCGATCATGCCCGCCTGGTACGGGCTGGGCAGCGCGCTGGAGCACGGCGCCGCCGATCACGGCGAAGCGGCAATGGCGGAAATGGCGCGCGACTGGCCATTCCTCGCCACCTTGCTGGACGATGTCGAGATGGTGCTGGCCAAGGCCGATCTTGGCATCGCCGAGACCTTCTCGCGGCTGTCGGGAGAGCTGCACCCGAAGTTCTTCCCGCGCCTCGAGCAGGAGTTCGCACGCACCCGCGAGTGGGTGCTGCGGCTGAAGGGGGCCGACCGGTTGCTGGCCGACGACCGCCGGCTGGCGCTGTCGATCCGGCTGCGCAACCCCTACATCGACCCGATGAGCCTGCTGCAAGTGGACCTGCTGGCGCGCTGGCGTGCGGGCGGTCGTGAGGATCCCGCGCTGCTGCGCGCGCTGGTCGCCTGCGTCAATGGCGTCGCCCAAGGCCTGCAGAACACGGGCTGACCTGGTGAGCGGCCAGTGGTGATCGGCTGGCCGTGGGCTGCGGTCCTTTGACACGTCGATGCGCTTGCTGCGTGGGCCTGCTGACGCGCCGGCGGCTGCCTCCCGGGCCCGAACGTGACCGACCGAAAGACAACGGCCGCACCCGGGGGCGCGGCCGTTGCACTGCCGCAGCGTGGACGGAGGCTCAGTCGCCGCTGTCGCCGTCGTCGTCGCTCGGCGGGCCCTGCCAGATCAACGAGGGGTTGGCTACCTGCACGACGTGACCGTCGCTGACGACCATGCTGGCCATCTCGCCCTGCATCTCGGCGGTGACGGCCGGCGCGGTGGCCGGGCTCAGCAACGAGCCGTGGTCGCCCTCGAGGAAGCGCACCACGCCGCGGATGCCCTCCTCGGACTGCACGGTGTGCGTGATCGGCTCCAGTCCCAGCGCAGCGACCAGCGGCTCGGTGCCCGAGAGCGGCGCGCCCTCCACCGTGTTGGGAACCACCTGGTCGGGCAGCGGTTTGCCGTCGCCCTCGCCGCCACCGATGACTTCCTGCAGCAGGATCTTGTCGCCGGCCGCAAGCGGGGCGTAGTTGATCGGGTCGGCGGCATCGATCACCGTCTGGGTCGCCATCATGAAGGCGTCGTAGTCCGGGGTGTCGGCCTGCACGCCGGCGTTGGCCAGGCCGGCACGGATCTGCGGGCCGATCGTCGCCGAGCCACTGACCAGCCGCGCCAAGCCGCCGCCCGGCACGTTCAGCACCGAGGTGTCGACGTTGTCATCGACGGCGATGAACACCGTGCCGACGATGGCGCCCAGCGACTGGCCGACGAAGTAGACCTTGTCGGGGTCGAAGTCGCCCTGGCCGTCGTGGTTGACGTCGATGGTGCCGATGGCGTGCTCCAGCTCAACCAGGTCGGCCACGCCCTGGCGCACGTTGTCGCGCGAAGTCAGCAGGCTGGACAGATTGATGAAGTGCGCGCCCGAGGCGTCCGGCACGCCGTCCGGGCCGGCAGCGCCGGACTGGTTGTTCATGACGTCGATGTCGAAGGTGCGCTCGCTGGCGATCGCACCGAACGGCGTGTTGCCGATGTAAAACGGGCTGCTGGCGTTGACGCCATGCAGCGGCAGGTCGATGGCGATCACGGCGTAGCCCTGCGAGGCGAAGGTCTGCGCGACCGCCAGCATGTCGGTGCGGTTGCGGGTGATGCCGTGCTGGAAGATCACGATCGGCCAGCCGTCGGCCGGCCGCTGCTTGCCGGAGGCGGCGTTCGGCACCGTCAGCAGCACCGGGATGTTCTCGTTGGCGGTCGCCACCGGAAACGGGTTGTAGGCGGTGACATTGGTGGAGGTCGGGTCGAGGCCGAAGGCGTCGGCCGGCGGCGCGTAGGCACCCGGCGCGGCATGCCAGAAGCCCGTCAGCGGCGCCGTGGGGTCGTCGGCGGTGGGGGCCGACAGGTAATACGGCACCGTCATGATGCCGATGTCGACGTCGGCGATCGGCGCCAGGCCGAGGCCGAGGTCGCCGAGCGTCATGCCGGTCGGTGCGATCTGCACGGCGGCCGGCGGCATGGCCTCGATCCTGGCGGTCAGCGCCTGCAGCTCAAGCGTGGTGCTCTGGGTGGTCGCCACCCACGACAGCGAGATGTCGGTGCGGTCGATGCCGGCCGCGGCAGCGGCCGCTTCCTGCGAATTGACCAGCTGGCGCACTGGCTCGAGCGCGCAGGCCTGGGCATCGGTCAGCGAGTCCGAGGTGGACTTGCCGTCGACGCACAGCGGGTTGCTGCCCTTGGCCAGCGTGTAGGTCAGCGACGGCGTGAGTGGCGCGCCCTCGGCGTTGGTGATGGAATCCATCAGCACCACCATGTAGCTGGTGCGCGGCTTCAGCGGCTTGGTCGGCACGATCACCAGGGTCTTGCCGCTGGTGTCGGTCGGCGCCAGCGCGACCACGTATTCCTCCGGCGATTGCAGCTCGCGCACCACCTTGGTGACGCCGCCGGCCGGGCTGGCCAGCTGCACCTCGAAGACATGGATGCCGGTACCGGCCACCAGCGTGTCCTCGGCCGGCTTTTCCGACAGCGTGGTCGACCAGGGCGCGACGGTGCTGAAGCCGTCCAGCGCGTTCATCGCCACCTGCGGATCGCCGTAATTTGACGGATCGGCGACCGGAATGTTGAGCGTCAGGTCCGTCGTGCCGGAGAACAGCAAGTTGTTGGGAAACGGAATGATGCCGTTGGCCGGATCGAAATTGGCGACCATCGCCGGCGGCGGCGGTGGCGGGTTGCTGCTGCCCGTGTCATCGGAGTTGCTGCTGCCGCCACAGGCGGTCAGCAGGGAGCACGACAGGATCAGGGCCAGGAGGTAACGATACGGCATGGAATGCTTCCTTCTGCGCGGGCGGCAGGGGTGACTGCAGTGGTGGCTATCTTAGGGAGTTCAAACGTGCGTTTGCAATCGGCACGATACCGCGCGCGGCACGCGGCGTGTGTTGCGCTGCAACATGGGAACGGCGGGCGGGGCAAACGGCGGCGGCGGGCATGCTCGCGCGGGAGCGTTCGCCTGCACGCAGGCTCCTGCAGGCCGCGTGGCCGGCGGCGGCCAGGCTTGTGGCAAGCTGCGCGGCACCGGCCACCGGCCGGCGACGCGTGGAGGTGAGCGGCACATGCTGTATCGCAGGTTGGGGTCGACCGACGTGCAGGTCCCGGAAATCGGCCTCGGCTGCTCCGCCTACTGGGGCCACCGCGCCTTTTCCGAACGCCAGGCCATCGCCGTCGTCGAAGAGGCCTTCGCCCAGGGGATAAACTTTTTCGACACCGGCCACAACTACGCCAATTTCAATGCCGAGCCACGGCTGGGCCGCGCCCTGCGCGCCCTGCTGCGCCAGGTGGATCGGGCGCAGCTGGTGATTTCCAGCAAGGCGGGCTCGTTGCGCGGCAGCACGCGGCTGACGCACGATCGGGCCCGGCGCGAGGGCGACCACGACTATTCGCCGGACGCCATCGAGGCCTCATGCCGGGCCTCGATCGCCAACCTGGGCTGCGGTTACCTGGACATTTTCCAGCTGCACGCGATCGGCGCGGACCAGCTCACCGCGGCATTGCTGGAGCGCCTCGCCGACATGCGCCGCGCCGGGCTGTACCGGCTGCTCGGCATCAACAGCCACAGCGGCGACGACCTGCGCCACCTGAGCGCGCAGCGCGGGCCGGTCGACATGGTGCTGCTCGATTACAACGCGCTGCAGCAGGACCGCGAGCCGGTGATCGCCGCGCTGGCGGAGACGGGCATCGGCGTGGTCGCCGGCACGGCGCTGGCGCAGGGGCATCTGGTGAGGCGTCGGCCCGGCTCGCTGGCGAGTGGCGCCTGGTTCTGGTATCTGGCGCGGGCGCTGCTGAAGCCGGGCAGCCGGCGGCTGGCGCGCGCGGCAGCGCCACTGCGCGAGGCGCTGGCCGCGATACCGGGCATGACACCGGCGCAGGCTGCGGTGGCCTATGTGCTGGGCAACGCCGGCGTCGCCAGCTGCCTGGTCGGCACCACCCAACCGGAACACCTGCGTGAGCTGGCGCTGGCATCGGGGCTGCGCCTGCCGGAAGCCGGCAGACAGGCGATCCGGCAGGCATACGCGCGCCTGCCACGCCCCGTCAGCCGCTGACCGTCAAGCCGCAATCGCTTCGGCGCGCACCGGCAGGCAGAGGACCATGCCCTGGCCCTGGCCGGAAAACGGCATGGTCTCGACCGAGGCGCCGAACGGGCCCAGGCGGCCGTGCAGTGCCTGCACCGCCTGCTGCACCTGGGCGCTGCGCCGCTCCATGGCGTCGGCGCTGGCCAGCGCCGCGTGGCCGATGACGTGCACCTCGATGTGCCGCTTGACCAGCCGCGTGCGTGCGATCAGGCGGCCATTGCCGCCGGCACCGTCCGCAGCCATCTGCAGGAGTTGCAGCAGCGCCGGCGCGAGCCACGGCACCCGCGGCAGCGCCGGCACCGCCTCCAGCCGGCGGATCACCCGCACGCTGGGCGGCAAACGCGTCTGGGTCAGCGCCAGCGCCGCCGAAAGCAGTTCGTTGACGTCGATCTCGCCGTCGTCCTGTTCCATGCTGCTGTCGAAGCGGCACAAGGCACCGGCCAGATGGCCGACCTGGTCAACGGCCTCGTCGCCCCGCGCCAGCCGCTCGCTGAGCAGCTGCGGCAGGCGGCTGTCGAGCAGTGCCTGGCGCGCCGCGAACAGGCGCCGCCGCGCGTCGCTGACATGCCGCACCAGCCGCTCCAGGGTGAACTCGTCGGCACCGGGCAGCAGATCCACCGGCTGCAGGCAGTAGCGCACGGCGTCGTCGTAGTGGTTGATCAGCTGGTGGTAGTGGCGGAACAGGTCGTCGGCGGCCCGGCGCTGGTCGCGCAACAGACCGAGGGGCGCGCGCAATTGCCGGCCGACCGCCGCGGCTGCCGCGGCCAGCGCCAACGCACCCTGCTGCTCGTCGACATGCCCGCGCGCCTCGCGCGCGTCGGCCTCCGCCTCGGCGCAGCGGCTGCGCCAGCGGTTGCGGTCGCGCCACATGCGCGCGGCCAGCACCAGCGCTGCCGCCAGCAGCACCAGCGCCGTCCCCATCACGAGCCAAGCCATCATTGCCACTCCTTTCCCTCAGGCCGGTGGGACGCCCCGCAGCGGGCACCCATCGGCGGCAATGATGCACGGACGGCCGTCCCATTACGGTGACGGCCGTCACGCCGGAGTTGGCAGAAAAACGCTCCGGTCAGACTGCGCTCAGCCTGCGCGAACCCAGCGCCACAGTTCGCCGAAGCTGGGCTTCTTCCCATACATGAGGATGCCGGTGCGGTAGATGCGCGCCGCCAGCCAGACGCAGGCCAGCAAAGCCACCACGATCAACAGCAGCGAGGCCGCCAACTGCAACGTCGGCACCGATGCCAGCGACCAGCGCACCGGCATGGTGAAGGGCGAGAAGAACGGGATGAAGGACATCGTCACGCCCAGTGACCCGCTGGGGTCCTTGATCAGGCTGAAGACCGAGATGAAGCCGACCGCGATCAGGATGGTGACGAAGGTGGCGTACTGCTGCGTTTCCTGGATGGTGTTGCAGATGGCGCCGACCGCCGCGTACAGCGCGCCGTAGAGCAGGAAGCCCAGCGCGAAATAGACCAGGAATACGACCAGCAACCCGCCCGACATCGTCGGGATCGGCAGGTTCTGCATGGCCGCCGCACTGATGCCCAGCGCCTTTGCGATGGCCTCGCGCTGGCTGGTGAGGACGAAGATCGAGCCGCCCCAGATCAGCATTTGCGCCAGGCCGGCCGACCCGACGCCCAGCACCTTGCCCAGCAGCATCTGGAACGGTGTCAGCGACGAGGCCAGCACCTCCATGATGCGCGAGGTCTTTTCCTCGATCACCGAGGTCATGGTCTGCTGGCCGTAGATGATGATGGCCAGGTAGAGGATGAAACCCATGATGTAGGCGATCAGGAACGACGCCGCACCGCTCTGGCCGGTGATCTTGCCGTCGGTGACCTTGCTGGTCTTGAGGTGCGCCGGTTCCATCGAGCGCATCACCAGCGCAGGGTCGACGCCCGACTGGCCCAGCCGCGCGGTCGCCAGCACCTGGCTCAGCGAGCTGCGCAGGTGCGCCATCGACTCCATCGAGCCGACGTTGCGACCGTAGTAGGTGATCCGGCCATCGCTGAGCACGTCGTGGTCAAGCACCAGCACGCCGTCCAGTGTCTTTTTGTCCGACGCCTTCTTCGACGCATCGACGCGCGGGATCAGCTTGTCGCGCGCCGCCTCGGCGTCGCCATCGGCTGCCACCACGCTGATCTCGTAGCGCGGCGGCGCGTCCTTGCCTCCGTCCAGCTTCTGCTTCGCCAGCGAGTCGTGCAGTCGCTGGCCGAGGCCGGTGCCGCTGGCGTCGACGATGGCGATGCGGCTGGTGTGGTCACTGGCACTCATCATCAGCGCCGGCAGCAGCATGAAGGCCACCATCAGCACCGGCAGCAGCACGGTGGTGATGACGAAGGCCTTGGTCCTCACCCGGGCGACGAACTCGCGCCGGACGACCGCGAAAATCTTGTTCATGCCGCGTCCTCGATGCGCGCCGCGTCGGCGGCGTCGGCCCCGACCTTGGCGATGAAGATGGATTGCAGCGACGGCTCGACGATCTCGAAGCGGCGCAGGCCGACATCGGCCTCGACCAGCCGCGTCAGCAACTGTTGGGCGTCGGCGCCGTCGGCCATCTGCAGCTCGGCGGTGGCGCCGTAATCGTCGACCGAAGCGACCAACGTACGGTCCGCGAGGATCGGCAGCGCGCGCTCCTTGCCGTCGCTGAAGCCCAGCGCCACGTGGCGCACGCCGGACTCGGCCTTGACCTGCGCCACCGAGCCGTCGACCACGGTCTCGCCGCGGGCCATGATCACGATGTGGTCGCACATGCGCTCGGCCTGCTCCATCACGTGGGTGGAGAACAGCACCGTGCGGCCCTGCCGGGCCAGGTCGACGACGATGTCCTTCATCCCCTGCGCGTTGACCGGGTCGAGGCCGGAGAACGGCTCGTCCAGGATCAGCAGTTCCGGGTCGTGCAGCAGCGCGCCGGCGAACTGCACCTTCTGCTGCATGCCCTTGGACAGATCCTCGACCTTCTTCTCGGCCCAGCTGGCGATGCCAAGCCGCTCCAGCCACGCCTGCGCGCGTTTGCGCGAATCGCCGCGCGGGATGCCGCGCGTCTCGCCCAGGAACACGAGGTGGTCTAGCACCTTCATTTTCTTGTACAGGCCGCGCTCTTCCGGCAGGTAGCCGATGCGGTGCGACAGCTTGCGGCTGTCGTGGTGCGCGTCGAACAGCACGATCCGGCCCTCGTCCGGCTCGATGATGTTCATCATCATCCGGATCACGGTGGTCTTGCCGGCGCCGTTGGGCCCGAGCAGGCCGAAGATGCCGCCCGGCGGCACCTGCATGGACAGCTGGTTGACGGCGACATGGCCGGCAAAACGCTTGGTCACGCGCTCGACAAGCACGCTGGGTGCGGACATGGTTGGGACTCCCCGTGATGCAGGCGCGCAAAATACCACAGGAGCCGGGACTGGGGACTGGGGACTGGGGACTGGGGACTGGGGACTGGGGACCGGGGACCGGGGAACGGGGAACGGAGAACGGGGCCAGGGTGGCAGGGACGTTGGAATTCGTTGATGCGGGGCCCGGGACCGGGACCCCGTCAGAGCGCGGAGCGGCCACCGCCGCCCTCTTCAAGGGTTGCGCCGCGCGGCGTTCGGCCATGCAGCCAGCGCGCGGGACGGGCCGTCAGTGCGCTTTGGGTGGCGGGCCGTAGCTGGCGCGGATGACGCACAGATAGTCGGCAATCGGCATCATATCCATGTGCTCCCGCCGCAGGTCAAGATGCGCCGGCTCCTCGGTTGGCTTGGGTAAGTAGGCTCCATCCTTGGCCTCGATCTGACTGCCATAGAGCTGCTTTTTGCCTTGCGCGAGGCGTACGCGGTCAACCAGCATCGCGTAATCATGAGTCGTGATGTCGCCGCTCTTCACGCGCGGCTTGAGCTGCTTCAATACCGATGCTTGGAAAGCGGGATCGCGGTCGGCGTGCTGGACCAGCAACCATGCGTCGCCCACACCCTCTTGCCCGACATCCGCCGCCGTCGGAAAACCGTCCCGGGCCACCAAGTGTTTCAGCCACGCGAGATTGTCAGCATCAACGGTCATCACGGCCTGCAGGCTTGCCTTGTCCGGCGCGCTGCCGGACTGGAAAGCTGTGCGTCGCGCCTTCTCGTCGGCTGCGACACGCTGTTCCAGCTCCTTGCGCAAGTCGGGCTTGGCGGCCGGACCTTGGTGTCGAGGCTGCGCCAGCGCCTGTTCGCTTTTTTTCGCAGCAATCCATTTGGCGGCGGCCGGACAGTGCCGCTCCAGCGACGCATCAGAATGATCCGGCGCGGCATACAGCAGTGCGCACAGCATCAGTCCACACAACAGTCCCGCTGCAGGCATGGCCTTGCGTGGCGTTCGTCGGTTCGACATGGCGTGGTCGCTCACGTGCGCTTCGGCAGGTACAGGTCGGTGATCGAGCCTTCGGCGACTTCAGCGGCGAGGCCGACGGATTCGCCGAGGGTCGGGTGCGGGTGGATGGTGAGGGCGATGTCGGCGGCCTCGCAGTCCATTTCGATGGCCAGCGCCAGTTCGCTGATCAAGTCACCGGCGCTGACGCCGACGATGCCGGCGCCAACGATCCGGTTTGTCTTCTTGTTGAAGATGAGCTTGGTGAAGCCTTCGGTGCGGTCGATGCCGATGGCGCGGCCCGACGCAGCCCAGGGGAATTTCGCCACCTCCACTTCCAGGCCGTCTTCTTTCGCCTGCCGCTCGGTCACGCCGACCCAGGCGATCTCCGGATTGGTGAAGGCCACCGACGGGATCACCCGCGCGTCGAAGTGGCTCTTCTGCCCGGCGCAGACCTCAGCGGCGAGGTGGCCCTCGTGGGTGGCCTTGTGCGCCAGCATCGGCTGGCCGACCAGGTCACCGATGGCGAAAATGTGCGGCACGTTGGTGCGCATCTGCGAGTCGACCGCGATCAGGCCGCGCTCGCCGACCGCGACGCCGGCCTTGTCGGCGCCGATCCTGTCGCCGTTGGCGCTGCGGCCGACGGCCACCAGCACGCGGTCGAAGATGGACGTCTCGGGAATCGACTTGCCCTCGAACTTCACCTTGATGCCGTTCTTCTGCGCCCTGGCCTCGACCACCTTGGTCTTCAGGTGGATGCCCTTGTAGCGCTTGGCGATGCGCTTTTGCAGCGGCTTGACCAGGTCGGCGTCGGTCCCCGGCATCAGCTGGTCGGCCAGTTCGACCACGGTGACGGCGCTGCCCAGCGCGGCGTAGACGGTGGCCATTTCCAGGCCGATGATGCCGCCGCCGACCACCAGCAGCTTCTTCGGTACGTCGGCGAGCTCCAGTGCGCCGGTGGAGTCCATGACGCGCTCGTCTTCCCAGGGGAAGCCGGGCAGGTGCAGCGCCTGGCTGCCGGCGGCGATGATGGCCTGCTCGAAGCGCACCAGCTTGGTGCCGCCCTCGCCCTCGACCTCCAGCTCGTGCGGCGAGACGAAGCGGCCGCTGCCCTGCACCACCTTCACCTTGCGCTGTTTGGCCATGCCGGCCAGTCCGCCGGTGAGCTGGCCGACGACCTTGTCCTTGAAGCCGCGCAACTTGCCGAGGTTGATCTTTGGCGCGCCGAAGCTGATGCCGTGGGCGTCGATGGCCTCGGCCTCGTCGATCACCGCCGCCGCGTGCAGCAGCGCCTTGGACGGGATGCAGCCGACGTTGAGACAGACGCCGCCGAGGGTGGCGTAGCGCTCGACAAGCACCGTGTCCAGGCCGAGATCGGCGGCGCGGAAGGCCGCGCTGTAGCCGCCGGGGCCGGAGCCCAGCACCAGCACCTGGCATTCAATGTCCGGCTTGCGTCCGGTTTCCGGCGCAGCGCCGGGTGCGGGTGCGGGTGCGGGTGCGGGCGAAGGCGTCGGTGCCGGGGCCGGTGCGGGGGCGGGTGCCGCCGGCTTCTGCGGCGAGGCCTTGGCCGGCTTCGCGGCTTCGGTGGTTTCGCCGGCATCGCGGGCCTCGCCGGCTTTGGCGCCATCACCTGCATCAAGCGTCAGGATCAGGCTGCCCTCGGCCACCTCGTCGCCTTCCTTGACCTTCACTTCCCTGACGGTGCCGGCGGCGCTGGAGGGCACTTCCATGGTCGCCTTGTCCGACTCCAGCGTGATCAGGCTCTGGTCCTTCCGGACCTGGTCGCCCGGTTTGACCAGCACCTCGATGACCGGCACGCCTTCGTAGCCGCCAATGTCGGGAACCTTGATGTCGATGGTCTTGGCCATGGGAGTTCTCTGCAATCGTTGTGTGCATGGAGCCTGCGTGCAGGCCGCCTGTTCGCGAACACGCTCACTCCGGCACGAGGATGCGTGCGGCGACGCCCGTCCTACTGCGCGGCGGTCGCGAGCACGCTCGCTCCTACAGGAGCAGGCGGCGCAGGTCGCCCAGCAGCTTCGCCAGGTAGACGGTGAAACGCGCGGCGGCGGCGCCATCGACCACCCGATGGTCGTAGCTGAGCGACAGCGGCAGCATCAGCCGCGGCTGGAAGGCCTCGCCGTCCCAGACCGGCTTGATGGTGCTGCGCGACACGCCGAGGATCGCCACCTCCGGCGCGTTGACGATGGGCGTGAAGGCCGTGCCGCCGATGCCGCCAAGCGAACTGATCGAGAAGCAGCCGCCGGACATCTCCGCCGGCCCGAGCTTCTTGTCGCGCGCCCGCGCCGAGACCTCTGCCAGCTCGCGCGCCAGTTCCATCAGGCCTTTCTTGTCGCAGTCGCGGATCACCGGCACCACCAGGCCGTCGGGCGTATCGACGGCGATGCCGATGTGGAAGTACTTTTTCAGGATCAGCTTCTCGCCGGCGGGGTCCAGAGAGGCATTGAATTGCGGGAACTGCTTGAGTGCCGCCACCACCGCCTTGATCAGGAACACCAGCGGGGTGATCTTCACGTCCTTCTGCTCGCTGCCGAGCTGCTTGCGGAAGGCCTCCATGCCGGTGATGTCCGCGTCCTCGTGCTGCGTGACGTGCGGGATCATCGCCCAGTTGCGCGCCAGGTTGGCGCCGGAGATCTTGCGGATGCGCGCCAGCGGCTGCTCCTCGATCTCGCCGAACTTGGCGAAATCCACCTTCGGCCAGGGCAGCAGCTGCAGGCCGCCGACCGCGCCACCACCTTCGGCCGGCCGCGCGCCGGAGGCCAGCGCATGCTTGACCCAGCCCTGCACGTCCTCGCGCTGGATGCGGCCCTTGCGGCCGGTGCCCTTGACCTGGCCGATGTCGACCCCGAGCTCGCGGGCGTAGGCACGCACGGCCGGGCTGGCGTAGGGCGCGTCGCCGGGCATCGCCACGCCGGACTCGAACGGCACCGGCGGGCTGCGCCTGCCAGGATCGCTGGCCGGTTCGCTCGGCTCGTCGGCTTCCCCGGGCTGGTCATCGGACGCGGGTGCCGGCGCGGGGGCCGGCGCGGGGGCCGGCGCGGGGGCGGCGGCGGGCGCCGGAGCGGGCGCAGGAGCCGGTGCGGGAGCCGGTGCGGGCGCATCGGTCTTGCCCGCCGCGTCGGCCTCGATGGTCGCGATCACCGCGCCCTGGCCCACCTCGTCGCCTTCCTTGACCTTCACTTGCTTGACCGTGCCGGCAAAGGGCGCGGGCACTTCCATGGTGGCCTTGTCCGACTCGAGCGTGATCAGGCTCTGGTCCTTGTCAACGTGGTCGCCGGCATGAACCAGCACCTCGATGACGGGAACCGCGTCGAAATCGCCGATATCGGGCACGCGCGCTTCTTTGATGTCGGCCATGGATTCTCCCGCGGGCAGTGGACAAGCCGCGCCGGCGGTCGGCGCCAGCGAAACGGTCATGATAATGCGAACCGCCACCGCTTTCGCCACCGCCAGCCAACCACCCGCCGCGATGCAGGGCGGCGGAGCGCGTCGAGTGCGACGTCCCGCAACCACAGCCGCGCGGCAAAGCGCCGTTCATCGCCGCCACGCGATCATGGAAAGCCCGTCGCAAGGACCGCCCCCATGCCGAAGTGGTTGCGCACAAGCTGGCAAGTCGTCTGTGCCACCCTCAGCGGCTTCGGCAAGGACGAGCTGGTGGTGCGGGCGGCGGCATTGGCTTTTTACACTGCGCTGTCGTTCGCGCCGCTGCTGGTGCTGCTGCTGTGGGTCGTCGCTTCGCTGCAGCCGGAGTGGCAGGCGCGGCTGGTCAACGAGATCAGCAGCACCATCGGCCCGCGCGCCGCCGAGGCGGTAAAGATGGTGATCGCCAACGCCAAGGAGCGGCCGGGCCTCGGCGACCTCGCCGCCTGGATCGGCGCCGGCGCCACCTTGTTCAGTGCATCGCTGGTGTTTGCCCAGCTGCAGGGCGCGCTCAACCGCGTCTGGGGCCTGCGCGCGCGGCCTGGCCGGGCGCTGCGCGGCTGGATCCGCACGCGGCTGCGCGGCATGGGCCTGCTGCTGGCACTGGCCTTCCTGCTGGTGGTCTCGTTCGCTGCCAGCGCGGTGATCACGATCCTGGTGCCGGGCGATTCGCTGGCCTTGATGATCGTCGACATCATCGTCACCCTGGCGGTCTTCGTCTGCGTCTTCGCCGCGCTGTTCCATGAGGTGCCGGACGCCATCGTCGAATGGCGCGACGCCTTTGCCGGCGCCGGCTTCACCGTGGTGCTGTTCGTCATCGGCAAGTTCGCGCTGGGCTATTACATGGCGCACAGCACCATCGGCGGCGCCTACGGCCCGGCCGGCGCGCTGGTGGTGCTGCTGGTGTGGGTCTACTACTCGGCGATCATCCTGCTGGTGGGCGCCGAGCTCACCGAAGCTATCGCCGAGGCCCGCGGCGAACCGATTCGGCCCAACCCGCACGCCGACGCATCCGCCACCAAGCGAAAGAACCTCCCCGACCCCGAAACTGGCTGAACGGGAGCCAAACAAGCGGCGGTCGCTGGTAAAGTTGCTCTTCGCCACCCGCAAAGAGCGCCTCCCATGCTGGCCATCCGCAACCTCTGCAAGACCTACGACAACAACGTGCGCGCGCTGCACGACGTCTCGCTGGACATCCCGCGCGGGATGTTCGGCCTGCTCGGCCCCAACGGCGCCGGCAAATCGACGCTGATGCGCACCATCGCCACCTTGCAGGAACCGGACTCCGGCTCGATCACCCTCGACGGCGCCGACCTGCTGGCGGACAAGCAGGCCACCCGCCGCCAGCTCGGCTACCTGCCGCAGGACTTCGGCGTCTACCCGAAGGTCGCGGTGCAGGACATGCTGGACCACTATGCCGTCCTCAAGGGCGTCACCGCCCGCGGCGAGCGGCGCGAGCTGGTCGAGGCGCTGCTCCGCCAGGTCAATCTCTGGGACGTGCGCCGGCGCTGGCTGGGCGGTTTCTCCGGCGGCATGCGCCAGCGCTTCGGCATCGCCCAGGCGCTGATCGGCGAGCCCAAGCTGATCATCGTCGACGAGCCCACCGCCGGCCTCGACCCGGAGGAGCGCAACCGCTTCCTCAACCTGCTGGCCGAGATCGGCGAGCGGGTGGTGGTCATCCTCTCCACCCACATCGTCGACGACGTCACGGACCTCTGCCAGCACATGGCGATCATCGGCCAGGGCCAGGTGCTGCTGGCCGGCGTGCCGCGCGATGCGATCGCCAGCCTCGAGGGCCGGGTATGGCGGGCCACCGTCGACAAGTCGCGGCTGGCCGATTACCAGTCACGCATGACCGTGCTCTCCACCCGCCTGTCCGAGGGCCGCACGCAGTTGCACGTGCTGGCCGATGCAGCGCCCGAGCCGGGCTTCACCAACGTGCCACCCGACCTCGAGGACGTCTATTTCGGCCAGTTGCAGCGCCAGGCGGAGGCTGCGGCACCCAGCGCCGAAGCCGAAGCCGAGGTGGCCTGAGCCATGGTCGGCGAAATCCTGCGCTTCGAGCTGCGCCAGCAACTGCGCGCGCCGCTGTTCTGGGTGGTGGCCCTGGCGTTCGCGCTGCTCGCTTTCATGTTCGTGACCACCGACGCCGTATCCATCGGCGGCGGCATGGGCAACGTGCACCGCAACGCGCCGATCGTCATCATCCGCCTGTTGACCGTGTTCAGCGTGCTCAGCATGTTCCTGGTGACGATGTTCGTCGCCGGCGCCATCCTGCGCGACTTCAACCAACGCAGCGCGGAGATGCTGTTTGCCACGCCGGTAAGCAAGGGCGCCTACCTTGGCGGCCGCTTCGGGGCCGGCTTCCTGGTCGCGCTGGCGGTGATGGTGGTCACCGCCTTCGGCCTGTTCATCGGCACCTTCATGCCCTGGCTGGAAGCCGCGCGGCTGGGTCCGACCAGCATCGCCGCCTACCTCTGGACCTTCGGCATCATCGTCATTCCCGACATGCTGCTGATCTCGGCCTTCCTGTTCCTGATCGCGTCGCTGACCCGATCGATGCTTGCCACCTACATCGGCATCATCGCGTTCTTCGTGCTGCAGACGATCGCCGGCACGCTGCTTGGCGACATCACCCACCACACCGCGGCGTCGCTGCTGGATCCGTTCGGCCTGCACACGATCAGCCTGGCGGTTCGCTATTGGTCGGTGGCACAGCAAAACACGCAGTTGCCCGAGCTGTCCGGCCTGCTGCTCGCCAACCGCGCGCTGTGGCTCGCCGTTGCGATTGGCCTGCTGGCGCTGAACTGGAAGCTGTTCCGGCCCGACAGCGAAGGCCTGCGCTGGCGCCGGCGCAAGCGCGCCGCGGCCGCCGCCGCAGCCGCGACGCCTGCTGTCGGGGCGGCAAGCCAGCCCTTGTCGCTGCCCGAGGTGGCGATGCGTGACGATCTCGGCGCGCACTGGACACAGTTCACGGCCAGCGCACGCCGCTACACAACGAGCGTGCTGCGCGGCGTGCCGTTCCTGATCATGCTGGTGTGCGGTTTGGCCAACCTCACCGGCACGCTGGCGCTCTCGGGCACGATCTATGGCACGCCGGTCTATCCGGTCACCCACACCATGCTGCGCACCATCAGCGGCAGCTTCGAGTGGCTGATGTGGATCATCCTGATCTTCTACGCCGGCGAGCTGATCTGGCGCGAGCGCAGCCTGCGCACCAGCGAAGTCAGCGACGCCATGCCCTCGCCCAACTGGGTGGCGCTGGCTTCGAAACTGACCGCCCTGGTCGCCGTGATCTTCACCTTCCTGGCCATTGGCGCCGTCTGGTGCATGGGCTGGCAGCTGGCGCACGGATATACCCACCTGGAGCCGCTGCTGTACGTCAAGGGCTTGGCGCTCGACGCCATCCCGTTGGTGCTGGTCGCGGTGATGGCCGTGTTCCTGCAGGTGCTGGCGAACAACAAGTTCCTCGGCTACCTGCTGATCATCCTGGTGCTGGCCGGCAACCTGACGCTGGCCCTGATGCACCACGAAAGCAACATGTACAGCTACGCCGGCGCGCCCGGCGTGCCGTACTCCGACCTCAATGGTTTTGGCCATTTCTGGGTCGGCGCGCTGTGGTTCTACGGTTACTGGGGCTGGTTCGCGCTTGGCCTGCTGGTGGCCACGGCCTTGTTGTGGGTGCGCGGCACCGGCCACACCTGGGCGGCGCGCAGGCGCGAGGTACGCGCCCGCTTCACGATGCCGGCCAAGGTCACGCTGGCCATCGCCGTCACCGGCTTCGTGTTGTTCGGTGGCTGGATCTTCTACAACACCAACGTGCTCAACGAGTACCTGCCCAGCGACCAGGGCAAGCAACGCGTGGCCGACTACGAGAAGGCCTACGCCAGGTACAAGGACCTGCCGCAGCCGCGCATCACCGACGTCACCGCCGACGTCGACATCTACCCCGGCCAGCGCCGCCTGCACATCAAGGGCCACTACACGCTGGTCAACAAGCACGACGTGCCGATCGACACGCTGCACATGCGCCTCGACGCCTTCCGCCCGACGACGCACCTGACGCTGGATTCGCTGTCCATGCCGCCGCACAGCATCGTCACGCAGGACAAGGTCCAGGGGGTGACGATCTACAAGCTCGACACGCCCTTGCAGCCGGGCCAGTCGATGGCCTTCGATTTCGAGGAGACCTACGCGCCGCAGGGCTTCACCAACGGCACCGGCGAAACCTTCCTGGTCCACAACGGCAGCTTCATCCACAACACCGGCGTGTTCCCGCAGTTCGGCTACGACTGGAACCGCAAGCTCAGCAGCCGCAGCGACCGGCGCAAGTACGGCCTGGACCCGGACGCGCCGCGCATGCCGCCGCTCAGCGACAAACCCGCCGATCGCGCCAACACCTACATCAGCCACGATGCCGACTGGATCAACTTCGCCACCACCGTGTGCACGGCGGGCGACCAGATCGCCATCGCGCCCGGCCACCTGACCCGCAAGTGGACCACCGGCAACGGCCGCGCCTGCTTCCATTACAAGATGGACCAGCCGATGCTGAACTTCTTCACCTACGTGTCGGCGCGCTACGCGGTGAAGCAGGAGACCTGGGACGGCGTCGACATCAGCGTGTACTACAACGCCGAGCACGAGTGGAACGTGGGCCGCATGATCGACGCGGTGAAGACGTCGCTGGACTATTACAACAGCCAGTACACGCCGTACCAGTTCGACCAGTTGCGGATCCTGGAATTTCCCCGCTACGCGAGTTTCGCTCAGTCCTTCGCCAACACCATTCCGTTTTCCGAGAGCATCGGCTTCATTGCCGACCTGCGCGACAAGGACGACATCGACTACGTCACCGAGGTCACCGCCCACGAGGTGGCACACCAGTGGTGGGCGCACCGCGTGATCGGCGCCGACATGCAGGGCGCCACCATGCTCAGCGAATCGCTGGCGCAGTACTCGTCGCTGATGGTGATGCAGCACCTGTACGGCAAGGACAAGATGCGCAAGTTCCTGAAGTACGAACTGGACAGCTACCTGCGCGGCCGCACCATGGAGCGCAACAAGGAAAACCCGCTGGCCAAGGTGGAAGGCCAGAGTTACATCCGCTATCGCAAGGGCTCGATGATCTTCTACGCTCTGCAGGACTACATCGGCGAGTCCACCCTCAATGCGGTGCTCAAGCAGTTCCTGATCGACAAGGGCTTCCAGCAGCCGCCGTACACCAACAGCCTCCAGTTCATGGCCGCGCTGTCGAAGGCGGCCGGGCCGCGGTGGAAGAGCGTGCTCGACGACTGGTTCTGGAAGATCACGCTGTACGACGATCGCGTGATCTCCGCCACGGCGAAGGAATCACCGGCCGGTGGCTGGGACGTCACCTTGAAGGTCCACACCGGCAAGACCCACGCCGACGGCGAGGGTCATGAAACCGCCGCGAAGTTCGACCTGCCGGTGGACATCGGCGTGTTCGCCAAGGCTGCGAGCGGCGACCAGGACGACGCCAAGGTGCTCTACCTGGCGAAGCGCAAGGTCGGCGATGGCGACCAGACCATCACCCTGCACGTGGACGACAAGCCTTACGAAGTCGGCATCGACCCGTACAACAAGCTGATCGACCGCGTGTCCAGCGACAACCGCATGGCGGTGACCCTGCAGTAGCGCCCCCTGCAGCAGCGGCCGGCGCGCGAGGCGCTGCCGCGCAAAAAAAGCGATGCCGCGGCGCATTCCCTGCGCCGCGGCAACGTGGTCAGTCCGCAATCCCTGCGGGTGGCGTCCGTGCCGAATCTTCTCGAGCGGCGCCGGCCGGCTGATCGCCTCCGCGCCGCTGGCAGGCTAGTCGCCGTTGGCAGGCTCGATATCCATCACGCCGACCGCGACGCCGATGCCGATACCCTGGCCGGTGCCGGTCAGCGCGAGCGACACCGTGCCCTTGGTCAGCACCTGGGCGCTGCCCGATTGGGTCGCTCCGGCATGCACCTCGCCCTGCACATACTCGCCGTAGACCTGGTCGATGTCGTGCACGCCGGTGAAATTGCCGTGGCCGTCGTCAATGTGGTATTTGCCGACCGTGAGGCCACCGCCGTGGGCGGTGATGGTGACCGGCGCACTGCTGCCGTCGTTGCAGGTCACCAGGCCCTTGCCGCTGGCATGTTTCACCAGCGCGGCCCAGCCGGTCAGCGAGTAGGTCAGGCGGCAATCAATGGTGGCCGACGCGATACCGTTTTCCTGCGCCGTCTGCGATGGCTGGGTAGCACAGCCCGCCAGTCCAAGGACGGCACTCGAAGCGGCTATCGCGCAAAGCATGCGTCGTTTCATGGCTGCAACTCCTTTTGGGTTCAGCCTGAAGTTTCGTCGCTTGACGCTGAATTGGGGCCGACCGGCCGCGCGGAGTGTTCAGCCTGAGTTTCGCAGGGGGCCGGATTGGCCCTGCACGGGTCGTCAGCCGGAGGCACCCTTGGTCGACATGCGGTCGACCAGGCGCAGCACCACCGCGCCGCCCGGCACGATGGCATTGGCGATCTCGCCGCCAACGTCGAACAGCGCCTCGCGCGACCCCAGCTTCTTGACCATGCCGCCGAGCAGGTCGCCCTCGCGGTTGACGCGACCGGTGAGGCCGTCGATCTCCAGCACCCCGTGCTTGTCGCGCCACAGGTAGTCGAAGGCGTAGACCGGCCGGTACAGCAGCGTCATCGACTCGACCTCGAGCAGGTCCTCGTTGATCTCGTCGGCGTCGATCGGCGTCATCAGGTGCGCCTTCACCTGCTGCAGCACGTAGGACGCGGTCACCGTCGGCATGATGTATTGCGGCTTGTCGCCGCGGTCGAGGTCGCCGTAGGCGTATTTGCTGGCGTACTCCGACAGTTGCCGGGTGGCGTTCTTGTCGCCGGACTCGCGCTGCAGGCCGTCATGGAATTCCGACACCGCCACCTGGCGCCGGCATTGCTCCATCGCCGAGAGCACCAGTTCGCGCCTGGAATCCAGGGCAAAACTCTGGCCGCACAGATCGACCGTTTGCGCATGGGGGTTGGCGGCCGGCACGTGGTAGGTCACGCCCTTGCTGAAGGTGGTGCGGCGCACGGCCTTGACGTTCCAGAACGGCTCGTAGCGCTTTTCCGTCGAGTGCAGCGCGATGTCGGCATCCTTGGGCCGGTCCCAGACCTTGACCCGCGCCAGCATGCCGAACGCCTGGCTCTTTTCTTTCTCCGCCTGCGCGCGGGCCGATGTCTCGTTGTAGACATCCTCGAAGACGCAGATTTTCTCGTCCATGCGGACGCTCCCTCCTCAGGTCGGCCCATGGTGCGCCGGGCGCGGGGTGGATTCAAGCGGGCGCGGGCGGCGCGCGGCGCGCGGGACCCGGGACCGGGGACCCGGGACCCGGGACCCGGGACCGGGGACCGGGGACCGGGAAAAGCGCGGATCGAGCGGCCCGGGCTTCGGCGACGTCCGCGCCGCGCGCCGCATCGGTGGCGGGCAACACTTGGCAATACCCGGCCGGACGGGGTTTGATCCGCCGGCGGTGGCGGTCACCGTGGCGGCGGGTTGAAAACCCGCCCTACAGTTTCGGCCAGCGCGCCGGGTCGAAGCCGGAGACCTCGAATTTCAGGGTTTCGCTGGCGCCGTCGCGCGGCTGCACGGTGATCTCGATGACCTTGGCCTTCTCCAGCGCCGCGATGAAACGTTTGTCATGCTGGATGAAGATGGCCGGGTCGTGGGTCTGCGGCCGGAATGCATCCAGCTTGCGCGGCTCGCCGTCAAAGCGTGCCTGCAACGTGCAGTGGCCCTTGCAGACGAAGCCCTTGCCACCGTGATCGTAAAGATAGACGCTCTGGCCCCAGTCCGAGTGGCGGCGCAACACCAGCTCGATGTGGTCGCGGGCGCTGGCCGGCTGGCTGGGCTTGAGCGAAGCCGTGTGCTGGGTGCCGCCGGACTGCTCGCCGCTCTGGTACAGCCAGAGCCCGGCCAGCCGCCGGGTTTCGTTGATGGCCGCGGCGCGCTTCTGCGTGTCGGCCAGGGTGCGCTGGATTTCCTTCGCCGCCGCACTGCCCGGATGGCGCTTGACCACCCCCTCGCCGATCGGCGCGGCCAGCGCGTAGCTGCCCTTGGCGCGCAGGTCGTTGTAGAGCTTGAGGCTTTGCCGGGCACGCGCGTTGACCGGCGCGGCGGCGCTGGTGCCGTTGGCGCCGCCGCTGTCACCGCCACCACCCGAGGAAGAACAGGCGCCGAGTGCGGCGGCCAACACGGCGGCGGCACAGATCGGAAGCAGGCGTGCATGCATCGGTTTCTCCCGTGGCTCGGCTGAGGACAGGATAGTACCGGAGGGCCGGGGACTCGGGACGCGGCCCGGGCGGGGACCCGGGACCCGGTCGAGCGGGTGATCGACGATCTGCCGCCGCACCAGACAAGATTCTGGATCTGCCTTGCGGCAGTCCCTTCCAAGGCCCGTCATTCCGGAGCCGCGCGCAGCACCTGCCAAGGCCCGTCATTCCGGAGCCGCGCGCAGCACCTGCCAAGGCCCGTCATTCCGGAGCCGCGCGAAGCGCGGAATCCGGAATCTTCTTGACGGTTGCGACACACCAAACAAGATTCCGGATCTGCCTTGCAGCAGTCCGGAATGATGGTGGTGGGCGCGCCGCATGCAGGGCGGGTTTCAGCCCCGCCGATGCCGGCCGGGAACGGGCAGCCGGAAACCTGCGGCGGGTTGAAACCCGCCCTACGCTTCGCGGCGCGGCGCCTCCAGGTACTCGCGGCTCTGCATCTGGACCAGGCGCGATTCCGCCCGGTCGAATTCGCCGCGCAGGCGCGTTCCGTCGTACAGGCCGAGGATCGGCGCCGCCGCCGACAGCACCAGCTTGGCGCGGCGGTCGTAGAACTCGTCGACCAGCTGCACGAACCGCCGCGCCGGATCGCGCGCGTCGTCGTCGAAGCGTGGCACGCGGCTGACGATCACTGCATCAAAGCGCCGCGCCAACTCGATGTAGTCGGCGACCGAGCGCGGCCCCTCGCACAGCGCCGCAAAATCAAACCACGCCATGTTGCCCGCGCGCCGGCGCACGGCGATGTCGCGGCCGTGGATCTGCAGCACGCCGCCGCCTTCCACCTCGCCGGTGGCATAGGCCTCGAAGATCGACGCCAGCACCTGCTCGGCCTCGGCGTCGGCCGGCGCCTGGTAGACCGGCGCCTCGCGCAGCGCCCGCCGCCGCCAGTCGTGCGGCGACTCCAGCCGCAGCACGCGGCAATGCCGCTCGATCGACGCGATGGCCGGCAGGAACCGCGCCCGCTGCAGGCCGCCGCGATAGAGTTCGCCCGGCGCGGTGTTCGAGGTCGTCACCAGCACCACGCCGCGCTCGAACAGCCCGCGCAGCAGACCGGCCAGGATCATGGCGTCGCCGATGTCGCCGACGATGAACTCGTCCAGGCACAGCAGCCGCACGCGCGCCGCGTAATCCTCCGCCACCTGCGCCAGCGGATCCTCGCGCTCGCCCAGCGCGCGCAAGGCCTCGTGCACGCCCGCCATGAAGCGGTGGAAATGCTGGCGCATCACCACCTCGGACGGCAGCCCCGCCACCAGCAGATCCATCAGGAAGGTCTTGCCGCGGCCGACGTCGCCCCACAGGTAGAGGCCGCAATGCGGCGCAGCGGTGTCGTGCCTGACCGGCGGCAGGTGCAGCCAGTGGCGCCAGCGCGGCGCGCGGACCGGCGCCGACAGCAGGCGGTGCAGGCGATCCAGCTCGGCCAGTGCGCGGTGCTGCGCCGGGTCGTCCTGCCAGCGATGCGCAGCCACCCCGGCGCGGTAGCGCGCGCCGGGCAACGCCGGGTCAACGGTCATTCGCGGTTGGCGGCAGTCGGCGGCGTCACCAGCGGCGGCCATTTGCCGACCGCGTTCTTGACCGCGCCGCGCAAGTCCATCAGGCGGCGGTGGAAGAAGTGCCCGGTTTCCGGCATGCGCACCACCGTCGGCTTGTGCGCCAGGCCCTCGACCCAGTCGAACACGGCCTGCGGGTCGACCACCTCGTCCTCCTCGCCCTGCACCAGCAGCCAGGGGCAGTCCGGCAGTTCGTAGTCGCCGAATTCGCGCCGGCCCACCGGCGGCGCCACGGTGATCAAGGCGTCGGCCTCCAGCGGTACCGCCGAGCGCAGCGCGATGTAGGCGCCGAAGGAGAAGCCGGCCAGCCAAAGCGCATCGTCCGGCCGCTGCGAGCGCGCCCAGGCGGCCACCGCGGCCAGGTCATCGGCTTCGCCATCGCCACCGCCGAAGCTGCCCGTCGAACCGCCCACGCCACGAAAATTGAAGCGCAGCGTCGCCAGCCCCGACTCGCGCAGCGCGCGTTCGAGCATCGTCACCACCTTGTTGCGCATGGTGCCACCCTGCTCGGGGTTGGGATGACAGATCACCGCCAGCGCCGGCCGCGCGCGCGCCGGCTCCGGCACGTCGGCGCACACCTCCAGCGTGCCCGCGGGACCGGGCAGCGCGAAACTGACGTTCGAATCCGGGAACGCATCCGGCGCAGGCGGCAAGTCACGGTCAGTCATGCCGCGATGATACCGCGCCACCCGCCCCCGCGCCTGTAGGCGCCGCCAGCGCAGCGCCCCCGCCGTTGCGATACCGTGGCCTCGCGGCAGGAACGCCCCAAATTCGGTACACCGCGGGCTCCTCGGCCTTGCCCAGCGCGTTACCGGCCAATACACTGGCGCCAAGCCCTTGTGCCGCCTGAACCACCTTACCCAATTGCAGGGGACCGGTCGTAGGTTGGCCAAGGGCTTCGCCGTTTTGGGTTTCGCGCTACCCTTGGCTTGCCTCGGGTTGCCAGGCCCCCCGCCGCAATTCAGCGCGGCGGCTGTGCCTACCTGGCAGCTCGCGGCATCTACTGGTGTAGCGCGCCGCAGGTCGGGTCAGCGCTGCAGGCGCGTAACCCGACGCTCGGCCGACGCGAGGCCGTATCGTTTTGAAGCCGGTGAAGCGGCGAGCTGTGTCACCCGCTCCCTTCGTGCTGGCAGTGCCGATCATCGTGCCAGCACCGGCCCTTTTTGTTCGCGGCCGCCGCGCCACCGATGTTGGCTGCGGCTGAGAAGCGCGCCGTCAGCCACTGCGGCAGCGAGGCCGACTGGCTGTAAAACGACGTACCAGTCCGCGCGGTTGGCCAACTGCGAGTCGGTCGGCTCCATGATCCAGACATGCCGCGATCGAACTTGGGCAGCAGGGTGTCGGCGCGCAGTCTTTTCGCTGACGCCGGCTTTGCGCGGTCAGCACTTCGCCGACGAAGGTCCCAAGCGGCGCCCAGCACCTGCTCGATGCGGTCGACGTTTACGGCCGGCAGGCTGAACTGCGATGCGCCGTCGATCTTGCCTTCCAGCGCGTCGCGCCGTAGGCTGGTGATGGCTCCGGTGCTGCCGGTCTGCGCAGCTTCGCTGGTCGATGCACCGGTCTTGAACGGTTGCCGGAGCTGACCCGTTGCATCTTCCCCCGGCTTTGGGTGCCGGTCAGGTTGATGCTCCGAGCCTTCGCTTTCGTGGACGAAGTAGATGTCGGGGCGGCCGGCATGCTGAACTGCGATGCGCCGTCCATCTTGCCTTCCAGCGCATCGCGCCGCGCAGCATCTTCGGTGCTGGTCGATGCACCGGTCGAGAACGCCGCTCGGAGCTTCTCTTTCAATGCCACTTCGTGAAGATGGAACCGCTGGCCATCTGCGCTGCGGCGGATCACGACGGCACCCAAGGTAATCCTTGGCTCCCATTCGGAACGGTGCCGCAATCACGTAACGATCTTCGTTTTTGCCGCCGTAGTGCGTTTGGACGTCGGCGGCCCTCCCGAATGATGTCTGGAACCGCCGCGAACGCGTCGATTTTGTCGCCGCCGACTCCGTGAGCGATGGATGCCTTGATCCCGGAGCGCTTGATATCCACGTCGCCCAACTGGCTATGGGTGACCATGCGCACATCATTTTTCACGTAATAGCCCATCACGCGATCGCTGATCGTGCCCCCATCCTTCGGAAACAGCGGGGCGTGCCGCTTGAACTCCTGCAGCATCCGAGTAACATCGGGGCTGAAGCTCGCCTGCAGGGGCGGCCGATCTGATTCGGTGCCCCGCTCCCCACCGGTTTCCGGTGTCAACAGCGCGGGCTTCGCTACGTCCACCGCCTCCACACTGTAGAGCGGTTCGGAGTAGAGCGGGTTCGGATTGCTCGGTGACGTGGTTTCCTGGACCGTCATCTTCACGGCCAACACGTTGCCGGCCGCGTCAAGCATTGGCGCGACAACGCGGTGGATGGCCGCGATGGTCGGCTCGCCCTTGGCGTCAGGATGCGTTTCGTCGAGCATGCCGATGCGATAGAGCACATCCAGGTTGGCGACGGCTTTGGCGTGCGCCAGGCCACTCACCGATTTGGATGCGGCGTTTTCGCTCAGCATCTTGCCCAGCGTGGTGTTTGACACCGTCGCTGCCGGCAGCCCGTGGTCATGCTCGATCGGTTGGCCAATGAACCGGCGTGCTGACGGTACAGCCTAATATTTTCTCGTACCGCGCAAACTGGTCGATGGCCGCGGCTTTGGAGCCGCGGAATCCGCGGCGACACCATCAGCTGCCTGCGCGGCAGCGAACGGCGCGCAGCGCCTGCGCGATCTGGTGCCTGTGCGGCAGCGAACGGCACGCAGCCGATCGGCGCGGCGGCCTCGGCTTTCTGAGCTGCCTGTGCGGCAGCGAACTGCTCCGGCTTCCCGTGATAGCTCCTGTACTCTTTCTGAGCTGCCTGTGCGGCAGCGAACGTGACCAGCTCAAGGTGGTCCTGATTCTCACATTTCTGAGCTGCCTGTGCGGCAGCGAACGTAACTGTGTGCCGCGACATCGACCACCGTGTTTTCTGAGCTGCCTGTGCGGCAGCGAACGACAGCGACGGCCGGCCGGCCGTCTGCGCATTTTTCTGAGCTGCCTGTGCGGCAGCGAACGGGGTGCACTGATGCGCGCCCGCATCATCGGCTTTCTGAGCTGCCTGTGCGGCAGCGAACCCCACGCGCATGGCGCTGTACGGCTTGCAGGTTTTCTGAGCTGCCTGTGCGGCAGCGAACGCCGTCCGCGTTGACCAGCGGCGTCTCGTTGATTTCTGAGCTGCCTGTGCGGCAGCGAACAGCCCGCACGATTCCTCCGGATAGGCGTCCAGTTTCTGAGCTGCCTGTGCGGCAGCGAACACGCCGCGGGCACGCACACCGCCACGCTTGGCTTTCTGAGCTGCCTGTGCGGCAGCGAACTTGATGCTGTCGCCTTCCTTGATGCCGGCGGTTTTCTGAGCTGCCTGTGCGGCAGCGAACATCGCGGCCAACCCCTCGAACTTCAGCCCCATTTTCTGAGCTGCCTGTGCGGCAGCGAACGACCGCGCGGTCGCAGCGCAGTTCGGCGGCAATTTCTGAGCTGCCTGTGCGGCAGCGAACGGCCAAGTACCGCGCGCCACGGGGCCGCTACCTTTCTGAGCTGCCTGTGCGGCAGCGAATAGTCTTCACGTTAGACGATGGTGCAGCGGAACTTTCTGAGCTGCCTGTGCGGCAGCGAACCATGAAGCGCGCACTCGGCTACCTCGCGTCGTTTTCTGAGCTGCCTGTGCGGCAGCGAACATCACTTGCCGCTTGCCCGTGAGCTTGTCATATTTCTGAGCTGCCTGTGCGGCAGCGAACTTGCTGGCGACGGCTTCGACGACGAGGCCGCCTTTCTGAGCTGCCTGTGCGGCAGCGAACCCAAGCAGCTGCGGAGCGGCTGCGGGCGTTATTTTCTGAGCTGCCTGTGCGGCAGCGAACGAACGGCGCCCATCGCTCGCACGGCGTCCCGTTTTCTGAGCTGCCTGTGCGGCAGCGAACCGAAGAAGGGCGCCAAGACGCAGCACGATCAATTTCTGAGCTGCCTGTGCGGCAGCGAACGCAGCCAGGGAGCGCGCCGCCGAGCAATTCCATTTCTGAGCTGCCTGTGCGGCAGCGAACAGCAAGTCGCCTTGCCGCTGCCCGGTGACATATTTCTGAGCTGCCTGTGCGGCAGCGAACCTTCGACTTGGCCGACGTACTGCAGCGCGGTAGTTTCTGAGCTGCCTGTGCGGCAGCGAACTGCGTCGCCGTCATCACGACCTTGCTCGGCTGTTTCTGAGCTGCCTGTGCGGCAGCGAACGCACACCGGTCCGCGTAGCTCTGCGCCACGATCTTTTCTGAGCTGCCTGTGCGGCAGCGAACAGTTACGACGCGACCTCGGTCTGCGATTACATTTTCTGAGCTGCCTGTGCGGCAGCAAACTCGCTGCCGTCGCCGGTATAGAAGCCGCCGTTTTTCTGAGCTGCCTGTGCGGCAGCGAACGGCAATGGCCAGTATCTGGAGCTGACGTTCCATTTCTGAGCTGCCTGTGCGGCAGCGAACGTGACCGTGCGCCGCGCCAGCGTCCGCAAGCATTTCTGAGCTGCCTGTGCGGCAGCGAACGACCGCGGCACCCGCACGATCGACGCCTGCATTTTCTGAGCTGCCTGTGCGGCAGCGAACGCATCATGTAGTAACGCCGATCCGGCTTGCCATTTCTGAGCTGCCTGTGCGGCAGCGAACACACGTTCAACCGCAGCATCATCGACTTCGTGTTTCTGAGCTGCCTGTGCGGCAGCGAACTCGGCATCTGCCTGCACAGTCGCGCGGCACCTTTTCTGAGCTGCCTGTGCGGCAGCGAACCGCGGCGTTGGCGGCGGCTTCCACCGCGGCCATTTCTGAGCTGCCTGTGCGGCAGCGAACTCTGGGCAGATGCTCTGCAGCCAGTCGGCGGTTTTCTGAGTTGCCTGTGCGGCAGCGAACCGGGTCACGCAGCATCGCCGAAAAGTTTTGCATTTCTGAGCTGCCTGTGCGGCAGCGAACGGACACCCCATGACCGACGAGCCGACCGATGATTTCTGAGCTGCCTGTGCGGCAGCGAACCGTTTGGCTTCAGGGCATCGAAACTATCAGCCTTTCTGAGCTGCCTGTGCGGCAGCGAACGTCCCAGTCGGCGACTCCACTCGCCGCCCAGATTTCTGAGCTGCCTGTGCGGCAGCGAACTCACCTCGTAGCGCGGTCGCCAGCTTCGCGAATTTCTGAGCTGCCTGTGCGGCAGCGAACGGCGAAAGCCTGCAGGACCAGATCGACCAGCTTTTCTGAGCTGCCTGTGCG
>DASSBG010000035.1:0-38868 GCA_035699085.1 Rhodanobacteraceae bacterium
ACACGTGTTTGGCCAAATCAATCCCGATCGTCGTAACCTTGTTCATGGGCTCGCTCCCGGCAATTTTCGGTGGAAGTGACATCTCACCACCGCTGGCACCAGATGCCTAATGCGCCGGGGGCGAGTCCATGTGATTACGGCCGTCGAAGTGGCTTCAACAAGATTCCGGATCCTGCCTTCGGCAGGTCCGGAATGACGGTGGTGGCGGCGGCAATCTCGTGCGGTGCCGTGCACGAACCGTCCCACAGGTCACGGCCATCGCTCAGGTCGCGATCGACGGCGCAAGCGCGGGCATGGCGTGTTGGGGTTCGCTGCGCTCACCGCCAACCTGCGGCCATCGAAGCGGCTTCAACAAGGTCCGGAATGACCGTGGTGGCGGCGACTCACACTGTGCTCCGCTTTCCTTCGCACTCTCCATCATTCCGGAGCCGCGCGTAGCGCTTACCGCTCACGCCTGCCGCTCACGGGGCCGCTATCATGGCGGGCACCAATCGATGGAGAGCGAGCGAATGTCGACCACCCGCCGACTGCGCGTCCAGGCGCCGGCCCGTGCCGTGCTGGCGCGCGGCATGGACGAGATCGTCAAGGAGCTGAAGCTGCCGCAGGGGTTTCCGGCGGAGGTCGAGGCGGCGGCGGCGGCGGCGGCAAAAAATCCGCGGCTGCCGGATGAGGACCGCACGGACATCCCGCTGGTGACCATTGACCCGCCGGAATCGATGGATCTGGACCAGGCGATGCACGTCGAGCGTCGTGATGGCGGTTACCGCGTCTACTACGCCATCGCCGATGTCGCCGCCTTCGTCCGCCCCGGCGACGCCATCGACATCGAGGCACGCCGTCGCGGCGAAACCTTGTACGGCGCCGACAGTGCCATCCCGCTGCACCCGACCGTGCTGTGCAATGGCGCCACCTCCCTGCTGCCTGACCAGCTGCGCCCGGCGCTGCTGTGGACCATCGATCTGGACACTGGCGGTGAAGGCATCGCCGTCGACGTCCATCGCGCGCGCGTGCGCAGCCGCGCCAAGCTCAACTATGCAGGCGTGCAAGCCGAGATCGACGCCGGCACCGCCGACCCGATGTGGGCGGTGCTGCGCGAGATCGGCGAGCTGCGCGCGGCGCGCGAGAAGCGTCGCGGTGGCGTCAGCCTGCCGCTGCCCGAGCAGGAGATCCGGGTCGACGACGACGGCCGCTGGCACCTCGAGCATCGCGGACGGCTGGCGGTCGAGAACTGGAACGAGCAGATTTCGCTGCTGACGGGCATGGCGGCGGCGCACATCATGGTGAAGGGCCGCATCGGTCTGCTGCGCACGCTGCCGCCGCCACCGCACTGGGCCATCGAGCGCCTGCGCCGCAGCGCGCGCGGCCTGCACATCGACTGGCCTGCAGGCCTCGACTACGCCGGCTTCATCGCCACGCTCGATCCGGCCCGGCCGCACCACATCGCCATGTTGATCGCCTGCACCACCGTGTTGCGCGGCGCCGGTTACGCGGCCTTCGATGGCGAGCTGCCGGAGCAGCCGCTGCAGTCGGCACTGGCGGCGGAATATGCCCACGCGACGGCGCCGCTTCGCCGGCTTGTCGACCGCTTCGTCGGCGAAACCTGCGTAGCGCTCTGTGCCGGCGAGCCAGTACCGGACTGGGTCCGCGAGGCGTTGCCGACGCTGCCCGACATCATGCAGTCGGCCGGCCAACGCGCCTCCCGCTACGAGCACGCGGTGCTGAACCTGGCGGAGGCCGCGCTGCTGTCGGCGCGGGTCGGCGAGCACTTCGCAGGCGTGGTCGTCGATCTGGACCGCCACGACCCGCAGCGCGGCGACGTGATGATTGCCGACCCGGCCATCCAGGCCAAGGTCGATGGCCCGAGGCCGCTGCCGCTCGGCGAGGACGTGCAGGTCACGCTGGCCGAAGCGGATCCGGCAACGCGCACGACGCGCTTCAGCTACGGGACTGCCGAAACCGCGGAACAGCCCGAGAAAACGACGGCAGGTGATTGATTTTTTTTGGGATGGGGACCGGGGACCGGGGACGGGTCCAGCGCCACCGCGATAGCGTTTCGCAGTAGCCTGCGTGCAGGCGAACTGCCCGCCCGCGAGGCATGGACGGTCTCGCGCAGGCCCGGCAGATCGCGCACGGGTGCGCTCGTACGAAAGGCGGATCCGTGCCGGCGGCCGGTGCTTTCGTGGGAGCGCGCCTGCGCGCGACACGTCGGCCGGCTGACCGGGGAAATCCGGTCAGACCGGTCGCGCCCGGGTGAGGGTCTACGCGTCGTCGGCGTCGTCGGCGGCGGCCGAACCATCGACTTGGCCGCCGATTCCGTCGGCGTCGGCTGCGCCATCGGCGGCATCGCCGGCAGCCTCCAGCGCGTCGTCGGCGTCGCCGTTGGCTTCGAGGCGGACCACGCCGACCAGCTTCTCCTGCTCCGGTAACCGGATCAGCGTCACGCCCTGGGTGTTGCGGCTGAGCTGCGAGACTTCGGCCACGCGCGTGCGCACCAGGGTGCCGTGGTCGGAGATCAGCATCAGCTCCTGGCTCTCGTCGACCTGCAGCGCTGCTACCAGCGGGCCATTGCGCGGCGAGCACTTGATGCCGATCACGCCCTGGGTGCCGCGGCCCTTGCAGGGGAACTCGGCGAGCGGCGTGCGCTTGCCGTAGCCGCGCTCGGTGGCGGTGAGAATGTCGCCCTCTCGGGCCACCAGCATCGACACCACTTCGGCATCGCCGCCCAGACGCATGCCGCGCACGCCGCTGGCCGTGCGGCCCATCGAACGCACCGCGCTGCCGGCGAAGCGCACGGCCTTGCCGTTGGAAGCAAACATCAGGATCTCGCTGGCGCCATCGGTCAGGCGCACGTCGACAAGCGCGTCGCCGTCGCGCAGGCCGATGGCGATCTTGCCGCGCTGCAGCTGGTAGGCGAACTCGGACAGCGGCGTCTTCTTCACCGTGCCCATGCGGGTGGCGAAGAACACGAAGTGCTGGTCGTCGTACTCGCGCACCGGCAGCACGGCCTGCACCTTCTCGCCCTCTTCCAGCGGCAACAGGTTGACGATGGGCTTGCCACGCGCGCCGGGGCTGGCCTCGGGGATCTGGTAGACCTTGAGCCAGTAGACGCGGCCGGTGCTGGTGAAGGTCAGCAAGGTATCGTGGGTGTTGACCACCCACAGCTGCTCGACGAAATCCTCGTCCTTCAACGACGCCGCCGAGCGACCGCGGCCGCCGCGCTTCTGCGCGCGGTAGGTGTCGGGGCTCTGGCGCTTGACGTAGCCGGTGTGCGAAAGCGTCACCACCACGTCGACCGGCGCGATCAGGTCGAGCATGTCCAGGTCGTCCATGTTCTGCTGGATGACCGTGCGGCGCTCGTCGCCATAGGTGGCACGAATCTCCTCCAGCTCGTCGCGGATCACCTTCAGCAGGCGCGCCGGGTCCTCGAGGATTTCGATCAGGTCGCGGATGGTCTCCAGGATCTGCTTGTACTCGTCGCTGAGCTTTTCCTGCTCCAGGCCGGTCAGGCGGTGCAGGCGCATCGCCAGGATTTCCTGCGCCTGCGACTCGGACAACTGGTAGCCGTCCGGTTTCAAGCCGTCGCGCGGGTCCATGTCCTCGGGCCGCGAAGCGTCGGCGCCCGTGGCGGTCAGCAGCGCCGCCACCACGCCGGGCTGCCAGCGCTGCGCCAGCATTCGCTCGCGCGCCTCGGCAGGCGAGGCCGAGGTCTTGATCAGCGCAATCATCTCGTCGATGTTGGCCAGCGCAACGGTAAGGCCTTCGAGGATGTGCGCGCGGGCGCGCGCCTTGCGCAGGTCGTAAATGGTGCGGCGCGTGACCACCTCGCGGCGGTGGCGAATGAAGGCTTCGAGGATGTCCTTCAGGTTGAGCAAACGCGGCTGGCCGTCCAGCAACGCCACCATGTTGATGCCGAAGGTGACCTGCAGCTGGGTTTGCTGGAACAGGTTGTTCAGCACCACGTCGGCCATGGCGTCCTTGCGCACCTCGATGACCACGCGCATGCCGTCCTTGTCCGACTCGTCGCGCAGCTCGGAGATGCCCTCGAGTTTCTTTTCCTTGACCAGCTCGGCGATCTTCTCGATCAGTCGCGCCTTGTTCACCTGGTAGGGCAACTCGTGGATGAGGATGGTCTCGCGGCCGTTGGCTTCGGTCTCGATGTCGGTGCGCGCGCGCACCAGGATGCGGCCGCGGCCGGTGCGGTAGGCCTCGATGATGCCGGACGAACCGTTGATGATCCCGGCGGTCGGAAAATCCGGTCCCGGCACGTGCGTCATCAGCTCGTCGACTGTCAGCGCGGGGTTGTCGATCAGCGCGGTCGTCGCCGCAATCACCTCGGTGAGGTTGTGCGGCGGGATGTTGGTCGCCATGCCGACGGCGATGCCGGCGGAGCCATTGATCAGCAGGGTGGGGACGCGGGTCGGAAGGACCAGCGGCTCGTGCTCGCTCTCGTCGTAGTTGGGCCCGAAGTCGACGGTTTCCTTGTCGATGTCCGCCAGCAGCTCGCTGGTCAGCTTCGACATGCGCACTTCGGTGTAACGCATGGCCGCCGCGTTGTCGCCGTCGACCGAGCCGAAGTTGCCCTGGCCGTCGACCAGCATGTAGCGCAGCGAGAACGGCTGCGCCATGCGCACGATCGCGTCGTAGACCGACTGGTCGCCGTGCGGGTGGTATTTACCGATCACGTCACCGACCACGCGGGCCGATTTCTTGTGCGCCTTGTTGTAGACGTTGCCCAGCTCATTCATGGCGAAGAGCACACGCCGATGCACCGGTTTCAGGCCGTCGCGGACGTCGGGGAGGGCGCGCCCGATGATCACGCTCATGGCGTAATCAAGGTAGCTCTGCCGCATCTCGTCCTCGATGTCGACGCGGATGATCTCGTTGCCTGGCTCGGCCATTCAGGGGCTTCCTTGGTTGTCAGGAGGCATCATCGGGGCCTGCACTGGGCGGCGCCCGCGATGCGTATTCGGGAAGCCCGAAAGTATACCACAGCCGGCGCCTAAACAGAAGCCTAAAGCCGTTAGCAATCAGCTACTTACGAGGCACTTTCCCGGCCGTTGAAAACCACTGCCCGGGCGGTCGTGAAATTGACCGCCGCAGCCGCCAACGAGCCCGCCGCCACGCCAAGCACCGGCCACGCCCGCACCAACGGCAGCAGCGCCAGCAGCAGCGCGTAGAGGCCGTAGTTGAGCGCTGCGCCGGTACTCATCACCGCCATCCAGCGCAGCCACTCGCTGGCCGTGCGATGACGGCGGCGATGGGCAAACGTGACGTTGCGGTTCCACCACCAGGTGACGCTGGCGGCCGCGACAAACGAAAGGAGGCGGGCCAGGTAGGGGTCCCAGTCCGCGACCTTGACCAGCGCCTCGACGATGCCGGCATCGATGGCGAACCCAAGCACGCCGCCCACTGCAAACAGCGCGACCTGGTGCCGCAGCCTCACGCGCGCGAAAAGGCCGCGCGCATCGCCGCGGCGTCCGGCGCGCGGATCACGCCGCGCTCGCTGACGATGGCGTCGATCAGCGACGCCGGCACCACGTCGAACACGGGGTTCCATGCGGCCGCGCCCTCGACCACGGTGCGCGTGCCGGCGAAGCCAAGCAGTTCGTCGGCTTCGCGCAGTTCGATTTCGATGGCCGCGCCATCGGCAGTGGCCATGTCGACCGTCGACGACGGCGCCACCACCATGAACTTGACGCCGTGGTGGCGCGCGGCAATGGCGAGCTGGTAGCTGCCGATCTTGTTGGCGGTGTCGCCGTTGGCGGCGATGCGGTCGGCGCCGACGATCACCCACTGCACCGCGCCGCTCTTCATCAGGTGCGCGGCCGCGGAATCGGCGATCAGCTGCGCCGGAATGCCGTCGCGTACCAGCTCCCACATGGTCAACCGGGCGCCCTGCAGCCACGGCCGCGTCTCGCCGGCGTAGACACGGGCAATGCGGCCTTGCGCAACGCCGGCACGGATCACTCCCAGCGCGGTGCCGTAGCCGGCGGTGGCCAGCGAGCCCGTATTGCAATGCGTGAGCACGCCCGACCCGGCCTCGATCAGCGCCGCGCCGAGCTGCCCCATCTGCCGGTTTGCGGCGAGATCCTCGTCCTGGATTGCCTCCGCCTCGCGCTCCAGGGCGTCGGCGTCGGCGCCCGCGTCGATGGCGCGCTGCATGCGATCCAGCGCCCACATCAGGTTCACCGCGGTCGGCCGCGCCGCGCGCAGCAAGGCGATCACCGGCGCCAGCCGCGCACCACGCTTCGCAGCCAGCACCACACCCCAGGCCGCGGCAATGCCGATGGCCGGTGCGCCGCGCACCGCCAGCCGCTGGATCGCCGAGGTCACCTCGTCGGCGTTGCGGCAATGCAGCCAGGCCTCCTCGGCCGGCAGCCGCCGCTGGTCCAGCAGCTTCAGGGAGTCGCCGCACCATTGGACGGCGCGGATGCTGTCGTGGGCGCCGGGCGCGGTGCCGGTATAAGAGTTCATCGCATCATTATCGCGCAGCTGCCGCGGACCACGAACAAGCCGGATACGACAACGCCCGGGCCTTGCGGCACCGGGCGTCGGCGGTCGGCCGCGGGCGCGGTCGATCAGGCGTTGGCCTCTTCCTCGGTCACGGCCTTCATGGACAGGCGGATGCGGCCCTGCTTGTCCACTTCCAGTACCTTGACCTTGACCACGTCGCCTTCCTTGAGCTTGTCGGACACTTTCTCGACGCGCTCGTTGGAGATCTGCGAGACATGCACCAGGCCATCCTTGCCCGGCAGGATGGTGACGAAGGCGCCGAAGTCCATGATCTTGGCGACCTTGCCTTCGTAGATGCGGCCCGGCTCGACGTCGGCCACGATCTGGTCGATGCGCGCCTTGGCCGCTTCGGCCGCCTCGCGGTTGGTCGAGGCGATGACCACGGTGCCGTCATCGCTGATGTCGATGGTGGCGCCGGTCTCCTCGGTGATCGAGCGGATGGTGCTGCCGCCCTTGCCGATGACTTCGCGGATCTTGTCCGGGTGGATCTTGATGGTCAGCAGGCGCGGTGCGTACTCGCTCATCTCGGTACGCGGCTTGTCGAGCGCCTTGGCCATTTCG
Organism: Rhodanobacteraceae bacterium; assembly: GCA_035699085.1. Taxonomy (GTDB): domain Bacteria; phylum Pseudomonadota; class Gammaproteobacteria; order Xanthomonadales; family Rhodanobacteraceae; genus DASSBG01. The sequence goes on from DASSBG010000035.1 coordinate 7,075, forward strand.
CCGAGGATGTGCAGGCGGCCGCGCCTGGCCTGGGCCAGCGCCGTCTTCATGATCTCCTCGGTGATGCCGTCGATCTTGATGTCCATCTGCAGCGCCGAGACGCCGCCCTCGGTGCCGGCGACCTTGAAGTCCATATCGCCGAGGTGGTCCTCGTCGCCAAGGATGTCGGACAGCACCACGAACTCGTCGCCTTCCTTGACCAGGCCCATGGCGATACCAGCCACCGGCGCGCTCAGCGGCACGCCCGCGTCCATCATGGCCAGCGAGGAGCCGCAGACCGAGGCCATCGAGGAGGAGCCGTTGGACTCGGTGATCTCCGAGACCACGCGGATCACGTAGGGGAAGCTGTCCATGTCCGGCTTGACCGCCATGACGCCACGCTTGGCGAGGCGGCCGTGGCCGATCTCGCGGCGCTTCGGGCCCATCATGCGGCCCGTCTCACCCACCGAGTACGGCGGGAAGTTGTAGTGGAACAGGAACGGGTCCTTGGACTCGCCGCCCGGGGCGTCGATGATCTGCGCGTCGCGCTTGGTGCCGAGCGTGATGGCGACCAGCGCCTGGGTCTCGCCGCGGGTGAACAGCGCCGAGCCGTGGGCACGCGGCAGGACGCCGGCACGTGCGGTGATCGGGCGGACGTCGTCGAGCTGGCGGCCGTCGATGCGCTGTTTTGTCTTCAGCACGCCGTCGCGCAGCGTGTGGTATTCGACGTCGCCGAAGGCCTTGGAGATGGCCGCGTCGGTCCAGCCGTTGGCTTCCGCCTGGGCCGCCAGCGACTCCTTGACCTCGGTCTTCAATGCCGAGATGGCATCGCGGCGCTTGAGCTTGTCGCGGATCTGGAAGGATTCGGCGAAACGGTTGCCTACGGCACCGCTGACGGCGTCGTAAAGCGCCTTGTCCTCGGCCGGGGCTTCCCAATGGAAGTCCTTGCGGCCGGCTTCGGCGGCCAGCGCGTTGATCGCCTCGATGGCGACCTGCATCTGCTGGTGGCCGAACATCACCGCGCCCAGCATCACGTCTTCGCTGAGCAGCTGCGCTTCGGATTCGACCATCAGCACGGCGTTGGAGGTGCCGGCGACGACCAGGTCAAGCTGCGAGCCAGCCAGCTCGGAATGCGACGGGTTCAGCAGGTAGTTGCCGTCCGCGTAGCCGACGCGGGCGGCGGCGATCGGGCCCTTGAAGGGCACGCCTGCCAGCACCAGCGCCGCGGAGGCACCGATCAACGCGGGGATGTCGCCGTCGATCTCCGGGTCCATCGAGACCACGGTGGCGACCACCTGCACTTCATTCTTGAAGCCGTCCGGGAACAGCGGGCGGATCGGGCGATCGATCAACCGCGAGGTCAGCGTTTCCTTTTCGGTCAGCCGGCCTTCGCGCTTGAAGAAGCCGCCGGGAATGCGGCCGGCGGAGTAGAACTTTTCGACGTAATCGACGGTGAGCGGGAAGAAGTCCTGGCCCTCGCGCGCCTTGGTCGCGGCGGTGGCCGCGACCAGAACCTCGGTGCCGCCCATGCGCACCAACACCGCACCGGAGGCCTGGCGGGCGATTTCGCCCGTCTCCAGTGTGACTTCGTGCTTACCGTACTGGAATGACTTGGTTACTTTCGCCACGATGTTCTCCTCAGGCTCGGTGATCAACGGCGCAAGCCGAGGCGTTCGATCAGACTCTGGTAGCGCGCCGCATCCCGCTTCTTCAGGTACGTGAGCAGGCGGCGACGCTGGTTGACCAGCTTCAGCAGGCCACGGCGGGAATGGTGGTCCTGCTTGTGGGTCTGGAAATGTCCGGTCAGGTGGCCGATGCGCGCGGACAGCAGGGCAACCTGCACCTCCGGCGAACCGGTGTCATTGTCCGCGCGCTTGTAGTCGGCAATGATCTGGCTGGTCTGTTCAGTGGTGAGCGGCATGGGTCGATGGTTCCTCGGATCTCGATGATGCGCGGAACTTGCGCCACGCCACCGCTCGATGGCGTCGCGCAAGCCCCGCAGGAATGGTTTGCCTCACGGCAAGCTGGCCATTATAGCCCGCGCGTGGGCCCTGCAACAAGGTTGCGTTGGGGCGTCTGTCGACGCCTTCAGCCGTCGTCAGCGACGCTGTGGAAGCCGCGTCGGCAGTGCAGCGTGCCGGCGGCGTCGATCTCGCCCAGTCCCAGCAGCGCCCCGCCCGGCCCGGACACCACGCAGACCGCCACTGCCGGCGCTGGTTTGGCCAGCTTCTGGCCTTGCTGGAAGCGGCGCGCTTCGGCCTCGTCCAAGGCCACCTGCGGCAGGTGCGCCAGCGCCTGGGCGAGCGGCAATACGCAGGCCCGCAAGGCAGGCTCGTCGCCGGCGTCGGCCATCTGCTGCAGCGCCTCCAACGTGACCATGTCGGGCTCGCGGAACGGCTCGACCCACAGGCGCCGCAGGGCGACCAGATGGGCGCCGCAGCCCAGTGCCTCGCCGAGGTCACGGACCAGGCTGCGCACGTAGGTGCCGGTGCCGCACTCGATGGACAGGTGCAGGTCATCGCCGTCGCGGTGATCGAGCTCGAAGCGCTGCACCTCGACTTCGCGCGGTGGCGCGACCACGTCCTCGCCACGGCGCGCACGCGTGTACAGCGGCACGCCGCCCTGCTTCAGCGCCGAGTACACAGGCGGCACCTGGATGATGCGGCCGCGCAGCGGCGCCAGCGCCGCCTCGATGGTCGCCGTATCCAGCGCCGGCACCGGGCGCGTCGCCAGCACCGCGCCCTCGCTGTCGCCGCTATCGGTGCTGACGCCGAGGCGCGCCACGGCCTGGTAGGCCTTGCGCGAGCGCAACAGCAGCCCGGCGACCTTGGTCGCCTCGCCAAGGCAGATCGGCAGCAGGCCGGTGGCAAGCGGATCGAGGCTGCCGGTGTGGCCGGCCTTGGGCCGACCGAAGAGCCGTCGCACGCGCTGCAGGGCGGCGTTGGACGACAGCCCGGCGGGCTTGTCGAGCAGGATGATGCCGGTGGGTGCGGTAGGGGTTTGTGGCATGGGGCGCGGGGCGCGGCTGGCAGCGTGGCTTCGTTGGGCCGGGACCGGGGACCAGGGACCGGGAAAAGCAAAAGTGTTCGGATCGCCGTTTAGGGCGCGAGGGGCGGGTTGCGCGTGTTGGGGTTCGCTTCGCTCACCGCCAACCTACAAAAGCCGCTCCGTCTCGCCTGTCGCGGCCTCAAAGGCGGCCGGCGTCTTTTTCGCGTTGCAGCAGCGACTCGATGCGTTGGGCCTTGTCGGCGGAGTCGTCGTAGCGGAAGTGCAGCTCCGGCACCCGGCGCATGCGCATGCTGCGCGAGAGCAGGCGGCGGAATTCGCCGGCCATCGCGTTCAACTCCTTGACCGCGGCCGTCGCCTCCTCGGCCTGCAGCAGCGTGACCCAGACGGTGGCCGAGTCGAAGTCCTTGGTCACCTCGACATCGATGACGCTGGTTTCCGGCAACGCATGGTCGCGCACCGCGCGGTGCACCAGCGTGCCCAACTCGCGGCGCAGCTCGGCAGCCACCCGGTCAGCTCGCTTGAAGTCTCTTGAAGGCATGGGAATGGGGAATGGAGAATGGGGAATCGGAAAAACGCGCAGCCGGTCGCCGGGTGACGGCGATCATTCCGGCGCGTGGCGGGCGTGGGCAACCGGGAATGGAATCGGAGCTCCGATTCCCCATTCCCGATTCCCCATTCCCGACGTTGCAGCGCCGAGCGCTACAACGTCCTCGCCACCTCGATGCGCTCGAAGCACTCGATCTTGTCGCCCGGCTTGACGTCGTTGTACTGGCGCACGGCGATGCCGCACTCGGTGCCGGAGCGGACTTCCTCGACGTTTTCCTTGAGCCGGCGCAGCGACTCCAGCTCGCCCTCGAAGATCACCGTGTCCTCGCGCAGCACGCGAATCGGCTTGTTCCGCTTGACCGAACCCTCGACCACCATGCAGCCGGCCACCGCGCCGAACTTGGAACTGCGGAATACCTCGCGCACCTCGGCGGTGCCGATGATCTCCTCGCGCACCTCGTTGCCGAGCAGGCCGGTTGCCACCTGGCGCACCTGGTCGATGACGTCGTAGATGATCGAGAAGTAGCGCAGGTCCAGCGCGCTGGTTTCGACGACGCGTCGGGCCGCGGCGTCGGCGCGCACGTTGAAGCCGATCACCAGCGCCTTGGACGCCGCCGCCAGTGTGGCGTCGGATTCGGTGATGCCGCCGACGCCGGCGGTGATGACATTGATGTTGATGTTCTCGTTGCTGATGTCGGTCAGCGCCTCGCGCAGCGCCTCGGCGGAGCCCTGGACATCGGCCTTGATGACGATGTTCAGCGTCTGCTGCTCGTCGGTCTTGCCCATCTGCGCCATGATGTCCTCGAGCCGGTTGGTCTTGGTGACCAGGCGGCTTTCGCGGCGCTTGTGCTGGCGCTCCTCGGCGACGTCGCGGGCGAGCCGCTCGTCGGCCACGGCAACAAACTCGTCGCCGGCCTCGGGCACGCCGGACAGGCCAAGCACCTGCACCGGGATCGACGGGCCGGCCGTCTCGACCTGCCCGCCTGTCTCGTCGAACAGCGCGCGCACGCGGCCGTACTCGACGCCGCAAACGATGAAGTCGCCGCGCTTCAGCGTGCCCTGCTGGACCAGCACCGTGGCCACCGGGCCGCGGCCCTTGTCCAGGCTGGACTCGATGACAACGCCGCTGGCCTGGCCATCGGTCACGGCCCTCAGCTCCATCAGCTCGGCCTGCAGCGAGATGGCATCGAGCAGCGCGTCCACGCCCTCGCCGGTCTTCGCCGACAGCGGCACGGTCTGCACGTCGCCGCCCCAGTCCTCGGGCACCACCTCGTGCTGCACCAGGCCCTGCTTGACGTTGTCCGGGTTGGCTTCCGGCTTGTCCATCTTGTTGACGGCGACGATCAGCGGCACGTTGGCCGCCTTGGCGTGGTTGATCGCCTCGACGGTCTGCGGCATGACACCGTCGTCGGCGGCGACCACCAGGATCACGATATCGGTCGATTGCGCGCCGCGGGCCCGCATCGAGGTGAAGGCGGCGTGGCCCGGGGTGTCCAGAAAGGTGATGACGCCCTTGCCGGTCTGCACGTGGTAGGCGCCGATGTGCTGGGTGATGCCGCCGGCCTCGCCCGATGCCACCTTGGTGGTGCGGATATGGTCGAGCAGCGACGTCTTGCCGTGGTCGACGTGGCCCATGATGGTGACCACCGGCGGCCGCGCCGTCGCCTCGCCCTCGCTGGCGGCGCTGCGGGTCTGCTCCAGCAGCGTGGTCTCGGCACCCTTCTCCTCGGCCTGCACCGGCGTGTGACCGAGCTCCTCGACCACCAGTGCGGCGGTGTCGTGGTCGATGACCTGGTTGATGGTCGCCATGACGCCCATCTTGAACAGGGCCTTGACGACCTCGGCACCCTTGACGGCCATCTTCTGCGCCAGCTCGGCAACCACGATGGACTCGCCGATCGGCACCTCGCGCACCACCGGTGCCGACGGCCGCGAAAAGCCGTGCGCGCCGCCGGTACCGCTGCGCTCCGGGCGCAGCGCGCGAACCTTCTTGCGGCTGCCGCGACGCGCGCGCTCGGCCGCCGTCAGGTGCAGCTCGCCACCGGAATAGCGCTTGCCACCATCCTCGTCGCGGTCGCGGCCACGCCGCGCCGGCTTCTGCCGGCCGGCCTCCTTGGCCTTGGCGGGGTGTCCATGACCGTGGCGCGGCGCTTCCGGTGGCGACTCGGGCGGCACTGCCGTTACGGCTTCGTCCGGCGGCGCGCCGACGGCGGCCGCGGTCTCGGCCTCGAGGCGCGCCTTCTCTTCCTGTGCACGCTGGCGCTCGGCCTCCTCGGCCGCCTGCTGCTGCACTTCCTCCTCGCGCCGGCGCTCCTCGCGCTCGATCCGCTCGCGCTCTTCTCGCTCGCGCTGCTCGCGCGATTCCTCGAGCTTGCGCAGCGCGTCCTCGCGCTCGGCATCGACGCCTTGCTCGCCGGCGATGGCGCTGCGCTTGACGTAGGTGCGCTTGGCGCGAACCTCGACATTGACGGTCTTGGTCGGCGTGCCTCGCGCGCCGCCGGCGACCTTCAGCTCGCTGATCTTGCGCCGGCGCAGGGTGATCTGGCTGGGCGCGCTGGAGGCCACCTCGGCGGCACCCTCATCGCCCTTGCCGTGGGTACGGCGCAGGAAGCCGAGCAGTTTCACCTTCTCCTTGTTGCTGACCACCTGGTCGGGGCTGGAAAACTCCATGCCGGCGCCGGAAAGCTGCCCAAGCAGCTTGTCCGGCGTCATGCCGAGAAGAGTGGCCAATTGTTTGATGGTGACTTCTGACATCGCTTTGTGCTCCACCGTGCCTTTGCTCGTCCCTGCGCGCGGACGGATTGTTGCGGGTCGCGGCCGCGCGCCGCGGCGCCGCAACCGTACTATATTGCCTGATCGATATTCAGCCCGCCTCGCGCTCCAGGCGCTCGATCTCGGGCGCACGCGCGGCGAGGATCAGCGCGCTGGCGCGTTCCTCGTCCATGCCCTCGATGTCGATCATCTCGTCGACCGCAAGATCCGCCAGGTCCTCGACCGTGGTGACGCCGCGTTCGGCCAGCGCATAGGCGGTGCCCTCGTCCATGCCTTCCAGCGCCAGCAGCTCGTCGCTGGGCTTGTTCTCCTCCAGCACTTCCTCCACCGCGAGGGCGTCGGTCAGCAGCGCATCGCGGGCGCGGGCGCGCAGCTCCTCGACGATATTCTCGTCGAAGCCCTCGACGGCCAGCAGTTCGCTGCTCGGCACGTAGGCGATTTCCTCGACGCTGGAGAAACCTTCCTGCACCAGGATGTTGGCGATCTCCTGGTCCACTTCCAGCTTCTCCATGAACAGCTTCAGCGCAGCTTCCTGCTCGGCCTCACTCTTGGCGACGACGTCGTCCTGGGTCATCACGTTGAGCTGCCAGCCGGTGAGCTTGCTGGCCAGGCGCACGTTCTGGCCACCGCGGCCGATGGCCTGGGACAGCTTGTCCTCCGCCACCGCGATGTCCATCGAGTGCTTCTCCTCGTCCATGATGATCGACTGCACCTCGGCCGGCGCCATCGCGTTGATCACGAACTGGGCCTGGTTCTCGTTCCACAGGATGATGTCGATGCGCTCGCCGTTGAGCTCGTTCGACACCGCCTGCACGCGCGAACCGCGCATGCCGATGCAGGCGCCGATGGGATCGGTGCGGCTGTCATGCGCCAGCACCGCGATCTTGGCGCGGTCACCCGGATCGCGGGCGCAGCCCTTGATCTCAACCAGGCCCTGGCCGACCTCGGGCACTTCCAGCTTGAACAGCTCCATCATGAACTCGGGCGCAGTGCGCGAGACGAACAGTTGCGGCCCGCGCGGCTCGGAGCGCACGTCGAACAGGTAGCCGCGCAGGCGGTCGCCGACGCGGATGGATTCGCGCGGGATGGCCTTGTCACGCGGTACGAAGGCTTCGGCGTTGCTGCCGAGGTCGAGATACACGTTGCCGCGCTCGACCCGCTTGACGATGCCGGTGACCAGTTCGCCGACGCGATCGACGAAGGCTTCGACGACCTGCGCGCGCTCGGCTTCGCGCACCCGCTGCACGATCACCTGTTTGGCGGCCTGTGCGGCGATGCGGCCGAACTCGGCGTTCTCGACCTGGTGCTCGATGTACTCGCCAACCTGCGCATCCTCGCGCTCGTCCAGCGCGTCCATCAGCCGCAGCTGGAAATCGGGCGAGGTCATCTCGCCGTCATCGGCGATGATTTCCCAGCGCCGGAAGGTTTGGTAGTCGCCGGTGTCGCGGTCGATGACCACGCGCATCTCGGCCTCCGGCTCGTCGTGGTAGCGCTTCTTCGCGGCCGAAGCCAGCGCCGCCTCGAGCGCCTCGACGATCACGTCCTCGTCGACGCCCTTTTCGTTGGCAACCGCGTCCACCACCATCAAAAGTTCTTTGCTCATCGCCATCAGCTCCTGTGACCGCGGGAATCGCGCCCACTTGCGTTCTTGCCTCTCTTGCCGCCCTTGCCGCCCGGCTTCGCCTGCGGCGCATATCCGAGCGCGTCCCAGTCCGGCACGACGCGCGCATTGTCGATGTCGCCGTGCGTGATATCGACTTCACCGTCCTCAGTGCGAAGGACGATCCGCTCACCGTCCACCGCCTGCACCGTGCCGCTGAACCGGCGCCGGCCGTCTCGCGGCAGCTTCAGGTTCAACCGCACCTGCTGGCCCAGCACCCGGCCGAACTGCTCCGCGGTGAACAACGGCCGGTCCAGCCCGGGCGAGGACACTTCGAGCAGGTAATGCCCCGGGATAGGGTCTTCAACGTCCAGCCAGGCCGATATCTCGCGGCTGGCGGCCTCGCACTCCTCGATGCCGACCTCGGCCTCGCTTCCTGGCCGATCAATGTACACGCGCAAGGTGCCCTGCCCGCGAGCCGGGTTCCACTCGATGCCGAGGCATTCGAGCTTGAGATCGGCCAACACGCCGGTCAGGTCGTTTGCGAGCGTCCGTGTGTCCAAAGCATCCTCGAATCGCGAAAACAAAAAATGGGCGCGCGGCCCATTCCATTCCTTGCCGAATTTCGTCCTCGGCTGCCGCGCCCTGCTGCGTCCCTGCGGCCAACAAAAAAGCCTCTCGAACGGAGGCTTTTCGGTCAGAAAAGGCCTGGTAGCGGGGGCAGGATTCGAACCTGCGACCTTCGGGTTATGAGCCCGACGAGCTGCCAGACTGCTCCACCCCGCATCAGAGTCCGGCAATTCTACCGACCCACCCGCGACAACGCAAGCGACGCCGCCGCTGGCGAATTCCGGCCGATTCGTTAAGCGCGCGTTCCGCCCCTTGCTGCTCGCGGCGAAGCTTCATCGCGAACCAACGCGGATGGACGCATGCACGACGTGCGCAGGGCGGCTTACAACCCACCATCACGACCCCGGCACCCGCGGCGGGTTGAAACCCACCGTTCTGCATCCCGCCTCTGCGACCCCGGAATGGCGCAGGACATCATCCGCCGCCGCTCTCTCCCTCCCCGCTCGCCGCCGGGCGAATCCCGGCCCCAAGTGGCGGCGTCAGCCGGCGGAGCCGGCGGCAGATACGGAGAAGCCGTGCCGGCTCCAGCCTTGGGCCTTCAGCCGGCCTGCGAACCCACGCGCAAAGATGGTCGAGAGCACGATGGCGACACGGCTACCGCGTGTTGCTCTGTAGGCGTTCGCCTACGAGCCTGCGGCTGATGCCCCGGCAGACATTGCACAGCAAAGCACGGAAGATCCGGCAAGACGCTCGGCGCTCTTCATGCGCACCAACGCCGTGTCGGACTGGCTGACAACGGCTTGGTCAGGAGTGTCGGACCAGGAGCTCCGGAGGGTGTATGCCATTCATCGTCCCACTTGCTGTGTTCTTTACCGCACTGACCATCCCCTATGCCCTTACCGTGAACCGGCGGGCCACTGTTGCCCGCACGATCTTGTGCGTGATCTTTCCGATCGAGTCCGCACTGTTCGCGTGGTCATTCTGGAATGAGTGGCGGGAAGCAAGCGGCGCAGATGCCTCGCAGTATTGGATCGTGTTCGTTTGCGCGTGTGTGGCATGTGTCGTGACATCGGCTGGGCTGGGTCGCCGAATGTGGTGGTTGAGGCACAACCGGCACTCAGGATGAAACTCTGCCAGGCGATGCGCCGGGCGGACAGAAGCCGACGACAAGGGGGAGATTCCGCCTGCTGGCGGCCCGGGACAAGGAAAAAAGCCCAGCGGCTCTTCCGGTCCCTGGTCCCCGGTCCCCGCCGAACAAATCCCGCATCCTGATCCCTATGCGCCGAATGCGTGCAGGCACCAGGCGAGCAGCGGACCCCAGAAGATGCCCATGCCGATCAGCGCCAGGCCATTGAGTGACAGCACCCAGCGTAGCGGCCGGTCCGCGGCCAGCGGCTGGTCCGCGCCCTCGTCCGGCGCGTCGAAGTACATCACCTTGACCACCCGCAGGTAGTAGAACAGGCCGACGATGGAGGTGATGATGGCGACGATGGCCAGCCACAGCAGGCCCGCGTGGATGGCGGACTCCAGCACCAGCAGCTTGGCGTAGAAACCGAACAGCGGCGGGATGCCTGCCAGCGAGAACATCGCCAGGGCCATGACCCCGGCGAACCAGGGCGAGCGCTGGTTGAGGCCCTTGAAGTCGCTGATGTTCTCGGCCTCGAAACCGGCCCGCGCCAGCAGCATGATCACGCCAAAGGCGGCGGCCGCCATCAGCGCGTAGCAGACCACGTAGAAGACAGCCGCGGCGTAGCCGGCGGGCGTGGCGGCGGCCAGGCCCAGCAGCACGAAGCCCATGTGCGCGATGGTCGAGTAGGCCAGCATGCGCTTGATGTTGGGCTGCATGATGGCGACGAAATTACCAATCACCAGCGACACCGCGGCCAGCACCGCGAGCATCATCTGCCAGTCCACCGCCAGCGTGCCCATGCACATCTCCAGCAGCCGGAACGCCAGGCCGACGGCCGCCAGCTTTGGAACCGTGCTGATGAAGGTCACCACTGCCGTCGGCGCGCCGTCGTAGACATCGGGCAGCCACATGTGGAACGGCGCGATGCCGAGCTCGAAGGCAATGCCGGCGACCAGGAATACCAGGCCGAAGACCAGCAGGTGCGGGTGGGCGACACGCGGCGCGATGGCATGGATCTGCGCGAGGTCGAGGCTGCCGGTGGCGCCGTAGATCATCGACATGCCATACAGCAGCAGGCCGCCGGCCAGCGCGCTGAGGATGAAGTACTTGACCGCCGCCTCCGAGGAGCGGGCCGAGTCCCGGTCCATCGCCACCAGCGCGTAGGAGCACAGGCTCAGCAGCTGCAGCCCCAGGTAGACCATGACCAGGTTGCCCGCCGACACCAGCAGCATGGCGCCCAGCGCCGCGAACAGCAGCAGCGCGTAGAACTCGCCGATGTGCAGGCCGCGGTCACGCAAGTAGGGCCGCGAGTAGATGCATACCAGTGCGACGCTGAGCAGCACGAAGACCTTGAGGATCTCGGCCATGCCGTCGCGCACGAACATGCGGTTGAAGGCGGTTGCGCCGTCGCCGCCCCCGCTGAGCACCAGCCAGATGGTGATGATGACCACGCCGATCGCGGTGTAGTGCGTGACCCGCCGCTGGCTCGGCCGCAGGAAGGCATCCATCAGCAGCAGCACGCAGGCGGCAGCCAGCAGGTAGAACTCCGGCAGCATCACGAGAATGTCGTTCCAGCTCGGCATCAAACTTTCCTCAGACCAGGTGAGCGACGAGCTGGGCGATGGAGGCGTCCATCACGTGCGTCCACGGCCAGGGGAACACGCCCAGCGCCAGCACGGCCAGCGCGAACAAGCCCAGCACCGCCGCCTCGCGGCCGCTGATGTCCGGCATCGCCGCCACCGCCTCGCTGCGGACGCGGCCGAAGATGATGCGCTTGACCAGCCACAAGGTGTAACCGGCGCCGATGATCAGGCTGAATGCCGCGAACAGCGCAATCCAGGGGCTGGCCGAGAAGCTGGCGAGGATCACCATGAATTCGCCGACGAAGCCGCTGGTGCCGGGCAGGCCGACGTTGGCCATCGCGAACATCACCATGAAGGTCGCGAACCACGGCATGACCTTGGCCAGGCCGCCGTAGGCGTCGATCTCGCGCGTGTGCAGGCGGTCGTACATCACGCCGATGCAGGTGAACAGCGCGCCGGAGATGAAGCCGTGCGAGATCATCTGCACCATCGCGCCGGAAAGGCCGAGCTGCGCCGCCTGCGCATTGCCATCGCGCAGCAGCAGCATGGTGATGAAAATGCCGAGCGTCACCAGGCCCATGTGCGAAACCGACGAGTAGGCGATCAGCTTCTTCATGTCCTTCTGCACCAGCGCCACGTAGCCGATGTAGATGATCGCGATCAGGCTGAGCACGATCATCAGCCAGGCGAAGCGCAGCGAGGCGTCCGGCAGCATGGCCAGGGAGAAGCGGATGAAACCGTAGCCGCCGATCTTCAGCATCACCGCCGCCAGCACCACCGAGCCGCCGGTCGGCGCCTCGACGTGGGCGTCCGGCAGCCAGGTGTGCACCGGCCACATCGGCACCTTGATGGCAAAGGCGCCGAGGAAGGCGAAGAACAGCCAGCTTTGCGCCGTCAGCCCAAGGTGCAGCGACTGCAAGGTCGCGATGTCGAAGGTGCCGGCCTGCAGGTACAGGTAGATCAGCGCGATCAGGAAGAAGATCGAGCCGAAGAAGGTGTAGATGAAGAACTTCAACGTGGCGTAGACGCGCCGCGGGCCGCCCCAGATGCCGATCAGCACGAACATCGGGATCAGCATGGCCTCGAAGAACACGTAGAACAGCAACGCGTCCATGGCGCAGAACACGCCGATCATGAAGCCGTTGAGCAGCAGGATGGCCGCCATGTACTGGTGCACGCGCTTCTGGATCACGCGCCAGGCGCCCATGACCACCAGGATGGTGGTGAAGGTGGTCAGCAACACCAGCAGCAGCGAGATGCCGTCCACGCCCAGGTGGTAGTGCACGTTCAGCGCGCGGATCCAGACGTGGTCCTCGACGAACTGCATCGCGCCGCTGGCGGAATTGAAGTCCGGCAGCAGGCACAGGCTGAGCGCAAAGGTCAGCAGCGCCACCACCAGCGCCAGCACGCGGGCCAGCTGCGGCCGCGCCGCGCCCACCGCCAGCACCGGCAGCGCGCCGACCAGCGGCACCCAGATCAGCAGACTCAGCAACGGCCAATCCATCATGCGAAATCCTTTGTGGTCCGTGACCCGGGACCCGTCGTCTGCGCGACTCCGACAGCCGCAGCGCATGCTTCACTGCGGGACCCGGGACCCGGGACCCGGGACCCGTCAGGAGCGCCGCCGGTGGACGGCGATTGCGCGACCTCGACAGCACCAGCGCTTACTTTTTCGCGCAACTCAATGTCGACCGCGATCGTGCGGGCTGCGGCTTCTGCTTTTGCGGGACCCGGGTCCCGGGTCCCGGGTCCCGACCTTGCGAATCCCCGGTCCCCGGTCCCCGGTCCCCGCCGAATACTCATCACGACACCCCCTGGAACAGCCAGAAGCCGCCAAGCAGCAGGATCACGCCCACCACCATGGCGAAGGCGTAGTGGTAGAGGTAACCCGATTGCACCACGCGCAGCCAGCTCGCAATGCGCGCCGCCAGTGCGGCGGAGCCGTTGACCAGCCCGGTGTCGATGACGCCGGCATCGCCGCCACGCCACAAGCCGCGGCCCAGCAGCACGCCACCGCGAGCGAAGACCGCGTAGTAGACCTTGTCGAACCAGTACTTGTTGACCAGCGTCAGGTACAGCGGCTTGAATGCTTTCGCCGCCCAGGCCGCAACGGCCGGATTGAACAGGTAGACGTAGGTGGCGACGGCGAAGCCGGCGAGTGCGATCCAGAACGGCGCGTGCGAGAAACTGGCCAGCACCATGGCGCTCGCGCCGTGGAAATGCTCGCCAAGTTCGCCCAGCACGTCGTTTTCCGGCAAGACCTCGATGGCCTTGCCGAACCAGTCCCGGAACAGCGCCGGCCCGACGGTGAACCAGCCGATCAGCACCGAGGGAATCGCCAGCACGACCAGCGGCACCGTCACCACCCAGGGCGATTCCTTCGGTGCATGCTCCAGCTCGCCCGGCTTGTGCGCGTGGTGCGGGTCGTCCGAATGCGTCTGCGCCTCGTCGTGCGGGTCCTCGACGCGGCCCTCGCCGTGCCCGACCACCTCGAAGCGTTCGCTGCCGTGGAAGGTGAGGTACAGGAGGCGGAAGCTGTATAGCGCGGTGACGAACACCGCAATCAGGACGCAGTAATAGGCATAGCCTGCGCCGAAGCGGTGCGATTCGCCGACCGCTTCGATGATCGCATCCTTGGAGAAGAAGCCGGCGAAGCCCGGGGCCGCGCACAGCGCCAGCGAACCCAGCCACATGGTCACGCAGGTGATCGGCATGTACTTGCGCAGGCCACCCATGTAGCGCATGTCCTGCTCGTGGTGCATGGCTATGATCACCGAGCCGGCGCCGAGGAACAGCAGCGCCTTGAAGAAGGCATGCGTCATCAGGTGATAGACGCCGCCGGCGTAGGCCGACACGCCGAGCGCCGCCGTCATGTAGCCGAGCTGTGACAACGTCGAATAGGCGATCACGCGCTTGATGTCGTACTGGACGATGCCGATCAGGCCCATGAACAGCGCGGTGGTGGCGCCGATGATCAGCACCAGCGACAGCGCCGTCGGCGACATCTCGAACAGCGGTGACATGCGCGCCACCATGAAGATGCCGGCGGTGACCATGGTCGCGGCGTGGATCAGCGCCGAGATCGGCGTCGGGCCTTCCATCGAGTCGGGCAGCCAGACGTGCAGCGGCACCTGCGCCGACTTGCCCATGGCGCCGACGAACAGCAGCACGCAGATCAGCGTCGCCAGGCTCCAGGGATGGCCCGGTACGACCGTGATGGTGTGGCCAGCGAGTTGCGGCGCCTGCGCGAAGACATCGGCGTAGTCGAGAGTGCCGAAGGCGTAGAGCACCGCGGCGATGCCGAGGATGAAACCGAAATCGCCGACGCGGTTGACCAGGAAGGCCTTGAGGCTGGCATACGTCGCACTGTCGCGGTCGAACCAGAAACCGATCAGCAGGTAGGACACCAGGCCGACCGCTTCCCAGCCGAAGAACAGCTGCATGAAGTTGTTCGCCATCACCAGCATCAGCATGGAGAAGGTGAACAACGCGATGTAGCTGAAGAAGCGCTGGTAGCCCGGGTCATCCGCCATGTAGCCGATGGTGTAGATGTGCACCATCAGCGAGACGAAGGTGACCACCACCAGCATCATCGCGGTCAGCCGGTCGACCAGGAAGCCGACGCCGAGCGAGAAGCGGCCCACTTCCAGCCAGGTGTAGACGTCGGCGTTGAAGGTCGGTGCGCCGCCCCAGACCAGCTGGTAGAACACCCAGAACGACAGCGCGCAACTCACGGCCACGCCGATGATCGCCGCCATCTGCGAGCCGATGCGGCCGATCTGCTGCTTCAGCAGGCCGGCCACCACGGCGCCGGCCAGCGGCGCAAAGGCGATGATCAGCAATAGGGTCATGGAGATGGTCATCTATGGCCTCATCCCTTCATCGAGTCGATATCGCCGACGTTGATCGAGCCGCGGTTGCGGAACAGCAGCGTCACGATGGCCAGGCCAATTGCCGCCTCGGCCGCCGCCACGGTGAGAATGAAGAACACGAACACCTGGCCGGCAGGATCGGCGAGATAGCGCGAAAAGCCGATGAAGTTCATGTTCACGGCCAGCAGCATCAGCTCCACGCACATCATCAGCACGATGATGTTCTTGCGATTGATGAACAGACCGGCCACCGCGATGCAGAACAGCACCGTGCCGAGGACGATGAAATGGGCCAGCGTGATCATGGCTGCTCCTCCCCGGCCTTGTGCGACGGCATCTTCACCAGGCGCACGCGGCGGGACGGCTCGACCTGCACCTGCCGCGCCGGCCACTGCTTCTGGGACAGCGTGCGCCGCGGCCGCAGCACCAGCGTGACCGCGGCCACGATGGCCACGGTGAGGATCACCGCGGCGACCTCGAACGGCAGCAGGAAGTGGTTGAACAGCGCCAGGCCCAGCCATTCGGTGTTGGCAAGGCCGTGCGCCGCCGCCGGATCAACGCCCGGCTCGGCCGCGTGCATCGCGCGCACGCCGATCAGGCCCAGCATCTCGGCCAGCATCACCGCGGCGACCACGATGCCCAGCGGCAGGTAGCGGGCGAAGCCCTCGCGCAGCGGCGCGATGTCGATGTCCAGCATCATCACCACGAACAGGAACAGCACCATCACCGCGCCCACGTAGACCACCACCAGCGCGATGGCCAGGAACTCCGCGTCGGCCAGTATCCAGACGCAGGCGGCGCTGAAGAAGGCCAGCACCAGCATCAGCACCGAGTGCACCGGGTTCTTCAGGCTGACCACCGCCAGCGCCGCAGCCACGGTGACCGCCGCGAAGACGTAGAAGCACAACAGCGGAAAAGTCATGGTCGTTGCTCCGTCGCGCTCATCGGTAGGGTGCGTCCTCGGCGCGTGCGGCCGCGATGTCGGGTTCGAAGCGATCGGCCATCGCCAGCAGTTGCGGCTTGGTGATGATGTTCTCGCCCCGGTTTTCCATGTGGTACTCGAGCACCCCGGTCAGCACGATGGAGTCGACCGGGCAGCTCTCCTCGCAGAAACCGCAGTAGATGCACTTGAAGAGGTCGATGTCATAGCGCGTGGTGCGCCGCGTACCATCCTCCCGCTGGTGCGAATCGATGGTGATGGCCAGTGCCGGGCAGACCGCCTCGCACAGCTTGCAGGCGATGCAGCGCTCCTCGCCGTTGGGGTAGCGGCGCAGCGCATGCAAGCCGCGGAAGCGGTTGGACTTGGGGATGTGCTCCATCGGGAAGCGGCGCGTGTACTTGGGCTTGAACATGTACACGACCGTGAGCCCTAGGCCCTGGAACAGCTCGATCAGCAGCAGGCTCTTGAAAAAATCGACAATGCGTGTCATCGCCTCAGCCTCCGATCGTGACCAGGCCGAAGTACTTCAGCAGCCCCGCTGCCATCACCCAGACGATCGTGATGGGAATGAACACCTTCCAGCCCAGGCGCATGATCTGGTCGTAGCGATAGCGCGGGAAGGTGGCGCGGAACCACAGGAAGAAGAACGAGTACAGAAAGGCCTTGATGAAAAGCCACCACCAGCCGGCCACGCCGATCCAACCCCAGCTGGCCGGAAACGGGCTCAGCCAGCCACCGCTGAACAGGACCGCGGCCAGGAAGCTGACCAGGATCATGTTGGCGTATTCCGCCAGGAAGAAGATGGCGAAGGCCGAGCCGGAGTACTCGACGTGGAAGCCGGCGACGATCTCGGTCTCGCCCTCGGCGACGTCGAAGGGCGCGCGATTGGTCTCGGCCACCGCGGAAACGAAGTAGACCACGAACACCGGCAGCAGCGGCAACCAGAACCAGTCGAAGATGCCCTTGCTGCCCGCCTGTGCCTCGACGATGGCGGTGAGGTTGAGGCTGCCCGACAGCACCAGCACGCAGACCAGCGCCATGCCCATCGCGATCTCGTAGGAGATCACCTGGGCCGCCGAACGCATCGCCCCGAGCAGCGCGTAACGCGAATTCGACGCCCAGCCGGCGATGATGATGCCGTAGACGCCGAGCGAGGTCATCGCCAGCAGGTAGAGCACGCCGGCGTTGATGTCGGCCAGCACCAGGCCGTTGTCGAACGGCACCACCGCCCACGCCGCGAAGGCCGGCCCCACGGCAAGGATCGGCGCCAGGAAGAACAGCGCCTTGTTTGCGCGGGTCGGGACGATGATTTCCTTCAGCAACAGCTTGAATACATCGGCAAAGGCCTGGAACAGGCCGAGCGGGCCGATCTTGTTCGGCCCCATGCGCACGTGCATCCAGCCGATGACCTTGCGCTCCCAGTAGACATACATCGCAACCGCGATGATCAGCGGCACGGCGATGCACAGCACCTTGATCAAGGTCCACACAACCAGCCAGACGTCTGCTTGCATAGTCATCCTTGTGCCTTGTCCAGGGTGATGGCCGCGCCGTAGGGCGGCAGCAGCGCGGTCCCGGGATATGCGCACTCGATCCAGGCGGTGCCGGGCGCCACGTCCGCGTCCGTTGCGAGGGGCAATTCGGCGCCGCCATTGATGCGCAGCAATTGGCCTGCTTCCAGTTGCAGGCGCGCGGCATCGTCCGGATGCAGCGCCACCGCCGGCGCGCGCGTCAGCGGGTGTGCATTGAGCGCTCCGGCACGACGCAGCACGGCGTCGCCGCGATAGATCGGTACGGTCGCCAAGCGCGCGAGCCCGGTAGTCTCGGTGTCGCGCGCCAAGGCCCGCAGCGGCTGCGGCGGCACCGCCTGCGCCGGCTGGCGCACGGCGGCGGCAATCTGCTCGCGCAACCCGCCGATGTCGATGAAGTCGAAGCCGGGCAACTCGAGCATGCCTCCCAGTGCACGCAGCACCTTCCAGCCCGGCCGCGCCTGGCCGGGTGGCGGCACCGACGCGCCGACGCTCTGTACCTGGCCGTCCATGGTCACCAGCGTGGCGTCGATCTCGGGCAGCAGCCCGATGGGCAGGATGACCGTGGCCAGATCCTTCAGCGTATCGCTGGCGTAGGCGCTGCAGGCGATGACCTGCCCCGCCCCGCGCAGCGCGCGCATCGCCAACGCGCCGTCGCCAAAGTCTTCCGGCGGCTCGGCGCCAAACAGCAGGTAGGCCGGGCGCGGCTGCTCCAGCATGCCACGCGCATCGAGCCCGCCCTCGCCCGGCAGCAGGCCGACCCGCGCCAGGCCGACCGCGTTCGCGCCCAGCGGAATGGCGTTGAAGCTGCTGCCGGTGGCCTCGGCGATGAAGCGTCCAAGCGCCTCCAGCCACGACCATTGCGAATGCATCGCCGCCGCCTGGCCCAGCAGCACGGCCGAACCGTCGGCCGCGCGGAGCACCTCGATGGCCTCACGCGCGCCCTCGTCGACCTCGATGCCGTCGAGTGCGGTGGCCAGCTCCGCCGCTGGCGTGGCGCGCCCCAATGCCTGGGCCGCCCTGGCCAGCACCTGCAAGCGCGCGACCATGCCTTGCGGCGGCGCGATCCACTCGCCGGCCAAACCGAAGTTGAAGTCGTGGCGCAGCGAGTTGAGCGCGAACACACTTGCGCCTGCCTGCACGGACTTGCGCAGGCGCGCGTTGACCAGCGGCAGCTCGTGACGGATGTTGCAGCCCACCAGCAGCACAGCGCCGGCATCGGCGACATCGTTCGCCGCGGCCTCGAAGCCGGCGTGTGCGCTGCCGGCGAAATCCAGCCGGCGCAGGCGATGGTCTACGTGGCTGCTGCCGAGGCCGGCGGCCAGGCGCGCAAGCAACGCGCCTTCCTCGCAACTGGTGGCGGGCTGCGCCAGCACGCCCAATTCGCGGCCGGCCGCACGCACGCCGTCACGAGCCGCCTCGAGGGCGGTGTCCCAGTCGACCGCCTGCCACTGGCCGTCACGCTTCAGCATCGGCTCGATCACGCGGTCGTCGGCGTAGAGGCCCTCGTGGCTGTAGCGGTCGCGGTCAGCAAGCCAGCACTCGTTGATGGCCTCGTTGTCGCGCGGAACTGCACGCAATACGCGCCCGCGCAATGTATGCAACCAGAGGTTCCCGCCGGCGGCGTCGTGGTAGCCGATCGACGGCCGCGCGATCATCTCCCAGGCCCGCGCCTTGAACTGGAACACCTTGTCGGTCAGCGCACCGACCGGGCAGACATCGATGATGTTGCCGGACAGCTCGCTGTCGATGCTCTTGCCGATGTAGGTGCCGATCTTCATGTGCTCGCCGCGGTCCATGCCGCCGAGCTCCGGGCTTCCGGCGATCTCGTCCAGCACCCGGATGCAGCGGGTGCAATGGATGCAGCGGGTCATGAAGGTCTGCACCAGCGGGCCGATGTTCTCGTCGGCGACCACGCGCTTGCGCTCGGTGAAGCGCGAGACCGAGCGGCCGAAGCCCAGCGACAGGTCCTGCAGTTCGCACTCGCCGCCCTGGTCGCAGATCGGGCAGTCCAGCGGGTGGTTGATCAGCAGGAACTCCATGACGTTGCGCTGCGCGTGCAGCGCCTTGTCCGAGCGCGTGAAGATCTTCATGCCCTCGGCCACCGGCGTGGCGCAGGCCGGCACCGGTTTGGGGCTCGGGCGGTCACCCATGTGCATCTCGACCAGGCACATGCGGCAGTTGGCCGCGACCGCGAGTTTGCGGTGGTAGCAGAAGCGCGGGATCGGGATCGACGCCTGGTCGGCCACCTGGATCACCATCGCGCCCCTGGCCGCCTGGAACGGCCGGCCGTCGATCTCGATGTTGACGAGGTCGTTGTCGGGCTGCGCGCTCATGCGTGGGCCTCGCTGCGGGGACCGGGGAACGGGGACCGAGAACCGGTCAAAGCGCGCACATCCGAGTCACACGTAAAAGTTGCGGGACCCGGGACCCGGGACCCGGGACCCGTAAAAGCGCGCACGCCTGGGCCCCACGCCAAGATCAGTTGGCAAGCCTCATCGGAGCTTCTCGAAAACCAGGAGCAAAGCGCCGCGGGCAGGTCGCTGGCGCGCGGGTCCCGGGTCCCGGGTCCCGGGTCCCGATTTGATCGCTGCCCCCGAGTCCCGAACCCCGCGTCCCGAGTCCTGATCGATGGAAAAATCATGCGGCGGCCTCCGCCGGCGCGTCGACCAGCGAATGGCCGTGGCGCACGTAGTACTCGAACTCGCCCCAGTAGTGGTGCAGGAACCCCTGCACCGGCCACGCCGCGGCCTCGCCGAAGGCGCAGATGGTGTGGCCCTCGATCTGGCCGGCGATGGCCTTCAGCCGGTGCAGGTCTTCTTCGCTGGCCTCGCCCTTGATGATCCGCACCAGTACCCGGTTCATCCAGCCGGTGCCCTCGCGGCAGGGCGTGCACTGGCCACAGGACTCGGCATAGTAGAAGCGCGAGACACGCTGGCAGGCCTTGACCATGCAGGTGGTCTCGTCCATCACGATCACCGCGCCCGAACCGAGGCCGGAGCCGGCCTTCTGCAGGCTGTCGTAGTCCATCGTGCAATCCATGATGATCTCGGCCGGCAGCACCTTCATCGACGAGCCGCCCGGGATCACCGCCTTCAGCTTGTGCCCGTTGCGGACGCCGCCGGCCATCTCCAGCAGCTCGCCGAACGGCGTGCCCAGCGGGATTTCGTAGGTGCCCGGCTTGTTGACGTGGCCGGACACCGAGAAGATCTTCGGCCCGCCGTTGTTCGGCTTTCCGATGTTGAGGAACCACTCGGCGCCATTGCGCAGGATCGCCGGCACCGAGGCGTAGGTCTCGGTGTTGTTGATCGTGGTCGGTTTGCCGTACAGGCCGAAGCCGGCCGGGAACGGCGGCTTGAAGCGCGGCAGGCCTTTCTTGCCTTCCAGCGACTCCATCATCGCGGTCTCCTCGCCGCAGATGTAGGCGCCGGCGCCGAGCGTGTTGTGGATGTCGACGTCGATGCCGGCGCCCTTGATGTTCGTGCCCAGCAGCCCGGCTGCGTATGCTTCGCGCAGCGCCTCCTCGACATGCTCGAAGGGCTCGTGGTGGAACTCGCCGCGCAGGTAGTTGTAGGCGACGGTCGAGCCGGTGGCGTAGCAGGCGATGGCCATGCCTTCGAGCACCGCGTGCGGGTTGAAGCGCAGGATGTCGCGATCCTTGCAGGTGCCCGGCTCGGACTCGTCCGAGTTGCACAGGATGTACTTCTGCATCTGGCCCCTGGGCATGAACGACCACTTCAGCCCGGTGGGGAAGCCCGCGCCACCGCGGCCGCGCAGGGCGCTGGCCTTGAGCTGCTCGACAATGCTCGACGGCTCCGGCTTCTCGGCCAGGATCTTCTCCCACGCCTGCCAGCCACCGGTCTCGCGGTAGCTTTCGAGCGACCAGGGCTTGTCGTAGTGCAGCGTCGTGTAGACGGCCTGGTGCGGTTTGGGTTCGGGTCCGTATGCCATCGTGTTTGCCTTTGCGGCCTTCCCGGCCGTGCGGATCGGAAGCGGCCGTCCTGGCCACGCTTTACGGGTGTTGCGGGTCAGTCAAGCCCGTCGAGGATCTCGTCGACCTTCTCCGGCGTGAGGTTTTCATGGTAATGCCCGTCGACCACCATCATCGGCGCGCCACAGCAGGCGGCCAGGCACTCCTCCTCCTTCTTCAGGTAGACGCGGCCGTCGGCGGTGCTCTCGCCGAGCTTGACGCCCAGCTTGCGTTCGCAGTGGCCGACGATGCCCTCGGCGCCGTTGAGCCAGCACGAGATGTTGGTGCAGATCGCCACGTTGTGCCGTCCGACCGGGTTGATCTCGAACATCGAGTAGAACGTCGCCACCTCGTAGGCCCACACCGGCGGAATGTCGATGTAGCGGGCGACGGCGACGATCAGCTCGTCGGTCAGCCAGCCACCGTTCTGCTCCTGCGCCGCGGCCAGCCCCTGGATGATCGCCGAACGCCGTCGATCGGTCGGGAACTTGGCCAGCCAGTGGTCGATGTGCTCGCGCGTGCCCGGCTCCAGCAGCTTGAGCGGGTCAACATCGCGGACTTCCTCGTAGTGGCCGCGGGCTCTCATCGGTCGACTTCTCCGAAAACCAGGTCGTAGCTGCCGATCATCGCCACCACGTCGGACAGCATGTAGCCCTTGATGATGGCGTCCATCGACGACAGGTGGGCGAAGCTCGGCGCGCGCAGGTGCACGCGGAACGGCTTGTTCGCGCCGTCGGAAACCAGATGGCAGCCGAACTCGCCCTTGGGCGCCTCGACCGCACAGTAGGTTTCGCCGGCCGGCACGCCGTAGCCCTCGGTAAACAGCTTGAAGTGATGGATCAGTGCTTCCATGTCGCGCTTCATCACCGCACGGTGCGGCGGCGCCACCTTGTAATTCTCGACGATCACCCGCCCCGGATTCTCGCGCAGCCACTTCACGCACTGCTTGATGATGCGGTTCGACTGGCGCATTTCCTCGACCCGCACCAGGTAGCGGTCGTAGCAGTCGCCGGTGACGCCGACGGGGATGTCGAAATCCATGTCGGCGTAGGCGGCATAGGGCTGCACCTTGCGCAGGTCCCACTCGATGCCCGAACCGCGCAGCATCGGGCCGGACATGCCCCAGGCCAGCGCCTGGTCCGGGCTGACGATGCCGATGTCGACGGTACGCTGCTTCCAGATGCGATTGTCGGTCAGCAGCTCCTCGTACTCGTCCACGCGTTGCGGGAAGTCGTCGGTGAAGGCGTCGATGAAATCGAGCAGCGACCCTTCGCGCCAGCGGTTGATGCGTTTGAGGTCCTTGCCCTTGTGCCAGGGCGACTCGCGGTACTTCGGCATCTGCTGCGGCAGGTCGCGGTACACGCCGCCCGGGCGGTAGTAGGTTGCGTGCATGCGCGTGCCGGAGACCGCCTCGTAGCAGTCCATCAGCTCCTCGCGCTCGCGGAAGGCGTACAGGAACACCGCCATCGCGCCGAGGTCGAGGCCGTTGGAGCCGATCCACATCAAGTGGTTGAGGATGCGGGTGATCTCGTCGAACATCGTGCGGATGTACTGCGCGCGCGGCGGCGGCTCGATGCCCAGCAGGGTCTCGATGGCGCGCACGTAGGCGTGCTCGTTGCACATCATGGAGACGTAGTCCAGACGGTCCATGTAGCCGATCGAATGGTTGAACGGCTTGGACTCGGCCAGTTTTTCGGTGGCGCGGTGCAACAGGCCGATGTGCGGGTCGGCCCGCGTGACGGTCTCCCCGTCCATCTCCAGCACCAGGCGCAACACGCCGTGCGCGGCCGGGTGCTGGGGCCCGAAGTTCATCGTGTAATTGCGGATCTCGGATGCCGGCATCGGATTTCTCAGTTTTCCAGCCAGTCGTCGGCGGCCTCGGCGCGCGCCTGCTGCAGGTCCGCGTCGTCACGGATGACCCGCGCCACCGTCACCCGCGGCACCACCGAGCGGACGGGTTCGTAGACCACCCGCCTCGCCTCGGGGTCGTAGCGCACCTCGACGTTGCCGATCAGCGGGAAGTCCTTGCGGAACGGATGGCCGACAAAGCCATAGTCGGTGAGGATGCGGCGCAAGTCCGGGTGGCCGTCGAAGATGATGCCGTAGAGGTCGAAGGCCTCGCGCTCGAACCAGTTGGCCACCGGCCACACGCCGGTCAGCGACGGCACCATCGGCATGTCATCGTCCTCGCAGTAGCAGCGGATGGTCATGCGCCGGTTGTGCTTGATCGAGAGCAACTGCACGGTCACCGCAAAGCGACGCGTCTGCATTGCCTCGCGCGGCCGCTGCACCCAGTCGAAGCGCCCGGGGCCCTCGCCCTGCACGCCGCGTGAAAACCCTTCCCAGCTGGCGCTGTTGGTCTCCCACTCATCGACCCCGTAGCCGAGAAAGTCGATGCCATCCAGGTCCATCAACTGGGCGAAGGCAAACTCGGGTTCGTCACGCAGCGCGCTCGCCACCGAGACCCAGTCGGCCGGCGCAACCTCGAGCGTCGTTTCGCGGTGGGCCACCGCGATCGACAGGGCCGCCTGGTCAAAGCGTGCCTGCAATTGCTGGGCGAATGCGTTGGCTGCGGGCTCAGTCATGGCGTGCGGGCAACGTGAAGGGGGCAGACAGCATCGCGATCAACGCGCGATGGTGTGGGTGCGGCGGATCTTGCGCTGCAACTGGAGGATGCCGTGGATCAGCGCTTCCGCCGTGGGCGGACAGCCCGGCACGTAAATGTCGACGGGCACGATGCGATCGCAGCCGCGCACCACCGAATACGAATAGTGGTAGTAGCCACCACCGTTGGCGCAGCTGCCCATCGATATGACCCATTTCGGATCGGGCATCTGGTCGTAGACCTTGCGCAACGCCGGCGCCATCTTGTTGACCAGGGTGCCGGCGACGATCATCACGTCGCTCTGCCGCGGGCTGCCGCGGAAGATCACGCCGTAGCGGTCAAGGTCGAGGCGCGAGGCGCCGGCATGCATCATCTCGACGGCGCAGCAGGCGAGGCCGAATGTCATTGGCCACATCGAGCCGGTGCGCGCCCAGTTCATCAGCGCGTCGATGCTGGTGGTGGCGAAGCCGCGCTGGACGACCGGGTTGTCCTCCGGCGGACGCAGGATGTCGTCGACCAGGTCGAGCGGCGCCGGGTTGTGCATCACCCGGCTGACTGTGGAGATCACTCCCATTCAAGCGCCCCTTTCTTCCATACGTAGGCGAAGCCGACCACCAGCAGCAGCAGGAAGGTGCCCATCTCCACCAGCGCAAGCCCACCGATCTTGTCGAACACCACCGCCCACGGAAACAGGAAGGCGATCTCCAGGTCGAAGATGATGAAGAGGATCGCGATGAGGTAGTAGCGGACGTCAAAACGAAGGCGCGCGTCCTCGAAGGGCTCGAAGCCGCACTCGTAGGGAGCGAGCTTGCGCGGGTCGGGACGATGCGGTGCGATCACCAGCCCCACCACCAGCAGGGCAATGCCGATGCCGACGGCGACGATCATGAAGATCAGGACGGGCCAGTAAAACGCCAGCACGATTAAACCTCCAGCAATCCGCGCGGGCGGCCCCTGCCGCTCGCGCTGTTCCATGGTGCCCAGAGCGGGACTCGAACCCGCACAGCTTGCGCCACTACCCCCTCAAGATAGCGTGTCTACCAATTCCACCATCTGGGCGATGTTCAAACCGTTCATTTTCCCGTCGGCGGCCGCACGCCGTCGACGCCACCGCTGGTCGTTGCCGGCTGCGGCTGCGGCACGGCCGCGGCCGGGGCTGCCGTGGTGCTCGTTCCGACCTGCGGCACCACCACCGCCGGCGGCACGGCGGCCGCGGTGGTTGCGGTGGCCGGCGTACTGACCGCGGCCGCGCCAGCCATGACGCCAAGGCTGCGGTCCGGGCCCTTTTGCATGTTCTGGCTGAGATAGATGCCCATCAACAGGCTGAGCACGAAGAACACGGCGGCCAGGCCGCTGGTGGCACGGGACAAGAAGCTGGCCGAGCCACGCGCGCCAAAGACGGTGGCCGAGGCACCGCCGCCGAAGCCGGCGCCGGCACCGGCGCCCTCGCCACGCTGCATCAGGATCAGGATGATCATCGCGGCGGCGACGAGAATGTTGAAGACGCTGAATATTGTGAAGATCATGTCAATCCGAACCGGCGTCGTGCTCAGCACGCCGCCCTGCAAATCGCGAGAAAATCGGCGCCCGATAGCGATGCGCCACCAACCAGGCCGCCATCCACGTCGGGCTGTGAAAAAAGGTCCCGGGCGTTGTCGGGCTTGACGCTGCCACCGTAAACGACCCGGACCATCCGGCCAAGTTTAGCATCCCGCCCAGCCAGTTGGCTACGGATGAAGGCGTGCGCCGCCTGCGCCTGCATCGGCGTGGCGGTGCGGCCGGTGCCGATCGCCCAGGCTGGCTCGTAGGCGATGGCCGCGTCGGCGAAGGCCGCGATGCCCGCGGCCTCGACCACGGCGCCGAGCTGGCGCGCCAGCACGGCGTCCGTCTCGCCCGCATCGCGCTGCTCCACCGTCTCGCCCACGCACAGCATCGGCTGCAAGCCTGCCGCACGTGCGGCGACGAACTTGGCCGCCACCTGCGCGTCGCTTTCGCCGTGGTAGCGGCGGCGCTCGCAATGGCCGACCAGCACGTGGGCGCAGCCGATGTCGGCCAGCATCGCCGCCGAGGTCTCGCCGGTGAAGGCGCCGGGCTGCTGGTGCTCGCTGACATCCTGCGCGCCAAACCCCACCGGGCCGCCGCCGTGCATGGCGATCAACCCTTGCAGATAAGGCAGCGGCGGGAACAATACCGCCTCGATCGTGGGGGGCAGCTGGCCGGCTACCGCATCGAGCCACGCCGTGGCCTGCGCCCGGGAACCGTGCATCTTCCAGTTGGCGGCAACCATTTTGGTGCGCGTGCTCATTGTCGGGGCTCGGACGCGGGCAATGGGACCGGCAAGGATAACGGCGAGCACGAGGCAGCGCCAGCGTCGCCGCGCTACAATGCCGCCGAATCCCCTGATCGGCCGGCCGTGAGCATCCCGATACCCGTACAGCCGCGCACCCTGGTGGTGATCCCGGCCCGCAATGAGGCAGCCACGGTGGCCAGCGTGGTGCATGCCGCGCGCCAGGCGCTGCCCTGCGACGTGCTGGTGGTCAATGACGCCAGCAGTGACGACACGTCGGCACGGGCACGTACGGCTGGCGCGCGGGTGCTTGACCTGGCGCTGCATCTGGGCGCCTGGGGCGCGGTGCAGGCCGGGCTGCGCTACGCCCACCGCCGCGGCTACGCGCGCGTGGCGACCATGGACGCCGACGGTCAGCACCACGCCGAGGCCCTGCCCGCCCTGATCGCGACGTTCGACTGTGAAGGTGCGCACGTCTTGATCGGCTCGTGCGAGCAGCGGCTGTCACTGCCCAAGCGCATCGCCTGGCGCTATTTTCGCGCACTCACCGGCCTGAAGGTGCGCGATTTCACCTCGGGCATGCGCGTCTACGATCGTGAGGCGCTGCGGGTTCTGTCGGCGCCGGCGGCGAGCCTGCTGGACTACCAGGACATTGGCGTTCTGATGCTGCTGGCGCACAGCGGGCTGGCCATGCGCGAGGTGCCGATCGCCATGTCGCCGCGGCAGGTCGGCGGCTCGCGGGTATTCTCGTCCTGGCACATGGTGGCGCGTTACATGCTGGCGACGACGTTGCTGTGCGTGGCGCGGCTGGAACCGGGCCCCCGCTTGCGCCACGGCCGCCAGCCGGTGCCGTCGGCATGAACGTGCATATTGTCTCGGCCATCATCGGAGTGGCGCTGGCCGGTTCGATCCTGTACCTGGTGCGGCGCGACCATCTGCACGGTCCCTACGCACTGTGGTGGCTGGTGATCGCCGCGGCGGCGCTGGTGCTTGGCGCCTTCCCCGGGGTTATCGACTGGCTGGGCCGCGTTACGCACATCTACTACCCGCCGGTGCTGCCGATCGTCATCGGCCTGTCACTGGTGCTGCTGCGGCTGCTGAAGTTCGACATCGACCGGTCGCGCCAGGAACGCCGCATCCGCCGCCTGGTCCAGAAGATGGCGCTGCTGGAGGAGGAGTTGGCGCGCCTGCGGGAGCAGGGCGAGGCCAACGACGACCTGTCACGGCGGAGCCGTGCGGCAGAAGGACGCGAGCGGGCCGAACGCTCGGCCTGACGCTGGTTGCTCCCGGTGCCCGACCCGGACGCCGGTTTCAGCTCCCGCCGCCTCCCTCGCCCAGGGCCGCCAGGCACTCGCGCATGCTGTTGACGTGCAGCGCGACCACCTTGCGCAGCGGCTCCTGATAACCGCCGGCCAGATTCCACGCGACCGGCACGCCGCGTGCACGCAGGCCGGCAAAGACCTGCGCGTCGCGTTCGGCCATTTGCTCCGTATCCAGCAAGCCGCCCAGGGGATCGTCCACGTGCGGGTCGGCTCCCGCTTGGTACAGCACCACGTCGCAGTCGGCCAGCGACGCCAGGTCGGCGGCGATGTTGGCCATGAATGCCGCGGCGTCGCGGCGAAACCGGTAGCGGGCACCGGCGCTTATGTGCGTCACCCAATCGATTGAAAGGCGCTTGATGATGTCGGCCGTGCCGTTGCCGTAGTGCATGTCGTAGTCGAGGATGCCGACCCGCCGTGCCAACCCTTCGCGATGCAGCGCGATGGCCGTCACCATAAGGCCGTTGAAGGTGCAGTAGCCGCCGGCCTCGTTCCAGCAAGCGTGGTGGAAGCCTGATACTGGCGCCGCGACAATGGAACGTGTCTCGATCGCCAGCCGCGCGGCACGCAGCATCGCGCCTGATGTCCATGGCAGCGAACGATTGAGCGCCTCGCTGCGGGTGCCGAAGCCGTTGTCTGCACGGCAATCGAGCACTCGGTCGACAAAATCCTTGTCGTGGGCCAGCGCCAGCTCGGCACGCGACACCGCCAGCGGGTCGACCACCTGCAACTGCGGCCAGCGCATGCGCCAGGCCTCGACGACCCGCCACGGTTTGGCGGCACTGGGCGAGGCGCCCTGTACTGGCGCGTTCATGTTCGGATGGTAGACCAGGCGCATCGGCTCTCCGGCAAGTGCGGCATTGCAGTGGAGCACACAAGAGTCGCACGCGCTGCGACGCCCCTGAGTGCGTCCGGCGGCGGCTTTCGCCAGTTGCGACCTCCACCACATCTGCGTTACATTGCGATGACATCAGGAGCGCACGATGCCACCGACGAAGACCGCCACGCTCAACCTGCGCATCGACCCGGTAGTCAAGGAAGCGGCGCGCATCGCCGCGTTGCGCGACCATCGCAGCATTGCCAACCTCGTCGAGCTGCTTATCCGCCGGCATTGCCGCGAGGCCGGTATCGAGTTGCCGACGCAAGCCGAACTGTTCGCTTCGCAGGAGAAAGGCAATGGATGAGAAGACCTTTCGCGCGCTGGTCGCGGCAG
Source organism: Rhodanobacteraceae bacterium (assembly GCA_035699085.1). Classification (GTDB taxonomy): domain Bacteria; phylum Pseudomonadota; class Gammaproteobacteria; order Xanthomonadales; family Rhodanobacteraceae; genus DASSBG01. The sequence goes on from DASSBG010000035.1 coordinate 35,998, forward strand.
GCGCGATCCGCAGGGTACGGATCGTGGCCGATGGTGCCCGCTTCCACGTGGAAGCCGATACCGCTACAGGCACGCTGGTTGCCGCTACCGGCCGAGGCGCCCCGCGCACCTGGGGCTCGCTGGACGCGTCGGCACGCTGGATGCACCGGCTTGGCATTGGCGCCGCCCACCTCGACGTCAGCCGCTGGCAGCCGACCCAGCGCGCGCTGGCCGTCTGAGCCGGGACTGGTCACTCGTGACTCCTCACTCGTGACTCGGGCGTCGCAATCCGGAAGTTCGGATTTCGGATTCACGGCTGCGTAGCGGCCGGGCACGAGGTCGGGTTCGCCTACGGCTCGTCGCCAAGCTGCCAAAGCGGCGACAACGCAGGTTGGCGAACCGGCAGGTTGGCGGTGAGCGCAGCGAACCCCCACACGCAAGCTCGCCCTCGCCGCGTCACCGATGACCACGGCCGAACCCAAACCGGTACAGGCGACAACCGCGGCATCACTGGCGCGATTTTGGGGTTCGCCTGCGGCTAACCACCAGCCTGCAAAAAGCAGCGGCCGCGCGCCCACGTCGTTGTTTCATGCCCCGGCCCCAGTTGCGGCGGCGGCGCACGAGGCCTCGCGCTGCAGCGTCGCCACGGTCCGCGCGAGGGCGGCCGCCGGCGCGACCTGCTTCGACTCGTAGATCGCCGCCAGCTCGGCGTAGTACCAGAGCGTGCCGTCGCGCGCGCCGGTAAAGCGGTCGAACACGGCGTCGCCCAGCCTGCGGAAGTCGCCCAGCACCGACCGCGCGTTGTGCAGCTTGTCGCAGGCAGACACCAGCAACGACGGCGTCGCGGGCGGCTGCGCCCGCAGGTGCTGCATGTAGGCCAGCTTGCGCACCTTCCAGTTGACCTGCTTCGCAGCCGGGGTCGTGGCCGCCGCCTTGCTTTCGGCGGTGCCGTCGGTGCAGTCGCTCACCATCGCCAGCACCGCCGGACCGAAGGCGTCGGCAATGCGCGCAGCGTAGTCCTCGCCGCCGTCCTCGATGGTGTCGTGGAGCAGGCCGGCGATCGCCTGGTCCTCGCCGCCGCCGTACTCCAGCACCAGCGACGCCACCGCCATCGGGTGGGCGATGTAGGGGATGCTGGTTCCCTTGCGTTTTTGCGTGCGGTGCGCCTCGTGGGCCATGGCCAGCGCGGCGGCCAGTCGATCTGTATTCGGCATCTCGTGCTCCTCCCGGCTGCGCGGCGCGCCTGGCTGGCGCGCCATTGCAGCGCCATCATCGCCGCTGGCGGTCGCACCCGCTGCGACACCGGCTTGCCCGCTGCGGCTCCGCGCTCCCAGCCCCTTGGCCTGGCGGTGTCGCGATGCATGCTGCCGACTGCGTCGGCTGTTGGGGTTCGCTTCGCTAACCGCCAACCTGCGATGCATCCGGGCCTTGATCGGCCGGCGCTCCTCCTGCTCCCTGCTCCTCAGGCAAACGGGTCGTCGAGGACGATGGTGTCGTCGCGGTCGGCACCCGTGGCGACGATGGCCAGCGGGCTGCCGGAGAGTTCCTCGACCGCACGCAGGTAAGCGCGGGCGGCGGCCGGCAGCTTGTTCCAGTCGCGGATACCGCTGGTCTTCTCGTCCCAGCCCGGGAATTCCAGGTACACCGGCTTGCACTCGGCCCAGCCATCGGCGTCGAGCGGTGCCAGTTCGCGGCGCTTGCCGCGGTATTCGTAGGCAATGCAGACCTTGATTGACGGCAGTCCGTCGAGCACATCCAGCTTGGTGATGGCGAGACCGGAAATGGCGTTGATCTGCACCGCGCGCTTCAGCGCCACCAGGTCGATCCAGCCGCAGCGGCGCGGGCGGCCGGTACTGGCGCCGAACTCGTCGCCAGCCTTGCGCAGGCGGTCGCCCATGTCGTCGTCGAGTTCCGTCGGGAACGGACCGCCGCCGACACGCGTGGCGTAGGCCTTGCAGATGCCAAGCACGTAGTCGATGTCGCAGGCGCCGACGCCGGTGCCGGCCAGCGCCCCACCGACCGTCGTGTTGCTCGACGTGACGTACGGGTACGTGCCGTGGTCGATGTCCAGCAATGCGCCTTGTGCACCTTCGTAGAGGATGTTGCCGCCCTCGGCGCGGATATCGTGCAGCACGGTGGCGACGTCGTCGACCATTGGCCGGATGTACTCGCCCCATGCCAGCGCGTCGTCGAGGATCTGCTGGTAGTCGACCGGCTCGGCCTTAAGCCACCGGGTGAGGATGAAGTTCTGATAGTCGACCGCTGTGCGCAGCTTGTCGGGCAGTTCGTGCGGATACATCAAATCGGCGACCCGGATGGAGCGGCGGGCAGCCTTGTCTTCGTAGGCCGGGCCGATGCCGCGGCCGGTGGTGCCGATGGCCTTGTCGCCCGACGCGGCTTCGCGCCCTTTGTCGACCGCGATGTGGTACGGCATGATCAACGGCGTCGCCGGGCTGATCTTGAGGCGTGGGCGGACGTCGACACCCTGGCCCTCAAGCTCGCTGATTTCCTGCTTGAGCGCGGCCGGCGACAGGACCACGCCGTTGCCGATCAGGCACAGCACGTTGTCGCGCAGGATGCCCGACGGGATCAGGTGCAACACGGTCTTCTTGCCGCCAATGACCAGGGTATGGCCCGCGTTGTGTCCGCCCTGGAAGCGCGCGACCGCCGCGACCCGCTCGGTGAGAAGGTCGACGATCTTGCCCTTGCCTTCGTCGCCCCACTGCGCGCCGAGGATGACTACCGAGTTGCCCATGATGATTCTCGCTTCGTTGCCATGCCCCCGTCGTGGGGCGACGTCGGTGACCAGTTTCGCCTTCCGTGGCTCAACAAGTCACCCGGCCTCCGGCATCCTGCCTGCGGCGCTCGCCGGGATGGAATGCCATTCAAGGC
>DASSBG010000036.1:0-3942 GCA_035699085.1 Rhodanobacteraceae bacterium
CACGACGTCATCCTCGATGCGGATGCCGCCGTATTTGCGGAAGGCGTCGACCTTGTCCCAACGCACATGGCGCGCCGCCGGCGTGGCTTTCAGCTCGGCCAGCAGCATGTCGATGAAGTACAGGCCCGGCTCGATGGTGACCACCATGCCGCGGGCCAGCGGCCGGGTCAGGCGCAGGAACGGGTGGCCCTCGGGGGGCTCGATGCGGCCGCCCTCGGGGCCGGCCATGAAGCCGCCGATGTCGTGCACCTGCAGGCCGATGCCATGGCCCAGGCCGTGCGGGAAGAAGGCGCGGGTGATGCCGGCGCCCAGCGCCGCCTCGCCGTCGATGTCGATGAAGCCCTGGTCGTGCAGGATGTCACCGACCAGATGGTGCGCCAGCACGTGCAGGTCGGCGTAGGACTGGCCGTCACGCACCTTGGCGCAGAGCGTTCGCTGGGCGCTGTCCATCATGTCGATCAAGGCCTGAAACTCGCTGGCGTCCGGCGTTGCGTAGCTGCGCGTGATGTCGCTGGCGTAGCCGTTGAAGCTGCCGCCGGCGTCGATCAGGAAGCTGTGGTTATGGGCCGATGGCGTGCGCTGGAAATGCGAGTAGTGCAGCACCGCGCCGTGGGTGTCCAGCGCGATGATGCTGCCGTAGGGCAGCTCCGGCTCGGTCTGGCCGGAGGCATGCAGGTAGGCCATGTGGATGCCGAACTCGGATTCGCCGCTGCGGAAGGCCATCTCGGCGGCGCGATGGCCGGCGACGCCGACGCGGCTGGCGCGGCGCATGCATTCGATCTCGTAGTCGGTCTTGCAGGCGCGCGCGTAGTGCAGGTGATCGACCAGCGCCTGCGGATTGTCGGGAATCATGTCACCCAGCGCGCTGGAGTCTTCGCCGAGCACCGCGCAGCCGCCGGGATCCTGCGGCAGTTCGGCGCGCGCATCCTCCGCTTCGCGCACGATCACGATCTCGAAGTGGTCGACCCAGTAGCCCTCCGGCGCCTGCGGTACCACGTGCCAGTAGTCGCGCGGCTGCAGGTAGACCAGCTTCGGCTTCTGTCCCGGCGTGTAGACCAGCCAGCTGCCCGGTGCCTGCAGTACCGGCAGCCAGGCCTTGAAGTGCGGGCTGACGACGAACGGGTAAGGCATGTCGTCGCGGAATTTGTAGCGCAGCACGCCCGCCGGTATCACCAGATGCTCGCGCTTCGCCTTGGCCAGCGCCGCGTCCGCGCGCTGGCGCATCGTCGCGAGGTGGGCCGGGTAGGTGGTGGCAAGGGCATCGGTCATGGCGGCCTCCAAAAAGAAACATGGTGACGCTTTGCACTGGTAACGGCAAGGCGGTCTGCTGCCCACATCTGCACCGGTTGACAACTTTTTCGCGGGGATAAGTTCAAACGCGGTACCAACGGAGATAGTCCCATGGGTTCGATCACAAAGGGAATACTCGTCGCTCTCGCCGTAGCCGTGCTCGCGGTGCCCGCCGCCGCACAGGGTCTGGGCACGCGCCACGTCACCTCGGACATGGTGTATTTGCCAGGCAGCGCCGGTCACCAATGGGCAATCGATTTTCTCAAGCAGCGGTTCGCCGAAGAAGCGCATCCATACTCGGTCATCGACCTGGATCAGGTCGGGGCGCTGCGAGTGGTCTATTCGCGCGACCTGCACGTCATGCGGGCAGGTGCGGTCGCGCCACCCGATGGCGAGACCGGGGGAACCGGCGCCACCGTGGCAGTGACGGTGGTGGCGATGGCGGCGGCGGTGGCGGTGGCGGTGGCGGTGGCGGTGGCGTGATTCCCCCCGCCCCCTATCTTCCACCGCATGATCCTGCGGATCGTCCCGTTTCAGGCGACACCGTCTCCATCGTCGTCTGCCACGTCACCACCCGGGAAACGTGGGACTACGAATACCAGTGCGACCGAGACCAATGTGACTGGGTGCGCACCAACTATCAGGTGACGCACGTTACGTCTTGCGGCGGGTGAGGCTCTTGCTGGCTGAGCGCGCTGCAGCGGGCGCCTGGCCAGGCTGCATGATGTTCAGCCAGCTTCCAGCCAGGCGACCAGGGCCTTGTCGTCGGCGTCGCCGATGCCGACGAAGTGCAGGCCGGCCCAGTATTGACCGGGCATCGCCGCGGCTTCGCACCACTGCTCGCTCATGCCGATCTCCAGCCGCGCGCGGCGGCCGTGGCCGTTTGGCAGTTCGAAAGCCAGCTGGTAGAGCGCGTTGTCGCGCAGGGGCTGCGGCATGATCAGCATCAGGCCGGTGCGCGACAGGTTGCCGATCCGCCCGATGGTGCTGCCGGTGATGACATCGGTGACGGCGATGTGTTCGCGCGGCGTCTTGCGCCGGGCACGTCGCTGGTTGGCATCGCTGGTGTAGCGGTCTTCAGCCATCGACCTTCTCCGCCGCGGCGCCGCGCCCGGCCAGTGATTTGACCTTGGCGACGATCGCCTCCCAGGCCCGGTCGATCAGCGATCCGCGATCGGGCGGCAGCAGCCGCACCGTGCCGGCCGCCATGGCCCGGGCCAGCGCCTGCAGCGTGTCGATGTCGCCGCGGGCACCGCGCTGGTTGACCATCAGGCAATGCCCGGTGCGCCGCGAGTACCAGGCCAGCTTGCGCCGCGCCGGCGGTGCCGGCGGCTCGCGGTCGACCTGGAACCAGGTGCCGAAGGCCATGTTTCCGAGGGAGTCCAGCGCCGCCTGCTCGGCCGCGCTGATGGCCGGCGGCGATGCCTCGACCTCGCCTTCGTCCCCGGTCTCTGCCTCGCTGCCGGCGCCGACGCGGGCGCGCTGCTTCAGCTTCAGCGCCAATTCGGTGCGGCTGACCGGCTCGTCTGCGCCGTCGTCCTCGTCGCTGGTGACCTTGCGCGCCAGGGCCTCGGCGTCGGCTTCGGCAATGCCGACCTGCGCCAGGCCGCGCATCAGTTGCTCCTGCAGGGCCGGCGCCTCGATGCCGGTGTCCTTGCCGGCCAGGGCATCGACCACCTGCAGCTCATGCTGCCAGGCCTCGCTGTTCTCGCCTTCGCGCAGCCACGTGAGCGCCAGGAGATCGGCCCAGGCCTGGTGCAGCAGCGCCTTGCCCAGGCTGTCGATCTGGCTGCCGGCGACGCGCTCGTTGATCGCCTGCTCGGCGTGCTGCCGTGCCAGGTGCAGGCGCTCGCGGCCCTTCGACGCTTCGACCTGGCGGCGCTCGGCGAGCTGTGCCTTGCGCTCCAGTGCCGCCACGTGGCGCTCGATGTCGCCTCGCATGCCCTCGAACAGCGACGTGTCGCCGTTGAATTCGTTGTTGATGCGACCGACCATCGCCTGCAGTTGGGCGAGCAGTGCACTGTCGCCATCCACTCCGTCGCCGCCCCAGCGTGCGCTGGCTTCGGCCGCCGCGTTCAGCCAGCGCCGGGCGGGATGGTCCGGTGCGCTGAAAAAGGCGTGGTCGTCCAGTGCCACGCGCAGCAGCGGGGCCTGCACCCGGGTCAGCAGGTCGCGGCAGTTGGGCGAATGGATGTCTTCCTCGATGCGCTGGAACAGCATCGTCATCAGCTCGATGGTGTTGAGCTGCGGCGCAGCCAGGCGCGGCGTGCGCGCCTCCGGGTCGAGGTGGCGCAGTTGTGCCAGCAGGTCCTGCTGCAGGCGGCGCATGTTCTGTTGCGCGTCGGCCCCCGACACCGGCGCCTCCGAAGCGCGTGACTGCAGCCGGGCAAGGCCCTGCTGGACCATCGGCAGCGGGGTTTCCTCGCCGCTGCCGGGCAGCTCGATGCCGCCGTGGCGGCGATGCTCGGCGAGGATCGCGCCCAGTGCCGCAAACAGTGCGTCGTCGTCGCTGCTGCTCTGGCCGGCGTCGGCCGAAGGCTGCGGGTTGCTCTCGGTCTCGTCTTCCGGCTCGTGCTGCGCACTGCGCGATTCGCCGCGCGGCGGTGCCTGGCCGGGTTCCGGCCGGCGCGCCATGAATGGGCGCAGGTGCGG
>DASSBG010000037.1:0-31351 GCA_035699085.1 Rhodanobacteraceae bacterium
TCCGCGAGCTCATACGATGCTGGCCCGTGGTCATATCTGACCACCTCGACGAGGCCTTATACATAGACGCAGCCGGTATTTCGCTGCCGAAAAGCAGAGGTTGACAGTGGGGGCGAGTCCATACATAGGTTGGCGGTGAGCCGAAGGCGAACCCCAACATTGCAGCCGCGATGCCGCGATGCCGCGGCCGTCGCCTCGCCGTAGCGGTGCGGCAGGGTCGCCATTGACGGTGCAAACGGGTTCCGCGTGGTGAGGTCGTCATTGGCGCGGCGAGCGGGGGCATGGCGTGTTGGGGTTCGCTTCGCTCACCGCCAACCTGCATGTCTCCGATACTGCCGCGCTCTTCCCGCTCACGGCCCATCGCTCAGCCGCTCACCGCGCCAGCGCGCGCAGCACCGGCTCTGTCTGCGGTCGGCGCCCGTGCCAGATCGCGAAGCTGTCGGCGGCGGTTTCGACCAGCATGCCGAGGCCGTCGACGGCGGGCGCGCCGGCGGCACGGGCCCAGTCGAGGAAGGGCTGCGCCGCAGCACCGTAGGCGAGGTCATGGCAGAGCGGTGCACCAGTCAGCAGCGCGCCCGGCAGTGCCAGTGACTGACCGTGCAGACCCGCGGCGGTGGCGTTGACGATCAGGTCGTATTGCGGCGCATCTTCTGCATGAGGCCACGGTCGCGCTTGCGCAGGCGGCCCCAGTCGCGCGGCCAGCGCGCGCGCGCGCTGCGGCGTGCGGTTGACGATGGTGAGATGTTCGACGCCGGCCTCGCACAAGGCGAAGCCGACGCCTCGGGCCGCACCACCCGCACCCAGCAGCAGCACGCGCGCGCCGCGCGGCTCGAAGCCATGGCGTTCCCGCAGGTCGCGCATGAAACCGCTGCCATCGGTGTTGTGGGCCTCGATCACGCCGTCCGCTGTCAGCCGCAGCACGTTGGCAACACCGGCCAGCGCGGCGCTGTCTGCATGCTCGGCGGCGCACTCGAAAGCCGCACGCTTGTGCGGAACCGTCACGTTGAGGCCGACGCCGCCGGTTTTGAAGAACCCGCGCGCGAACGCGGCGAAGTCCGCCGGCTCGGCATCGATGACGGTGTAGTCGATGCGGTCGCCGGTCTGCGCGGCGAAGGCGCGCTGGATACGCGGCGAGAGCGAGTGCGCCACGGGGTGGCCAATCACGGCGTGGCGGCCAAGATCGCGGTTCATGCCTCGCCCCCGGCCGCCGGCCGGCGCGCGTCGCAGGCCGTGAGACAGGCGCGCCGCAGGCTGTGACCGTCAACCCCGAGGAGATTCGCCATGCCCTTGCCCATCCTTCGCCGCATCGCCGCCGGCTGGCTGCTGGCCGGCGGTCTCGCCAGTCTGCTGCTGCCCTGGCACACCAGCGCGTTCGGCTGGAGTGCCGGGTACTGGCTGCTGGGCGCGCCCGCGCTGTTGCTGCTGGCAAGCATGCGCCGGCGGCGCTTCACCCGGCCTGTCCCAGCCGCTTGCGTTCCATACGCTTGAGCAGCTCGGCCATGATCGCGCGGTAGACCGCCTCGCCTTCGCAGCTGTCCTCGACGCCGGCGTCGATGGACGGGTTGTCATTGACCTCGATAACCACCGTGCGCGCCGGCGTCTGCTTGATGTCGACGCCGTAGAGGCCGTCGCCGATGGCACGGGTGGCGCGCAGCGCCAGTTGCACCACCTTGCGCGGCGCCTCGTCCAAGGGCACCGCGCGGTAGCCGCCGGTGCGGTCGGCACCCTTGGCCGCGGAATGGTTGTAGATCTGCCAGTGGCCGCGGGACATGAAGTACTGACAGGCGTACAGCGGCTTGCCGGCCAGCACGCCGATGCGCCAGTCGAACTCCGTGTACATGAATTCCTGCGCGATCAGCAGCGCGCTGTGGTGGAACAGCTCGGCCGCCGCCTGCTCCAGCTGCTCCGCATCCTCGACCTTGACCACCCCGCGCGAGAACGAACCGTCCGGGATTTTCAGCACCAGCGGGAAGGGCAGCCGCTCGGCCAGCCCGCGCAGCTGGCGCGTGTCCTTGTGGTAGAGGATTTCGCCGCGCGGCGTCGGCAGGTGGCGGGCGCGCAGCAGGTCGTGCAGGTAGATCTTGTTGGTGCAGCGGGCGATCGAGGTCGGATCGTCGATAACCACCATGCCCTCGCGCTCGGCCTTGTGGGCGAAGCGGTAGGTGTGGTGGTCAATGCCGGTGGTCTCGCGGATGAACAGGCCGTCATATTCGGCCAGCCGCGCGTAATCGTCCTTGCCGATAGGGTCGACGTCGATGCCAAGCTGGCGGCCGGCGGCGACGAAGCGCTTCAGTGCGCGCGGGTCCGATGGCGGCAGCGTTTCCTCCGCGTCGCAAAGCATCGCGAGGTCGAAGCGGAACTGGCGGCGGGCCCGCGGCTTGCGCCACAGCCGTCGGGAAAAGCGGTCCAGGGCCTGGGCGAAGGTATCCTCCTGGGTGCCGTCGAGGGTCTGGAAACCGACCGGGCGGATCGCCGCGATCTGCCACACCCGGTGATACTCGAACTCGATCCGCAGCAGCGGGCAGGGGAACAGCTCGAACACCTGCCGCGCCAGGTCCTGCAGGCTGGGGTACGAGGTGTCGCCGAAGTGCACCAGGATGCCCAGCGCGGTGGTGTCGCCGCCGCCGACCGGCAGGAAGCGCTTCAGCTTCTGGTTGAGGTCCTCGACGTCGATGCCGTAGAGCGCGCGCCGGCGCAGGTCGTTGATGGTGCGCACGCTGGGTATCACGCGCTGGCCCCGCGCCTCGGCCAGCAGCGAGACGTAGTAGCCGGTGCCGAGGTAGCGGTAATTGCGGCACAGGTTGATGACGTGCGCGCCTTCGCCCGCCTGGTCGGTTTCGCGCAGGTAGTCCATTGCATCGACCACGTCGGCCGAAGGATAGTAGGCATTCCAGTCGGATGCCTTCTCCACCACGATGATCAGCCTGCTCATGCCCGTGCGTTCGCGTCCGCTCTGCCGCAGCCGTGGCGGCTGCGGCGCAAAGTGTGGCACAGCGTCCCGTACCTGTTGCGCGCCGCGGCAGTGGCCGGCGGGTGGCAAGTGAACGCCCGCGGAACCCGGCCGCCGCCGCGGCCACGCCCGGCGCGCGGCGACGACCTGGAGGCGATCGTGGCGCTGGAGCAGCGCGCCTTCGCCAGGGATCGGCTCAGCCGCCGCCAGTGGCGCCACCACATCGGCAATCCGCAGGCGGCCTTGCTGGTCTGCGTCGAGGCCGGCGCCCTGCTCGGCGACGCGCTGATGCTGTTCCGCCGCGGCAGCGGCGTCGCCCGGCTGTATTCGCTGGCAGTGGCTCCGGTGGCGCGCGGCCGCGGCATCGGCGGCGCGTTGCTGCGCGCAGGCGAGCGCATGGCGCGGGTGCGCGGCGCCGAACGCGTGCGGCTCGAGGTGCGCAAGGACAATCCGGTGGCGATCGCCCTCTACGAGCGCCATGGCTACCGGCGCTTCGGCGAGCGCCCCGGCTACTACGCCGACGGCATGGACGCCTGGCGCTACGAGAAGCGGTTGTTGCGGCGGCTGGCGCGGGTGTAGGCCGGGACCCGGGACCCGGGACCCGGGACCCGAAAAGCGCGAGGCATGCCACCCTCCGTGCTTGACGCCCGCGTCGCGCGCCGTGGCGCGCGGGGCGTGCGGCCGCGCGCAGTCGCCGCCCTACTTGGTGGCGCAATCGCAACCGTAATCGGGTTCGGGACCGCCGGCCGCGATGAATCGGTCGATGCGCTGCTCCAGCACCGGCAGCGGTACCGAGCCGGTCGACAGCACGGTGTCGTGGAAGGCGCGCAGGTCGAATTTGCTCCCCAGCGCCTTGCCGGCCTTGGCGCGCAGCTCGCGGATCTTCAGGTAGCCGAGCTCGTAGCTGTCCGCCTGCCCGGGCCAACTGATGTAGCGGTCGACCTCGTTGACGATCTCCAGCGCCGACAGCGCCGTGTTCTTCGTCAGGTAGTCGATCGCCTGCTGGCGAGTCCAGCCCATGTGGTGGATGCCGGTGTCGACCACCAGCCGGCAGGCGCGCCACATCTGGTAGGTGAGGTAGCCGAACTTCTGGTACGGCGTCTTGTAGATGCCCATCTCGTTGCCGAGGAACTCCGAGTACAGGCCCCAGCCCTCGCCATACGCCGAGATGTAGCCGTTGCGCCGGAAGGCCGGCTGGCTGTGGTCCTCGGCCGCCAGTTCGAGCTGCAGCGAATGGCCGGGATAGGACTCGTGCAACGTCAGCGCCGGCATGTTGAAGAGGGCCCGCGACTTCAGGTCGTAGGTGTTGACCAGATACTCGCGGGCGCCTCCGCGGCCCGAGGTGTAGTAGGGCGCGATGCCGGCCGGCACCGGCACGATGGTGAAGCGCGAGCGCGGCAGGTGGCCGAAAAATTTCGCCATCTGGCCATCCACTTCCTTGGTCACCCACGCGGTCTTGTCGAGCAGCTCCTGCGGCGTCTTGGCGTAGAACTTCGGATCGGTGCGCAGGTAGTGCAGGAAAGCCGGGAAGTCGCCCTTGAAGCCGGTCTGCTTCATCACCTCGAGCATCTGCGCGTGGATCTTCGCCACCTGCTTCAGGCCAATCGCGTGGATCTGGTCCGGTGTCAGGTCGAGCGTGGTGTATTCGTGGATCTGCTGCTGGTAGAAGGCCTTGCCGTCGGGCAATGCCTCGGCGGCGAGTGTCGTGCGCGCATTGGGCACGTAACCCTGGTCGAAGAACGCCAGCAGCTTCGCGTAGGCCGGGATCACGCCCTGGTCGATGGCCCTGGCCGCCTCGGCGCGCAACTTCTCGGCGACATCGGCGGGTATCGACGCCGGCAAGTGCAGGAACGGCCGGTAAAAACTGCTCTTGGTGGCGTCGGTCAGCTTCGCCACCGCGGCGATGGACTGGTCGCGGCCATCGAGCACCTCGCGCGGCACGCTGAAGCCGCGCTTGAGGCCAAGGCGCATGTTGGCGATCTGCTGGTCGAAGTAGTGCGGTATCTGCGCCAGCTTCGCGATGTACTTGCGGTAGTCCTTGAGGCTGCGCAGGCGGTCACCGCCCAGCTCGTAGCCGATGTCCGACCAGAAGGCGGAGTCACTGTTGAACGGCATCTGCCAGGTCTTGAACTTCTGGTCGGCAATGAAGTTGGCGATCTGCTCGTGGTAGACGGCGTAGTTGACCCGGTTGGCCGGCGAGAGCTTGCGGGCGTCGAGCGCTTCGAGCTTCGCCATCACCTGCTGCCAGTACGCCAGGCGCTGCTTCTGGCTGTTGGCATCGACGCTGTCCAGGCGGCTGTTGTCGGGTGGCGCAGGCTCTGCGCCCCTGGGCATCGGCTTGCCGGTGCGCCAGGCCCACTCGGCGCTGTAGATTGCCTTGAAGCGCGCGTCGGCGCGACTGGTCGTGGCGGCCTGCGGGGCGCTGGCGGTCGACGCGGCAGGTGCCTGCCCGCCAGCGGCCGGCGCAGCGTGGGCCGGCGGTGCGAGCCAGAGACCCGCGGACAGCAGGGCAATCAGGCGGCGGTTCATTGGCGGTCCTCGCGCGGCAGCAGAACCGCCATGATCGCAAACCTCGGCCGCGCCCGCACCGTCAATCGCGGGACCACCGCCGATCGGGCACGATGGGCGCATGCACGAGACGTCGACGATTGACTGGCTGGCCGTCGCAACTGTCGCCGGCGCCCGGCAGCTGGCTGGTGTTGATGGCCCTGGCCCTGTGGCTGCTGCTCGGCGAGCCGCTGACGCGCCTTCGCAGCGGGCGCGCGCTGCTGGCCGCGCTGCGCCGAGGCCGGGCCGCTGCGCGGCGCCGCTTCTACCTGCAGTGGCCGGCGCAGGGGTGGCTGCTCGGGCTGGTGGTCCTGGCCCTGGGTGTCGGCGGATGGACGCCGGCGCAACTGGGGCTGCGCTGGCCCACGCTGTCGCTGTCGCCATGGTCGGGACTGGCCGCCGGCGCGCTGGCGGCGCTGCTGGGCGGCGCGCTCGCCGGCGCGCTCGCGGCGCGGCGCGCGAATGCGCAAGGGGATGCGTCGACACCTCTGATCGATGCGGAGCTGCAGCAGATGCTGCCACGGGGGCGGGACGAGCGCCTGGCCTTCGCCCTGCTGGCGCTGACCGCCGGCATCACCGAGGAGCTGGTCTGGCGCGGTGTCCTGCTGGTCACGCTGTCGGCGGTCTGGCCGGCGGGCCCATCTCTACCGGGGCCCGCGCGGCACGCTTGCCACCGGCGTACTCGGCGCCGTGTTCGCGGTCCTCTACCTCGCCACCGGCAGCCTGCTGCTGCCCATGCTCGTGCACATGCTCGTCGACCCCCGCGTGCTGCTGCTTCGCCCGGCGCCGCTGCCGGCCTCTGGCGGGGGCGATGACAGGCAGGCCAGAGCATGAATGGGCTCGCGCGCACGCGCGCGTGGCGGCGGTATGATGATCCGGTGCCCGTCGAGCTGTGGAGAGTCGCATGCGCTGGTTGCTGGCCCTGGTCGCCCTGATCGGCTACATCTTCGCGTGGCGCGCTGATTCCCCGGGGCTGCTGGGCCTCGGGCTGGCGATCGGGGTGCTCTTCACCTTCGCCGCGGTGCTGGCCTTCGCGCAGCTGCGCATCACCGGCAGCGCGCGGGAGGAAACGCTCACGACGGCGCAGATGGAGGCGCTGAAGCAGGCGGTGCGCAAGCCGTCAGCCAACGGCCACGATTAGCCGGCCGCGCCAACACAACAGCGGTCGCGACCTGGCGGCTGCAACGGCAAAGGGTGGAGCCATGGACGTGGAAGTGATGTCGTCACCTTCGTACCCGCCGCCGGCGGAGTTCGCCGCCGGCGCACACATTGACGCCGATGCCTGGCAGCGACTGCACCAGGAGTCGTTGCGCGACCCCGACGCCTTCTGGTTGCGGGTGGCACGACGGCTGGAGTGGATCACGCCGCCCAGCGAGAGCAGCGACGTGTCCTGGAGCGAGCAGGACCTGCACATCCGCTGGTACGCCGACGGCGTGCTCAATGTCAGCGCCAACTGCCTGGACCGCCACCTGCAGGTGCGCGGCGACAAGACGGCCATCATCTTCGAGGGCGACGACCCCGCCGATGTGCGCCGCATCAGCTACCGCGAGTTGCACGCCGCCGTCTGTCGCTTCGCCAACGCGCTGAGGAACCTGGGCGTTGCCAAGGGTGACCGGGTGGCCATCTACATGCCGATGGTTCCCGAGGCCGCAGTGGCGATGCTGACCTGCGCCCGCATCGGCGCCATCCACTCGGTGGTCTTCGGCGGCTTCTCGCCGGACTCGCTGGCCGGACGCATCGCCGATGCCAGGTGCAAGCTCGTGATTTGCGCCGACGAAGGCATGCGCGGGGGCAAGTCGATCCCGCTGAAGGCCAACGTGGACGAGTCCCTTCGCCGACCCGGCACCGACTGCGTCGAGACCGTGGTGGTGGTGCGCCGCACCGGCGCCGCGGTGGCCATGCAGTCGCCGCGCGACCGCTGGTACCACGTGCTGGTCGAGGGCCAGTCCGCTGACTGCCCGCCCGAACCGATGAGCGCCGAGGACCCCCTGTTCATCCTCTACACCTCGGGATCGACCGGCAAGCCCAAGGGCGTGCTGCACACCTGCGGCGGCTACCTGGTCTATGTCAGCTACACGCACGAGTGCGTGTTCGACCTGCGCGAGGACGATGTCTACTGGTGCACCGCCGACGTCGGCTGGGTGACCGGCCACAGCTACGTCGTCTACGGCCCGCTGGCCAACGGTGCGACCACGCTGATGTTCGACGGCGTGCCGAACTGGCCGGATGCCGGCCGTTTCTGGCAAACGGTGGACCGCCACCAGGTGAGCCTGTTCTACACCGCGCCCACCGCGATCCGCGCGCTCATGCGCCACGGCGACGAACCAGTGAAGGCAACGTCGCGGCGCTCGCTGCGGGTGCTTGGGACTGTCGGCGAGCCCATCAACCCCGAAGCCTGGGAGTGGTATCACCAGGTGGTGGGCGAGGGGCGCTGCCCGATCGTCGATACCTGGTGGCAGACCGAAACCGGCGGCATCATGATCTCGCCGGTGCCTGGCGCGGTCGAGGCCAAGCCCGGCGCGGCGACACTGCCGCTGTTCGGCATCGAACCGGCCATCGTCGACGGCGACGGCAAGGTGCTGGAGGGCGAGTGCGAGGGCAGCTTGGTCATCACGCGCTCCTGGCCCGGCCAGATGCGCACCGTCTACGGCGACCACCAGCGCTTCTTCGACACCTACTTCAAGGCGGTGCCAGGCTGCTACTGCACCGGCGACGGCGCGCGCCGCGATGCCGACGGCTACTACTGGATCACCGGTCGCGTTGACGACGTCATCAACGTCAGCGGCCACCGCTTCGGCACGGCGGAGATCGAGAGCGCATTGGTTGCCGACCCGCGGGTGGCCGAGGCCGCGGTGGTCGGCGTGCCGCACGACATCAAGGGCACCGGCATCTACGCCTTCGTCACCCTGCGCGCCGACCAGAAGGCCAGTGACGGGTTGCGCGACGAGCTGATTGCGGGCGTACGCAAGGCCATCGGCGCCATCGCCAGCATCGACTACCTGCAGTGGGCCGAGGCGCTGCCGAAGACGCGCTCGGGGAAGATCATGCGCCGCATCCTGCGCAAGATCGGCGAAAACCGCACCGACGCGCTCGGCGACATATCGACGCTTGCCGATCCCGCCGTGGTCCGGCGGCTGGTTGATGAGCGCCTGCTGCGGTGAGCGAGGCCGCGGTTCCGGCACTCGACGACGACACGATCCATGTCTGCTGGCTTGCGCGTCCGCGCGGCAGCGGGCGGCACGCGCTGCGCGAGGTGCTGGCGCGCTGCCTGGGCCGGCGCGGCGATCTGCTGGAGCTGCAGGAGGACGCGCATGGCAAACCGGCGCTGGCCGGGGCCGACGAGGGATTGCGTTTCAACTGGTCGCATTGCGGCGAACGCGCCGTGATCGCGCTGGCGCGCGGGCTCGAGCTCGGCATCGACCTCGAGCGCACCAACCGGCCGGTGTCGGCGCTGGAGCTGGCGCGGCGTTACTTCACGCCTGGCGAGGCCGAGGCGCTGGCTGCGCTCGAGAACGTGGAGCGCCAGCGCGCGTTCCTCGCGTTGTGGACAGCCAAGGAGGCAGTCCTGAAGGCGGTTGGCCGCGGCCTCGCCTTCGGCCTTCACCGGATCGCCTTCGAACCCGGCAGCACGCCGCCACGCCTGCAGGCAATGGACGGCGACGCGCGAGCCGCAAGCGGCTGGCAACTGCATCGCCTGTCCCCGCCATGGCCGGACCATCTCGCGACGCTCGCCTGGCGCGGCGGGCCGCGGCGCATCCTCAACGTGCCGGCGCCACCGATGCGTGCCGGCCATGACCCCCACCGGCTGGAGACGCACCCGTGACGGTACTGAGCGTCAACCTCAACAAGATCGCCCTGCTGCGCAACGCGCGCGGCGAGGGCAAGCCGGACCTGGCGGCCGCCGCGCGCACCTGCGTCGCCGCCGGCTGCGCCGGCATCACGGTGCACCCGCGGCCCGACCAGCGCCACGTGCGGCCGGCCGATGTGGCCGAGCTGGCCGTGCTGACGCGCGAGCTGGGGGTGGAATTCAACATCGAGGGCAATCCCTTCGCGCCAGCGCAGGGCAGCTACCCGGGCTTCATCGCGCTGGTGGAGCAGGCGCGGCCAACCCAGGTGACGCTGGTGCCGGACGCCGATGCCCAGCTTACGTCGGACCATGGCTTCGCCTTTCCGGACGACGCCGCGCGGCTGGCGCCGCTGGTACGGGAACTGGCCCCGCTGGGTTGCCGCGTCAGCGTCTTCGTCGACGCTGGCTTGCGAGCCTTCGATGGCCTGCACGCGCTGGGCATCCGCCGCGTGGAAATCTATACCGGCCCCTATGCGCGCGCCTGGGCCGCAGGCAACGGCGACGCCGCGTTGGCCGAGTGCGCAGCCTGCGCGGAGGCGGCGATGGCCGCGGGGCTGGCGGTCAACGCCGGCCACGACCTCGACCAGACGAATCTCGGCCCCTTGCGCGCCGCGGTGCCGCAGCTGGCCGAGGTGTCGATCGGCCATGCGCTGATCGGCGAGGCGCTTTACGCCGGCCTCGACGCCACCGTGCGCGCCTACGTGGACCTGCTGAAACAAGACGGCCGGCGAGGTCGCCGGCCGTGATCGTTCGCGACAGGACAGCCGGACTCAGCCGCCGTCCTTGCCGCTGCTGGTGGTGATGAAGCCCAGGTGCACGATGCCGACGCTCTTGGCCTCGGTCATCACGCTGGAGATTTCACGGTATTCGACGGTCTTGTCGGCACGAATCTGGACCTGCGGCTGCGGGCTCTCCTGCGCCGCCACCGCCAGCCGGGCCTTGAGCTCCTCGCGGTTGATCGGCGAGTCGTTGAGGTAAAGCGAGCCGTCGGCCTTGATCGCCAGATCCATCGGCTGGGTCGTCTTGGCCGGCTTCACCGTCAGCGCCGCGTCGGGCAGGTCCACCTTGATCTGGTGCTGCATCAGCGGCGCCATGATCATGAAGATGATCAGCAGCACCAGCAGCACGTCGACCATCGGCGTGACGTTGATCTCCGACATCGGGCCGCCGGAGTTGGTGTTGGCGGACATGGCCATCGTCAGTTCCTCACTTCTGGAAGCCGATCTTCTGGACGCCGGCGTTCTTGGCCTTGGCCAGCAGCTTGGCCAGGTTGTCGTAGAGCGTCGACGGGTCGGCGTGGATGCGCAGCTCCGCCTGGGCGTCGAGCGGCTTGGTGCCGAGGATCAGCAGCTGTGCGGTCAGCTGCTGTTCGTCAACCGGGTTGCCGTTCCAGGTCACCGTGCCGGTCGAGCTGATGCGCAGCTCGATCGGCGTCGGCGGGTTCTTCGGTGGCGTGAAGTTCTTGTTCGGCTGCGGCAGGTCGATCTGGATATCGTGTTTCAACGACGGGATCGTGACCAGGAACAGGATCAGCAGCACCAGCAGAACGTCCGCCAGCGGGGTGACGTTGATATCCGAAAGCGTGCCGCCGCTGGAGCCGGTGCTCATTGCCATGATGCGATTCCTCTTGCGCCCGACTGGTTACTTCTTGGTCGCCGTCGACGGCGCGGCCGTGCGACCGAGCGTCGGGCCGCCACCCTCGATGCGCGAGCCGGTGGCGAAGAAGTCGTGCAGGTCGTGGGCGAACTCGTCCATGTGCGCGTAGGTGACGCGATTCATGCGCACGAAGAAGTTGTAGGCGAACACCGCCGGGATGGCGACGACCAGGCCGAGGAAGGTCATGATCAACGCCTCGCCGACCGGGCCGGCCACCGCGCTGAGGCTGGACTGTCCGGCGGCGCCGATCTTGATCAGCGCGTTGTACACGCCCCAGACCGTACCGGCCAGACCGACGAACACCGCGGCCGAACCGACGGTGGCGAGCAGCGTCAGGCCGCTTTCCAGCCCCATCGCCTCGCGGGCCACACCCTGGCGCAGCGCCCGATCGATGAATTCCGAGCGGTTGAGGGTGTCGACCAGCCGGCTGCCCTCGTTGCGCTGGTGGTGGGCCGCGGCGTTGGCGGCATCCAGTGCGATCTTGGAAAACGGCTCGCCCTTCTTCTGCTTCTCCATCTCGCGAATCGCATCCTGGGCTGAACGGGTATCCCAGAACTTGCGGATCACCGTGTCGGCGCGGCTGCGCACCATGGCGTTACGCCACAGGTTGGCGATGATGTAATACCAGGAGACCACCGACATGATCACCAGGACGATGAAAACGATCCACGAAACAATATTGAAGTTGTGGATCAGGTTGCCGAAGCCCATTTGCGTAAGCGCCTCGGCATTGGTGCTGCCAGGGCCGGCCGGCTGGAAGGAAATCGCTGCTAGATGCATGTCGCTACCCTATTGAACGTATGCGGTGGTGATGATAACGGATCGGCCGATCAGTACAGTGACTGGCCGAGGGTAAAGGTGACCGGGATGCGCACCCAGCCTTCATACGGCGTGTTGCCACGCATGCCTGGATTGAACCGCCAGCCACGGGCGGCCTTGATGGCCGCACGGTCCAGTTCGCGGTAGCCACTGGACTGCTGCACCTTGACCTGCTTGGGCGAGCCGTCCACGCCAACCAGGATCAGCAGGATGACCGTGCCCTGGTGGCGCTGGCGGCGCGCCTGCGGCGGATAACGCGGCGGGTGCCGGTTCTTGTAGCTGATGTCGGCGCTGGGTGCCACGTTCTGCGGCGGCGCTGGCGGCGCTGGCGGCGCCGGCGGCGGTGCCTGAATGGCGACCGGCGAAGGCTCGTCAACCACGACCGGTGGCGGCGCCGGCGGTGGCGGCGCCGGCGGTGGCGGGATCTTCTGGATCACCTTCGGCGGCGGCGGCTTGGGTGGCTGCGGCGGCGGCGGCGGCGGCGGCGGCGGCGGCGGCGGCGGCGGGATGAACTCGACCTGGGTCATGGTCGTCTTCACTTTTTCCTTCGCCGTCGGCGGCGCCACCGGCGCCAGCACCAGCAGGAAGGCAAAGGCGTGCACGGCGACGGCAAAGGCAATGGCGCAGGTCCGTGGCCAACTGAATTTACCGCGGTCGGTGTCGTTGCGAAATGCCATCAGTGTCGTTCAATCAGTTTGGTGGACCGAGCCGATTCCGGGCCGGGGCCTGCGCTCCGACCGTGATTCAGCGGAAAGTCATCAACGGTACACGAGCCGCCGCGGTTTGTATAGCCTGACCTGTGGACTACCGCGGGGTGCTCGCAAGCGTCTGCCTGTCCGCCGATTGTCACTGGCCAACCCTCTTCAACCAGGCCTCGGCCTTGGCCTTCGACTCGGGGTACTTTGCCGCCTGCTTGACCGCGGCGATGGCGGCACTGCGGTGCTTCCGGCCGGCTTCGGCCGCCCCCAGCACGAGGTAACCCTCGCCGGTATCCTTGACGCCTTTTTTCAGTGCGGCGTGCGCCGCCGACGCTGCGGAGCCGTACTTGTCCTGCGCCATGTAGGCCTTGGCCCGGCGCAGGTCGACTTCCCCGTCCTTGGCGAATGGCGCCGCCTTGTCGTAGTACTTCAGCGCCTTCGCCGGCTGCATCGCAATGGCCGCGGCATCGCCCTCGAGCTTGTAGACGTCATACCCCGGCTTGAGGTCGCCCTTTTTGAGGCCTTGTTCCAGCACCGCGATGGCCTTGTCCGCTTCCGTCGCAGGGTTGTCCTGTTCCTGGGCAATCAACAGATGGGCCTTCGCCAGGTTGCTGTAGTCGTCCGGCGTGGTCAGCAGGCCGGCGTCAACGCCGCGCTGGTAGGCCTTGGCGGCCTCGGCGTACTTGCCGGACTGGATCAGCAGGATCGCCGTGTTGCGCAGGGTCACCGGGTCGTCCGGGTTCTTTGCCAGCGAGGCCTGGGCCATCGCCAGCGCCTGGTCATTCTGTCCCGTCTCGGCGTAGCTGGCGGCGAGAATCTGCTGCCACTGCGGCTTCATCTGGCCATTGTTCAGCGACTTCGCCTTGTTGATCGCGGCGATGGCCTCCTTGTAGTGCTCGAGGCGGTAGTCGATGTTGCCTTCCAGCGCATAGGAATCGGCGGTCTCGCGCTTGCCTTCGGCGCGCCACTTCTGCAGCGCCGTCTGCGCCTTGTCGTACTGCTGGTCGGCGACGTAGAACTGGGCCAGCTCGTACATCAGCTGGAAGTAGGTGTCGTTGGGCAGCACGCCGTTGTCCAGCGCCTTCTTCAGGAGCCGGATGCCCTTGTCGTGGTCACCGCTGTTGTACTCGAGCGCCGCCAGACCCTGCTGGGCCAGGGCGCGCGCGTACTTGCTGTTGCCCTCGCGGCCCTCGGCGATGGGCGTGAGCAACTCACGGGCCTTGGCGGCGTCGCCATTGTTGGCGGCGTCCAGGCCGGTATTGAGCTTGTCCAGGAGACCCTGGCTCCTCAGGTCGAGCTTGGGTTCCTTGCGGGTCGCATTCGGGTACAGGGATGTCTTCTCGCCCTTGGCCTTGTCCTTCTGGGCATAGGGCGCGAAGGCCGATGCCGGGGCCGCCATCGCGAAGCACACGATCAGCGCGATCGCGGCGCAGGCGCTGGCTGCTGCTGCGGACAGTCGTTTGGTCTTCATCGGGATCACCTCGGTCCGGGGTTGTCTCTCACTGTGGATCGTGCAGATTAAACCGGGCGCGCGCCGCCGCACAAGCAGACGGTCGTGCCACGTGCGCTGGGTGCGCCGGGGCACTCGGGGCGCGGATGGGCATCAGTCATATATCCAGGTTGGCGACCTTCAGGGCGTTTGACTCGATGAAGTCCCGGCGCGGCTCGACCACGTCGCCCATCAGCGTGGAGAAGATGAGGTCGGCTGCAACGGCGTCCTCGATGGTCACCTGCAGCATGCGCCGGGTTTCAGGATTCACGGTGGTCTCCCACAACTGTTCCGGATTCATCTCGCCCAGGCCCTTGAAGCGCTGGATGCTGCGCCCCTTGCGCGCCTCGTCCAGCAACCAGCGCCGGGCCTGCTCAAAATCGGTGACCCCACGCGAGGCGTTGCCGCGGCGGACGACGGCGCCTTCGCCGATCAACCCGCACAGCGTCCGCGCCACGTCGAGCAGCGGGCGGAACTCGGTGCCCGCCAGGAACGACTGGCTGAGCACATAATTCGTGTCCAGCCCATGTTGCATGCGCCGCACGACCACGGCTGCAGCATGCTCGGCGCTGGCTGCGCGTACGCTGAACGCGTAGCTCGGCTTGCCCAGGCCGCTGGCGGCCAGGCGCGCGGCCAGGCCATCAAGCCACGCCTGCATCGCGGCCTCGTCCTGCCACAGCTCGGCGCCGAACGGCGTGTAATCGAGCATCGCGTGCAGCACCGCCGGGTCGCAGCGCTGGCTGAGGCGCTGGATATGGTCGAGCGCCCCCTGGTAGTCGCGCAGCAGCCCCGCCAGGCCTTCGCCGGTGATGGGCGGCGCGTCGGCCGCGGGTTCCAGCACGGCACCGTCGACCGCACTGGAGATGAGGAATTCGTTCAAGGCCGCGTCATCTTTCATGTACAACTCGTTCTTGCCCTGCTTGACCTTGTACAGCGGTGGCAGGCCGATGTAGACGTGGCCCCGACGGATCAGGTCGGGCATCTGGCGGTAAAAGAAGGTCAGCAGCAACGTGCGGATGTGCGAGCCGTCGACGTCGGCATCGGTCATCAGGATGATGCGGTGGTAGCGCAGCTTGTCCGGGTCATAGTCGTCCTTGCCGATGCCGGTGCCCAGCGCGGTGATCAGCGTACCCACCTCGGCTGAAGCCAGCATGCGGTCGAACCGCGCCTTCTCCACATTGAGTATCTTTCCCTTTAGTGGAAGCACGGCCTGGGTCTTGCGGTTGCGGCCCTGCTTTGCGGAGCCACCGGCGGAATCGCCCTCGACCAGGAACAGCTCGCACAGCGCCGGATCCTTCTCCTGGCAATCGGCCAGCTTGCCCGGCAGGCCGGCGATGTCCAGCGCGCCCTTGCGGCGGGTCATCTCGCGGGCCTTGCGCGCAGCCTCGCGGGCGCGCGCGGCGTCCACCACCTTGGAGGCAATCGCCTTGGCCTCGGCCGGGCGCTCGAGCAGAAACTCGCCGATCTTCTCGTACACCACCTGCTCAACCACGCCCTTGACCTCGGACGAGACCAGTTTGTCCTTGGTCTGCGAGGAGAACTTCGGGTCCGGCGCCTTCACCGACAGCACCGCGATCATGCCTTCGCGCATGTCATCGCCCGCGGTGCTGACCTTGGCGCTTTTGGCCAGGCCACTCTGCTCGATGTAGTGGCTGAGCGCGCGCGTCAGGGCCGCGCGGAATCCGGTGAGGTGGGTGCCGCCATCGCGCTGCGGGATGTTGTTGGTGAAGCAGAACATCGTTTCCTGGTAGCCGTCGGTCCACTGCAGCGCCACCTCGACGATGATGCCGTCCTGCTCGCCGCTGAAGCTGAGTACCGTCGGGTGCAGCGCAGTCTTCAGCTGCGCCAGGTGCTGGACGAAGGAGCGGATGCCACCCTCGTAGGCGAAGACGTCGTGCTTGTCTGCGCGCTCGTCGACCAGCTCGATGCTGACACCGGAATTGAGGAAGGCCAGCTCGCGCAGGCGCTTGGCGAGGATGTCGTAGTGGAATTCGCGGTCACTGAAGGTGCCGGCGCTGGGCAGGAAGCGCACCACGGTGCCACGGCGCCCGCTTGGCTCGCCCTTGCGCATCGGGTAAAGCGGCTCGCCCAGCGAGTATTCCTGCTGCCATTCGTGGCCGTCGCGGTAAATGTTGAGCCACAGGTGCTCGGACAGCGCGTTGACCACCGAGACGCCGACGCCGTGCAGGCCGCCGGACACCTTGTACGAGTTGGCGTCGAACTTGCCCCCGGCGTGCAGCATGGTCATGACCACTTCGGCGGTCGAACGGCCCTGCTCCGGATGCATGTCGACAGGGATGCCACGGCCGTTGTCGCTGACGCTGACGGAGCCGTCGTCGTGGATGGTCACCACCACCAGGTCGCAGAAACCGGCCAGCGCCTCGTCGATCGCGTTGTCGACGACCTCGAACACCATGTGGTGCAGGCCGGTGCCGTCGTCGGTGTCGCCGATGTACATGCCCGGCCGCTTGCGCACCGCTTCCAGGCCCTTGAGGACCTTGATGCTGCTGGAATCGTAGTGTTCGTCGTTGGGAGAGGTCTGGGGATTCATGGGCGTCCGTAGGTGCGCGCCGCTGGCGCGATCAGTGGAGCGAAGCCGGCCGTGCGGGTTGCTGGACCGCTCGGTGGCCATGGCTCGGGAGCAACAGCCAATTATAGCCGATCCGGGCGTTATCCGCTTGATTTGGCGCGCTTCCCGGCGCGTTGCCTGCACCGTGCCTGCGGACTGTTGTTTCACGTGGAACGCCGCTCAGCGGGCCGCCTGCACCCTGCCCTGTTCCACGTGAAACACCTGCTCCGCGCGGTCCTGCAACTCGGCCGGCACGGCCGTCCCGGTGATCCAGATTTGCGCGCCGCTCTGACCCAGTCGCGCCACCAGCCCAGCCCGCCGCTCCGCATCCAGTTCCGACGCCAGGTCATCCAGGCAGACGATGGGCCATGCAGCGGCCAGGCGCGCGTACAACTCGCCCTGGGCCAACACGCAGGCCAGCACCGCCAACTTCTCCTGGCCGCGCGACAGGTGCTCCCGGGCCGGTGCCTGCTCAAACGCGAGCCGCCAGTCGGCCCGGTGAGCACCTATCGTGGTGTGGCCACGGGCGCGGTCGCGGTCGCGGCTCTCCCGCAGCGCCTCGTCCAGCGCCAAGGGCGCCGGCCAGCCGCGCTGATAGCTGACGCTGGCGGGGCCCAACGCAGGCGCCAGCGCGGCCGACTCCTTGACGAGCTGCGCCGCCCACTGTTCGATGTAACCGGCCCGCAGCAGGTCGAGCGGCGCGGCGGCGGCCGCCATCTCGTGCTCCCACGGGGCCAGTTCGCTGTCCTGGGCGCGGCCGCGCAACAAGGCGTTGCGTTGCTGCAGCGCGCGCTGATAGCGGCGCCACAAGGCGATAAAATCCTGTTCCACGTGGAACACTCCCCAGTCGAGGAAGCGCCGGCGCCGCTCGGAACCCGCCGCGATCAGCGCATGGCTTCCGGGCTCGAAGCAGACGGCTGGGCACAGTCCGACCAACGCGCCCCGCGATTCCCGCGCTTCGCCATCCACCACCACCCGCCAGCGCCCTGCCTCGCGGCCCAGCCCCAGACGATGCGGCCGCCCCTCGCTCCCCTTGACGTCTGCGTGGATTGCAAAGCCGTCACTGCCATGCGCGGCCAGCACTTCGGCGCCGCCGGCCCGGAACGAGCGACCGTGCGACAGCAGGAAGATCGCTTCCAGCACGCTGGTCTTGCCGGCGCCGTTGGCGCCGACCAACAGGTTCAGGCCCTCGGCGGGCTCGATGTCGACCGCGGCCAGCGCGCGCAACTGGTGAATGCGCAACCGCGCCAGCCGCGCCATGGGGTCACAGGCGCAGCGGCATCACCACGTGGCGCACGCGGTCGTGGTCGTCGTTCTGCAACAGCAGGCTCGATTGCGCGTCCCGCATGCACAGCCGCACTTCCTCCGAGTCCAGTGCACCAAGCGCGTCCAGCAGGTAGCCGACGTTGAAGCCGATGGCCAGCGACTTGATCGGCGTGTCGACTTCCAGCTCCTCGACGGCCTCCTCCTGCTCCGGGTTGTTGGCGCTGATGCTCAGCCGGTCCGGTGTGAACTCCAGCCGCACGCCGCGGTACTTCTCGTTGGACAGGATCGCCGCCCTGGCCAACGAGGCGCGCAGGGCGTCGCGCCCGACCCGCGCCACCTGGTCGGCACCGATCGGGATCACCGCCTCGTAATCGGGGAAACGGCCGTCGATCAGTTTCGAGGTGAAGACCACGCCGGCACGCCGCACCCGCAGGTGGTTGCGCCCAAACTCCAGGTCCACCTCGCCGTCACCCGACTCGAACAGGCCGGTCAGTTCGTTGATGCCCTTGCGCGGGATGATGATCTGCCGCGCCGCGCTGACCGTGGTTTCCAGCCCGGTTTCCGCCAGCGCCAGCCGGTGGCCGTCGGTCGCCACGCAGCGCAGGCTGGACTCGCGCAAGTCCAGCAGCATGCCATTGAGGTAATAGCGCACGTCCTGGTTGGCCATGGCGAACGCGGTTCGCTCCATCAGTTCCTTGATCGCGGCCTCGGGCAGCCGCACCCGCTCGACCAGTTCGATATCGTCGATCACCGGGAACTCGCTGGCCGGCAACGTCGCAAGGGTGTAGCGGCTGCGTCCGGCCTGCACCAGCACCTTCTCGTCGGCCAGCTTCAATTTGATCTCCGCACCGTCCGGCAGCGCGCGCATCAGGTCGAAGAACTTGCGCGCAGGCAAGGTGGCCTCGCCGTCTTCGGTGTCGCTGGCCGCCACTTCGGCCACCATCTCCACCTCAAGATCGGTGCCCGTGAAAGCCACTTGCCCGTCGCGGACCTGCACCAGGAAATTGGCCAGGACCGGTAGCGTGTGCCGCCGTTCGACAACGCCGATCACCTGCTGCAGCGGCTTGAGCAGTACCTCGCGTTGGATGCTGAATCGCATGCGCCGACCCTCTATTGTTTAATGTTGATAACTTTGAATCAGTGGTAGTAGTAGGCCTTGTGGACAGCCGGACAAGCCCGATAATCACCCGATAATCAAATACATGTATTAAAACAACCGCTGCATGAACGTGCCGGTCCGCTGTGCGTGCCCTGTGGATAGATGACCGTGGCGCCGCTGCCCACGCTTCATCCACAGGCTTCCCCGTGATTCTTGCACAGCCTCGTGCCCGCCCTCAGCCTGTCAGTATACGGATCAATTTCTCCCAGTCCTGCTGCATCCGCGCGTCCTGCTCGCGCAGGCCCTGGATCTTGCGGCAGGCATGAAGCACGGTGGTGTGGTCGCGGCCGCCAAACGCTTCGCCGATTTCCGGCAGGCTGTGCTCGGTCAGTTCCTTGGCAAGCGCCATGGCCATCTGGCGCGGCCGCGCCAGCGAACGCACCCGCCGCTTGGACAGAAGATCGCTGAGCCGCACCTGGTAATAGTCGCCGACCGTGCGCTGGATGTTCGGCACGTTGACGGCATGGGCGTGCACGCTGAGCAGGTCGCGCAAGGTTTCCTGGGCGAACTCGACGCTGATCTGGCGGCCGAAGAAGTTGGCCCGCGCCGCCAGCGTGTTCAGCGCGCCCTCGAGGTCGCGGACGTTGGAGCGGATGCGGCGGGCCAGCAGCATGGCCACGTCCTGCGGCATGTCCACGCCCTTGCTGTGGGCCTTGGACAGCAGGATCGCGGCGCGCGTCTCGAAATCCGGTGGCTCGACCGCCACCGACAGCCCCCAGCCGAGGCGCGATTTCAGCCGCGGCTCGAGGTTCTCGACCTCGCGCGGGTAGCGGTCGCAGGTCAGGATGATCTGCTGCTTGCTCTCGAACAGCGTGTTGAAGGTGTGGAAAAACTCCTCCTGGGTGGAGTTCTTGCCGGCAAAGAACTGGATGTCGTCGATCAGCAGCGCGTCGACCGAGCGAAAGCGCTGCTTGAAATCGTCCATGTTCTTCTGTGCCAGCGCCCGCACCATCGAATTGACGAACTGCTCGGAGCGCAGGTACAGCACCCGCGTGTCGGGCTTGAGCTGGCACATCAGGTTGCCGGCCGCGTGCATCAGGTGGGTCTTGCCCAAGCCGGTGCCCCCATAGAGCAGCAGCGGGTTGTAGGCGCGCCCCGGGTTCATTGCCACCTGGGTTGCCGCGGCCTTGCCGAGCTGGTTGGGCTTGCCCTCGACGAAGGTCTCGAAGGTGTAGTGCGGATCGAGGGTGTTGGGCAGCGCCGCGGGCTGGGCGCGTGGCTCCGCCGGACCGGCACCTGGGCCGGGGCCGGGCCGGGGCGCCGCCACGGCGGGGCCGCTCGCCGAGCCTACATCCAGGCTGAGGACAACGTCGCGGCCGGCAAGATGGTTCACCACCACGCCGATGCGCGGCAGGTACTGGCTGCGCACGGTGTCGAGGGTGTAGTCGTTGGGCGCGTACAGGTGCAGGCCGTGTTCGTCCTCGCGAGCCTGCATCGGCAGCAGCCAGGTGTGCAGTTCCTGCTGGCTCAGGTCGGCTTCAAGGTGCTTCAGGCAGCGGCGCCAAAGCTCGCTCATGACTTCTCGGGGCAACGTGGTCGGCGCGAAGGCGATACGCGCGGTGGGCGGGCCAGTTTAATGCACGGCTCGGCTTGCAGAGCATGCGTCGAACGCCGCGCCGTCGCGCCGGCCGCCGGCGGCCGTGGCTGCGGCGTCTTGCTTGACATCGAGCGGCCGCAGCCGCTAAGCTCCCGCGTCTTTTGACCCACTTCGGATGCCGCCATGAAGCGCACCTTCCAGCCCAGCCTGCTCAAGCGGGCCCGTACCCACGGTTTTCGGGCGCGCATGAAGACGGCCGACGGCCGCAAAGTCATCAATGCGCGTCGCGCCAAGGGCCGCAAGCGCCTGTCCGCTTGATGGGTCCGGCGGCGCTCGGGGTGTGGACGCCGCCAGCTTGCCACCGACTGCGCGCCTGCGCAGCGCCGCCGATTTTGCCGCCTTGCGCGGTGCCCGCGGGCGTCTCGCCGGGCGCTGCTTCGCCCTGCGCTACGATCACGCCGCCGGCCCGGGTGCACGCCTCGGTCTTGCGGTCTCGCGAAAGGTGAGCAAGCGCGCCGTCGAGCGCAACCGCATCAAGCGCAGCGTTCGGGAATCCTTTCGCCACCACCGTGCCGGGCTGCCCCCGCTGGATGTGCTGGTGATCGCTCGCAGCGCCGCTGCCGGTACGCCGAGCAGCGGCTTGCGCGCGGAACTCGACGGCCTGTGGCGGCGCCTGCGCACCAGCTCCCTTCCTCCGCCGACCGCGCGCTGAGCGCCCGGCCCGGCCCGCCGACCGCCCTGGAACCGCCTGGCAATGAATCAAACCCGTACGCTGCTGGTCTTCGCGCTGTGCTTTGTGCTGTTCCTGCTCTGGCAGCAGTGGCAGCATGACTACGCGCCGGCGCCCGCCCCCACGGCAGCCAGCAGCGCCAGCGCGGCCGCGCCGGCAGGCAGTGCGATTGCTGTGGCCTCAAGCGCCGCGGTACCGGCGCCGTCGGCGGTACCCGCCGTGGTCGCGCCCGGCACCTCCAGTGCCGCCGCCGCGGCGCCCGCGGTCGCCGCCGCCAAGCCGGCGCCATCGGCGGCGCACCATCTGGTGGAAGTCGATACCGACCTGCTGCACCTCGTGATCGACAGCGTCGGCGCCAGTGTGGTGCAGGCCGATCTCAAGGCCTACCCGCGCAAGCTGCATTCCGAACAGCCGGTGCGCCTGCTGAGCAACGACGCTGCCGATTACTACGTGGCGCAAAGTGGCCTGGTCAGCGCCAAGGCGCCGGCCCCCAATCACACCGCGCACTTTGCCAGTGCACGCAGCCAATACCAGCTGGCGCCGGGCGAGCAAACGCTGGCGGTCGATTTCACCTGGGTCGATCCAAGCGGCATCAAGGTCATCAAGCGTTACACCCTCACCCGCGGCAGCTACGTCATCGGCGTCAGCCAGACCGTGGTCAACAATGGGACGGCGACCTGGACCGGCAACGCCTACCGCCAGTTCGAGCGTGTCACGCCGCCCGAGCCCAAGGACGAGAATTTCGCGGCCAAGTGGGCGAACCCCGCCCACTACAGTTTCTCGGGCGCAGCCTGGTACGCCGACGGCAAGTACGACACCCGCAAGTTCAGCGACTTCAAGGACGACCCGCTGTCGATCAGCGACAAGGGCGGCTGGCTGGCGATGCAACAGGCCTTTTTCTTCGGCGCGTGGATCCCGCAGGCGGACGAGCTGGACCACTACGCCACCGCCGTGGTCCCCGGCACGCAGCCGGACAACCCGCACTACGTGCTGCGGGCCTCCGCCGCGCCCTTCAGCGTCGCGCCCGGCGAGCAGGGCGTCGCCACCTCGCGCATGTACCTCGGGCCGAAACTGCCCGAGGTGCTGGCGCAGGTTGCGCCGGGCATGGAGCTGGCCGTCAACTACGGCATGCTGACGGTGATCGCCAAGCCCCTGCACTGGATCCTGTCGGTGTTCCACTCCTGGGTCGGCAACTGGGGCATCGCCATCATCCTGCTGGTGCTGCTGATCAAGGCCGTGTTCTTCAAGCTCAGCGAGATGCAGTACCGGTCGATGGCGAAAATGAAGAAGCTGACGCCGCAGATCAAGGCGCTGAAGGAGCGTTACCCCGACGACAAGCAGAAGCAGCAGCAGGCGATGATGGAGCTGTACAAGCGGGAGAAGACCAACCCCGCGGGCGGCTGCCTGCCCATGCTGGTACAGATCCCGGTCTTCTTCGGCCTCTACTACATGCTGCCGCAGAGCGTGGAGCTGCGCCAGGCGCCCTTCTTCGGCTGGATACAGGACTTGCTGGCGCCGGATCCGTACTTCGTCCTGCCGGCGATCTATGCCGTCATCCTGATTGCCACCCAGTTCCTGACCCCCGCCACCGTTGGCATGGACGCAACCCAGGCGCGGCTGATGAAGTTCATGCCGGTGATCTTCGCAGTGATGTTTGCCTTCTTCCCTGCCGGCCTGGTGTTGTACTACGTGGTCAATGGCGCGCTGTCGCTGGCCCAGCAGTGGATCATCACCAAGCGCATCGAGGCCCAGCCCGCACGCGCCTGACCGCCATGGATCCGCTCCCGCCATGACCGCATCCGGCGATACCATCGTCGCGGTCGCCAGCGGCCGTGCCGCTGCCGCCATCGGCGTCGTGCGGGTCTCGGGACCTGCGGTACCGGGTATTGCCGCCACCCTGCTGGGTGGCCCGCCGCAGCCGCGCCATGCCCACCTGTGCATGCTGGCCGATGCAACCGCCGAGCCGATCGACCAGGGCCTGGTGCTGTACTTCCCGGCGCCGCACTCCTACACCGGCGAGCACATGCTGGAGTGGCAGGGGCACGGCAACCCGCGCCTGCTGCAGCGGGCCGCGGCGCGGCTGGCGGAGCTGGGCGCGCGCCCGGCGCGCGCGGGCGAGTTCACCGAGCGGGCCTTCCTCAATGGCAAGCTGGATCTTGCCCAGGCCGAGGCGGTCGCCGACCTCATCGCCAGCGGCTCCGATGCTGCGGCTCGCGCCGCACTGCGCAGTCTCGACGGCGAGTTTTCCCGGCGGGTGGCGGCGCTTGGCGAGGGACTGACGCGGCTGCGCGTCTGGGTCGAGGCCGCAATCGATTTCGCGGCCGAAGAGATCGACTTCCTCGCCGACGCGCGACTCGTAGAGTTGCTCGCGACGCTGCGTGCCGACCTGGATGCGCTGTTCCAGGCCAGCCGTCGCGGCACGCGCCTGGCCGAAGGGTTGCACGTCGTGATCGTGGGCCGCCCCAACGCCGGCAAATCCAGCTTGCTCAACGCGCTGGCGCAGCGCGAGCACGCCATCGTCACCGAACTGCCCGGCACCACCCGCGACCTGCTGACTGCGCAGGTCGAGCTGGACGGCCTGAGCCTCAGCCTGACCGATACCGCCGGCCTGCGCGAGGCAGGCGATGCCATCGAGCGCGAAGGCATCCGCCGCGCCCGCGCCGAGCTGGCGCGCGCCGATCTTGGCCTGCTGGTCACCGACGACGGGCACGCCGCGGCGGACGCGGCACTGCTGGCGGGCCTGCCCGCGGGCGCAGCCAGGCTGGTGGTTCACAACAAGATCGACCTCGCCGGGCAGTCGCCGCGGCGTGAGGACGCGGCTGACGGCGTGCACCTGTGGCTGTCGGCGCGGACCGGCGCCGGACTGGATGCATTGCGCGATGAACTCCGCCGCCTGGCTGGCGACGGGGGCGATGGCAGTGGTGGCTTCAGCGCCCGCGCCCGCCATCTTGTGGCCCTGGCGGCGGCGCAAACGGCACTGGACGCTGCCGCCAGCGCGTTGGCCGATGGCGTCGGCGAGATCGCCGCGGAGGAACTGCGGCAGGCGCAGCTGGCACTGGACGAACTCAGCGGCCGGGTCAGCAGTGACGACCTGCTCGGCCGCATCTTCGCCGGCTTCTGCATCGGCAAGTAGCGTCGGCGGTTGCCTCGCGGTGGCCCCGCCCCAACCTCGAGGGCCTGTCACCGAGGACCGCGCCGGCATGATCGACCTCTACTACTGGCCAACGCCCAACGGCCACAAGATCACGATGTTCCTGGAAGAGGCGGCGATGGAGTACCGCATCAGGCCCGTCGACATTGGCAAGGGGGAACAGTTCGCCGCCGACTTCCTGGCGATCTCGCCGAACAACCGCATGCCGGCGATCGTCGACCACGCGCCGGCCGACGGCGGCGCGCCGCTCAGCCTGTTTGAATCAGGTGCCATCCTGCTCTACCTGGCCGACAAGTCCGGCCTTTTCCTGCCGCGCCAGCCCCGCGCGCGCAGCGAGGTGCTGCAGTGGCTGTTCTGGCAGGTGGCGGGGCTGGGGCCGATGGCCGGCCAGAACCACCACTTCAACCGCTATGCCCCGCAGAAGATCCCCTACGCAATCGAGCGCTACGTCAACGAAACCCACCGCCTCTACCGCGTGCTCGATCGGCGCCTGCACGGACGCACCTTCATCGCCGGCGATGACTATGGCATCGCCGACATGGCCTGCTACCCCTGGACCGTGTCGCACGAGGCGCAGGGCATCGACCTGGAGGAGTTCCCGGACTTGCGTCGCTGGTTCGAGGCAGTTGCCGCGCGCCCGGCGACCCGCCGCGCCTACGCCCGCGGCGAGCCCTACCGCAACGATGTCACCAGCGACGAAGCCCGCCGCCACCTGTTCGGCCAGCGCTGAGCGTGGCGCGCGGGTGCCGCCAGCGGCGCTGGCGAGCGGTCAGCGTTCCAGGTATTGCAGCTTGTCCGCCACGCCGTCCCACTCCTTGGCGTCGGCTGGCGGATCGATGCGTTCGGTCAGCACCGGCCAGGTCGGCGCCAGTTCGGCGTTGAGGGCGGTGAAGTGTTCCATGCCGGCCGGCACGTCGTCCTCGGGGAAGATGGCCTCGGCAGGGCATTCGGGGATGCACAAGGTGCAGTCGATGCATTCCTCGGGATCGATGGCGAGGAAATTCGGCCCCTCGTGGAAGCAATCGACCGGGCAGACTTCGACGCAGTCGGTGTACTTGCACTTGATGCAGTTGTCGGTGACGACGTGGGTCATGGCTACCTCCAGACGCGCAGTTTAACGCCTGCGTCAAGCGCCTCCCCCCGGCGGGACCCGCTGTCGCCGCAACGCATGAACGCCAGCCGGCACGTGCCGCGCCCATGACCACCGGCGCTGGCACGGCGGTCATCGGCGTGTTCCAATCGAAAGCTGTCGCCTTCAAGGAGTCGCTCCGATGCGCATGCGCACGCTGGTGCTCGCCGCCCTGCTGACCATGATCGCCCTTCCCGCCATGGCCGAAAAACTCACCATCGATCGCATCTTCAACGGCGGCAGCCTCAGCGGGCCGGCGCCGCGCGGCATGAAGATCTCGCCCGATGGCAGCCGCGTCACCTTCCTGCGCCCCAAGGCCGACGACCAGCACACCTACGACCTGTGGGAGTACAACCTCGCTGACCAGCGCACGCAGCTGCTGGTCGACTCGGCCGAGCTGGCGCCGCAGGGCGAGCAGTTGTCGATGGCCGAGAAGGCCCGCCGCGAGCGCCAGCGCACCGCCGGCCTGCACGGCATCCTCAGCTACCAGTGGTCGCCGGACGGCAGCAAGCTGCTGATCCCGCTGGCCGGCAAGCTGTATCTGTACGACCTCAAGGCCGACAAGGGCCACCGCCTGCGCGAGCTGGCCACCGGCGGCGAAGTCATCGACCCGAAGATCTCGCCCAAGGGCAACTACGTCTCCTGGGTGCGCGACCAGGACCTGTGGGTGTTGAGCCTGGCCAGCGGCACCGTCAGCCAGCTCACGCACGACGGCACCGGCACGGTGCACAACGCGGAAGCCGAATTCGTCGCCCAGGAGGAAATGGACCGTGACACCGGCTACTGGTGGGCGCCCGACGATTCGGCCATCGCCTACGAGCGCTATGACGCCGCGCCGGTGCCGGTGACCCAGCGCATGGAGATCTACGCCGACCACGTTGGCGTTGTCGACCAGCGCTACCCGTTTGCCGGCGACGCCAACGTGCGTGTCAAGCTGGGTTTGGTGGCGCCTACCGGCGGCGCCACCCGCTGGATCGACCTCGGCAAGGACGAGGACATCTACCTGACGCGGGTGAAGTGGCTGCCGCAGGGCAAGCGGCTCAGCTACCAGTGGATGCCGCGCAACCAGCAGGTGCTGGAGCTGCGCTTCGTCGATGCCGCCACCCTCGAGCAGAAGACGGTGCTGCGCGAAACCAGCGACACCTGGATCAACCTCAACAAGGACCTGCACTTCCTCAAGAACCGGCCGGCCTTCATCTGGGGCAGCGAGCGCAGCGGCTACCACCACCTCTACCTGTACGGCCTCGACGGCACGTTGAAGCACGCCATCGGCAGCGGCGACTGGCAGATCGACGGGCTGGCCGGGGTCGACGAGAAGCATGGGCTGGTCTACGTCACCTCCAACCGCGACTACATCCCTGACACCCAGATCTACACGCTGAAGATCGACGGCAGCACCGCCAGCCACCCCACCCGCATCAGCAAGCGCGACGGCAGCCACCACGCGGTGTTCTCGCGCGACGCCAGTTTCTACGTCGACAGCTTCTCCGACCCGCGCACGCCGCCGCAGGTCAGCGTGCACAAGGCCGACGGCAGCTTCGTTGCCTGGATCGAACAGAACGAGCTCAAGCCCGGCCATCCCTACTGGCCCTACCACGACGACCACATCGTGCCCGAGTTCGGCACGCTCGAGGCCGACGATGGCCAGACGCTGTACTACCGGGTCTACAAGCCGCTCGGCTTCGACCCGAACAAGCGCTACCCGGTGTTCGACACCTATTACGGCGGCCCCCACGTGCAGGTGGTGCAGCGCGGCTGGGTCGACTACTTCGCCGAGTACATGGCGCAACAGGGCTTCGTCGTCTTCACCCTGGACAACCGCGGCATGGCGCGGCGTGGACGCAAGTTCAGCGACGTCATCTACCACCAGCTCGGCGTGGCCGAGGTGGCCGACCAGGCGGTGGGCATCCACTGGCTGAAGCAGCAGCCGTGGGTGGACGGCAAGCGCATCGGCGTGTTCGGCTGGAGCTACGGTGGCTACATGACGCTGATGATGCTGACCAAGGACTCGAAGGACCTGGCCGGCGGCGTCGCCGTCGCGCCGGTGACCGATTGGACGCTCTACGACACCTTCTACACCGAACGCTATCTCGGCCGGCCGCAGGACAACGCCGCCGGTTACACGCGCAGCTCGCCGTTCGCCTGGCTGGATGGCCTGACCTCGCCGCTGTACCTGGTGCACGGCATGGCCGACGACAACGTGCTGTTCCTCAACTCCACGCGCCTGATGTCGGCGCTGCAGAAGCGCGGCATCCAGTTCCGCCTGATGACCTACCCCGGCGCCAAGCACGGGCTAAACCTGCCGGGCGACCGCGCGCACGTCTATCACCTTGTCGACGACTTCTTCGAGCGCCAGGTCAAGGGCGGGTGCGGCGACACCTGCCAGGCGTCGGCGAGCGCAGCGGGCAGGTCGGGTTAGACCGTCGCCCGACGACGTCGTCGGTGCGGCGCCGCGATTCGGGATCCACGTCGGGTTACGCGCCTGCGGGCGCCAACCCGCCCTACGGGTCGCGGCTGAGGCCGGCGTCGGCCAGCGCGTCGAGGTAGGCTTGCCAGTTGGCCGGCTGGTCGCGGCCCAGCCGGTACAGCGTCGACCAGGCGAAGATGCCGGTATCGTGGCCGTCGTCGAAGTGCAGCAGCACGCCGTAGTGACCGACCGGTTCGATTTCATCAATGCCGACCAGCCGCTTGCCGGCCACCAGCACCTCTTGGCCGGGCCCGTGGCCCTGCACCTCGGCGCTGGGCGACTTGACCCGCAGGTACTCGAAGGGCAGGCGGAACTGCGCGCCATCGTCGAAACGCACTTCAAGCAGGCGCGACTGGCGGTGGGCAATGATCTCCAGCGGGCGCGGCGCAGTCATGGGTCGTCGTCGAGTGCCGGGACGCGGCTTGCCCGCGGGGCCGGCCGTTTCCGCGGATCAGCGCATGCGGCAGTCGGAATCGCCGTCGCCGGCCAGTGGCGGCGGCGCACCGGCCACCTGCAGCAAGGCTTCGGCGTAGGGGTCGTGGAAGCTGATGCTGGAGAGCTCGTCCCAGCCGAACCAGGAGGGTTCGTTCAACCATTCGGCATCCGGCGACACTTCCTGCATGTTGAAGCCGTCGTCGTCGACATCCAGCACCTGGCCGATGTAGCAGATCTCGCTCTCCGCCTCGCCGTCCACGTGCACGCCGACGATGTCGGCCTCTCGGACCGCGCTGGCGACCACGCCGACGGCATCATCGAGAGCGAACGTTGACGGCCAGCGCGGCTCGATGCGCTTCAGGCGCAGGGCCTTTTCAAGAAAGCCGGCGTGCTTGTCGGGTGCCTCGACCTCGGTGATGTCGCGCAGCCGCAACGCCAGCATCCCGTCCCAGTCCAGGTGGTCGCCCAGCACCCACATCAGGACGAATTCGCGGCCGACTGCGCCCACGTAACCGCAGAAGCTGCCACGCTCCATGCCGTCGCGCCAGATGCGCACCAGTTGCCGTCGTTGTTGCGCGGCGCGCAACAACGGGCGCGTGCCACGCGCCGTGAAGGGAAGAATCTCAGCCATGGACGCCATGGTAACGCGACGCTCAGAGAATGTAACGGCTCAGGTCTTCGTCGTGGACCAGGTCGGCCAGGTGCTTGTCGACATAATCGGCGTCGATCGTATACTTTTCCCCGCTTTTGTCCGACGCTTCGTAGGAGATCGTCTCCAGAAGCCGCTCCATCACCGTATGCAGGCGGCGGGCGCCGATGTTCTCGGTGCGCTCGTTGACCTGGAAGGCCACGTTCGCCAGCCGGTCGACGCCGGAGTCGTCGAACTCGAGGGTCACGCCCTCGGTGTGCATCAATGCCACGTATTGCTTGGTCAGCGCGTTGTGTGGCTCGCGCAGGATGCGCTTGAAGTCATCCACCGACAACGCCGACAGCTCGACGCGGATCGGCAGGCGGCCCTGCAACTCCGGGATCAGGTCCGACGGCTTGGCCAGCGAGAAGGCGCCGGAGGCGATGAACAGGATGTGGTCGGTCTTGATGGCGCCGTACTTGGTCGACACCGTCGAGCCCTCGACCAGCGGCAGCAGGTCGCGCTGCACGCCCTCGCGGCTGACGCCGGCGCCGCCCCAGTCGCTGCGCTGGGCGACCTTGTCGATTTCGTCGAGGAATACGATGCCGTTCTGCTCGCAGCTTTCGATGGCCTGGGCGCGCAGCTCCTCGTCGTTGATCAGGTTGCCGGCCTCCTCCTCGACCAGCAGCGGCAGCGCCGCCTTCACCGTCAGCTTGCGCTTCTGGGTCTTGCCGCCGCCGATGTTCTGGAACATCTGGCGCAGCTGCTGGCCCATGTCCTCCATGCCCGGCGGCGACATGATCTCGACGCCGAGGTTCATGGAAAACTCCAGCTCGATCTCGCGCTCGTCCAGGGCGCCTTCCCGCAGTTGCTTGCGCAGCTTCTGGCGGGTCTCGCTGTCGTCCCCGGCCGCCGGCTGCGCCACTTCGTTCCAGTCGCTCGGCTGGGCCCGGCGGCGCGGCAGGAGTGCATCCAGTACGCGGTCCTCGGCGCGGTCCTCGGCCTGGCTGCGCACCCGCGACTTGGCCAGCTCGCGCACCAGCTTGTAGGCGCCGTCGGCGAGGTCGCGGATGATCGACTCCACATCCTTGCCGACGTAGCCGACCTCCGTGAACTTGGTCGCCTCGACCTTGACGAAGGGCGCATTGGCCAGCGTCGCCAGGCGCCGGGCGATCTCGGTCTTGCCGACGCCGGTGGGGCCTATCATCAGGATGTTCTTGGGTGTGATCTCGTCACGCATTGCCGGCTCGACCTGCATCCGCCGCCAGCGGTTGCGCAGGGCGATGGCGACGGCGCGCTTGGCGTCGTGCTGGCCGATGATGAAGCGGTCGAGTTCGTTGACGATTTCGCGGGGCGTGAGTTCAGACATGGCTTCGCCGGGAATGGGGAATGGAGAATCGGGAATGGGGAACAGCGGAAAAGCCGCTTGCGGAAGCGGTCACGAGAATCCGAGCGGTTTGCTCGACCGACTCCCTATTCCCCATTCTCGATTCCCAGCTCTTCGATCGTGAGGTTGTGGTTGGTGTAGATGCAGATGTCGGCGGCGATGTTGAGGGCTTTCTCGACGATGGCGCGCGCGTCGTGTTCGGAATGCTCGAGCAGGGCGCGGGCCGCGGCCAGCGCGTACGGGCCGCCGGAGCCGATCGCCAGCAGGCCGTGCTCGGGCTCCAGCACGTCGCCGTTGCCGGAGATCAGCAGCGAGGCATCCTTGTCGGCCACCGCCAGCATCGCCTCGAGGCGGCCGAGGCGACGGTCGGTGCGCCATTCCTTGGCCAATTCGACCGCCGAGCGCGTGAGGTTGCCGCCGTGGCGGGTCAGCTTCTCCTCGAACAGCTCGAACAAGGTGAAGGCGTCGGCGGTGGCGCCGGCGAAGCCGGCCAGCACCTTGCCGCCGCCCAGCCGCCGGATCTTGCGGGCGTTGGCCTTGGCGACGGTATTGCCGAGGGTGACCTGGCCGTCGCCGCCGATCACGACCTGGTCGCCACGGCGCACGGAGATGATGGTGGTGGCGTGGTAGCTGTCGCTCATCGGCGGGCCTTCGGCGGGGTCAGGCCCTGAACATGCGGACGCGCCGCCGCGATTCCAAGCGGGGACGGCGGAAAGCGGCTAGCGGAAAGCGGTGAGCGGAAAAGGCCGGCGCCCGGCGCTACTGCCGATTCCCCATTCCCCGTTCCCGCGAGCGCAGCGAGCACGCAAAGCGCTAGCGTTTGCGAGCCCTGGGATGTGCGGCGTCATAAACCCTGGCCAGGTGCTGGAAGTCGAGATGCGTGTAGA
>DASSBG010000038.1:0-29962 GCA_035699085.1 Rhodanobacteraceae bacterium
GAGCGGTACTCGTTGTTCTCGTCAAAGTACTTCCAGTGCATCAGCGCCATCATGCCGAACTGCGCGGTCTGGTCGTCGGCGCCGTGCATGATGCCGGAGATCTCGAAGGTCCAGGTGTTGTCGCCGGACGACCGTGACGGCCAGATGGTGGACTGGACCGGGATCTGGTCGCCGACCTTCCAGCCAAAGCGTTCGGCCAATCCGTCGCCCACGATCAGTCCGGTGCGGGTGTGGTCCCATTTTTCCCGCTGTGCCTTCGGCACCTGGATCCCGGAATACAAGTCGATGTAGTTCGGGCTCACCGCGAAGCTCGGCACCTGGTTGTGCGCGTCCTGGTAGAAGCCGCCGAACCAGCTGGCATAGGCAACGTGCGATACGCCCGGCACCTGCTCGTAGCGCGAGCCGAGGCTCTGCGGCAGCGATGCCATGAACGACACCTTCGAGGTGACCAGCAGGCGGCCCGCGCCCGCCACACTGTCGCCCGGGTTGAACGCCACGCGCACCGTGTCGAGCAGCCCGAACAGCAGGAAGGCCGCGATGATCGACACCAGCGTCAGGATGGTGCGGGTCTTGCGCCGGAACAGCGCCGCCCAGACCAGGTGGAAGTATTTCATGGTGGCCTCCTCAGGCAGGCGCCTGCTCGACCAGCGTGCCCTTGTCCAGGTGCAGCAGGTGACTGGCGTGCTCGGCCGCCTTGGGATCGTGCGTCACCATGATCACCGTCTTGCCGTGCTGGCGGTTCAGCATCTGCAGCAGCGACAGCACGCTCTCGGCGGACTCCCGGTCCAGGTCGCCGGTCGGCTCGTCGCAGACCAGCAGGGTCGGGTCGGAGACGATGGCGCGGGCGATGGCCACACGCTGCTGCTGTCCGCCGGACAGTTCGCCGGGTCTGTGCGAGGCACGATCCGTCAGGCCCACCAGCTCCAGTGCGATGGCGGCATTGCGCTTGCGCTGTTTGGCCGACAGCTTGGTCAGCAGCAGCGGCAGCTCGACGTTCTTCTGCGCCGACAGCATCGGCATCAGGTTGTAGAACTGGAAGATGAAGCCGACGTTGGCGGCGCGCCACCTGGCCAGCGCACCTGCGGCCATGCGGCCGATGTCTCGGCCGGCGACACTGATGCGGCCGCCGGTCGGCGTGTCCAGCCCGCCGATCAGGTTCAGCAGCGTGGTCTTGCCCGAGCCCGACGGCCCCATCAAGGCGAGGAAATCGCCACGGGCAATCTCCAGGTCGATGTGGTGCAGCACCTCGACGCGCTGCCTGCCACGCAGGTAGACCTTGCTGAGATCCTCGATCCGGACCAGCGGACCCGCAGCGGCTTCGGCCTGCGCCGCACCGGCGCCGGCTTCGATGGATGATGCGTTCATGCTCTCTCCTGCAACGAATGCGTCGTCTGCTTGTCTGTGGCTCAGCCGCCTGCGGCGGTCGACTTGATCCTGACCGCCGCACCGTCCTCCAGCGTGGCCGGCGGCGCCTTCACCACCCGGGTGCCGGCGGCGAGCCCGGCGGTGACTTCGGTGTAGCCGGAGCGGTTGCCGCCGGTGCTGACGGGCGCGCGCCTGGCGTGGTCCCCGTCGATGATGAAGACCACCGGCTTGCCATCCCGCTCGACCACCGCCGATGCGGGCACCAGCACGCCGGCCGGCGCTCTTGCGCCAGCCTGGTCGGCAACCTGTTCCAGGAAGGACACGCGCACGCCCATTTCGGGAATGATGCGCGGATCCTTCTTCTCCAGGGCGATGCGCACCTTCACGGTGGCCTTGCCGCGGTCGGCCGTCGGCACGATGGCAATGACGTGCGCGGGGATCGTCCAGTCGGGGTAGGCATCCAGCACCGCTTCGACCGGCATGCCGGGCTTGACCCGGCCGATGTATGCCTCGTTGACATCGACGTCGACCTCCAGCGAATCCATGTCGACGATGGTGCCGACGCCGGTGCGCGTGAAGCCGCCACCGGCCGCCGAGGGTGCGATGATCTCGCCGACCTGTGCGGCCTTCTGGGTGATGACACCGGCGAACGGCGCCCGCACCACGGTGTAGTCGTAGTCCACCTGGGCCACCGCAATCTGGGCATCGGCGGCCTTGGCCTGCTCCTGCTGCGCCTTCAGTTGCGCCTTCAACGTCGCCACCTCGGTGCGCGCCTGCTCGGCGGCCTGCCGCGAGACGAGGTGACGGGCAACCAGCGCCTCTTGCCTCGTCAGATCCTGCTCGGCCTGGTTCAGCTGCGCGCGCACCTGACCGAGCTGCGCATGGGCGGCGGCCGCGGCAGCCTTTGCAGCATTGAGGCGCGCCAGTTGCGCGCTGTCGTCCAGCCGCGCCAGCACCTGGCCTTGATCGACGTGATCGGCCTCCTCGATCAGCACCTCGGTCAAGGTGCCGACGATTTGCGCCGAGACCGTCGCCTGGCGCCGCGCCACCACGTAGCCCGTCGCCTGCAACACGGCGTTCGCCGCGCCGCCGGCGGATATCGGCGTGGCGGTCGCCGCCTCCACCTCGATCGCGCTGCCGCGCAGGGCCCAGACCGCGGCCCCGGCACCGATCAGCATCAGCAGCACGACCACCCCGACGATCCACGGCCAGCGCCGCGGCGTCTCGTCGTCCTCACGCTGGTCGCGCCCGAGGCGCAATTCCTTCAACAGATCGTCGCTCACCCGTGTCCCCGGCGTGTTTGTGGCATACGCTAGTGTCACACAGCTTCCGGGCTTTGCCACGCGGGCTCAAGTCGGTGGCGTCAGGCGCAGATTCTGACAGCTGTCAGGCGTACCATCAGCGCAACCCACGTGGAATCCCGGCAATGAGCGAGTACTGCTTCGCCCCCGCCAGCCCGG
This sequence comes from Rhodanobacteraceae bacterium, assembly GCA_035699085.1. Classification (GTDB taxonomy): domain Bacteria; phylum Pseudomonadota; class Gammaproteobacteria; order Xanthomonadales; family Rhodanobacteraceae; genus DASSBG01. The sequence goes on from DASSBG010000038.1 coordinate 2,826, forward strand.
CCAGTGTGCCGGTGAGCGGCAGCGCGGCACGTTTTCCGCTGCGCCGCATCTTCTGCATTGGCCGCAACTACGCCGACCATGCGCGCGAGATGGGGGCGACCGTCGACCGCGGCCGCCCGGTGTTCTTCTGCAAGCCGGCGGACGCGGTGGTGGTGGATGGCGCCGATCCCGCCTACCCGCCAGCCACCGCCAACCTGCAGCACGAGGTGGAGATGACGGTGGCGCTGCAGGATGGCGGCCGCGACATCCCGGCGGAGGCGGCGGAGGCGCTGGTGTTCGGTTACGGCGTGGGGCTGGACCTGACGCGGCGCGACCTGCAGGCGCAGGCCAAGGCGGGCGGGCTGCCCTGGGACACGGCCAAGGCCTTCGATCAGTCGGCGCCGCTGTCGCCGCTGCGGCCGGTTGCCGATTGTGGCCACCCGCGCCGAGCACGGCTGACCCTGGCGGTGGGTGGCGCGCTGCGCCAGGACGCCGACATCGCAGCGATGATCTGGTCGGTGCCGGAGATCATCGCCGCGCTCTCGACGCTGTTCGAGCTGCGCGCCGGCGACCTGATCTTCACCGGCACCCCGGCGGGCGTCGGCCCGCTGCGCCGCGGCGACCGCTTCGAGGCGGAGCTGCACGGCATCGCCCGCCTGGCCGGCCGCATCGCCTGAGCGGAATGTCCGCGGCGAAGCCTCCGCCGCCTGCGACCCGCGGGAGTATATTCAGGCCGCGCATCGGCCCTGGGTTGCGCCTGTCTCCGCTGCCGGGTGATCAGGGCAAGCACCGCAGGTCATGTTGGCGCCGCGGACGCGTGAGCCGACACTTGTCCGGCCAGCGGCGCCCACCCATCAATGCGTACCAAAGGAGCGAGCCATGGGGTTCTTCAGCGAGTTCAGGGCATTCGCCATGCGCGGCAACATTGTCGACATGGCATCGGGCATCGTGATCGGCGCGGCGTTCGGCAAGATCGTCTCGTCGCTGGTCAACAACGTGATCATGCCGCCCGTCGGGCTGGCCATCGGCGGCGTTGAATTTTCGAAGCTGAAGTGGGTGCTGAAGGCAGCGGGCGCCGACGGCAAGGGCGGCGTCACCATCGACTACGGCATCTTCATCAATACCGTGATCAGCTTCGTCATCATCGCCTTTGCGATCTTCTGCCTGATCCGGGTGATGAACCGCATGCTGCGCAAGCAGGAGGCCGAAGCGCCGCCGCCACCGGCACCGCCGGCCGAAGTCGCGTTGCTGACCGAAATCCGCGATCTGCTGAAGCGCGACGCGCATTGATCGCTGGTGCCGGGTTACGCGCCTGCCGCGCCAACCCGACCTGCGACGCAGACCGTAGAACGGGTCAGGCCGAAAGGCCGTAACCCGAGAACGGCATTACGACGGCAGCGCCGCGGCAGTGGCGCGGCTGGCCTGCGACAGCGCCTCGCGCACGCGGCCCATCAGTTCCGGCCAGTCGCCCGGCGCGCGCTGGCGCAGCAGGCGCATGGTCGGGTACCACGGCGTGGTCTCGCCGCCGGTCCCCCAACGCCAGTCGGCGTAATGCGGCAGCGGTACCCAGACCGGCCTGCCCAGCGCGCCGGCCAGGTGCGCCACTGAAGTACACACGCTGATGACAAGGTCAAGTTGCTCGACGTAGGCAGCGGTGTAACCGTAGCCAGTGCCATCCTTTTCCAGATCGACCACGCCGTGCGATTCCAGCAGCGCGGCATCGCCTTCCGCCAGCGGCTTCTGCAGGCTGTAGCACTGCACGCCCGGGACGTCCGCCAGCCGCAGCATCTGCTCCAGCGGGCAGGAGCGCAGGTGGTTGTCCTTCTGCGTCGGGCTGCCGGTCCAGACCAGCCCGACCTTGAAACCCTCGCCGGTGAGCGCCGGCACCAGCGTGCGCGGCGGCACCGAGAGGTAGGGGACGCTGGCCGGGAGGTTGGCCAGCGTGATGCCGAGCGCGCGGGGCAGGCTCAGCAGCGGGCAATAGACGTCGAAGCTGTCGCTGGGCAACTGGCCCGGTTCGCGGATCTCGTCGATGCCGTCGGCGGTCGCCATGATCGACTTCATGTTGGCGGTGCACACCAGCAGCAGCTTGCGGCAGCGCGCCCTGGCCATGGGCAGGAAGCGCGCGAACTGCATGGCGTCGCCATTGCCCTGCTCGGTGTGCACCAGCAGCACCTTGTCGCTGATGTCCTCGCCGTTCCACTGTGGCTGCGGACAGCGGAACGGCGTGAAGCTCGGCATCTGCCAGCGCCATTCGTAGCCCTCCCAGCCCTCGGCGAACCGGCCAAGCCGCAGCTGGATCAGCCCGCGGTTGAACTGCGCCAGCGCGAACTGGCGGTCGGCGGCGATGGCGAGGTCGAAATGCTCGAGCGCCTTCGATTCATTGGCCAGCCGCGCCCATGCAAGGCCGAGGCTGTTGTGCGCCTCGGCGTTGCGCGGCTGCCGGGCAACCACCTGGCCAAGCTCGGCGACCGCCTCGCGCCAGTGCTCGGCGTCGGTCAGCGCCAATCCGAGCTGGAAGCGCGCCTGCCTGTGCTCCGGCGACTGCTCGAGGATGCCGCGGTAGGCGGTGATGGCTTCGTCGAGGCGCTTCTTCTGGTGCAGGCCGGTGGCTTCGGCCATGCGCTCCGCCAGCGGGTCCGGCTTCGCGAACTGCTTCAGCGACTCGTCCGGCAGGCTGTAACTGGTGCGCACGTGCGCGTCGCCCAGTTCCAGCAGCGCCGGGTAGCGCCAGGGCAGCACCGTTACCGCGAACACCTCCTGCACCTTGCCGGTGAAGATCGCGTAGGCAACGACGCTGCGCTCCCGGGTATCGACCACCCAGACGCCGCAGTGGCGATCGCTGACCCGCTCGGTCAGCGGCAGGCCGGCGAACACTGCAGTCTCACGCACTTGCGACAAGCCGATGAAGGCGTAGCGGCCAACGAAGTCGATGCCCCGCGTGAAGCCGGGCAATTCGACGATGACATCCTTTGCACCGCTGTCCGGATCGATGGTGCACAGGGTGCCGGCGCCCGATTCCAGCAGCCACAGCCGGCCGTCGTGCCAACGGGGGGAATGGGGCATCGACAGGCCGCGGGCGAGCACGGCCTCGTCCTCCAGCCGCATCAGCAGGCCGCCGGCGGCCTTGCTCTCGCGCCAGCCGCCGGGCGTGTCGGTCGCACCCAACGCCGTGACGTAGGCGGGCGCGCCGTCGCGCATGGCCAACCCGTTGAGATGGCAGCGGTCGCCAAGGTCGAACTCGCTGACGAAGGGCGGCCGCCACCGCGGCACCACGCTGTGCTCATCGGCCAGCGTGCACAGGCAGGACATGCGGGTGTTCACCAACCACAGCTCGCCATCGGCGGCGAAGCCCATCTCGTGGACGTCGATGTCACCGGTGACATGCATGCCGCGCGGCAGCAGCGCCGCGTCATGCCGCCCCTGCGGCTCCAGCTTGGCCGCCACGGCCGGCATGTTGCGCCAGGTCCAGACCTGGCAGTCGCCGCCGACCACCAGCTTGCCGGCGGCGGTGGCCATGCCCATCGGCTTCTTCATTGGCACGAAGTGGGTATTGAGGGTTTCCCCCTGGTCGCGCAGCACGATCAGCTGGCCCGCCTGGTAGGTCGAGACGGCCAGCGAGACGCCAAGGTGGCGCAGCAGGCGCGGAAAGCTCTGGGTGTGCTGGCTGGCCAGCGCGGCGGCGGCCTGGGGTGCGGCTTGCGTGCTCATGCCGCGATTGTAGCGAAGGCGGGATCGGGGACCCGCGGATGGACCAATCAATCCACGAGCAGATAGACGGCGGCCGCAGCCCCCGTACAGAAGACGAGCGCGCCGGCACCGGGATCGTGGCACTGCCGGGCGGTGGCGCGGCCGCGCCGGCGCCATACTCGAATATCCAAGGCGCAGAGCCTCGCGCACGGCGCTTGCCGCTCACCGCTAACCGCTAACCGCTCACCGCAGCGTCAGTGATCCGGCAGGTTGTCGGCATGTTCGATGACCGGGTCGTCGGCCGGCGGCCGCGCCAGGTTGCGCCGCCGCTTCGGCAGGCGGAACAACAGGATCAGCGGCAGCGTCGCCAGCATCAGCCACATCATCAACCAGAAGTCGTTGATGTAGCTGATGGCCGCAGCCTGCCGGGTCACTTCGCCGTTCAGCGCCGCCAGCCCGGCCGGCGTATGGATGGTGGCTGGAAGCGGCACCGTGCCATACGGCGTGATCCGCGAGGCGATTTCGGCATGGTTGATTTGCGTATTGCGTGCCACCAGGGTGAAGACGATGGAGATGCCGACGCTGGAGCCGATGTTGCGCACCAGGTTGTAGATGCTGGCGGCTTCCGTGCGCGCCGCCATCGGCAGCGTGGTGTAGGCCATGGTGCTGACCGGGACGAAGATCAGGCCCAGTCCCAGGCCCTGGACGATGCCGCTGTTGATGATCGGCCAGGCGGGCACCTCGGCATTGAAGCCGCTCATCATGTACAGCGAGTAGGCGGTCAGCAGCACACCGGTGACGACCATGGCCCGCGGATCGACGCCGCGCGCCATCAGCCGGCCGACCAGCGTCATCGACACCAGCGTGCCGACGCCACGCGGCGCCATCAGCAGGCCGGTGGTGATGACCGGGTAGTTCATCAGCGTCTGCATGTACGGCGGCAGCAACGAGACCGTCGCCAGCAGCACGATGCCGACCGAGAACATGAAGATCACCGCGGCGCTGAAGTTGCGGTCGCGCAGCAGGCCAAGCTCGACGAAGGGGTTGCGCTTGTCGCGCCAGTGCACCCAGTACAGGTAGAAGCCGAGCAGCGCCAGCGCCAGTTCGACCTGGATCTCGACGGAACCGAACCAGTCCTTCTGGTTGCCACGGTCGAGCATCAGCTGCAGCGCCGCGATCCCGACCGTGAGGAAGGCGAAGCCTCGCCAGTCGAAGCGCGACTTGTGGTGCGGGTCCTGGGGCATGCTGGCCATCACGCCGATCAGCGCCAGCAGGCCCAGCGGCACGTTGATCAGGAACACCCAGTGCCAGCTGTAGTTCTCGGTCAGCCAGCCGCCGAGCGGCGGGCCGAGGATCGGCCCGACCATGATGCCCATGCCCCACATGGCCATCGCCGCGCCATGCTTTTCACGCGGGAACGAGTCCAGCAGAGACGACTGCGAGATCGGCGACAAAGAGGCACCGAACAGGCCCTGCAGCACGCGGAACACCACCATCTGGGTGATCGATGTCGACATTGCGCACAGCACCGAGGCGCCGGTGAAGCCGACGATCGATGCCATCAGCACGTTCTTGCGGCCGAAGGTGGAGGTCAGCCAGCCGGTGGCGGGCGTGGCGATGGCGGCGGCCACGATGTAGGAGGTCAGCACCCACGACACCTGGTCCTGGGTCGCCGACAACGAGCCCTGCATGTGTGGCAGGGCGACGTTGGCAATGGTCATGTCGACCACCTGCATCAGCGTCGCCAGCATCACCGAGATGACCAGCAGCGGCAGGTTCTCTACTTCGCGGTGTTCCTGTTGTGGGGTGGCCATGGCTGGCGTCCGTCAGGCCCGCTCAGTGCGCCGCGGCCTTGCCGCGCTGCGCGCGGTCGCCGCCACCACCGAACCAGCGCCCCCAGATCGAGTTTTCGGCGCCGGTGTCGATGCTGACCTCGGCGCTCATGCCGACGCGCAGTTGGCGCGGACCGTCCACCGGCTCGTCGAACTTCAGCCGCACCGGGATCCGCTGCACGATCTTCACCCAGTTGCCGGTGGCATTCTGCGCCGGCAGCAGCGAGAAGGTGCTGCCCGAGGCCGGGCTGATCGACGCGACGTGGGCCTTCCACTCGTGGTCGGGATAGGTGTCGACGCTGATGGTCGCCGGGTCGCCCACAGTGACGTGGGTGAGGTCGGTTTCCTTGAAGTTGGCGTCCACCCACAGCTCGTCGCCGACCAGCGGCATCGCCGGCTCGCCGGCCTGCAGCACGTCGCCCGGCTGCAGCGTTTCCTCGCCAATCGTGCCGTCGATCGGCGCGCGCACCACGGTGTGGCTGAGATCGAGCTGGGCCTTGGCCATTTGCGCTTCGATGGCCTTGTAGCCGGCCATGGTCTGCACACCCGCGTCGGGCGAGCCGCCCAGCATGTTCTTGGCCTTGGAGACGGCGGCACGGTCGGCATCGCGGTCGCCGCGCGCGGCGGCCACGGCAGCGGCCGCGTCGTCAACCTGCTTTTGCGCCACCAGCCCGCGCTTGTGCAGATCCTTCATCCGCTTGAGCTGGGCGAGATCCAGGTTCAGCGTGATCTGGTCGGAGTGCAGGTTGGCGATGGCGGCGTCGTAGCTGTCGCGGGTGCCGGCAAGGTAGTCGCCAACCGCATGCATCTGCGCCTTCAGCTGGTCGACCGCCAACTGGTATGGCTTCGGGTCCAGCGTGAACAGTACGTCGCCCTTGTGCACGTGCTGGTTCTGGTGCACCACCACGGCGAGCACCCGCCCGCCCACCTGCGGCGCGATGGTCGCCTGGTCCGCGCCGACGTAGGCGTTTTCCGTCTCCACGTAGCGGCCGGCGGTCAGGTAAAACCAGGCCGCGATCAGCACAACCACCAGCGGGCCGGCGATCCACAGGGTTCGCTGCCATGGCTTGCGCTTCTTCGGCTGCTCGCTGGCGGCCACGTCGGGGGCGCCGTACTGCTTGTCGGTCATTTAGTTGCTTTCCGGGGCGGAGGACGCGGCATCGAGTGCGTCGAGGTTGTTTTTGATACGCGCGAGTACGTCGAGGAAGGTCTCGACGTCGGCGGACGGGATGCCGCGCAGGCACTCGGCGCGCATCTCGCTGACGATCACTTCCATGTCGTCGTTGACTGCGCGCGCCTTCTCCGTGAGGTACAGGCACCAGCGTCGGCGGTCCTCCGGGTCGGCGCGGCGCTCGACGAAGCCGGCCTGTTGCAGCCGGTCGATGACGCGGCCGACCGGGATCGGTTCCATCTCGATCAGCTCGGCAAGCGCGGTCTGGCTCAGGCCTTCATGACGCCCAAGCGTGCGCAGAGCGCGCCACTGCGCGCGGGTCAGGTCGTAGGCCGCGGCACGGCGATCGAACTGGGTACGGAGCTTGCGCGTGGCGTCGCCTAGCAGGTAGCCGAAGCTGGGATGGCTGGTGCGGGCTGACGATTTCATAGCCGGCTATATTATGTCCTAGGCATCTATTTTTCAAGCCGCCCGCTTGCCGACATTCAGCGCAGTCGGCTAGGGTCGCCCGCAGGCGCTGAACGTTTCCCGCACCGGAGCCGCCGTGGCCGACGAGCCGAGCATCGACGTAGTCAATGACGACATCACCGGCCTTGCCGTCGATGCCATCGTCAATGCAGCCAACGAGGCGCTGGCCGGCGGCGGCGGGGTGGACGGCGCGATCCATCGCGCCGCGGGACCGCGGCTGCACGACGCCTGCATGGCGTTGCCGCAGGTGCGTCCCGGCGTACGCTGCCCGACCGGGGAAGCGCGCATCACGCCGGGTTTCGATCTACCGGCGCGCTTCGTGATCCACACCGTCGGCCCCGTGTGGCACGGCGGCGATCGCGGTGAGCAGGCACTGCTGGCAAGTTGCTACCGGCGGTCACTGCGCCTGGCAGGAGAACACGGCGTGCAGTCCATCGCCTTCCCCGCCATCAGCTGTGGCGTCTTCGGCTACCCGCCCGGGCCCGCAGCGCAGGTCGCGGTGGCCAGCATCAGCGAACACGCCGCCACCGGCACCGGGCCGCAGCGCATCCTGCTCTGCGCCTTCGGTGAGGCGATCGGCCAGGCGCTGCGCCAGGCACTGGCGAGCACCTGATCAGCGAACCCGGTCAAAGCCGTCGGAAAACAGGAGATCGCCCGGCACCACCCACAGCTGGTACGCCGACTCGCTGAAGTGGCCGCTGTCGCCGTGGGCACCCCACAGCGGCCGGATCTCGAAATCCAGTTCGGTCGTTCCCGGCGCCACCGCCAACGGCGCGTCCTGCTGCTGCCAGCGGCGCACGGTGTCGGGCCGCACCGGCGGGAACCAGCCGGCGGTCGCACCGTTGACGACGATGCGCGCCGCCTGGCCGGGTTGGGCGGCATCAAGCGTACGTCGCAGCCGCAGGACGGCGGAGGGCTCCGGCAGCCTGATGTGAAAACGGCTGTAGCCACCGGCGTAGCGGCAGACGGTCGCCCGTCGACTGCTGGCCGCAGCGTTGGCGAAAAGCGCCTCGAGCGGCTCGCACCGTGCGCCATCGGCGGGCTGGTAGGCATGGCGCGCCTCGCTGCTGGCGTCGCCCACCTGCAGTGCCGGCAAGGGCACCAGCGCGCGCTGCGCCAGCGCATAGCGCCAGGCAACCGTGTCGACGCAGACGGCCAGCGGCTGCGCCGGCTCCGCCCCGCTCTCTTGCCACACCGTCAGACCGGAGGCATAGCCCGGCGCTTCGGTCAGCAGCAGACGCCACATCGCGCTCTCGCCGGAAGCATCGACCTGGCTGGCGCCAGACCACGGCTGGCGGTACGCCCCGCCACTGAAGTAGAAACCTCCGTTGTAGAAGTCTTCCAGGCCGCTGCCCTGCCAGGCAGGTGCCACGGCCCCGTCAAGGCGCACGCGCACATCGCCTTCCAGATAGTCCGGATCGATCCCGTTGGCGCTGCGGTAGCGGCCTGCCAAGGCCACCAGCTTGCCCTGCCCCCGCGCCGCCAGCAGCGTCAGTTGATGATCGCTCCCCTCGCCACACTGGTCACTGCGGTCGACACGCAGCAGCCCGGCAGACGGCGCAACCGGTGCTGCCTGCCACGCCAGCTGCGCACGTACCGGCCGATCCTGCTGCAAGCCATCGGCCACCAGGGCCAGCTCGAGATGACGACGCCACGGCATCGGCCACCACGAGTACAAGGTCGTGCCGTCGACGCCGAACAGCGGTGAGCGCGGCGGCAGCAGGTCGCCGGCGTCCACACCGAACAGGCGCGACAGAGGCATGTCCACGGTGGTGTCGCCGTCCACCCGCACGACGAGGCGAACATGCGGCCAGGCCGACGGCGCGAGGTCGAGGCGCAAAACGGCCAGCCAGCCGGAACCGTCGCGGCTGGCCAGCAACATCCGGCCGCCTGGCACGAGGGTAGCGGCCACGGTCTGCACCGGCAGGTCGCGCCGCCACGGATCATCGCCGTCCGCGCCGAGCAGCGTGCGCAAGGCCGGCCAGTCGGTGGCCAGGCTGAAATCGGCCGTGACCATGCCCGGCGGCAGGTGTTGCGCGTCGAGCTGGTACCACAGTCGCAACGGCTGTCCACCACTGCATGCAGCCTCGGCGTCGAGGCCGGCCAGGGCAACGCGCAGGCCGGCAACGTAAGGCAGCGGGACATGGCTGACGTAGCCGCCACTGGCATTGGCGGCATCGGCAACGAGCGGCGGCGCGAACGGCAGCGTGCTGCCATTGAAGAGGTCCGCCAGCGGCAGGTCGATTTGCGGGCCGGGACTGGCGCCGAAATACAGATGCACCCTCACGCTGTCGCGCAGGCACGCCGCCTGCTGCGCCGGCACCGTCAGCCACAGGCGCGTAACCACGCCGGCGCCGGGGTCGTCATAGATGACCGCGTCGCCGTTCGGCATCGGGTAGAGCAGGCGCCGTGGCTGCGGGTTGTCAGACAGGCTTTCGCTGCCGGAACCGTAGCGGTCGTAGCGGCAGTTGGCGCTGCAGAAGCTGGAGCGTTCGACCGGCACAGCGCCTGCATCGAGCCGGGCCAGGGCTGCAGGCGATGTCCAGGGCGCCCACGCCGGCGGCGTCTGCGCGCGTGACGGCAGCGGCACACAGCCGGCCAAGGCGAGCAGCGTACGGAAGATGATGGCGCGCAGCGACTGCATTGACGCCAGTGTAGTGATTCGCCGGCGCAGCCCGCGCATGCGCCCGGCCCCGCGGCGCGTCAGGTGTCGCCGAAGGGGTAGAGTGGCGGCAGCGCGTCGCGGGCGGCGCGGCCGGCGTCGGCGCGGCGCCAGTGGAAGCCCTCGGCGAATGTCCGGTCGATGGCGGCGCCGTCGATGGCGACGGCGCCGTCGCCGTAGCGGCTGCGCTCGAGGTCGGCGATGGCCGCTTGCTGCTCGGCATCGTCCAGCGCCGCCGCCAGCTCGCCAAGATTGCGCAGGGCCGGCCGCTCGCTGCGCGCCCAGCCCAGCAGGGCGTGGCTGATGGCGGCGGCGTCGCCGGTGGCCGCCGCATGGCGGAAGGCCCGGCGGGAGGCGGGCGCGGCGCCATCGGGCGCGGTACCGCGCGCCGTCCGCGGCGGTCGGCGGCGGCGCCACCACCAGGCGGCGATGGTCGCCAGCCACAACAGCAGCAGCGCCACAGCCAGCCAACGCCACAGGTGCGGCGCCATCGGCGTGGCGCCGCCGGTTGCTTCTGGCGCGAGCGGCGAGGCCGGCGGAGCCGGTTGCGCGGCACGCGCGGGCGGTGGCGGCAGGCTGGCGGCTGGCGCCGGCGGCGCGCCGGCCGCCGCCTGCACCGTCAGCGTACGCGCCGGCAACGTCGCCTGGCGAGGCTGGTCGCTGCGCACGTCCCACCAATTTACGCGAATCGCGGGGATCACGAGCGTTCCCGGTCGCGTCGGCACGATGGCGAACGTGCGCCGGCGATGGCCGCGCAACCACTGGCCGTCATCGGCCGTGCCGGTGTCTGGCTTGTCGGGGTAGACCTCGGCGCCTTCGATGTCCGGCAGGCTCAGCTCCGGCAGCACCTCGAAAGGCAGCCCGACGGCGCTTTCGCTGAGCTCCAGGCTCAGGGGCTGCCCCACCGTCGCCTGGCCGTCGTCCGGCAGGCCGCTGGCCTCGAGTTCAAGCTGGCGCGCCGGGAGCCAGGGACCGTCGCCGGCCGTTGACGGCTCGGGCTTCACCGTGAGATGCATCGCCGGCGAGCGCGCCGTGACGCGGCGCCCGCTGTTGAAGAAACCGAAACCGCCGCCGAGGCCGGTCTGGCCGCGGAAGCCGATGCCGGGAATGTCGAGTTGCCCGGGCTGCTGCGCAATCAGCGCGTAGCGACGCTCGACCACCTGATAGGCGCGGCCGCCGCGCTGCGCCTGGTAGTGCGCGTCCTGGCCAAGCTTCTGCACGCTCGCCCGACCCGCATCGGGGGTGTCCAGATCGCCGCCAGCGAGCTGGCCGGCATAGAAGAGACGCACGGTGATCACCGCCTGCTGGCCAACGTAAACCGTGTCCGGCTTGAGCTCGGCTTCCACAAAGACGTCGTCGCCGGGGCCGCCTTCGGCCGCGGTCGACGGCGGCAGCACGGTCAGGCTGAGCGCCTGGGTGGTGTCGCCGCCGACGCTCAACGGCGGAATCCGCAGGGTACCAACGTGCCGCGGCTGCAGCGCCACGCCAAAGGTCTGGCTGCGACTCATCTTCCCGTTGATGATTTGCATGCTGCTGGAGCGCGAGGTCTGCAGCACCTGGAAGTCAGCCTGCAGCGGGCTGAAATCGGGCTGCGCCGAGCCACCGCCCTCCACGGTGATGCTGAGGGTGACGGTCTCGCCCATGTGCACGCTGTGGCGGTTCAGCGATGCCCTGGCCTGGGCCGCCAGCGACGGCGCGGCCGGCAACGCCAGGAGCAGCGCGAGAAGGAGGAGTGCAAGGCGGCGAATCACGGCGGCGTTCCATTGGACTGCTGCAGGCGGTGCCGGTATTCCAGCAGGAACTTGCGGCGCAGCAAACCGCCGGGGTCATCAGGCACGCGCTGCAGCGCGTGGTCGAGCTCCGGCGGCAGGCCCTGGCTGGCGGCACCGGCCGGCACCTCGCCGAGCACGTGCACCGGTTGCTGCGGCGCCTTGGCCAGCGCCTGGTCCATGCGCCGCTTCATGGCCTGCCGGGCCTGGCGCTGGGCGGCCGACGAGGCTGGCGCCGGGGTTGGCGCGGCAGCTTCGCTGCTCGCGGCGGGGGACGGCGACGAGGCCGACCGAGCGGGCTGCCGCGCCTGGCGCTGGTCCGCGGCGTCCGGCTGCCCCTGCCGGCCCTGCTTCGGCGCGCCCTCGCCCTGGCCGGGCTGCGGCTTCGGCTGGTCCTGCGCGGCGCCCGGTTTCGATTGCGACGGCTGGCTCTGCGCCTTGCCCTTGTCGCCTGCTCCGGACTGCGGCTGGCCCTGGTCTTGCTGCGCGCCCGGCTTGCCATTCTGCTGCTTGCCCTGCTGGTTTTGCTGCTGCTCCTGCTGCTGCTTCTGCTGCTGGCGCTTGAGCCAATCCTCGATGGCCTTGCGATTGGCCGCTGCGTCCTTGAGCGTCGGGTCGAGTTTCAGCGCGCGTTCGTAGGCCGCGATCGCCTCACGATATTTGCCCTGCGCCGCCAGCGCGTTGCCCTGGTTGTAGCGCGCGTCGGCGCCCTTGAGTTTGGCGTAACTGCGTGCAGCGGCCGCGTAATTGCCGGCGCGGAACTCGGCGGCCCCGCGCCAGGCGGGGTCGGCGGCAACTTCGGCAGCGTGCTTCGCGTTGCCCTGCGCCAGTGCGGCCGCGGCCTGCTGGTCGGCGTTGTGCCAGAGGTCGGGAATCGGCGCCGCCCGCGCCGGCGCCGGCAGCACCAGCAGTGCCAGCGGCAGCACCAGCAGCCAGCCACGGCGGAACACCAGCGCGGCCAGCGGCAGCAACAGCAGCAGCAGCCACGGACCCCGGTCGCGCCAGCGCGGCGCGGTGGCGCGGCGGTTGTCGGCGCCGCCGCGCGTGCGGTGGTGTTCGCGCAGCGCCGCGACGTCGGCGCCGTCGGTACGCAGCGGCTGATAGCGGCCGCCGCCGGCAGCGGCGACCTGCTGCAGGCGCTGCGCCTCGAGATGCGCGATGACCACATTGCCGCTGGCGTCCTTGCGCAAGCCACCGCCCGGCACGCCGACCGGCGCGCCGGCGGCGCTGCCCACCGCCAGCACCGACACGTGCACGCCGGCCCGCAGCGCGCGGCGCGCCGCAGCCACCGCCTGGTCCCCGGCGCTGGACGCGACCAGCAGGATATCGCCGCCCTTGAGTCCCGCCTGCTGCAGCAGCTTCACCCCGAGGTCGATGGCGCGTCCGGTGGCATCGCCGCCGACCGGCATCACACTGGGGTCGAGCGACGACAACAGGTTGGTGATGGTCTCGGCGTCGCCGGTCAGCGGCGCCACCACGAAGGCGTCGCCGGCATATCCGACGAGGGCGTTGCGGGTGTCGCCGCTGGCAGCCAGCAGGTCGCGGATCTTGTAGCGCGCCCGGGTCAGGCGGTCCGGCTTGAGGTCGCGCGCCAGCATCGCATCGGACAGCGACAGCGCGATGACCCTGGCGCCGCCCTGCGCCACCAGCGGCTGTGGCAGCCGTTCCCAGGTCGGCCCGGCGAAGGCCAGCGTCGCGACCAGCCAGCAGCCGGCGAGCAGACCCAGCGGCAGCCGCCGTCCACGCCGGCCCGGCGCCAGCAGCAGCGGCAGCAGGGCGGCGTCGACCAGCCGCGAAAAGGCGGCGTCGCCGCGCAGGCGGCGGTCCAGCCACCAGGCCACCAGTGGCAGCGGCAGCAGCGCCAGCAGCCACAGCGGATGCAGGAAATGGAATTGCGCCAAAGCCGCGCTCATGCCGGCGCACTCCGGCGCAGGCGCAGTGCCCGCCACGGCAGCAGCAGCGCGGCGAGAAGGCAGGCCAGGCCCAGCGGCCAGCGGAACAGCTCGGTCACCGGGCGCAGCATCGTCTGCTTGTCGGCCACCGGCTCCAGCGCGTCGATCGCCCGGTAGGCCTCGGCCAACGCCTGGGTGTCGGTGGCGCGATAAAAGCGCCCGCCGGTGCTGCTGGCGATGTGGGTCAGCATGCCGACGTCAAGGCTGGCCGAGGGGTTGACCACATGGCTGCCGAAGAAGTCCTGTACCCGCAGGTGTTCGGCGCCGACGCCGATGGTGTAGATGCGCACGCCGGCGGCCTTGGCGATGGCCGCCGCCGTGTCGGGCGTGATGGCGCCGGCGTTGTTGACGCCGTCGGTCAGCAGCACCAGCACCCGCGCCTGCGCCGGCAGGTCCTGCAGGCGCTTGACCGCCACCGCGATGGCGTCGCCGATCGCGGTCTCGCGGCCGGCGAGGCCAACCGCCGCGCCGTCGAGTTGCTTGCGCACGGTGGTGAGGTCGAAGGTCAGCGGCGTCATCAGGTAGGCGCGCGAGCCAAACAGCACCAGGCCGACCTGGTCGCCGTCGCGGCGGGCGATGAAGTCGCCGGCGATGGCGCGCACGGCCGTGAAGCGGCTGACCTGGCGGCCGCCGAGCTGCATGTCTTCGATGCTCATGCTGCCGGAAAGATCCACCGCCAGCATCATGGCGCGTCCGCTGCGCTGCAGACTCTGCGGCGGACCCACGTGCTGTGGCCGCGCCGCGGCCGCGACCAGGGCAACCCAGGCCAGCACCAGCAGCACGCTGCGCGGCCCCGCGAGCGTGCGCAAGCCGACACCGGCCACCGGCACGCCGTGGTGCGGCAGCCGCAGCGCCGCGCCGGCCGCGGCGCGCGGCACCGCCAGGCGCAGCAGCCAGGGCAGCGGCAGCACCAGCCAAAGCCATGGCCAGGCGAAGCTGAAATCAACCATGTCGGCGCCTCGCCGCGGCACGCAACCAGCGCCGGCAGGCAGCCAGTGCGGCGTCGACGTCCAGTGACGCGGAAGGCCGATACTGCGCCAGCGACAGTTCGCCTGCGAGGTGTGGCGGCATGGCGCCCGGGACCAGCCGCTCCAGCTCGGCCTGCCATGCGCGTCCTTCGAGGTGCGGGTCGCCGCCGAGCCGACGCGCAACGCGGCGCAGCAGGCGCGACAAACCGCTCGCCAGGCGGGCCGCGTCGCCTTCCCTCGCGTGTTGCTCGGCCAGCACGTCCAGTTCCGCCGCGATCGCCCGCCAGCGGCGCCGGCGCGCGCGCCAGCGCCACAGCAGCCAGCCGGCCACTGCGCAGGCCAGCAGCAGCAGCGCCAGCACGATCCACCAGCCGGGTGCCAGTGGCCACCAACCCGGCGCTGGCGGCATGTGGATGTCGCGCAGCTGCGGCCCGCCGGCGGGCTGCGGGGCGAGGCTCTGCGGCAGACGCATTACCCGCGCCCCACTGCGCGCGGGCGGCCAAGCAGGGCAAGCAAGGCGTTGGCCGGATCGGCGCTGGTGTCGATGCGTTGCAAGGGCACGCCGCAGCGCGTGCAAAGTGCGGCCAGCTCGCGCTGGCCGCGGCCCAGTGCCTGCTGGAATTCGTCGCGGGCAGCGCTGCCAGTGAGGTCGACCCGGCGGCGCTGGTGGTCGATGTCGAAACTGTAGACGCCGGCCGCTGGCGCCGCGGACTCCAGCGCATCGACGATATTCAGCGCCGTCACTTCGACATGGCTGCGCAGGCGCATCAGCAGCGGCCGGGCGGCCTCGTCACAGCTGAGGCCGTCGCTGAGCAGCAGTACCCGGCTGCCACCGTGGGCCAGCTGCAGGCAGCGGCGCAGCGCCGCCGACAGCGGCTCCTCGCCCGCATCATCAGGAGCCTGGTCCCAACGCAACATCGCGCCAAGCAGAGCCAGCGCGCCGCGGGGGCCGCCGCGCGGATGGACCACTGCCTGGACCCGGCCGAAAGCCAGCGCGCCGACGCGGTCGCCGCCGCGAACCGCCATCCACGCCGCCAGCGCCGCAGCGCGCAGCGCCTGCACCGACTTGAAGCGCTGGCGCGTGCCGAAGCGCATCGCCGGATTCATGTCGAGCAGCAGCATCAGGCTGCGTTCGCGCTCCTCGCTGAACAGCTTGGTGTGCGGCCGCCCGGTGCGCGCGGTGACGCGCCAGTCCATGACGCGGATGTCGTCACCCGGCTGGTAGATGCGTGACTCAGCGTAGTCGACGCCGCGCGCGCGGATGCGGCTCAGATGCGCGCCGGCGCGCAGCTGGCATGCACCCGGCGCGGCCGGCAGGCGTGGCGCGCGGTAGCGCAGCGCCAGCAGCTCGTCGAGGGTTGCGCGGCTGCGACCTTCGGTCGGGGACCGGGGACCGGGGACCGGGGACGCGTTCGGGGACCGGGGCCCGGGGACCGGAGACCGGTGGGCATCCGCGCGATGCTTGGTCCGTCGCAGTTTCAGCATGATGGGTAGCGCCGCGTTGCGGCGCGGGAATGGGGAATGGAGAATCGGGAATGGGGCGAGCCGCTCCGCTCCCGCTCATCGGTCGCTGCCAAGCCGCGCACCTTGGCACATCTCATGTCACGTCCCTCACGTCTCAAGGCAGCGGCACGCGCTCCAGCAGGCGCGCCACGACCTGGTCGACGCGCACGCCTTCGGCTTCGGCCTCGTAGCTGAGCAGTACGCGGTGGCGCAGCACGTCGTGGACGACGGCGTGGACGTCCTCGGGCAGCGCGTAGTCGCGGCCCTTGAGCCAGGCGCGCGCGCGGCTGCAGCGATCCAGCGCGATGCTGCCGCGCGGGCTGGCGCCCCAGGCGATCCAGCGGCCCAGCTCGCTGTCGTAGACGCCGGCATCACGGGTCGCCAGCACCAGCTGCACCATGTATTCGCTGAGGGGATCGGCGACGTGCACTGCCAGCACCTCGCCGCGCGCCGCGAACACCTGGTCCGGCGTCAGCAGGTGCGCCGGCTGTTGCACCTCGCCGAGTTCGGCGGCGGCGCGGCGGCGCGCCAGCTCCAGGATCGCGCGCTCGGCCTGCGCCTTCGGATAGCCGATGGCGACGTGCATGATGAATCGGTCCAGCTGCGCCTCGGGCAGAGGGAAGGTGCCCTCCTGCTCGATCGGGTTCTGCGTGGCCATCACCATGAACAGGCGCGGCAACGGCCAGGTCTTGCGGCCGATGGTGATCTGCCGCTCGCCCATCGCCTCGAGCAGCGCCGACTGCACCTTGGCCGGCGCGCGGTTGACCTCGTCGGCCAGCACGATGTTGTGGAACAGCGGGCCTTGCTCGAACTCGAAGGTGCCGGCCTGCGGCCGAAATATTTCGGTGCCGGTGAGGTCGGCCGGCAGCAGGTCGGGGGTGAACTGCACGCGGTGGAAGTCGGCGTCGATGCGCGCCGCCATCTCCTTGATGGCGGTGGTCTTGGCCAGTCCGGGCGCGCCTTCCAGCAGCAGGTGGCCGTCGGCGAGCAGCGCGATCAGCAGGCGCTCGACCAGGGTCTGCTGGCCGATGACGAGGCCATCGAGGGCGTCGGCGAGGGCGGCGAAGCGCGCCTGCAGGTCGTCGCCGCTGGCAACGGGTTGGGCTTGATCCATGGGCTTCGCGTGGTGGCGAGGGACCCGGCTTTCGACAGCAAAGCGACCGATTAGTTTTGCTGCGGGCCTGGCCACTGCCTCGGCGCAAAAGAAAGGGGCCGCTTGCGCGGCCCCTGGAAAACGGCACAGGGCTTCTTTGTCACGGCGTGGTCGTTTCGTCCGTGCATTGGGCCGGGACCGGCGAGAACAGCGTGCACTGGTCGACGCCGGTCACGGTGACGGTCACTTCCGGTTCGCCGCCGGCGGTGTTGAAGGTGCAACTGCCGCTGTTGGCTTCGCCGTAGCCATTGAGGCCGCTGGCGACAACACCGGCGCTGGTCTTGCCGCTGGCATTGGTGACGCCGGGTGGCGGGTTGAGACCGACGCTGGCGCCGTCGCCGGAGGCGGTGCAGCTGCCACCGATCTGCACGCCCGGAACCGGGTTGCCGCTGCCGTCGAGCAGGGTCAGGACCACCGTGCCGCCGCCGCCCTGCAGCGCCGAGGGACTGGCCAGCAGCATCAGGCCGCTGCCGGAGACAATCGGCACGTTCACCTGCTGGCCGGCGCCGATGAAGGTCACGCCGGGCGAGCCTTCGCCGCCACCGCCGCCGCTCTCGCCGCCGGCGATGCCGCTGGTCTTGACGACGCCGACCACGCAGCCGCTGGTGTCGGTGTAGCCCGCGAAGGTGCCGGCACCGGTGACGCCGTCGACCGAACCGGTGCCGACGCCGAGGTCATGGAAGGCGAAGGAGACCGGCAGGCCCGCCAGCGGCGCTTCCAGCGCATCCGAGAGGCAGACCGTTTCGTAGATCGTGGTGTTGCCGGGGATCGGCGTCGGGCTGGCCGTGATGAAGGCCGGGGCGACGCCGGGGAAGCGCATGTCGCCGATGTCGCTGATCTTCTTGGTCGGGTCGGCGGCGGTGGCGCCATCGGCCTGGGCGAAGATGGCCACGTGCTTGCCCAGCTGATTGATCGGGTAGGTCAGGCGAACGGAGGCGGTGCCGTGCTCGTCGGTCGGCGCCGAGGCGTCGATGGCGGCGGCGTCGGCGCGGCCAATGACCCAGGGCAGGACCGCGCCGAAGTCGACGCTGCTGCCGCTGGTGTCGTTCTGGTTGAATGGCCAGGTCACGTGCAGGCTGGTGGCGCTGTTGACCACGGCAACCGTGCGGGCACTCTCGAGGTCGCTGTTGCCGGCCACCGCCTTGCCGTAGACCAGCAAGGTGTCGCCCGGACCGGCGGCGTACTGCGGCCCCTGCCCGGGTACCACGGTGAAGTGGCCGTCGGGCGCGGTGAACAGCGTGCCGCCCTCCTGCGGATTGCCGTGGGTGCCGCTGAGCACGAACTGGCCCGCGCCGTTGATCGGGTAGCCGGTCAGCGGCGCGTCGATGGCACCGAAGCTGACGATCGTGCCTGGCAGCACCGGGTTGCCCTGACGGTCCGTGACCAGCGCGCTGACGGTGAGGCTGTAGGTGCCGTCGGGATCGACCGGGATCTGGACCTCGCCGTCGCCGGCGCCGGGCGCTTCGACGCCCTCGCTCACCGAGTTTATGAAGACGGCGTTGACCAGCGGGCTGGTGATGGTGACGCTGTAGGGCTTGCCGTCGGAAACCACCGCGACGAAGGTCGCGGTGACGGGCAGGTCAATGCCGTTGTCGACGTTGTTGTCGGCCGCGTCGGCGATCGCCTGGACCGTGACATGGCCCTGCGCGTCGGCAGCATGGAATACCGCGTTGGCCACGCCTTTGGTGGTGCGGACCTTGATGGTGTCGCCGCTGACGGTATCGCCGCTGGCGGCGGTGCCGGACAGCGTGCCGTTGGCGCTGCCGCCGACGACGACGAATTCGACGTTGTTGTAGGCGTCATTGCCGGACACGGGATCCGGCACCGGCTGATGGCCCGCATCGGTGACCAGCGCGGTCAACAGCGTGCTGCTGGCGCCGCCCGAGCCGGGCAGATACACGGCGGTGGTATCGCCGCTGACCTGGATCGTCGCCGGTACCGGCGCGGCCACGTTGCCAACCGTGAAGTCCATGCTGGCGGACTCGAATTCCAGGTCGCTGTCGGAGCCGCTGACGGTCAGCGTGGCAGTGCCGGAGGTGCCCGAGGAGGTGACGAAGACGGTGGCCTTGCCGGCCACCACGTTCACCGGCGCCTGGCCCCAGCGCTCGGTGACTTCGTTGACGTCGGCGGTGTCCGGGTCATCCAGCGCGGAGAAGGTAGCCACCGCGACGGGATTGATGGACACATTCACCGTGCTGACGTCGTTGGCCAGTTCGCCGCTGAACTTGTCGCGCAAGGTGATGGTGACCTCGGCGGTGTAGGGGCCGCCAGGAAATGGCAAAACATGGTTCGGGTTCAACGGCAGGTTTTGCGTGTCGGCCGTGATGGTGGCAACGATGGCGTCCTCGGGGCCGCTGGGCGGCGGCGTGAAGGCGCCGCCGTCACCGCCACCGCCACCGCAACCGGCCAGCAGCGCGGCGGCGAGCAGGGGCACGCAAAACTTGGAAAGGGCTTTCATGTGGCGTTCTCCAGACGGTCTCTGTGGCGGCTCCGCGCTCGCGGATGCCCTGCTCATTTCAGGTTGTCGCTGAGGATGCGTGGGGTGACGAAGATCAGCAGCTCGGCGCGCTTGTTGGCGGTGCCCTTGTCGCGGAACAGCGCGCCCAGCACCGGAATGTCGCCGAGCACCGGCACCTTGGTGACGTTGTCGGATTTCTGGTACTCGTAGATGCCGCCCAGCACCACCGTGCCGCCGTTGTCGACCAGCACCGAGGTGCTGATCTGGCGCGTGTCGATGGTCGGGATGGCGCCGCCGCCCGGTGGCGTGGTGTAGCCGGCCACCGCATCCTTCTTCACGTTGAGCTTGAGGAACACGCGGTCGTCGGCGGTGATCGTGGGCGTGACCTTCAGCTCCAGCACGGCGTCCTTGAAGGCCACCGTCGCATTGCTCTGCGACTGGCCGAGCCCGCCGCCGGCCGACGAGGTCTGGTAGGTGACGTAGGGCACTTCCTGGCCCTGCTTGATGTCCGCCTCCTGCTGGTTGGCGGTGATCACGCGCGGGCTGGAGATGACCTCGCTCTTGCCTTCGGTCTGGCCGGCTGACAGTTCGAGGTCGAGCAGGTAGTCGGCGCCGAGGATCGCGAGGCCGAGCGTGCCGGCCTGGGTGGTGGCGGCCGGCAGGTTGACGTTGAGGCGGTCGCCGACATTCGGCGGCGACACCGGGAACGCCGGGCGGCCGGCGACGCGGTTGGCGTAGACGTCGCCGACCATGCCGGCGGCACCGCTGAGGCTGCCGGAGGTGGTGATGACGTTGCCGTTGCCGTCCTCGTAGCCGCCGCTGACGCCGAAGCGGATGCCCAGTTCGCGGGCGAAGTCGTCGGTGGCGATGACGATGCGCGATTCGATCATCACCTGCTGCACCGGCTTGTCCAGCACCGCCACCAGGTTGCGGATCTCGCGGACCCGCGGCGCAGTGTCATGCACCAGCAGGATATTGGTGCGCTGGTCGAAGGACACGCTGCCGCGCGGCGACAGGAAGCCGCGCGACTCGCCGGCCGCGGCGGCGCCGCCACCCTGGCTCTGCTTGCTCTTGCTGGTCAGCAGCTCGGCGATGGCCTCGGCCTTGCCGTAGCTGATCGGGATGTAGGCCGAGATCAGCGGCGCGTTCTGCTGGCGCGCCTCCTGGGCCTTGGCGATGGCCTCCTCGCGCGCGGCGATCTCGGCCTGCGGCGCGACCCACAGCACGTTGCCGCTCTGGCGCTTGTCGAGGCCCTTGGCGCGCAGCACGATGTCCAGCGCCTGGTCCCACGGCACGTTGTCCAGGCGCAGCGTGACGTTGCCCTGCACGCTGTCGGCCACCACGATGTTCATGTCCGACTCGGTGGCTATCAGGTGCAGCACCTGGCGCACCGGGATGTTCTGGAAGTCGAAGGTGGCGGGCTCGCCGCTGTAGACGGGCTTGGGCAGGCCGTCAGGGCCCAGCTCCGGCTTTTTCTCATCCGTCGCCGCCACCTTCTGCTGCGGCGCCACGTCGATGACGTATTCGGTCGGGGTCTGGTAGGCGGAGACGGTGAAGTCGCCACCGGCGGCGATGTTCATGGTCGCGCCACCCGGGGTGGCGCGGGTGTCGATGAACGACACCGGCGTGGCAAAGTCGTTGACGTCCAGGTGCTGCTCCAGGCTGGCCGGCAGCTGCACGTTGTTGAGGTCGACGACGACGCGATTGCCCTCGCGGTGCATGTTGGCGTTGGCTCCCGGCGCGGCGAAGCTTACGACGACGTTGCCGCCGCCATTGGCACCGCGGCGGAAGTCGATGTCGGTGACCGCCGGGCCACTGGCCGGGGCGACCTTGGTCGGGTCGGTGGCCGCATAGGCGCCGGCGGTGGAGGCCGTGTTCTCGCCGTTGCCGACGGTGACCACCAGGGTGTCGCCGCGCACGTCGGTGCGGTAAACCGACTGCCGCAGCAGGTCCACCACCACGCGGGTGCGGCCGCCGGCGGAGACCACCGAGACGCCTTCGGTGGCGCCCTGGTTGATGTCGATATGGCGCTTGCTGAGACCGTTGGAGGTATCGGCGAAGTCCAGCGCGATGCGCGGCGGGTCATTGGTGGTGAAGGCGCGCGGTGCGGGCGGCGCGCCGTCGAACTTCAGGCTGAGTGCGACCTTGCCGCCGGGCAGCATGTCGTAGTCGAGGTCCTGCAGCGTGCGCGTGGCGGCACTGGCGGTGGCGGCCATGCCTAGCACGGACAGGCCGACCAGCAGTGAGGCGGCGAGGCGCCACCCACGGCGCTGCCCGGGGGCGGTGTCGCGGCGCATCTGGGCCGTGTTGATGATCATTGGTCGTACCCCCGCAGAGTCCTCATGGTTGCTCTCCCATGGCAATGGTCGCGGCCCGTTCCCGCCAGCCGCCGTTGCCGTTGGGCACCAGCTCGACGATGTTGATGTGGTCTTCGGTGATACCGATGATGTGCCCATAATTCTTCCCGACGTAGTTGCCGTCATGCACCTGGTGCAGGATGCCGGACGAGTCCTCGAGCAAGGCGACAATGGAGTCGCCGCTGCCAATGGTGCCGACCATCTTCAGGCTGTCGAGGGCAAACGACTCCAGCGGCTCCTTGACCCGGTTGGGGTCGGGCCGCGGGCCCTTGGCGACGACCTTGCCCGACTCGTCCGTTGCCTTGCCGGTGGCCGAGGCGAAGGGGTCGCGCAGGTCCTGGTCCTTGTAGGTGAACGTTTCGAAGGTCTTGATCACCGGCAGCGCCGGCAAAGGCGGGCCGGGCTTGGCCTTCTGCTGTGCGACCCAGGTCTCGAGGTCGCCGTGGCCGCTGCTGCAGCCGGCCAGGGCCAGCAGCGCGAAGCCGGGAATCAGCCAGCGGAGCGTGGTCTTCATCAGCGGCCACCTCCCTTGCTGTTCGCCTTCTTTTCGGCGGCCGCGGCCTCTTCATCGTCGAGGTAGCGGTAGGTCTTGACCGTGCCTTTCATGATCAGGCGGTCGCCCACCGGCATGTCGCGCGAGGACTTTTCCGGCCGCAGCGACACATCGTGCATGGTCAGGATCACCACCCTCGGCAGCGCCGCAACGCCGCTGATGAAGGTGCCGAACTGGTGGTAGGTGCCGACCATCCGGATGCTGATCGGCTTTTCGGCGTAGAACTCCTTGATCTGCTCGGGGCCGGGCTGGAACAGGTCCACCTGCAGGCCTGCGGCCAGCGCGGTCTGCGAGATGTCGACCAGCAACTCCGGCATTTCGGTCTTGCTGGGCAACTGCCGCAGCAGCTGCTGCAGCATGTCCTTCATCTGCGCCAGCTGCTTCTTCAGCGGGTCGAGGTTGGCCACCTTGGCCTGCTTCTCGCTGAAGTCGTGGCGCAGGCGCGTCTCCGTCTTTTGCGCCGAGGCCAGGGTCTCCTGCTGGTTGCTGATCTTGAAGTACCAGCCGCCCAGCACGATCACCGCGAACACCAGCACGCAGAAGAATATCTTGACCGACTGCGGCCAGCCGCCGACGTTGTTGCGGTCGAGGTTGCGCAGGTCATCGATCAGTTTCATTGCGCACCTCCGTTGCCGCTCGAGGCCGCGGCCGCCGGGCCGTCATCCTTGTCCGTCGGCTTGCTCATCTTCATGTCGAGCGCGAAGACGTAGGGCAGCGCCGCGTCACCGCGCGTGTTCTCGGTCTTCTTGAGGTCCGTGTGGTGGCCCAGCCAGGGCGAAGCCTCCAGATGGCGCATGTAGGTGGCGACGCTGGCGTTCGACTCGGCCACGCCCTCGAGGTGCAGGTCCTCGCCGGTCTGGTTCATGCCGGTGAGGCGGACGCTGTCGGGAATGGTCTTCACCAGTTCGTCGAACAGGTGGACCATCTGCGAGCGGTTGGCCTGCAGCTGCTCGATGATCTTCTTGCGCGCCAGCAGCCGGTCGCGGGTCTGCTCCAGGCTCTTGATCTCGACGATCTTGGCGTCGAGCTGCTTGATCTGGTCGGTGAGGTAGGCGTTGCGGCCGTTCTGGGTGTCGATGCGCGAACCCATCACCAGGGCCCAGACGATGACCACCAGCAGGCCGACGACACCGGCCGCCACCAGCGTCATCAGGAATTCCTTCTTGCGCCGGTTGCGCCGCTCCTCGCGCCACGGCAGAAGATTGATGCGGGTCATGGGTCGAAGCTCCTCAGCGCCAGGCCCGCCGCAATCATCAGCGCCGGCGCGTCCTGGGCCAGCGCCTGGGCGTTGACCCGCGGCGCCAGCGACATTTGCGCCAGCGGGTTGGCGACGCAGCAGGGGATGCCGATCTGCTCGCCGACGGTGTCGCAGACGCCGTCGATCGAGGCGCAGCCACCGGCCAGCACGATCTGGTCGACCTTGCTGTATTCGCTGCCGGCGAAGAAGAACTGCAGCAGGCGGCTGATCTGCTGCACCATCGCCTCCTTGAACGGCTCCAGCACCTCGACCTCGTAACCCTCGGGCAGGCCGCCCGCGCGCTTGGCCTGGCCGGCCTCGTCATAGGACAGGCCGTAGCGGCGCATGATCTCGTCGGTCAGCTGCTTGCCGCCGAAGCTCTGCTCGCGCACGTACACGGTGCGCTGGGCCTTGAGCACGATCAGCGTGGTCATGGTGGCGCCGATGTCGACCAGCGCCACCAGCGCGTCGCGGCCCACCGACAGCTGGTCGCTGAGCAGCGAGAAGGCGTTTTCCATCGCGAACGCCTCGACGTCGATGACCCTGGCGGTGAGGCCGCCGAGATCCAGCGCCGCCACCCGCATGTCTACGTTCTCGGTGCGCGAGGCCGCCAGCAGCACGTTGACCATCTCCGGGTTGTCCTTGACCGGGCCCAGCGCCTCGAAATCCAGGCTGACCTCGTCGATCGGATAGGGGATGTACTGGTTGGCCTCGACCTCGATCTGGCCCTCCAGCTCCTCCTCGGACAATTCCGCCGGCATCGGGATGCTTTTGGTAATGACCGCCGAGCCGGCCACGGCTGCCGCCGCGGTCCGGGTCCGCGAGCCGCTGCGGCTGAGCGCGCGGCGCACCGCCTCGCCCACCGCCTCGACCTCCACGATGGCCTTTTCCACCACGGCATTGGGCGGCAGGGGCTCCACCGCGAAGTGCTCGACGCGGTAGCGCGAGCCTGCCCGGCTGAGCTGCAACAGCTTCACCGCCGTCGAACTGATGTCGACTCCGATCAGCGGTGGTGTCTTGGGTGTTAGGAGTCCCACAGATTTTCCCCTTCCCCACGGGCCTTTACGGAGGATATGTGTGCCAACACATTAAATCTTACTTTTAACGGATTATCAACAGGGCATTCATCCGCCGCTGAAGGGCCTCCGTCAACGCCGAAAAACGCTGCCCATGGCGCGGTCTCGGGCAGGCCAACGATCTATACTCCGTTCACGCCATCTGCAATCAGACCCACATCACAAAGCTTTAACCCATGCGCCGAACTCTCCTGCGGCTTGCCCGCTACGCGCTGATCCTGGCGCTGGGCGGCATCCTTGCCGCCGTCGCCGCGGTCGCCATCGCCTACTGGCTGATCTCGCCGCGCCTGCCGAACGTTGCCGAACTTAAGGACGTGCAGCTGCAGGTGCCCCTGCGCGTGCTGAGCGCCGACGGCAAGTTGATTGCCACATTTGGCGAGACCCGCCGCATCCCGGTGGACATCTCGGAGGTGCCCCGGCAGCTGAAGCAGGCGGTGTTGTCGGCGGAGGACGCCAACTTCTACCACCACCCGGGCATTGACTGGCATGGCGTGGTGCGGGCCGGTTGGCACGTGCTGGCATCGGGCGGCGAAAAGACCCAGGGCGGCTCGACCATCACCCAGCAGGTGGCACGCAGCTTCTTTCTCAGCCCGCAAAAGCTCTACACGCGCAAATTGATCGAAATGTTCATTGCGGTGCGGATGGAGCACCAGCTGACCAAGGACGAGATCCTGCAGCTGTACCTGAACAAGATGTTCATGGGCCACCGCTCCTACGGCGTGGCCGCGGCGGCCGAGTACTACTACGGCGCGACCCTGGACCAGCTGTCGCTGGCGCAGTGCGCGATGCTGGCCTCGCTGTTCCAGCTGCCGTCGACGGTGAACCCGGTAACCAACAAGCCGCGCGCGGTGGCGCGGCGCAACTGGGTGCTTGGGCAAATGCTGTCCAACGGTTTCATCGACAAGGCGCAATACCAGCAGGCCGTGGCCGAGGTCGACCTGGCCTTCCCGCACGAGCCGCCGATCGAGGTGGAAGCGCCGTACGTGGCCGAGATGGCGCGGGTGGAGGCGCTGGATCGCCTTGGCAACCGCGCCACCACGGACGGTTACGTGGTCAGGACGACCATCGACAGCCGCCTGCAGCAGGCCGGCGACCGCGCGGTGCGTCACGGCCTGGTCGAATATGACCGCCGCCACGGCTACCGCGGCGCGCTGGCGCACGTAGCGTTGCCGCCCAAGCCGACCCTAGCCGACTACGCCAAGGCGCTGGGCGACGACCGCATCGAAATCGACGGCATGATTCCGGCGCTGGTGACCGCGGTCGAAGACAACCTCGCGACCGTGTACCTTTCCGGCGGCCAGACCATCACGCTGGATTTCGACGCGGTGAAATGGGCCGAGCCCCGCCTCAGCCAGAGCAGCCGCGGCAAGAAGCCACGCCGCGTCGGCGACGTGCTGAAGGCCGGCGACGTGATTCGCGTGGCCCGCGACACCAAGGGCGATTGGCAATTGGCCGAGCTGCCCAAGGCGCAGGCGGCGCTGGTCTCGGTCGACCCCGACGACGGCGCCATCCGCGCACTGGTCGGTGGCTTCAGCTTCCTGCGCAGCAAGTTCAACCGCGTGACCATGGCGCGGCGCCAGCCGGGTTCGAGCTTCAAGCCGTTCCTGTACTCGGCGGCGCTGGAGCATGGCTTCACGGCCGCCTCCATCGTCAACGACGCCCCGCTGGTGATCCCCGACCCGACGTCGCCGGAGGGCGTCTGGACCCCAAGCAACGCCGAGGGCAAATTTGCCGGGCCGATGCGGGTACGTGACGCGCTGGTCGAGTCGAAGAACCTGGTCTCGATCCGCCTGCTCGACGCCATCGGCATCCAGTACACCCGCGAATACGCCACGCGCTTCGGCTTCAGCCTGGACGAACTGCCAAAGAGCCTGTCGCTGGCGCTGGGCAGCGCGTCGGTGTCACCGATGACGATGGTGCGCGGCTACGCGGTGTTTGCCAACGGAGGCTTCCTGGTCAAGCCCTACTACATCAGCGAAATCGACGACCGCGACGGCACCCCGGTCTACCAGGCGGAGCCACGGCGCGCCTGCCGCAGCTGCACGCCGCCGGACGCCATCGTCGCGCATCCGCAGGCGGCCACCGCGCCGGCCGCGGCGGCCAGCGTGGCGGCGGAGCAGGGCACCTCGCTGTCGCCGATCAGCAGCGCGCACGCGGCACCGGCCAGCGCCGCCAGCAGCACGGCGGGCAACGCCGCGGCGGTGGCGACATCGCTGGCACCGCGGGTGGTTGACCCGCGCAACGTCTTCATCATGGATTCGATGATGCGCGACGTGATCAATCGCGGCACCGGCCGCGCCGCGCTGGTG
>DASSBG010000039.1:0-108506 GCA_035699085.1 Rhodanobacteraceae bacterium
TCGGGATTCGGGATTCGGGCTTCGGGATTCGGGATTCGGGATTCGGGATTCGGGATTCGGGATTCGGGATTCGGGATTTCGGGATTTCGGGATTTCGGGATTCGGGATTTCGGGATTTCGGGATTTCGGGATTCGGGATTCGGGATTCGGGATTCGGGATTCGGGATTTCGGGATTCGGGATTCGGGATTCGGGATTTCGGGATTCGGGATTCGGGATTCGGGAGCGACCAGCTTTTCTCCCTCTCCCCCAAGCGGTTCACCGCTTGGGGGAGAGGGCCGGGGTGAGGGGGCTGGGCCAAGGCTTGGCCCGACTCGGTGCGCGCCCGCGGAGCAGACAGCCCAACGCCGTGCGGCGCGCGCTTCGACCAGCGCCCCCGCAGGCCACCCGCCGGTTGATCCGCCAAGGGGTTTCAATCGGCTTGGCCTCGGTCGGCATGCCAGGCGGGTGAAAACCCGCCCTGCGGCATCCCTGCTCCAAGCTCCCTCGCGTTAGACTGACCGCTTCCAAAGCCTGCCCGCCGCCCCATGCTGAAGCCGCTGCTCGCGATCGCCGTCCTGCTGTCCCTGCCCTACCTGCCGCTGCCCGCGATGGCGCAAGATGCCGCGCCGGCCAGCCCGGCAAGCCCTGCCAGCGCCGCCAGCACCGCACCCGCCGCCAATCCGCAGGTGCGCATGGAAACGACCATGGGCACCATCACCCTGGAACTGTTCCCGGACAAGGCGCCGCGCACGGTGGCGAATTTCCTGCGCTACGTGCACCAGCACTTCTACGCCGGCACGGTGTTCCACCGCGTCATCCCCGGCTTCCTGATCCAGGCCGGCATCTACGACACCCACCTGCAGGCGCGGCGCACGCGGCCGGCGATTCCGGACGAGGCCGACAACGGCCTCAGCAACCTGCGCGGCACCATCGCCGCGGCGCGCGCGCCGGAGGCGCCGGACTCGGCCACTTCGCAATTCTTCATCAACCTGGTCGACAACCAGCGGCTGGACTTCGTCAGCAAGCAAAGCGGCCTGACCTGGGGCTACGCGGTGTTCGGCAAGGTGGTCAAGGGCATGGACGTGGTCGACAAGATCGCGGCGCTGCCGACGGTGGCCATGGGCCCGTTCAGCGGCGACGTGCCGCAGCCGCTGGTGACGATCACCGGCGTGTCGGTGATCGGCGAGGAGCCGGCGGCCGCCGCCAGCGCCCCCGCACCCGCCGCCAGCGCCAAGCCGGCTGCGGCGAAACCGGCGGCGGCGAAGCAACCGCGCACGAGCGCCAGCCACGCCAGCGCCAAACACTGACGCCGCGCGCGCCGCCGTGAGCACGCTGTTCATCTCCGACCTGCACCTGGACGCCGCCCGTCCGGCCATCGTCGAGCTGTTCGAGCGTTTCCTCGCGGGCGAGGCGCAGGAGGCCGAGGCGCTCTACATCCTCGGTGACCTGTTCGAAAGCTGGATTGGCGACGACGACGACAGCGAGCTCGCCACGCGCGCCGCCCGGGCGCTGCGTGGGCTGGCCGACCACGGCGTACCGGTGCATTTCATGGCCGGCAACCGCGACTTCCTGCTCGGCGCCGACTACGCCGCGCGCTGCGGCATGACGCTGCTGGAGGACGGCACGGTGGTCGACCTGCATGGCACGCCAACGCTGCTGATGCACGGCGACACCTTGTGCACCGACGACGCCGCCTACCAGCGCTTCCGCACGCAGGTGCGCGACCCGGCCTGGCAGAGAGACTTCCTGGCCCGCCCGTTGGCCGAACGCCGCGCCTTCGCGGCCCAGGCCCGCGCCGCCAGCCAGGCGCATACCGGCGGCGCCAGCGAAGCCATCATGGACGTCAACGCCACAGCCGTCGCCGCGGCTCTGCGCCAGGCCGGCGTGCACCACCTGGTGCACGGCCACACCCACCGCCCGGCGGTGCACGCGCTCGACCTCGACGGCCAGCCCGCCGAACGCATCGTCCTCGGCGACTGGTACGACCAGGGCAGCGTCCTTCGCGTCAGCCTTGGCCGCCGCCAACTTTCGCGACTGTGACGCGTACCTACCCCGTCATTCCGGCGCTTAATTGCCTCCGTCCCCTTTTAGAAATTGCCTCCGTCCCCTTTTGGATGGCATATCCCTACGCCTCCGCGCGGCAGGTGCCGACTGATTGCGTCGCCGTCCGCCACCATGCTGGCGGCATGCCACGCAGACCTCGCCTCCAGTTGCCCGGCGTCCCGCTCCACGTCACGCAACGCGGAGTCAACCGGGGCGCGATTTTCATCGACCATCTGGATCGCCTGCACTACCACGAGCTCCTGTGCGAAGCCGCGCAAGAACACGCCATCGCCGTGCATGCCTACGTCTTCATGAGCAACCACACGCATCTGCTGCTCACGTCGACGCAGCCGGACGGTTTGGCGCGTGCAATGCGCAACAGCGGCCAGCGCTACGTCCAGGCCTTCAATCGCCGCCACGGTCGTACGGGCACGCTCTGGCAGGGCCGCTTCAAGTCGTGCCTGGTGAACAGCGACCGGCATCTCCTGCAGGTCTACCGCTACATTGAGCTCAACCCGGTGCGGGCCGGCATGTGTGCCCGCGCAGACGACTACCGCTGGTCAAGCGTTCATGCCAACCTCGAACGACGCTCGGACAAACTGGTAACGCCGCACCCAAGCTTCCTCAGTCTGCATCACGAGGCCGCACTGCGCGCCGAGCGTTATCGCGCTTGGCTAAACGAGAGCGTCTCGTCCGACGACCTGCAGCGCATTCGCGCCCACCTCAACCAGGAACGCGCCTTGGGCGATCCCACATTCCAGGCCATGGTCGAGAAGATGCTCGGCAAACCCGCGAGTCTCCGGCCACGCGGCCGACCTAAAAAAGGGGACGGAGGCAATTAAGCGCCGAAGCTGACGTGCCTGCGTCAGTTTCCGCTTAATTGCCTCCGTCCCCTTTTTGCCTGCAGGCGGAACCCGGAATCTTCTTGACTCACGCGCCAGCCCTAACGGCTTGGGGCTACTTCGCAACCACCTTCTGGGGCCCGGTCAACTGCTGCTTCTTGCCACTGTTCGACAAGGTGCTGATGTAATACCAGTACGTCTTGCCGGACTTGGCGGTATTGTCACGCCAGGCATACGCCGACTCCCCACCATCAAAGCCGGTGACCCGGATAATGTCACCAACACGCCGCCACGGCCCATCCTTGCTCGGTGCCCGGTAGATCAGATACCCGTACAGGGTCTTCTGGTGATCCACCTTCCACTTCAGCAGCGGCCCGTCCCCAGGCGGTATGGCAGGCGGCGGGGGTGCTGGCAACGCGGTTGTGACCTCCTTGAGCGCCTCCTCAAAACTTTCGCCAGTTCCCTCGGAGGCGGTCTTCGTCTCGCCGTCCAGCTCATGGATTTGCGTTTCTGGCGCCAGTAAAATGCCCCACAACCCGACGGTCAACGTTTTCTCGTCCAGTGGCAGATGGATGCGCAATTGGCTGCCGAGATTTCCGGTAGGCTGGCTGGGGCTTATCCTCAAGCTCAAAAGCCGGCATCCATCTTTGTCAGGCAGACAATCACTAACCTCCGTTGTTCCTTGGATTCCTTCAAGATGAACTTTGTCAATAGCAAAGGGTTTACCGTCGGTACTAGTCAATCTAATCACGACGACATTGTCATTGTTCGTGCGAAGCACACCTAAAGCGTAGGGATTGGTATTTGGCTGCACACGGCCATGCACGTCGGCTTTTACCAAAAACCGATGCTTCGACTCTACCTCGCTGTTGAGAGCAACATCGATAGCACCCGATTGCAAGCCCCAGTCGGCATCGCGCGCAAGGCGGATGTCCAAGGCACGACCATCTGACACAGGCACAACGGTCACGAAGGCCGGTGCTTCAACCACCTGCGTGACCCGTAGCTCCGGATCATCCGCACTCGAAATCGATACCCGGCGCGGGGCTTCTGCGCTAGCCGTTATATCCCCCAGATCTACTACCTCTGCGGGCTGGTCTAGGATGCTATAGGCGAAACCGCTAACGGTGGCGACAATCTCTGTAGAAGGACCGTTTCCTCGCTGCAGCTGAATCCTAGCCCGCGCGACTGTCTTCCCCACGTGAGAGCCGACGTTAAAAGCGATTGGCAGTTCAACGGTCTGATGGGGCGGTACGACGATTGCACCGCGTTCCAGACTAACACCGTGGTCGGCAGAAATGATTGGGCCGATGGTCCAAGCACTATCTGAAGGATTCGTCACGTGTGCGATGCAACGGACCGTGGTCCAAGGATGCTGTACACCAAAGGAGCATGCTGCGTGCAAAGGATCGGCCGCTTGCCCCATCATGAGTGCAGCCGCTAGTAGTGCTGGAATCAACAGGGAAATCTCCAGGGAAAATAAAAGCCCGCCTACGGCGAACCGTGGGCGGGCTTTACAGGCAAACTTTACAGGCAAACAGCGTTTAGTTGACCGTAAAATTCTTCAACTCGACCGGCAACGTGCCATTTGCCGTAATTGTGTAGGTCCCACAGGCACCGGATGCGTCAACTTGGCTCGCGGTGGCAGCCAAAAAATATGTCCCCGCCCCGACAGATGTAATATCCATCGGTGACCCGGCTTGACCACTTGCGACACAGGAGTTGGCGCTTGCGCAAGCGTCCGAGTACAAGTAGATGGTTGGGGTATAGCCTGTCCCGGCTCCCGTTATCGATATCGAGGTTGCAGTGCGGCTGGGCGCGTCTGTCGCCGGCAGTGTGATCTGGTAGATCACATCAGGCTTGCCTGCCGAGTCTTGGAGCACACAATAGGCCGACACTTCGTCGGATGCTGCACATGTGTCGCCCGATGCTGTCGGGGCGCTGGCTGGGCTGTCAAATGCCGCAGGCGCAGTACACGTCTGAGCGAATACCTGGGGGGCAGCGAAACAGGCTACGGCGGCTGCGAGGGCGAGATACTTCTTCATTGTTTGATACTCCATTACGAATCAATGACCAATGTACGTGCTACGGCGCGAATCAAACGTATCAAAGTATACTGCCTGCCCAGCGTGGGTCGCAGCAAAGTTCGGAGCGGGGCTACCAAGACCGAGCGACGCGATATCCGCACCAACCCAGCCCGCGTTGTTGATATTGGTGATGCTTCCGCTAGGCGCCGGCTCAGCCGTACCTGCCGGCGCATTAATCCAGTACCTGAACGAACCGGCGGCACCAACGGTCAAGTCGCCCTCGATGCGGTTTACCCCCGCCGTCAAGTTGACGGATGAGGCGGCCAAGCACCGGCCAGTCGTCCCGTTGTCGCAGGCGTAGGAGAAGACCAAGCGCTCACCGCCGCCGCTTGCCGGAACAAGACCGACTACCAGCAGCTGTTTGTGACCACCATAAGTGGCCGACGAGTTAATGCCAAAAATGCTGACCGAATCGAGGCCGCTCAGAGAACCGAGGCCATCGGCGTCAACCAGAAACTGAAAGCGATACCGCGGCTCGCTCTGGGGGCTGGTGTCGATAACCGACGCCTGCGAGGCGAGCGACGAGCCCAGTTCGCTCGACAACTTACATCCAGACCCATCAAGACCGGTGGGTGCGATGGCAACAGCACCGCCACCAATTGCGACAGACGTCGTCCACGCTTCGGGGGTGGTGGGGCACGCGGCAGCGGAGGTGCCGGCGAGAGCGAGGCCGCCGAAGCCGACGATGGCCAAGGACAGCAGTTTGATCTTGGTGCGGAGTTTCATGTTTCGTTCCCTTCCCGTTCGCGTTGATGGGAGTTGCCCATGCCGTCCTCGACGCGCCCCGCGGTTGGCCTTTGGTCAACCGCATGAATGCTGACAACGGAGCCTAGCGCCGTCGTACAGCCGAGGTCAAGCAGATTTTTGCAGAAAATTTACAAGGTTGCGGCGGCGGACCGTGGATTCAGTCTCCGCACACAGACCTTAACGCAGGGCGAAGGCGCATCCGGACAGACGGATACCGGGGAACTTCGTGACAGGGGTCCGGTTTTTGTGAACGGGAGGCAACGGCGGGCGCGGCGGGGCCTGCTGCGGCGCGGGTTTCGTGGGCGGTTCAGGCTGCGTTGGTGGAGTTCCGAAGATTCCGGATGCCGCGCGCGGCGAGGTTGGAACGACGCGGTTCGCGCCGGCTGCGCTGCCTTGGCCGAGGCGATTCAGGATCCGCCTGCGGGTCCGGTATGACGGGTATGGGCGGCGGGTCCCGGATGACCCGGATGGGCGCGACGGTCCGGGTTCGCGGAGCCGGGATGCCGCGGCGCGCTCAGGGTCCGGTGGCGGGCCCGTCGAAACCGCCCGCAAAGATGACGTCGGATTCGAAGGCGCCGATGTCACAGTGCAGGCCCTGCGGGCGAGCCACGCCGCGGGCGTCGGTGGTGGCGCAGACGCCATCGTCGCCGGCATCAATGGCGGGGCTGCCAAACGGCAGCGACATGGTGGGCACGAAGCCGCTGCGGTACTGCAGCGCCCCGAGCAGCGGGTCGATGTCCAGGTTGCCACCGTTGTCGGTACCGAGCGACGCATCCCAGGCGCCGCCGCTGCCACCGGAGCCGGCGACGATGCTGTGGCCGAAGCTTGGCACGGCCGTGTTGCCGTCGCCCGTGGTGTTGTAGACCTCCGCGCCGCTGCCGCCGGCGCCGACGGCGTCGCCCCACAGGATCACGTTGACGAACCCCGGCTCGCTGATGCCGCCCTGCGCGTTGTTGTAGACCGCGCCGCCACTGCCGCTCACGGCCACGTCCGACTCGGGTTCGCCGGCACGGTTGCCGCTGAAGGTGACGTTCTGCAGCAGCGGACTGCTCAGGCCACCGTAGCCATCGTTGTACAGGGCGCCGCCGAGGGCGGCACTGTTGCCCGTGAAGGTGACGTTGATGATCAACGGGCTGGCTTGCCCACCGTAGCCTTCGTTGTAGATCGCGCCGCCTTTGCTCGCGCCATGAGGCGTATGGGCGCCGTTGCCGACGAAGCTGCTGTCATGGATGTACGGGCTAGCACTGCCGCCGTAGATCGCGTCGTTGAGCAATGCGCCACCGTTGTACGTGGTCAGGTTGCCTATGAACAGGAGATGCCCGAGGGTGGGCTGGCAGAGCGCGTCCGCGACCGAGCGTGCGCTGCACAGCAGCCCGCCGCCACCGGGATAGCCTGCGGAGCCCCCAGTGATGACGAAGCCGTCCAGCACCGTCGCCAGGGTCAGAGGCGTCCCGGTCGTGCCGTCCATCGTGACCACGTGGAAGGCATTGTTGCCCTGGATGGCGTCAAAGCCCGGGTCGATGCCGGGGAAGAACAGGTCGTAGGCGTCGTTGCCGTCGATGTCACCGGACAGGACGCTCAGGTTTGAGGCCGGGTCGCGCTGCGCGCGCTCGCTCTCCGAGCCGGCAAAACCGCCGTAGACGGCTTTCCCCGGCAGGACATAGAAGGTCGCCGTGCGCGGGTCGGCCGGGTCGTCTCCATTGCCATCGACGACGTAGTGGACGCTGGGCGTGTACACGCCGGCGGCCACCCAGAGCTCGGTGCAGAGTGGTTCGTCCAGGGCGTGCTGCAGGCTGGTTGCCGTTGCCCAGGAGGCGCCGTCGGCCGCCGCGGATGCACCCGGCTTGACGCGGCAGGTGTCCGCTTGCGCGGGCGTGGTCATGAAACAGGCCGATGCCGCGAAAACCAGCACCAGCAAGCAACGCCCGAAGCTCCCCATCGCGACTCCTCCTGCAACAGTGTGAGGAGGATACACCCGCAAGCCGGGATTGGGGATTGGGCAAATGCCAGGCCCCCGGTGCCGGCTCACTGGCGGCAGGAGTGGATTCCGGAACCCGCGTTGCCGCTGCGGTCGCGAGCGCACTCGCTCCTGCGGTGGGCTTCATCGGTGTGGGCGGTGCCGGCGCGGGTCGGCGTGCTTCACGCGGCCGCACCGTAAGCGGAGACGTCAGGACCTGCCCCGCGCCTTGCCCATGCCCCTTCCCGATTCCCGGCGACTGCAGTGAGGCGGCTTGCAGCGCGCCGCTGCGCTGGTTGGCGAACCGGTCAGCGCCGGCTCGGCGCCTTCCCCATTCCCCATTCCCCATTCCCCATTCCCCATTCCCAGCTCTAAATCAGCTTGATCTCGCGCAGCCGCTCTTCGAGGTATTCGTGGGCGGTGATGGGCGTGTCGTAGCGCTTGGGGTTGGATTCGCTGATGCAGCTGGGCAACGGGTCGAGCACCACGTCGGGGTTGGGGTGCAGGAAGAACGGCACGGAGTAGCGCGGCTGCCGCGCGGCCTCGCCCGGCGGGTTGACCACGCGGTGGGTGGTCGACGGGTACACATGGTTGGTCAGGCGCTGCAGCATGTCGCCGATGTTGACCACGATGGCGTCGCCCTCGGTGGTGATCGGCAGCCACTTGCCGTCGCGGGTCAGCACCTCCAGCCCCGCGGTGCTGGCGCCGACCAGCAGGGTGATGAAGTTGATGTCCTCGTGGGCGCCGGCGCGCACGTTCGGCACGTCGTCCTGCTCGATCGGCGGGTAGTGGATCGGCCGCAGGATGGAGTTGCCACAGTCGGTCTTGTCGGCGAAGAAGTCCTCGGCCTCGCCGATGTGCAGCGCCAAGGCGCGAAGCACGCGGCTGCCGAGGTCGTCCAGTGCCTGGTACAGGCCGTAGCCGTAGCGCTTGAAGTCGGGGATCTCGCTGGGCCAAAGGTTGGGCGGCATCAGCTCGGCGTAGCGCGAGCCGGATGGCAGCTCGCGGCCGATGTGCCAGAACTCCTTGAGATCGGGGTACTGGCTGTCCTTGGCGGTCTCGATCTTGAACGGCGTGTAGCCGCGCGCACCGCCGCCGCCGGCAACGTGGTAGCTGAGCTTGGTTTCCTGCGGCAGCGCGAAGAAGCGCTTGAAGACGTCGTAGGCGTGGCCGATCAGCTCGCTGTCGATGCCGTGGTGGCTGATGCAACAGAAGCCGAACTCACGGTAGGCGGCGCCAAGCTCGGCGACGAAGGCGTCGCGATCGCTGTCGTAGCGGCGGATGTCGAGGGTGGGAACGTGGTTCATTTCTTGTGGGAATGGGGAATGGGGAATCGGGAATGGGCAAAGCGGAGGCAGCCGCGGAGCGACCGCCAGCGGTCAAGCATAGCGCGCCGGTCAAAAAAGGGGACGGAGGCAATTAAGCGGAAGCTGACGCAGGAACGTCAGCTTCGCACGGGCTTAATTGCCTCCGTCCCCTTTTTGACTTTCTTGGAATCAGGCGGCGTGTGCGGCGGCGGCGGACTGCACAACGTCGGCGAGGCGCGCGGCGAGGCGATCGACCTCGGCGGCGTCGTCGGCCTCGATGGTCACGCGCACCACCGGCTCGGTGCCGGAAGGCCGCAGCACCACGCGGCCGCGGCCGCTGAGGGTCGACTCGACCTCGGCCAGCGCATCCTGCACTGGCGCGGCGGCGACCAGCGCGGCGCCGCCCTGGGCACGCACGTTGACGGTGAGTTGCGGCAGCTTGTGCAGCTCGCTGCGCGCCTGTGCCAGGTCCATCCCCCGGTGCGACAACGCCTCCAGCGCGGCCAGTGCGCTGACGATGCCGTCGCCGGTGCTGGCCCGGTCCAGGCAGAGGATGTGGCCGGAGGTTTCGCCCCCCAGCAGCCCGTCCCGCTGCTGCAGGGCCTGCAGCACATGGCGATCGCCGACCTTGGCGCGCACGAACTCGATGTCCAGCGCGGCCAGCGCCTGCTGCAGCCCGAAATTGCTCATCAAGGTGCCGACCACCGGCCCGCGCAGCCGGCCGCGCGCCCGCCAGTCCCGGGCCAGGATGTAGAGCAGGTCGTCGCCGTCGACCAGCGCGCCGGTGCGGTCAACCATCTGCACCCGGTCGCCATCGCCGTCGAAGGCAATGCCGAGGTCGGCGCCGCGCTCGCGCACCGCCTGCTGCAGCGCCGCCGGCTGGGTGGAGCCGACACCGAGGTTGATGTTGAAGCCGTCGGGCGAGCAGCCGATGCAATAGACGGTCGCGCCCAGCTCGGCCAGCACCTGCGGCGCCACCTGGTAGGTCGCGCCGTGCGCGCAATCGAGCACGATGTTCATGCCCTTCAGGCTGAAGTCGGTGGCGACGGTGGACTTGCAGTACTCGACGTAGCGGGAGTCGGCGTCCTCGATGCGCACCGCCTTGCCGAGGTGCTCGGAGTCGACGGTGACGAAGTCGCGCTCGATCTCGGCTTCGATGGCGGCCTCGACCTCGTCGCTGAGCTTTTGCCCCTGGCGGTCGAAGAACTTGATGCCATTGTCGTGGTAGGGGTTGTGCGAGGCGCTGATGACGATGCCGGCGCTGGCGCGCAGCGAACGCGTCAGCCAGGCCACGGCGGGCGTCGGCATCGGGCCGAGCAGGCGCACGTCGGCGCCGGCGGCGACCAGGCCCGACTCCAGCGCGGCCTCGAACATGTAGCCGGACACGCGGGTGTCCTTGCCGATGACGACGGTGGCGCGGCCACGGTCGTCGGTCAGCACGCGGCCGGCGGCGCGGCCCAGCTTCAGCATCAGCTCCGCGCTCACCGGCCATTGCCCGACGCGGCCGCGGATGCCGTCGGTACCGAAATACTTGCGTTCGCTCACTGCGGGGTCCTGCAGTCCATGAACTGCAAAGACTGCCAGAGTAGGCGGTGTACTGCCAGTGAACGTGTGTCGTTTCGGGGACCAGGGACCGGGGACCGGGGACCAAGGACCGGGGACCAAGGACCGGGGACCGGGGACCAGGGACTCGCGACTCGGGCGAAGCCGCGGGACCCGGGGCCCGGGACCCGGGACCCGCAAGGCGCGGACCTGGCGATGCAGCCGCTGTCGGGCGGCGCGGCCGCGTCGGCGTCCGTGCGGCGCACGAGAAGCGGCCGTTGCGGGACCGCGCCAGATATTCGGACCACCGCAGCATTGGCGATGGGGTAACCGGGGCCGACAGCGCCCACTCAGCGCGGCCGCGCCGCCAATCCAGCAGCACTGTTTGACCCGCCGCTGTGCGGGTCCCGTGTCCCGGGTCCCCGGATCCCCGTCCCGGCCAGCAGGCGCCGCGATCCAAAACGCGCCATGCGACACTTCGCCAGTCCCGGATTCGCGCTTCCAGCTACAATCCGGCCATGCGCTCGCAACCGGCCCATTTGCTGCAGACCCTGCCGCACCCGTGCGGCTATTTCGAAGGCCGGCTGGCGCGCAACCTGGTGCTGGACCCGGCCGACCCGGCGCTGCCGCGGCATTACGCGCTGGCCTTGCGGCATGGCTTTCGCCGTGCTGGCGGCCACATCTACCGGCCCTACTGCGGCAGCTGCCGGGCTTGCGTGCCCTGCCGTGTGCCGGTAAGGGAGTTCATGCCCGACCGCAGCCAGCGGCGCTGCCTGCGCGACAACGCCGACCTGGAGATCATCGACACCGACCCGGGCTTCACCCGCGAGCGCTACGCGCTGTACCGCCGTTACCTGCGCACGCGCCATGCCGGCGGTGGCATGGACGAGGCCGCAGCGCAGGACTTCCGCGAGTTCCTCAGTGCGCCGTGGAGCCCGACGCGGTTCCTGGAGTTTCGCCACCAAGGCAACCTGCTGGCGGTCGCGGTGACCGACATCTCCCCGGCCGGCCTGTCGGCGGTGTACACGTTCTTCGATCCGGCGGAGGCGCACCGTGGGCTTGGCACGCGCGCCATCCTCGAGCAGATTGAGTGGGCCCGGCGGCTGGACGTGCCGCACGTCTATCTCGGCTTCTGGATCGCCGGCCATCCGAAGATGCACTACAAGGCGCGCTTCCGCCCGCTGCAAATCCTCGA
Source organism: Rhodanobacteraceae bacterium (assembly GCA_035699085.1). Classification (GTDB taxonomy): domain Bacteria; phylum Pseudomonadota; class Gammaproteobacteria; order Xanthomonadales; family Rhodanobacteraceae; genus DASSBG01. The sequence continues at coordinate 11,702 of DASSBG010000039.1, forward strand.
AGGCGACCGGTGGGTGGCCAGACAAGCGGACGGACGCAATCAGGCGCCCTGATTGCCACAGTCCCCTTTCTGATGGTGGGTTGCCAACGTCGGGTTACGCGCCTGCGGCGCCAACCCGACCTACGGCGCTCCGATTCGGCTTCCGCCGGCGGCCCGCCGTCCGATTCCCGATTCTCCATTCCCCATTCCCGGCGCGACAGCGCCTTACGGCGCGACACGGGCCTGTCCGGTCCCCGCTCCCTGGTCCCCGGTCCCCGTTTTTCCGTCCCCGGTCCCCGAAACGGGATACGGGTACAGCTCGTCCATGCGGATCGAGATGCCCTCGTTGCCGACCATGCGGCAGTGCCGGCGCTGCAGGCGGCGCGGATCGTCAAGTCCGCAGCTGTGCGCGATCACGCCCACCTCGTGCATCACGTTGCGTGCGTAGTGCGCGACGCGTTCGGCCTTGTCGGCCACCACCAGCCCGCGCTGCAGCCGCGGGTTGTGCGTGGTGACGCCGGTCGGGCAGGTGTTGCGGTTGCAGCGCAGCGACTGGATGCAGCCCAGCGCGAACATGAAGCCGCGTGCCGAGTTGACGAAGTCGGCACCCATGCTCATGGCCCAGGCCACCTCGTAGGCAGTGATGCACTTGCCGGCGCAGATCACCTTGACGCGCTGGCGCAGGCCATGCGCCACCAGCACATCCACCAGCTGCGGCAGCGATTCGCGCAGTGGCAGGCCGACGCCCTCCATCAAGGTCTGCGGCGCGGCGCCGGTGCCGCCTTCGGAGCCGTCGAGCACGATGAAATCGGGCGCGCTCTCGATGCCGCGGCGGTGGATGGCGTTGCACAGCTCGGCGATCCAGTCGAGGTCGCCGAGCACCGCCTTGAAGCCGGTCGGCCGGCCGCTGATGTCGCGAACGCGGGCAATGAAATCCAGCAGCTCCTCGACGTTGCCGATCTCGACGTGGCGGTTGGGGCTGATCGAGTCCATGCCGGCGGGAATGCCGCGGATGGCGGCGATCTCCGGCGTCACCTTGACTGCCGGCAGCAGGCCGCCCTTGCCAGGCTTGGCGCCCTGGCTGAGCTTGATGCTGACCATCTTCACTTCCGGGTGCGCACAGATCGCCCGCAGCCTGTCTTCATCCAGCGTATGTCCGGGTCCGCAGACGCCGTACTTGGCGGTGCCGATCTCGAACACCAGGTCGCAGCCACCCTCGAGGTGGTACGGCGAAAGGCCGCCCTCGCCGGTGTCCAGCCAGATGCCGGCCTTCGCCGCGCCGCGCGACAGCGCGCGCACCGCCGGCGCCGAGATCGACCCGTAGCTCATGGCCGAGACATTGAAGAAGGCGGCGTGCGAATACGGCTGGCGCGCATGCGGGCCGATGACGATCGGCGCCGGCTCGACGGCGTCGGTGGCCTGCGCCGGGAACGCGCTGTTGATAAAGAACGGGTTGCCCTCCTGCTGAAGGTTGCGGGTGGTGCCGAAGCCGCGGGTGTTGTCGACATCGAGGGCGGCGCGGTAGACCCAGACGCGCTCGGCGCGGTTGAACGGCAATTCCTGGCGGTCGAAGGCAAAGAAGTACTGGCGGAAGAACTCGCCGAGGATCTGGAACAGCCGGCGGAAGCGGCCAATCACCGGGTAGTTGCGGCGCACCGCGTTGGCCGTCTGCGCACGGTCAACCAGGAACAGCACCACCAGCGCCAGCGCCAGCACGCCAATGACGACGAGGAAGATGCCTGCCAGCCATTCGATGGTCAGCAGGGCCCAATGCGACAGTTCGTTCACGCCGGTTCCCCGTCGATGCGATACTCGCGGTGATTGTACCGGCCCACACGCCCGCCACCGCCATGACACTGCGCCGCCGCACCGCCCTGCTTCCGCTGCTCGCCCTGCTGACGCTGCCGTGCATGCCGGCATCGGCCGTGGCGCACGGCAACGCCGCGGGCGCCGGCGCGAATACGCAGCGTGACACCTGGATGAGCGTGACCATGGAAGGCCGCAAGATCGGTTCGGCGCACCTGTCGCGGGTGGTCAAGGGCGACACCGTGACCAGCACGGAGACGCTCCGCTTCGAACTGGAGCGCGCCGGCACCCGGATCACCATCGAGAACCGCGAGACCGACATCGAGAGCCGCAGCGGCAAGGTGCTCGGCTTCGACGGCCGCACGCGGTTGTCGGGGATCGAGAATCACGTCCACGGCAGGCGGCTCGATGATGGACGCGTGCGGGTTGAGCGGAGCGTCGGCGGGCAGTCGCACAGCCACGTGATGGATTGGCCGGCGCGCGCGCTGCTCTCCGAGGGCCAGCGCCTGGCGCAGCTCCGCGCCGGCCTGGCGGCGGGGACAAAGCTGCAGATGCGGGTGTTCGACATCACCAGCGGCGAGGCACTGACCGTCGACCGCCACGTGATCGGCGCGGAGACCGTCGCCCTGCCCGGCGGCGACGAACAGCTGACGCGCATCGAGCAGGTGCTGCACTACCCGGGCAACGACAGCGCCATGACGCTTTGGGTCGACGCAGCTGTTCACGTGCGCAAGATGCAGATGACGACGCTGGGCCAGTCGCTCGAGCTGCTCGCCTGCGACCGCGCCTGCGCCACCGCGCCGAACCAGCCGGCCAGCGTTTTTTCCCATGCCATGGCCGCGCTGCCGCAACCGCTGGACCGCGCGCAGCGGCGCGGCCCGCTGCGCTACATCGTGCGTTCACGGGACAGCCAGCCGCTGCACTTCGCGTCGACCGACGAGCAGCGGGTGCGCCGTGACGGCGACCAATGGATCATCGACATCGGCGGCGACCTTGCGCAGCGCGAGCCCCCGCCGACCGAGCTCGATGCCGCCGCCACCGCCTGGCTGCAGAGTGCCGATCCGAAGCTGCACGCGCTGGCGCTTCGGGCCGCCGGCAATGCGCGCGGCACGGCGGCGCGGATGCACGCGCTGCAGGTTTTTGTCAACGGTTACATCGCGCACAAGAATCTGGGCGTGGGTTATGCCTCGGCGCTGGAAACCCTGCAGACGCGCAGCGGCGACTGCACCGAGCACGCGGTGCTGCTGGCGGCGCTGGCGCGATCACTGGCGATCCCGGCGCGGGTGGTCACCGGCCTGGTTTACACGCCCCGCTACGCCGGCCGCGAGAACGTGCTGGTGCCGCATGCCTGGGTGCAGGCCTGGGTCGACGGCCACTGGCGCAGCTACGACGCGGCGCTCGGCGGCTTCGACAGTGGCCATCTGGCGCTGGCCGTCGGCAACGGCGATCCCTGGCGCTTCTACGCCGGCATGCAAACGCTTGGGCGGCTGCATGTCGTGAGCGTGGCCGCGCCAAGAGGCGCGCGGGACTCGGGACCCGGGACTCGGGACGCGGAAAGGGCGGCACGAGCGGCGGCCAAGGCACGCGCTTTGTCGCCGGGCGGTGGGGAGCGGGGACCGGGGACCGGGGACCAGGGACCGGGGACCGGGGACCAGGGACCGGGGACCGGACAAGCCGCGATCCTGACGCCGCGGCCGGCGAGTAGTTGCCGCCGCTGCCTGCGCGCACCGGGCGTGGCCGTCCTCGACCACGAACACGACCGGCTTGGCGTCGCGCTCGACCACCGCGAGCGTTTTTCAAGCGCCTCGGGACGCTGAGCAGCGCCGGGTTTTCAACCCGCCGTTTCAGGTTGAGGCAGATTCCGCGGGGCGAGTTTTCCCGGCGGGTTGAAACCGGCCCTGCGGGATCCGGTTTCGGCGCGCAGCGCGGCGCGGCCCAGGGTGCCACATCGACGACGGCGGGTTGAAACCCGCCCTACGGAGGTTCGGCCTCTCCGCCGTTCGGGTCCCGGGTCGTCAGCCCTGCTTCTGCACGTACGCCGCCGGGTTCTTGTCCCTTGGCCGCACGCCGGTGCGGTGTCGTGCCACGCTTGCGAACAGAACGCCCAGCTCGTGGCGCAGCTTCACTGGCGCGTGCTGGCGGAAGTCAGCCAGACCCTGGCGTCCTCCTCGGCCATGTGATCGCTGTTGGCAAGGCGGGCCGCGCTGACGGCCTGCAGCCACTCGGCAGTGCCGGGTGCGTGTGCGACAACCTTGGCGACGGCATCGCGGATTTCATTGTGATCCTTGATTGCGTCGAGCGTCTCGGTGTCCGCGTCCTGTGTGTCGCCAGCCCCTTCGCCCCGGCGCAGCAAGGCTGGATAGAAATGCTGCTCCTCCGCCTCCGCACGCACTTCGAGGAAGCTGGCCAATTGGTCCCAAACGCCCTCAAGCGCCTTGACGTCGGCGCGGTCGATGGCATCCAGCAGGGCGAACAGGCGCCGCTGTTCGTGATGTTCGTCGAGGATCAGTTGGGTGATGTCCATGCGGCAGCGTCCTTGGGGGCAGAGGGGCCCACGCGACGGGCCGGTGCGGCGCGGCGCCACCCGGGCAAGCATGCGTTCTAGCATGACCCCTGCTGCCCGGGCCTGAAGCGCGGTCGGCGAAACGCTGGGCAAGGCGCGCAAGACCAATGTCGCGCGCGTTCACGGCCGCGTCGGCTGGTTGACACCGCCCAAAGGCGCCGGCGCCGCCGCTGTTCCAGTCCCCGGTCCCCGTTCAAAGACCCCGCGCGACGCGGAAGCCGACGCGGCCGCTGCGCGTGGCGGCGTCGGCCGGCTGGCGATAGGCCGAGCGCTCCTGCTGCGGCGCGCTGCCCCACGAGCCACCGCGCACGACATGCGCGGCGCAGCCGGGATTGACCCAGGCGCTGCCGTCATGGGTGGCACGGGTGTAGTTGTCGTGCCAGCAGTCGGCGACCCACTCCGAGACGTTGCCGTCGATGTCGTAGAGGCCAAAGGGGTTGGGCTTGAAGCTCATCACCGGCGCCGGGCCCCAGTAACCGTCGCGGTAGCCGCGGAACGCATTGGACCAGCGCCGGCCGGTGTCGGACAGGTCGCGCGCGCCGGTGGTGTTCTCGACGGTTGCGTCCGGCACCCCGTTGCCCCACCAATACAGCGACGTGGTGCCGGCGCGCATCGCATATTCGAACTCGGCCTCGCTGGGCAGGCGGTAGGGCTTGCCGGTGCGCTGCGCCAGCCAGCGGACGTAGGCGCGGGCGTCGTTCCAGGAGACATTGACCACCGGGTCCTTGTCGTCGGCTTCGTGGCCGGCGTAGTCGTCGCTCCAGTCGACGCCGTCGACGTTGTGCATGCGCCCGGTGCGTTCGTCGTAGACGCTGGCGCTGCCGAGGCGCTTGGCGTCGGTCACGTACTTGGTGGCATTGACGAATTCGCGGAACTGGCCGACGGTGACCTCGGTGCGGCCAATTGCAAAGCCGAAGGCGATGGTCACCTGGTGTTGCGGCGCCTCGTTGGCGCGGTGGCCGGGTACCCCGTCACGGCTGCCCATCATGAACTCGCCGGTCGGAACCACCACCATCGCGGGCGCCTGCCCGGCGCGGTCAAGGAAACGGTCGTGGAACACCTGCCCCGGCTGGTAGCTGGCGTACAGCGTGGCGTTGCGCAGGCGCAGGTTGAACTCGTCGACCCCGGGCAGATCCGGGCTGATCGCCAGCGCCTTGTCGGCGAGCTTCCGGGCCAGCGCGTGGTCACCGCCGTCCAGCGCAGAGCGCGCTTGCGCCAGCACGTGCTCGGCCTGCTGCCGGCGCATGCCCTCGATGCGGCTGCGGGTGTCCTGCAGTTCCTGCGAATCGGGCGCGATGGCCGCGGCCTGGGCCAGCGCGGTATCGGCGGTCGCGTAATCATTCTGGGCGACCGCCGCCAGTGCCTTGTCCAGCACCTGCCGCTGGATGCGAAGCAGCCCGGCACGTGCGACGGCATTGTGCGGGTCGATGTCCATCACCTGCTGGTACACGCCCAGCGCGTTGTCCGAAGCCGGCGCCAGCGCGTGGCCGCGCTTGAGCAGGTCCGCGGCGTGCGCCAGCAGCGGCGCGGCCTTGTCGTGGATCTTCAGGCGCTTTTCGACCTCGGCCACCTCCGCGTCGGCATCGGGCACCTGCTTCAGCTGCGCCAGGATGGTCCGCGCCGCCTGGTCGTCGCCGTGCGCCAGCGCCTTCTGCGCACGCAGCGCCAGTTGCCGCGCCACGCTGACCATGCCGGCGCGCGCCGCACGGTTGTCCGGCAGCGAGGCCAGCACCTTGGCGTAGAGGGCCTTGGCGCTGTCGTCGCCGCCGATCAACCGGCCCTTGTCCAACGCCGCGTCGGCCTGCTTCAGCCAGTCCGCGACCTGCTCGCTGATCGGGGCGCCATGGCCGCCTGCGCCGGCGTCGCGGCTGCGGATTCGCGCCAGAATCACGCTGCTCGGCGCCATTGAAATCGGCGGCCCGGCCTGCGCCGGCGAGGCGGCTCCGCGCCGTGGCCGCTGATCAAAGCCCATCGGCTGCCCGCCCGCGCCTGCCGCCAGGCCAGCCGACGCCTGCGGCGAGTGCTGCACATGCAAGGCATCGGGAAAGAAGCGATAGGCCAAGGCGAAGGCCAGCAGCAACACGCCGGCGGCGGCACCGATCTGGCGTTGGCGATTGAATGTCTGCGATTCCGGCATGGCCTGCTATCGTGCAGCCTCGATTGCGTAGTGTACTTGGCGCTGCGCCGACCGACTGACGAGGAGTTCCCGTGCCCCGAGCCGAGCCGCAGTGGATCGACGACGACGCCGCGCTCGATGCGCTCATCGAGCCGTGGCCCGAGCCACTGGTGCTCGGCGTCGACACAGAGTTCATGCGCCGCAACACCTTTTTTCCGCAGCTTGCGCTGCTCCAGGTCGCCGCCGGCGGCCAGGTGGCGCTGGTCGACCCGCTGGCCTGCCGCGCCAACGAACGGTTCCGCCAGCGGCTGGAGGACCCGGCCACGATCTGCATCATGCACAGCGCCGGCGAGGACATGGAGGCGCTGTCGTCCTGGCTGCCGCGCGGCCCGGCGCGGCTGTTCGACACCCAGATCGCCGCCGACATGGCCGGCATGGGCGCCGGCATCAGCTACCGCGCGCTGGTGCTGTCGGTCATCGGCGCCGACCTCGACAAGGGCGAGACGCGCTCCGACTGGCTGCGCCGCCCGCTCAGCCCCTCGCAGCGCGACTACGCGGCGCTGGACGTGCTGCACCTGCACGCGCTGCACGCCTATCTGCACGCCAAGCTGGTCGAGCGCGGCCGGCTGGAGTGGCTTTACGAGGACAGCGCACGGCTGTGCGCCCGCGCCGACCGCGAGCAGATCGATCCCCAACCGCAACGCGGCCTGCGCGGCGCCAGCGGCTGGCCGGCCGAGCAGCAGGCGTTGCTGCGCCAGATCCTGCTCTGGCGTGAGCGCAGCGCGCGCGAGCTCGACGCGCCACGGCCTTGGCTGATCGACGACAAGCTGGCGCTGTCGCTGGCCGCCGAGCCGCCGGCCACGCCCGAGGCGCTGTTTGAGCGGGTGCGCGGGCAGCGTGCCCTGCGCGGGCCGCAACGCCGGGCGCTGTTCGAACTGCTGCAGCGGCCGCTGGAGCCGGCCGAGATCGAGAACACCGACGAGATCGCGCCGCTGCCGACGCGCGCCGACCGGGCCGCCCTCGAGGCGATGAAGCAGGCGGTCAACGCGCTGGCCTCGGAGCTGGACATGAGCGCCGGCCTGCTCTGCCCGCGCCGGTTGCTGGAAGAGCTGCTGATGACGCGGCGCTGGCCACAGGGCCTCGAAGGCTGGCGGCGGCCGCTGCTGGAACCGCGGCTGTCGCCGCTGCTGCTTCGCAGCGGGACCGGGGAGCGGGGACCGGGGACCGGGGGCGATGCCGTGGCGTGAGCTTGCGGCGGCGCACCCGCTGCGGGCGGGCGGAGTACCGTGACGACCTGGCAGCGTGCACCGGCGGTCGCGCGCCACTTGGCGCGGCCTGGGCGCCGCGCTATGATGCGCGGCTCGCGTGGGGCGGTAGCTCAGCTGGGAGAGCGTCGCGTTCGCAATGCGAAGGTCGGGAGTTCGATCCTCCTCCGCTCCACCAATCGAACCAGCATGGAAAGGCCGGCATTCGTTGCCGGCCTTTTTGTTGCCGCGCGTCCGGCATTGCGGCTCGCGCAGGGCCGGGTTGGCGCGTGGGCCGGGTTGGTGCCGCAGGCGCGTGACCCGTGCCGACCCGCGGCGCCGGCGCGCATTCATGGGCGATTGCGGATCGGCCGGATAGCGTGGATCCCATGGGACGCTTCGCCGACAACGTCTACTGCGACCCCGACAGCATCCATCGCATCGAGCAGCTGGCAAACCAGTTGCCAAGCGGCGCGAACGTGTGCCTGACGCTGTTCGATGGCACCCAAGTCGCGGGCGTCGTCGCGGAGCGCCCCATTGTCCAGACCTTCAACGACGGCGACGGCAACGAGGGCATCAACTGCATGCTGCGCCTGGAAGGCCACGACGTCGCCGACAACGGCGGCTACCTCTGGCTGGACCAGGTCGCCGAGGTCGAGCAATCGCAGCCGCTGCTGCACGACGCCACCGAAGTCACCTCTCCCCCAAGCAACAGGTTGGCCCCATGAACAGCAAGCCCACCCATACCTGCGCCCACGCGCCGTGCCGCTGCAAGGTCGACGCGAACCAGACGTATTGCAGCGACGCTTGCCGCCAGTCCGACAACGAACGAGGCGGCGACCGCTCCGGGCCGGCCGGTGCCTGCCCTTGCGGGCATGATGCCTGCCGAATGTGAGGCTGCAAGACGCGCCGTCGGTTGCGTGAAAAGGAGCTGAACGGAACCCGCCGGTCCGGCGGCAGCGTTTCAGGAGCATTAATGGTGGCGCCGTAGGCTGAACGGCATCGCCCAAGGAGATTCGACATGCGCGCCACGCCGTTGCTGCCTACCTCCCGCCGGCGATTCCTCCGGGCCGCCGCGTTGGTGCCCGCGGCCGTCGCCGCCGGGTGCGCTTCACCATCGGGCCACCGCTCCGGCGCACCGCAGCATGCTTTCTTCACCGCCGCGGAAGCCGAGTTCATCGACGCGGCCACCAATCGGCTGATCCCCAACGACGAGCTCGGGCCAGGCGCCAACCAGGCCGGCGTCACCGGCTTCCTCGACGTGCAGCTGGCGGGCGCCTATGGCCGCGCCTCGCGCTGGTACATGCGCGGCCCCTGGGCCGACGGAACCGACGAGCAGGGCTACCAGAGCAGGCTGACGCCGGCGGAAATGTACCGGGCGGCGATCGCCGCGATCGACGACAAGTGCGTGGCACTTCGCGGCAAGCGCTTCGCTGCGCTTGACGACAAGGCCCAGGACGATGTGCTCGCGCAGATCGAAAGCGGCTCGCTGGGGCTGCACGGCGTGCCGGAGAAACAGTTTTTCCAGCTGCTGTGGCAGAACACCCAGGAAGGCTATCTCGCCGACCCCGTCTACGGCGGCAACCGCGACTTCGCCGGCTGGAAACTGATCGGCTTCCCCGGGCCGCGCTACAACTACCTCGACGAGATCGAGCACTACGGTCAACGCTACACCCGGCCCTTCGTCAGCCTCGCCGGCCGCGATCCCGACAACCAGCGCGAGGCTTGAGCCGGTGGCCAGGCGACTGCCGGCGGTGGACGTGGTGCTGGTGGGCTTTGGCTGGACGGCTTCGATCATCGCGCAGGAGCTGACCGACGCCGGCGTGCAGGTGCTGGCGCTGGAGCGTGGCGAATTCCGCGACACCGTGCCCGACTTCGCCACCACGCACATCCAGGACGAGCTGCGCTACGCGGTGCGAAAGCAGATTTTCGAGTCGCCGAAGCGCGAGACGCTGACCTTCCGCAACAAGCGCTCGCAGCAGGCACTGCCGATGCGCCACCTCGGTTCGTTCATGCCGGCCGCCGGCGTCGGCGGTGCCGGCGTGCACTGGAACGGCCAGACCTGGCGCTTCCTGCCCGGCGACTTCGTGATCAAGACGCGCACCACCGAGCGCTACGGCGCGGGCTTCATCCCCAAGGACATGCAGCTGCAGGACTGGGGCGTGACCTACGAGCAACTGGAGCCGCATTACGACAGGTTCGAATACCTGTGCGGCATCTCCGGCCAGGCCGGCAACATCAACGGCACCCTGCAGCCGGGCGGCAATCCGTTCGAGGGCCCGCGCCGGCGCGGCTATCCGCTGCCGCCACTGAAGCGCGCCGCGGCGACCGAGCTGTTTGACCACGCGGCCAAGGAGGTCGGCTTCCATTCGTTCCCCTGCCCGGCCGCCAACACCTCCAAGCCCTACCGCAACCCGCTCGGCGTGCAGATGGGCGAGTGCACCTACTGCGGCTTCTGCGAATGGTTCGGCTGCGGCAACTACTCCAAGGCCAGCCCGCAGACCACCATCCTGCCGGTGCTGCTGAAGAAGGACAATTTCAGCTACCGCACGCACTGCGACGTGGTGCGGGTAAACACCGATTCCACCGGCAAGCGCGCCACCGGCGTCAATTATGTCGACATCCATGACCAGGAATACGAGCAGCCGGCTTCGATGGTGGTGCTGTGCGCCTACGCCCAGCACAACGTGCACCTGCTGCTGCTCTCGCGCATCGGCAGGCCCTACGATCCCGAAAGCGGCACCGGCGTGGTCGGGCGCAATTACGCCTACCAGATCACCTCGTCGGTCGACGTGTTCCAGAAGGAGATCCTCAACCCGTTCATGGGCGCCGGCGCCCTGGGCCAGGCAGTCGACGACTTCAACACCGTCAACTTCGACCACGGCCCGCATGGCTTCATCGGCGGCGGCTACATCGCCCTCTGGAACACCGGTGGCCGGCCCATCCTGCAGCACCACCTGCCCAAGGAGGCGCCGACGTGGGGCAGCGGCTGGAAGAAGGCGATGCACGAGAACTACCTCACCGCCACCTCGATCGCCACCCACGGCAGCGTCATGAGCAGCCGGCAGAACTACCTGGACCTCGACCCGACCTACACCGACGCCTACGGCAACCCGATGCTGCGGCTGACCTTCGACTTCCGCGACAACGAACTGCGCATGTCGCATTTCCTCACCGAGAAGGCCAAGCTGATTGCGCAGGCGATGAAGGCGACCTCGATCCACGCCAGGTTCCGCAAGGGGCCGTATTCGATCGTTCCCTACCAGACCACCCACAACACCGGCGGCGCGGTGATGGGCAGCGACCCGTCCACCAGCTTCGTCAACCCCTACCTGCAGTCATGGGACGTGCCCAACCTCTGGGTGATGGGCGCCAGCGTGTTTCCGCAGAACCCCGGCTACAACCCGACCGGCACGGTCGGCGCACTGACCTACTGGGCGGCGCAGGCGATGCGCCGCTACCTGAAGAACCCCGGCCCGTTGGTGACGGCATGAGGCATGGCGTCCTGCTGGCCGTTCTGTTGGCCCTGCCGGCCGGGATGCCGGGCGCCGCGGAGCCGCCGCCGCAACACGCGCGCACCGCGCCCGGCCCCTACCCGACCATCGCGCGCGGCCGCTACCTGACCCGCATCGCCGACTGCAAGGCCTGCCACACGGCCGACAACGGCGTGCCCTTTGCCGGCCAGCGCGCGGTACCGACGCCCTTCGGCACCATCTACTCGACCAACATCACGCCTGACAAAACCACCGGCATCGGCCGCTACAGCGACGAGGACTTCTGGCGCGCGATGCATCTGGGCATCGATCGCACGGGGCGACACATGTACCCGGCCTTCCCCTACCAGTTCTACTCGCGCATGAGCCGCGCAGACGTGCTCTCGATCAAGGCTTACCTGGACACGCTCGACCCGGTCCGGATGGAGAACAAGCCGGTGGAGCTGCCCTGGCCGATGAGCATGCGCTGGGTGATGAAGGTCTGGAACGGAATGTATTTCGATCCGGGCGTGTACCAGCCCGATCCGCACAAGTCGGCCCAGTGGAACCGCGGCGCCTATCTGGTGCAGGGCGCCGGGCACTGCGCGGCCTGCCATTCGCCCAAGAACATGCTTGGCGCGCCCGATCTGGACAACCCGCTGGGCGGCGGCATGGCCGAGAACGTCTTCGCGCCCAACCTTGGCAATGGCAAGCGCGACGGCCTCGGCTTGTGGACGGCCGCCGACATCGCCGAATACCTGCACACCGGGTCAAACCGCTGGAGCGCTGCCGCCGGACCGATGGCCGAGGTGGTACAGCAATCGACGCAATACCTCAGCCAGGCGGACGTGCGCGCGATTGCCACCTACCTGAAGGACTTGCCGAAGCAATCGGACGACAGCGGCGACGACGAGGCGCCCGCTCACCACATCGACGAGGACGTAATGGCGCGTGGCAAGGCGGTCTACGTCGACAACTGCGAAGGCTGCCACATGCGCGACGGCAGGGGATTGGCCGATGTGTTTCCGCCGCTGGCCGACACCTCGGCGATCCAGGCGGCGCAGGCGCAGACGCTGATCGAGGCGGTGCTGGTCGGCGCGCAAAAGCCGGCTACCCGCGCCAGGCCTACGGGGCTTAGAATGCCATCGTTCGCGGACAAACTGGATGACGGGGAGATTGCAGCGGTGATCACCTACATTCGCAATGCCTGGGGCAACCACGCCTCGCCGGCCTCAACGGGCGACGTAGCGAACTTGCGCAGCATATTGCGCAACGGGCCGCCCCCGCAGTCATGAACGGACTCGATCTCGGCGCCGGCATCGATCTCGCCGACCTTCCCGACGGCGGCATGCTCAGCGGCCACGTCGGCGAGCACGAGGTGCTGGTCGCCCGGCGCGGGGGGGAATACTTCGCGGTCGACGCCCATTGCACGCACCAGGGCGGACCGTTGGCGGAGGGCCTGCTGCTCGGCGATCGAGTGCGTTGTCCGTGGCACCACGCCTGCTTCAACCTGCGCAGCGGCATCGCCGAGCGCGCGCCGGCACTGGAGGCGCTGTCGTGTTGGCGGGTCGAGGAGCGGGGCGGAAAGGTCTACGTGGGCCAGAAGCTGCCGGCGGTACTGCCCAAGCCGGCGCCCGACGAGCTCGTGCATCCGCGTCGCGCGGTGATCATTGGCGGTGGCGCCGCGGGTCACGCCGCTGCCGAGGCGCTGCGGGCCGAGGGCTACGAAGGCGAGCTGGTCATGCTCAGTGACGACGACGCGCCCGCCTATGACCGGACGCACCTGTCCAAGGGCTTCCTCGCCGGCCAGGTCGGCGAGGACGAACTGCCGCTGCGCCCGGCCGATTTCTACCGCAAGCACCGCATCGACCTGCGGCTGCAAACGCCGGTCGAATCGCTGGACGCCGACAAGCGGCAGGTACGGCTTGGCGGCGGCGAGCAATTGCCCTTCGACGTGCTGCTGCTGGCGACGGGCGCGGAACCGGTGCGGCTGGACCTGCCCGGCGCCGACCTGCCGCACGTGCGTACCTTGCGCAGCCGCGACGATGGCGTGGAGCTGGCCCGGCGCGCCGAGGGCCTGCGTCACGCGGTGGTCATCGGCGCCGGCTTCATCGGTCTCGAGGTGGCCGCGGCGCTGCGCCAGCGTGGCGTCGAAGTGCATGTGGTGGCGCGCGAATCCGTGCTGATGGAAAAGGTGCTGGGGCCGCGGGTTGGCCAGTTCCTGCGCGCGTTGCACGAGTCGCACGGGGTGGTGTTCCATTTCGGTGCCAACGTCCGCCGAATCCACCCGGAGGCGGTGGAACTGGATGACGGCAGCCGCGTCGCCGCCGAACTGGTGGTGGTCGGCGTGGGCGTGCGGCCGCGAACCGGCCTCGCCGAGCGCGCCGGCCTGGTCTGCGACCGCGGCGTGCAGGTGGATGCCAGCCTGGAAACCAGCGTGCCCGGCATCTTTGCCGCCGGCGACATCGCCCGCTACCCCGACGTGCGCAGCGGCGACAACGTGCGCATCGAGCACTGGGTCGTGGCGGAGCGCATGGGCCAGTGCGCCGCGCGCAACATGCTCGGCCTCGGCCAGGGTTTCCACGACGTGCCATTCTTCTGGACGGCTCAATACGACTGCAACCTCAACTACGTCGGCCACGCCGAAGACTGGGACAGTGCCGACTTCGACGGCCAGCTTGACCTGGATTGCCAGGATTGCGCCGTGCGCTACCGCCGCGGCGACGCGCTGCTGGCTGTGGCAACGGTCAACCGCGACATCGAGTCGCTGCGCTGCGAGCTGGAACTGGAACAGGCGACCGCGGGTCGGAAGCGCGCATGACCCCGCTGGACAAGCCATTGCGCCGCGAGATTCAGATCGACGACGAACCGTGGACACTGACCATCGACGCCGATGGTCTGAAGCTGGTCCGCAAGGGCCACCGCCGCGGCGTCGAATTGGCCTGGGCCGACCTCGTCAACGGCGATGCCGCGCTGGCCACGGCGCTGCAGGCCTCGCTGCGCTGACCCCGGAATCGGACCCGCAGAAGCGGCGGCGGCACTCACCACGGCGGCGGGACGGGAATGCGGGTGAAGTAGTCGCCGAAGGTGATCACGATGAGGATCGCCAGCCAGACAAAGCCGATAGCGGCCACCATCCGCAGCAGCACGGTGCCGTGGCGCAGGTGCATGAAGAAGCCGAGGATCGTCAGCGCCATCAGCACCGACGCCACCAGGCTGACGACGGTGTTCCAGCCGCCGAGCGGCACCAGCGAGCTGCCGATGCTCGCGCCCAGCAGCAGCACCAGCACCCCGAGCACCGCCAGCAGGTCGGCGACCGGCAGGCGTCCGTTCTTGCGCCGCGGCCCGTTCATCAGCGGCCCACCAGGTACATCAGCGGAAACACGAAGATCCAGACGATGTCGACGAGGTGCCAGTACATGCTGGTGACCTCGACGGGCGTCGTGTAATCGGCGCTGAAGCCGCCGCGGAACGTGCGCCAGCTCATCGCCAGCAGTAGCAGCACGCCGACCGTGACGTGCAGGCTGTGGTACAGCGTGATGAAGTAGTACAGGCAGAAAAACAGCTTCATGTGCACCGCGTGCGGCTGCGCCAGCGTGTAGTGCACGCCGGGCATCAGGCCCTCGTGGAACTCGTCGTAGTACTCCTTGCCGTGCAGCGCCAGGAACAGCAGGCCAAGCATTGCCGTCGCCAGCAGCAGCGCCGCCGCCAGCCGCCGCCCGCCGAGGCGCAGGTCGCGCAGCGCAATGGTCACCACGCAGCTGCTGACCAGCAGCACCGCCGTCTCGATGCTGCCGAGCACCAGGTCCGTGTGCTTCGCCGCCTCGGCAAAGGCCACCGGGAAGCGCCAGCGGCAGATGGCGTAGCCGAGGAACAGCACGCCGAAGAACAGGATTTCCGTGGCGAGGAAGGCCCACATGCCGAACACCGACGACTCGCGCTGCTGCAGCGGGTCGTCGAACTGCTGCTCCAGGAAGGCCGGGCGCGCGTGGCTGATGCTGTTCATTGCGTGCTGTTCCCTGCCCTGCTCACGGCGTGTACTGGTATGGCCCGTGGGTCACCACCGGCGTGACCTCGAAGTTGTGCTTGGGCGGCGGCGAGTCGGTCAGCCATTCCAGGCCGCTGGCGCGCCAGGGGTTGGGCCCGGCCGGTGCGCCGTGGCGCAGCGACCAGGCCAGGTAGATGATCGGCAGCAGGTAAGCCAGGCCGAGCACCGCCGCACCCGCCGACGACAAGACGTTGAGCAGCTGGTACTGCGGGTCGTACTGGTGGTAGCGCCGCGGCATGCCGGCCCAGCCGAGCAGGTACTGCGGGAAAAACGTCAGGTTGAAGCCGACGAACATCATGATTGCCGCGAAGCGCGCCCAGGCGGCCGAATACATGCGCCCGGTGAACTTGGGCCACCAGTAGTGGATGCCGCCCAGATACGCCATCACCGAGCCGCCGACCATGATGTAGTGGAAGTGGGCGACGACGAAAAAGGTGTCGGTGAGGTCGACGTCCAGCGCGGTGGCGGCAAGGAACAGGCCGGTCACGCCACCGAGCATGAACAGGCCGACGAAGCCGATGGCGTAGAGCATCCAGGCAGTGAAATCGATGGTGCCCTTGTAGAGCGTGGCGGTCCAGTTGAAGACCTTGATCGCCGAGGGCACGGCAACCAGGAAGCTGAGGATCGAGAACACGATCCCGGCGTAGAGCGACATGCCGCTGACGAACATGTGGTGGCCCCAGACCAGGAAGCCGATCACCGAGATGCCGACGATGGCGTAGATCATGAACTTGTAGCCGAAGATGTTGCGCCGCGCGCCGCAGGTGATCAGTTCGCTGGCCACGCCCATCGCCGGCAGGATCATGATGTAGACCGCCGGGTGCGAATAAAACCAGAACATGTGCTGGAACAGCAGCGGGTCGCCGCCCATGGCCGGATCGAAGATCCCGACGCCGAAGAAGCGCTCCAGGCCGATCAGCGACAGCGTCATCGCCAGCACCGGCGTGGCCAGCATCATCACCAGCGCCACCGCGTACATGGCCCATACGAACAGCGGCAGGCGGAACCAGGTCATGCCGGGCGCGCGCAGGGAATGCGTGGTGACGATGAAGTTGAGCCCAGTGAGGATGGTCGAGAAGCCGGTGATGAAGACACCGATGATCACCAGGAACACGTTGGTGTTGGAGAACATCGTCGAGAATGGCGTGTAGAAGGTCCAGCCGGTATCGACGCCGCCGGCCAGCAGCGCGGCCATGGTGAACAGCCCGCCGACGGCGAACAGATACCAGCTGAAGAGGTTGAGCCGCGGAAAGGCCATGTCGCGCGCGCCGATCATCAGCGGCAGCAGGAAGTTGCCCAGCGTCACCGGGATCGACGGGATCAGGAAAAACCAGACCATCACCACGCCGTGGAAGGTGAAGGCCTTGTTGTAGGTTTCGGCGCTCCACAGGTCGCCCGCCGGCGTCACCAGTTCCAGCCGGATCATCGCCGCGGCGAGGCTGCCGAGCAGGAAGAAGAAGGTGATGCTGATGGCATAGAGGATGGCGATGCGCTTGTGGTCGCGCGTGGTCAGCCACGACCAGAGCGTGTTGCCCTCGTCGTAGAAGCTGCGGTGCCCGATCGGCGCCGGCGTTTCGAACGCGGGCGAGATGACGCTCATGGGCCTGCTCCCTTGCCGTTGCGCGACTTGATGTACGCCACCAGTTCCAGCACTTCGCTCTCGCCGAGCTGGCCCTGGAACGAGGGCATGATCGGCGAGTAGCCCGCCGCCACCTGCTTGTCGGGCAACATGATGGAGTCGTGGATGTAGCTGTCGTCGGCCAGCACGATGCTGCCGTCGCGCAGCGGCACGCGGCGGCCGTAGAGCCCGCGCAGGTTTGGCGCGTGCACGCTGGACTGGCTGTCGTGGCAGCCGCTGCAGCCCGCCTTGCGGAACAGCGCCGCGCCCTGCGCCGCGAGGCTCTGGCCGCCGTGCCGGCGTTGCCAGTCGGCGAAGGCCGCCGGCTGCATCACGATGACGCGGCCGCCCATCCGCGAATGGTCGACGCCGCAGTACTCGGCGCAGTCAAGCTGGTAGGTTCCAGGGCGTGTGGCGGTGAACCAGAGGTCGGTGTACATGCCCGGCACGACGTCCTGCTTCAGCCTGAATGCTGGCACGAAGAAGCTGTGGATGACGTCTTGCGAGGTCATGATCAGGTGGATGGGCCGGCCCAGCGGCACGTGCAAGGTGTTGATCTCGCGCTGACCGCCGACGTGCTGGATGCGCCACATCCACTGCTTGCCGACCACGTAGACCGGCGTCGCCCCGGGCGGCGGCGTGCGCATGCGCGCGTACAGGCGGATGCTCCAGGCGAAGATGCACAGGAACAGCAGCAGCGGGATGGTGATCCAGGTGATCTCGATCCAGTGGCTGTGCGGTGGCCGCGGCGAGCGGTCGGCATGGGTACCGCGGCGGTACTTGAGGCAGAACCAGCCCATCGCCAGCACCACGCCGGCGATGACGATCACGCTCAGCGTGAGCATCACGTAGAAGAGCAGGTCGACGTGCGGCGCGATGCTCGAGGCCTCGGGCGGCTCCAGTAGTGGCGTCACCGGGCTCATGCCATGCCCCCGCGCGGCCGGCGCCGGAACATGAACCAGACGAAGCCGCCCATCAGCAGGGCGAAGCCGCTGCACAGCGCCGCGGTGACCCGGCCGATCAGCACGCTGTAGCGGCCGGTCTGCGGGTCATACCCGCAACACAACAGCACCAGTTGGTCGACCAGCGTGCCCAGCCGGCCCGCGGAGGCCTGCACGATCGCCAGCCGCAGCGGCCTGGGCCGGTAGCGCACGCCGAACATGTACTGGCTCACCTTGCCCGCCGGGGTCAACGCCACCAGGCCGGCCGCGTGCGCGTACTGGCCAATGCGCGGGTCGTAGAAGTAGCGGTAGCCGATGGCATCGGCCACCGCGCGGATGGCCTCGGGCTTTCCGGTCAACATATGCCAGCGCTCCGGCTGCGCCGCCGGCAGGCTGGCCTGGAGTTGCCGGCGCTTGTGCAGGGCGTCGGCCGGCGTCTCGTGCGCGTCGATGCTGATGAAGGCGACCTCGAAATCGCGCCCGGGCTCGAGGTTGATGCCGGCGAAGCCCGACGCCATGCCGTCGAGCACCACGCCGCAGAGGTTCGGGCAGTGGTAGTAGCCCATCGCCAGCACCAGCGGCTTGCCGCCGGCGACCTGGCGCAGCGTGACCGGCGCGCCATCGGCACTGACGAAGCGCGCGTCCATCGCCACCTGGGCGCCGAGGCGCTGGATGAAGGTCGCGTTCTTGCGCAGGTCCTTCGGTGGCAGCGGGCCGGTCGCAGCCGCCGCTGCGGCCGTCGGCCAGGCCGAGAGCACCACCAGCATCAGCAGCAACGTCCTCACGGCGCGGTCCCGTGCGGTTTGCCGCGCTTCGCATGTTCGACCATCAGTGCGGCCGCACGCTCGACCGGGATGCGCGCGATGCCGGCCTTGCGATCGACCCAGGCGTAGCCCTGCAGGCGTTGCGCCTGCGCCGCGCGCACCCGCTGCAGGTCGGCGCGCGGGTGCGCCTGCAAGCGCGGCGGTGGCGGTATGTGCTGCGTGGCCGGGCGCGGCGGCGGCCGCAGCAGGCCCCACCACAACCACCACATCACCAGAAGCACCAGCACCAGAACGCCGGCCGATACCGCCGCCAGGCGCAGCAGCCTGCCCGTCTCCAGCTCCGCCGATTCGTGGGCCTGCGCCGGCTTCATGCGCCCGCCTCCGCCGCCGCCGTCGATGCCACCGGCAGCGGTTGCCACAGGCCGCCCTCGAACACGCTGCGCCACATGGCGCCGAGGCCGATCACCGCAAGGATGTCGGTCCAGTACACGCCGAGGCCCTGGGGCCGGCCGGCCGGCGCCACCATCCACAGCAGCCAGGCGAAGTTGGCCACCAGCATCAGCGTCGCGACCGCCGCAATGCGCCGAGGGTGCCGCTTGCCGCGGCGTGACAACAAGGTGAAGAAGGGCAACACCAGCTCGAAGGCCAGGACGAAGGCCGCCACCCACTTCCAGCTGGTGCGCGTGCGCGGCACGTACCAGACCGTCTCGGCCGGCAGGTTGCCGACCCAGGCCGTGAGGTAATCCATGAAGGCCAGGTAGATGAAGGCCAGCAGGAACATCATCAGCAGCTTGCCGACGTCCGCGACCAGCGGGTTGTCGCGCGCCGCGGCCGCGCGCGCGGCGAGGACGCCGCAGCAGGCCGAGGCGCCCAGCATCTGCGCGGTGACGTAGGTCAGGCCGAAGGTGGTGGAGTGCCAGCGCGGCTCAAGCGCCATGATCCAGTCGACGCCGAACAGCGACGCGCTCAGCACGTACATCACCAGCCCGCTGACCGCCCAGTTGCGCAGGCGCCGTGGCCGTGGCGCCTGCAGGCACCGCTCAAGCCACGCCGCCCAGCCCAGCCACAGCAGCATGAACACCACGGCGCGGCTGGTCAGGAACGGGCGGTTGAGATACCAGGCCTGGTGCGCGAAGTGCGGATCGTGCACCGGTGGACCCGGCAGCCACGGGAACAGCGCCGCCGCGCCGACCAGCAGCGGCACCAGCCCGAGCGCCAGCAGCGGCAGCGTGCGCGTCGCGGCCAGCAGTTGCGGGCGCAGGAAAAAGCCCCAGCCACCGCCGGTCAGGGCGTGGATCATGATGATCGCCATGCTGCCCAGCGCCAGGCCGAGCACGAACAAGTAGATCACCAGGTACCCCAGCCAGGCCTGGCGCGGGTGCGCGGTGCCGAGCGCGAGGCACAGCACCAGCGCGACCAGGCCGATGGCAGCGAGCAGCCAGCCGCCGCGGCCACGCGGGAGGTAGCGGCGGATCACGGCGTGCCCCCCAGCGTGTCCAGCGCCGCAACGTCGCCGGCGTCGAGCGCCGACAGCGGCGCGTGCTGGCTCAGCTGCAGCGTGCGGATCCAGGCGACGATGGCCCAGCGATCGTGCGTGTCGACGCGGTCGGCGTAGGGATACATCACGCCGTAGCCGTGGGTGATGACCTGGTAGAAGTGGCTGTCCGGCGCCTTGCGCAGCCGCGCGCTGTGGTAGCTCGGCGGCGCGGGAAAACCGCGCCGCGCGATCATGCCGTCGCCGTAGCCGTCGCGGCCGTGGCAGGGCGCGCAGTAGATGTTGAAGCGTTCGCGGCCACGCTTGAGCAGGTCCGCGGTCACCGCCAGCGGGTTGGCGTAGCTGCGCTGGCCGCCCTGCTCGGTCACCGCGCGGCCACTGGCGCCAATCGGCAGGGCCGGCCCGGCCGGCGGCGCGGGACGCACGTCGCCCAACCGGCCGCTGCTGCTGTCGGCGAGCACGCCGGCGCTGGTCGCCAGCGTGCCCAGCGGCGGCGGCTGCGCCGAGTTGCCGCTGGAAAACAGCGGGCTCGGCTCGAGCGGTGCGTAGCGCGGTTGCTTGTACATGTCGTGGATGCCGCTTTCACAGCCACCCAGCAGCAGCGCGATGGCCAGCAGCAGCGGCACGGCCCGGCACTTCATGGCCGCACCTCGCTGAGGCCCTGCGCGCCCAGGTCGTCCAGCAACACCCGCACCGCCGCCTCGCCGCTGTCGCCGGCCAGCGGGTCGCTGGCATACAGCATCAGGAAAAAGCCGTCGCGGCTGGCGGCGGTGAAGCGCGCCACGTTGAAGCTTGGGTGGTACCAGCGCGGCAGGCGATCAAGGAACAACATCGCCAGCACGCCGAGCACCGAGGCGCCAAGGAAGATCATCTCCAGTGCCGGCGGCAGGAAGGCCGGCCAGCTGGCGTTGGGCCGACCACCGACGTTGATCGGGTAGGCCACGATCGAGGCCCACGCCTCCATGCCCAGGGTGAAGACACCGGCGCCCAGGCCGCCGACCAGCATCGCCAGCGGCACGCGGCTGCGCGGCGCGCCCAGCGCCTCGGCCAAGCCGTCGACAGGGAACGGCGAATAGGCCTCGATGCGCGTGAAGCCTTCCGCGCGCAGGCGCGCGACCGCCGCCAGCAGCGCCGCCGGCCCGGCGAACTCCAGCATCCAGCCGGCGCGGGTCACGTGCCCTCCTCCGCCACCACGCGGGTGGCGCGCTTGTGCACCAGCTTGCGCAGCTCGTGCATCGAGATCACCGGCAGCCAGCGCGCGAACAGCAGGAACAGGAACAGGAACAGCCCGACCGAGCCGAACAGCATCGCCAGGTCCCAGAACGTCGGGTAGAACATGCCCCACATCGACGGCAGGTAGCTGCGGTACAGCGTGTCGACGATCAGCATGAAGCGCTCGAACCACATGCCGACCAGCACGGTCAGCCCGACCAGCAGCAGCAACGCGTGGCTGCGCCGCAGCCGCGGCCACCAGAGCAGCTGCGGCACCAGCACGTTGCAGGCAATTACCAGCCAGTAGACCCAGGCGTAGGCGCCGGTGAAGCGGGCCATGCTCTGGCCGATTTCGAACGGGTCGCCGCTGTAGAACGAGGTGAAGATCTCGGCCAGGTAGCTGTAGGCCATGATCAGGCTCATTGTCAGCACCAGCCGCGCCAGGTTGTCCAGGTGACGCTCGGTGATGTAGGCGCCAAGGCCGTACCAGCGCCGCAGCGTGATGCCCAGCACCAGCACCATGGCGAAGCCGGAGAACAGCGCGCCGGCGACGAAGTACGGCGGGAAGATGGTGGAGTGCCAGCCCGGCAGGAGGCCTTCGGAAAAGTCCAGGCCGACCATGCTGTGCACCGAGAACACCAGCGGCACCGCCAGCCCGGCCATAACCAGCATCAGCGCTTCCAGATGCGCCCAATGCCGAGCCTCGCCGCGCCAGCCCAGCGCCAGCACGCCGTAGAACAGCTGCTTGCCGCGACTGCGGGCGCGGTCGCGCAGGCTGGCCAGGTCCGGGATCAGGCCGGCGTACCAGTACAGGATCGAGAAGATCAGGTAGGCGAGGATGGCGCAGAAATCCCAGAACAGCGAGCTGCGCCACTGCGGCCACAGCGTCATCTTGTTCGGGTAGGCGAACAGCCAGTAGAAGAATTCCGGACGCCCCAGGTGGAGGATGGGAAACACGCCGGAGACCGATACCGCGAACACCGTCATCGCCTCGGCGTAGCGGTTGATCGAGCTGCGCCAGTCCTTGCCGATGATGTAGAGGGCGGCGGAAATGAAGGTGCCGCCCATGCCAATGGCGATCCACCAGACGTAGTTGGCGATGGCGAACGCCCAGGCCACCGGGATGTTGATGCCCCAGATGCCGACGCCGCGCAGCAGCAGCCAGGCGATCGAGACCATGAACAGGCCTGTCAGTCCCAAGGCCACCAGGAACAGCGCCAGCCATGGCCGCGACGGCGGCCGATCCAGCGCGCGGTCGGCGATGGTGTCGGTGACGCTTTGCAGCGTCTCGCCTGCACCAAGCAGCGCATCGTCGCGAACCGTCGGCGCGCGCGCACTCATGCCGCGTCCCCGGGCAGCGCCGGATTGGGATTGCGCACGCGAGCCGCGTAGCTGGTGTGCGGGCGGGTGTTGAGCTCCTCCAGCATCAGGTATTCGCGCGGCGAGGACTTGGCCCGGCTGACCGCGCTGTCGGGGTCGCCCATGTCGCCGAAGACGATGGCCTGCGTCGGGCAGACCGCCTGGCAGGCGGTGACGACTTCGCCGTCGGCGATGCGGCGCGAATCCTTGTCGGCATCGATGTGGGCGCGCTCGATGCGCTGGATGCAGTAGGTGCACTTTTCCATCACGCCGCGGTTGCGCACACTGACATCCGGGTTGCGCTGGCCCTTGTACGTCTCGGTGAGCACGTCGCTGTACTGCAGGAAATTGAAGCGGCGGACCTTGTACGGACAGTTGTTGGAGCAGAAGCGGGTGCCGACGCAGCGGTTGTAGACCTGCAGGTTCAGCCCCTCGGAATCGTGCAGCGTGGCCCCCACCGGGCAGACGATCTCGCAGGGCGCGTCCTCGCACATCATGCAGGGCACCGGCTGGTGCTGGGTGCCCGGCGCGGCCGGGTCGCCCTCGTAGTAGCGGTCAACGCGGATCCAGTGCATCTCGCGTCCGCGGCGCACTTCGTCGGCGCCGACCACGGGGATGTTGTTCTCCGCCTGACAGGCGATGGTGCAGGCCTTGCAGCCAATGCAGGCGTTGAGGTCGATGGCCATGCCCCAGCTGTAGTCGCCCGGCTCGCGCGGCGGGTACAGCGACTGCTGCGCCGCGCCCGGTTCGGCCGGCGCACTCGCCTTGGCGACCAATTCCTCCAGCGTCAGGACGTGGATCGGGTCGCTGGCCTCGGTGGTGAAGTGATGCTGGGTGGCGGCCAGCTCGACGTGCTCGCCGGTCGCCTTCAGCTGCAGGCCGTGTGCGGCCCAGAACATGCGCGACTGGCGCAACGGGTAGGCGTCGAAGCCGACGCCGTCGCCGACCCGGCCGGCGGCGCGGCGGCCGAAGCCGAGGTGCACGGTGACGCTGCGCGGCGCCTGCCCGGGCATGATCCAGATGGGCGCGCGCACACGCTGTCCGTGCAGGCGCAGTTCGACCACGTCGCCGTTGGCAAGCTGCATGCGCTCCGCCAGCGCCGGTGCCACCAGCGCCGCGTTGCGCCAGGTCAACTGGGTCAGCGGCCGCGGCAGCTCCTGCAGCCAGCCGTTGTTGGCGTCGCGTCCGTCCCACAGGCTGGGGTCGGGGCGAAACAGCAGTTCGAGCGGCGCTTCGCCCGCGGGCTTCGGCAGCGGCGGCAGCTCCGCGACGAAAGCACTTGCGGCGCGCACCCTGACCGGAGCCGCCGGCGGCGCCGGCAACAGCCCCTCTTGCAGGCTGGTACGCCAGCGTGCTTCGAAGCCGTCGCCCATGCGCGCCTGCCAGGTCGCCCGCACCAGGGCACGGCCGTCGCTCTCGCCACCGGTCAGCATGGCCAGCAGCTCGTGCGCCGAGCGGCTGTCGTAAAGCGGCCGCAGCAGCGGCTGCACGATGCTGGCGCGGCCGTCGCTGTCGAGGCTGTCGGACCAGGCCTCCAGCGCGTGCGACTGCGGCAGGTGCCAGCGGCAGGCACGCGCGGTTTCGTCGCGGTAAAGGCCGTGATGGATGCTGTCGCCCACCCTGGCCAGCGCGTCGGCGAAGCGCAGGTCGGAAGGCGCGTCGTAGACCGGGTTGGCACCCAGCACCAGCAGGGTCTGCACCCTGCCCGCGCGCATCGACGCCACCAATGCCGCCAGCTCCGCCGGCGGCTCCAGCGGCGCAGGCGGCTCGATGTACTCGACGCAGCTGCCGGCATTGCCGAGTGTGCGGTTGAGCAAGTGGGCCAGCGCGTGCACATGCGGTGGCTGCGTCTCGCCGGCGACCACCAGGCCCTTGCCGCGGTGCGCGCGCAAGTCCGCCGCCGCCGCGCGCACCCGCACCTGCAGCGCCGCGTCGGCCGGCACATCGCGCGCCACCGCGACGCCAAGCTCGGCGGCCAGCAGCCGGGCGAAGCGGTCGACGCCGCGCATGTCGGCAGGCCAGCGGTGGTCCGCCATCGCCCCGGTCAGGCTGGGCGTCGGCTCGAGTGCATACAGCCGGCCCATCCGGCCGTTGTCGGGCGCCCGTGCAGTGGCGAAATCACGCGCGTAACGGACGTGGCCGGGAAAGCTGGCGAGGAAATCGGCATCGAGTGCCACGATGACCTCGGCCCGCTCGAAGTGATGGCGCGGCAGCAGCGGCCGGCCGAAGGCCAGCCGCGCGCCGGCCAGCGTGTTGGCATCGCCGATCGGCTCGTAGCGGATCCAGCGGGCGCTGGGGTAGCGTTGCAGCAGCGCCTCGCGCTGCGCCGCCAAAGTCGGCGACAGCACCCGACCACTCAGTATGCGCAGGCCGCTGCCGTCGCGGCGGTGGCGTTTGTCCAACGCCAGCGCGTGCTCGGCGAAGTCGTCCCAGCTGGCCACGTCGCCGTCGCGCAGCGGCGCCTGCGAGCGGTCCGGATCCCAAACCTGCCAGACCGCCGCCTGCAGCCGCGCGTCGGTGGCGCCGAGACTGGCCGGATGCTTCGGGTTGCCCTCGATCTTGGTCGGCCGGCCCATGTGGCTCTCGACCAACACGCCGACAGCATAGCCGGCGGTCGGCAAGGCGCTGGCGTAGAACTGCGGCAGGTCGCCGTCCATCCGCTCGGGCTGGCGCACCCACGGCACCATCTCGCCCTGCGGGGGCGCGCTGCAGCCCGCCAGGCCGGCCAGCGCCAGCGACACGCCGAGAAACTTCAGGAAGCCGCGCCGGTCCATGGCCGCCGCGTCGGCCAGCCGTGGGAAGGCGCCGCGCAGATCACGGCGGAAGGCTTCGCTGTCGGCCAGTTCCTCCAGCGCGCGCCAGAAGCGTGGACCGCGCGCATTGCCCAGCTTGGCCTGCAGCGCCTGCGCACGTGCCGGCGTGTCGCGGGTCAGCGATGACATACCGAGCAGTCCGTCAGGCGCCGCGTGTCGATGTGGTAGTCGCGCACCAGTTGCTTGCCCAGCGCAAGCTGGTCGCTCGCCTTCCAGTCCATGTCGAACACCTTGTCCCGCGGCCGCAGGTACTGCTGCGGGTCGCGGTGGCAGTCCAGGCACCACTTCATGGTCAGCGAGGCGGTGCGCATCGTCAGCGGCATGCGGTCGACGCGGCCGTGGCAGGTCGCGCAGCCCACCCCTTTGCTGATGTGGATGCTGTGGTTGAAGAACACGAAGTCCGGCAGGTTGTGCACCCGCTTCCAGTGCAGGGCCACGCCGCTGCGCCAGCTGTCGACCACCGGCTGCAGCATCTTCTGGTCGGTGTAGAGCTGCGAGTGGCAGGTCATGCAGGTGGAGATCGGCGGGATGCCGGCAAACGCGGCGGTTTCCACCGAGGCATGGCAGTAGCGGCAGTCGATGCCGTCCTGGCCCACGTGGTGCTTGTGGCTGAAGGGCACGACCTGCTCGACCGGCTCGTTGACGCCGTTGGGCCGCGCGATGGCGGCGCGCCAGATCGCCACGCAACCGAAGGCGAACACCGCCACGGCCAGCGCGCCAAGCTGGACCCACAAGGTGAAGCGAGGGTGGAAGATCTGCGTCAAGGGTTGCCGTCCTTGCCGTGGAGCACCGCCAGCATGGCGGTCGGCAGGGTCTTGGGTTCCCCGTTTCGCACGGCGCATCCTTTGGCTGGGGGTGCGGAGCGCGACGCGGCGCAGGCGCACCGTCAATGGCAGCGGCAGCGGCCTCGTGGGCCAGCTCCGTTCATGCATCGTTGCACAAGCAAGCTGAGCAAAAACGAAATCCTGCCGCTTACTCGATCTTCAGCATGTGAAACGCCGCCGCTGCGGATTCAGGGCGGCGTAACCGCGCTGGTCGCACAGTGAGTGCGCTGCACGGGGCGCGCAGCCAGCGCCGCGGCAGCGGCGCCGTCGACAGAGCAGGAGGTTCGAATGAGCGAGCAAACGGTCGGGGATTTCATGCTGGAGCGCCTCAGCGCCTGGGGCATCCGCCGCATCTACGGCTACCCCGGGGACGGCATCAACGGCCTGATGGGCGCGCTGGATCGCGCCGGCGACCGTTTCGACTACGTCCGCGCCCGGCACGAGGAGATGTGCGCCTTCATGGCCTGCGCCCACGCCAAGTACACCGGCGAGCTCGGCGTTTGCATGGCAACCTCCGGACCCGGCGCCATCCATCTGCTCAACGGCCTCTATGACGCAAAGCTCGACCACATGCCGGTGCTCGCCATCGTTGGCCAGAGCGCACGCATGGCGATCGGTGGGCACTTCCAGCAGGAGGTGGACCTCGGCTCGCTGTTCAAGGACGTCGCCGGCGATTACGTGCACACGGCGATGGTGCCGGCGCAGATGCGCCACCTGGTCGACCGTGCCGTGCGCGTCGCCTTGGCCAAGCGAACCGTCACCTGCCTGATCGTACCCAATGACCTGCAGGACCTGCCGGCAGTCAAGAAGCCGCCGCGCAAGCACAACGCCATCCACTCCGGCGTCGGCTACACGGCGCCGCGCGTGGTCCCGCAGGACGCCGACCTGCGGCGCGCCGCCGAGGTGCTGAACGCCGGCGAGAAGGTCGCGATCCTGGTCGGCGCCGGCGCCCTCGGTGCCACCGACGAGGTGATCGAGGTGGCCGACCTGCTGGGCGCCGGCGTGGCCAAGGCGCTGCTGGGCAAGGCGGCGCTGCCCGACGACCTGCCTTGGGTCACCGGCGCCATAGGGTTGCTCGGCACCAAGCCGAGTTGGGACCTGATGACCGGCTGCGACACGCTGCTGATGATCGGCACGCGCTTTCCCTACTCCGAGTTCCTGCCGCCCGAAGGCCAGGCGCGCAGCGTGCAGATCGACCTCGACGGCTCGATGCTCAGCATGCGCTATCCCAACGAGGTGAACCTGGTCGGTGACAGCGCGCTGACCCTGCGCGCGCTGAAGCCTCTGCTCAAGCCCAAGACCACGCGCGCCTGGCGCGAGGAGATCGAGGCCGGCGTGGCCGAGTGGTGGAAGGTGCTCGAGGCGCGGGCCATGGACAAGGCCAAGCCGCTCAACCCGCAGCGCGTATTCACCGAGCTGTCGCCGCGGCTGCCGGACAACTGCATCCTGTCCTCGGACTCGGGCTCGGCCGCCAACTGGTACGCGCGCGACCTGAAGATCCGCCGCGGCATGCTGGCCTCGCTGTCCGGCGGCCTGGCAACCATGGGGCCCGGCGTGCCCTATGTCATCGCCGCCAAGTTCGCCTTCCCCGAGCGCATCGCCATCGCCATGGTCGGCGACGGCGCGATGCAGATGAACGGCAACGCCGAGCTGATCACCATCGCGTGGTACTGGAAGCAGTGGAAGGATCCGCGGCTGATCGTGATGGTGCTGAACAACCGCGACCTCAACCAGGTGACATGGGAGCAGCGGGTGCTGGAGGGCGACCCGAAGTTCAACGCGGCGCAGGACGTGCCGGACTTCTCCTACGCCCGCTACGCCGACATGCTTGGCCTCAAGGGCATCTTGGTGAACGCGCCGGAGCAGGTCGGGCCCGCCTGGGACGAGGCGCTGGCCGCCGACCGACCGGTGGTGATCGAGGCGATTACCGATGCCGACGTGCCCCCGCTGCCGCCGCACATCACCTTGAAGCAGGCCAAGGCCTTCGCCTCCTCGATGCTCGCCGGCGACACCGACACGCCGGGCATCTTCAAGGCCTCGGCGCGCCAGGCGATGGATGCGCTGGTCCATGGCCGCAGCAGCGATTGACGTCGCCACCACGGTGCCGGTGCAGGCGCTGGAGGTGTCGGCCTACCGCGTGCCCACGGATGCGCCGGAATCCGACGGCACGCTGGCCTGGAACGCGACCACCCTGGTGTTGGTGCGCGTGCGGGCGGGCGGGCAGACCGGCATCGGCTACAGCTATGCCGATCACGCCACCGCCACGCTGATCGGCGAAACCCTGGCCGACGAGGTCGTCGGCCGGAACTGCTTTGACATCACTGGAATCTGGCAAGCCATGGTCCATGCGATCCGCAACCTCGGCCGCCCCGGCATCGCCTCGATGGCGGTCTCGGCGGTCGACGTGGCGCTGTGGGACCTCAAGGCCAGGCTGCTGCAACTGCCGCTGGTGCGCCTGCTGGGCGCGGTGCGCGAGGCCGTGCCGGCCTACGGCAGCGGCGGCTTCACCTCCTACGACCGCGCGCAGCTGCAGGAGCAGCTCGGCGGCTGGGCCCAGGCGGGTTTCCGCATGGTGAAGATGAAGGTCGGCCGCGAGCCGGGCGAGGACCTGCAGCGCGTCGCCGATGCGCGCGCAGCCATCGGCACGCGCACCGAGCTGTTCGTCGATGCCAACGGCGGCTACGCGCGCAAGCAGGCGCTGGACATGGCCGAGCGCTTCGCCGAACACGAGGTCTGCTGGTTCGAGGAGCCGGTGTCGTCCGACGACCTCGATGGCCTGCGCCTGCTGCGCGACCGCGGCCCGGCCGGCATGGCCATCGCCGCCGGCGAATACGGCTACGCCACGCCGTATTTCCGCCGCATGCTGGCGGCCGGCGCGGTCGACGTGCTGCAGGCCGACGCCACCCGCTGCGGCGGCATCACCGGGTTCATGCGCGTGGCCGCGGTATGCGAATCCTTCGGCCTGCCACTGTCCGGCCACTGCGCGCCGTCGCTGCACGTGCACGCCTGCTGCGCGGCGGCGCCGGTGCGCCACCTCGAGTATTTCCACGACCACGTGCGCATCGAGCACCTGCTGTTCGACGGCGCCCCGGAGCCGCGCTGCGGCGTGCTGCGCCCCGACCTGTCGCGGCCGGGGCTGGGGCTGGAGTTCAAGTCGCGGGATGGAGAGCGTCATGCGCTCTGACGCGACCAGCCAGGTGGTCCGGAGCCGCGACAGCGAGCCGCAGCCGGCCTACACGCCGGCGCTGGTGCAGGCGCTGCACGATTCGATCGACGGCGAGGTGCGCTTCGACGCCGGCACGCGCGGCATGTACGCGGTCGACTCGTCCAACTACCGGCAGGTACCGATCGGAGTGGTCATCCCGCGCACGGTGGACGCCGTGGTGCAGACCATCGCCGCCTGCCGGCGCTTCGGCGCGCCGGTGGTGTCGCGCGGCGGCGGCACCAGCCTCTGCGGCCAGACCTGCAACGTCGCCGTGGTCATCGATTTCTCCAAATACCTGCGGCACATCGTCTCGCTCGACGCGCAGGCGCAACGCGCCGAGGTGCTGCCCGGCCTGGTGCTGGACGACCTGCGCGACGCCGCCGAGGAGCACCACCTGACCTTCGCGCCGGATCCGTCCACGCACAACCACAACACGCTGGGCGGGATGATCGGCAACAACTCCTGCGGCGTGCACTCGCTGATGGCCGGCAAGACGGTCGACAACATCGAGTCGCTGGACATCCTCACCTACGACGGCCTGCGCATGCGCGTCGGCCCCACCAGCGACGAGGAGCTGGAGCAGATCATCGCCGAAGGCGGCCGCCGCGGCGAAATCTACTCGCGCCTGCGCGACCTGCGCGACCGCTACGCCGACCGCATCCGCGACAGTTTTCCGGCCATCCCGCGGCGCGTGTCCGGCTACAATCTCGACCAGCTGCTGCCGGAGAGCGGCTTCAACGTGGCCCGCGCGCTGGTCGGCACCGAGGGCACCTGCGTGACCGTGCTGCAGGCCACCTGCCGGTTGGTGCCGAGCCCGCCGTCGCGTTCGCTGCTGGTGCTCGGCTATCCCGACGTCTACAGCGCCGGCGACCACGTCAGCGACATCCTCGAGTACAAGCCGATCGGCCTGGAGGGCATCGACGACCGGCTGGTCGAGGACATGAAGGCGGTCGGCCTGCATCCGGAAGACCTCAAGCTTGTTCCGGACGGCAACGGCTGGCTGCTGGTCGAGTTCGGCGGCCAGACCAAGGCGGAGGCCGACAGCCGCGCGCATCAGCTGATGGCGGCGCTGAAATCCGTGCCCAACGCGCCGAGCATGAAGCTGTTCGACGACCCGGCCGAGGAAAAGATGCTCTGGACGGTGCGCCGCTCCGGCCTCGGCGCCACCGCCCACGTGCCCAACAAGGCGATCACCTGGGAGGGCTGGGAGGACGCGTCCGTGCCGCCGGACCGGCTCGGCGACTATCTGCGCGACTTCCGCCAGCTGCTGGAGAAATTCCACTACGCCTGCGACCTTTACGGCCACTTCGGCCAGGGCTGCGTGCACACGCGCATCGACTTCGGGCTGGAGACGGCGGCCGGCATCGAGAAATTCCACGACTTTTTGGGCGAGGCCGCCGACCTCGTGGTCAGTTACGGCGGCTCGCTGTCCGGCGAGCACGGCGACGGCCAGTCAAAGGCCGAATTCCTGCCGCGCATGTTCGGCGAGGATATCGTCCAGGCCTTCCGCGAGTTCAAGCGCATCTGGGACCCGGACGGACGCATGAACCCGGGCAAGGTGGTCGACCCGTACCTGCCGACCGAGAATCTGCGCATCGGCACCGACTACAACCCGGCCATCACGCCGACCCATTTCCGCTACCCCAAGGACAGCGGCAACTTCGCCCGCGCCAGCTTGCGCTGCGTCGGCGTCGGCGACTGCCGGCGCCACGACAGCGGCACCATGTGCCCCAGCTACATGGTGACCCGGGAGGAGCTGCATTCGACGCGCGGCCGCGCGCGGATGCTGTTCGAGATGCTCAAGGGCGACGTGGTCAAGGGCGGCTGGCGCAGCAAGGAGATGCGCGCGGCGCTGGACCTGTGCCTGGCCTGCAAGGGCTGCAAGGGCGATTGTCCGGTCAACGTCGACATGGCCACCTACAAGGCCGAATTCCTGTCGCACCACTACGCCTGGCGGCTGCGGCCGCGCGCCGCCTACGCCATGGGCCTGATCTATTGGTGGGCGCGGCTGGCCTCGCTGGTGCCGCGGCTGGCCAATGGCCTGGCGCAGACGCAGCCCTTCGCCGGCTGGCTGAAGGCGCTGGGCGGCATTGCGCCGCAGCGCGCGATGCCGCGCTTTGCCGCCCGCACGCTGCGCCAGCGCCTGTCCGATGCACCGGCGAACGGCGTTTCGCACGAACCGCGCGGCAACGGCCAGCGGCCGCGACTGATCCTCTGGCCGGATACGTTCACCAACCATTTCCTGCCCGAAGCCGGCGAAGCCGCCGCCGAGGTGCTGCGCACGGCCGGCTGGCAGGTGACGCTGCCGCCGCGGCCGCTTTGTTGCGGCCGGCCGCTGTATGACTTCGGCATGCTGACGCTGGCGCGGCGCCAGTGGCGGCAGATCCTGTCGGAACTGAAGGACGACATCGAGGCCGGCACGCCGCTGGTCGGGCTGGAGCCGTCCTGTGTTGCCGCATTCCGGGACGAGCTGGTCAACCTGTTCTACGGCAACGAGGACGCCAAGCGGCTGTCGCGGCAAACGTTCACCCTTGCCGAGTTCCTGCTGAAGATCGACTACCGGCCGCCCGAGCTCAACCGCAAGGCGCTGGTCCAGGGCCACTGCAACCACAAGGCGGTGATGCACATGGACAAGGACGTCGCCCTGCTCAAGCGGCTCGGCCTCGACTTCGAGGTGCTCGACTCGGGCTGCTGCGGGCTGGCCGGTTCGTTCGGCTTCGAGGCGCACAAGTACGACGTGTCGATGCAGATCGGCGAGCGCCGGCTGTTCCCCGCAGTGCGCCAGGCGGCAGGCGATACGTTGATCATCGCCGATGGCTTCAGTTGCCGCGAACAGATCCGCCACGCCACCGGCCGCACCGCGCTGCATCTGGCGCAGGTGCTGCAGATGGCATTGCAGCAGCCGGGCAGCCACGCAGCCGCGCCACCGCCCGCACACATCCATTTCAGCAATGAGGTATCGCCATGAGTCAGGTCATGCATGCGTTGCCGGGGCCGCGGCGCCGGGAAGTCGTCGTCATCACCGGCGCCAGCGCCGGCGTCGGCCGCGCCACCGTGCGCGCCTTCACCCGCCAGGGCGCACACATCGCGCTGCTGGCGCGCGGCCAGCGGGGGCTGGACGCCGCCTGCCGCGAGGTCGAGCTCGGCGGCGGCAAGTGCCTGCCGATCGCCGTCGACACCTCCGACAGCGAGGCCATGTTCGAGGCCGCCGACCGCATCGAGCGCGAGCTCGGGCCCATCGACATCTGGATCAACAACGCGATGGTCACGATGCTGGCGCCGTTCAAGGCGATCGCGCCGGAGGAATTCAAGCGGGTGACCGACGTCACCTACCTCGGCGTGGTCTACGGCACCATGGCGGCGCTGCGGTACATGCTGCCACGCAACCGCGGCCGCATCGTGCAGGTGGCCTCGGCGCTGTCGCGGCGCAGCATCCCGTTGCAGTCGCCGTATTGCGGCGCCAAACACGCCATCCTCGGCTTCACCGCCTCGCTGCGCAGCGAGCTGATCCACGATGGCAGCCGGGTCGGCATCAACACCGTGCACCTGCCGGCGGTGAACACCCCGCAGTTCGGCTGGGCGCGCAACCGCATGCCGAAAAAGCCGCAGCCGGTGCCGCCGATCTACCAGCCCGAAGTCGCGGCGCAGGCGATTTACTGGTCGGCGCACCACGACCGCCGCGCGCTGCTGGTCGGCGCACCGACCCTGCTGACCGAATGGGCGCAGAAGCTGGCGCCGCGGCTGCTGGACCGCTACCTCGGCCGCACCGGTTACGCCGCGCAGCAGGGCAGCGAGCTGGACGACCCGCAGCGGCCGGACAACCTGTTCGAGCCGGTCGACACCGAACCCGGCGCCCGCGGCCGCTTCAATGCGAAAGCACATGCCCACAGCCCCGAGCTATGGGCGGCGGAGCATCGCGGCTGGGTGTTCGGCGCCAGTCTGCTGGCCGCAGGTGCCCTGCTCTGCGCGGCGCGCCTGTACTCCCACCGCCATGCCCGGAGGACCGCATGAACTACGAACTGATCCACGACGGCGAGCTGAAGACCTGGGTCGCCATCCTCTCCAGCGGCGACGAGGTCAAGCAATCGCTGATGCAAATCGCCCGTGGCGAGGGTCTGCACGGCGCGCACTTCACCGCCATCGGCGCGCTCGAGCGCTGCGTGCTCGGCTACTTCGACTGGTCGAAGAAGAAATACCGGAAGAACGCCATCGACGAGCAGGTCGAGGTGGCTTCGCTGATCGGCGACATCACGCTGAAGGACAAGGACGGCGAACCGAAGATCCACATGCACGCCGTGCTCGGAAAAGCCGACGCCAGCGCCTGCGCCGGCCACCTCATGGAAGGCCACGTGCGGCCGACGCTGGAAGTGATCATCGAGGAAACGCCGGCGCACCTGCACCGCCACCACGACGACGAGTCCGGCCTTGCCCTGATCCGCCTGCCCGGCGCCAGTGGCGGCCGCTGACGGGCCGCGGCCCGGGATTGGGAACCCGCTGCTCCGGGACCCGGAACCCGGGACCCGGAACCCGCAAGAGCGCGGGTCAGGCGGCCGGCGACGGCGCGGGGACCGAGACGCCGCAGGGTCGCGGTGAGCGCAGCGAACCCCAACACGCCATGCCCGCACTCGCCGGGACCCGGGACCCGGGACCCGGGACCCGCAAGACCGCGGGTCAGACGGCGCGGCGACGGCGCGGCG
Organism: Rhodanobacteraceae bacterium; assembly: GCA_035699085.1. Taxonomy (GTDB): domain Bacteria; phylum Pseudomonadota; class Gammaproteobacteria; order Xanthomonadales; family Rhodanobacteraceae; genus DASSBG01. The sequence goes on from DASSBG010000039.1 coordinate 45,859, forward strand.
ACCGGGATGTCGTAGGTTGGCGGTGAGCGCAGCGAACCCCAACACGCCATGCCCGCACTCGCCGCGAACCATGACATCGCAGGCGGGACGTTGGGGTTCGCCTTCGGCTCACCGCCAACCCGCAAAAGACAAAGCGGCGGCGTGTCCCACGGGTCCCGGGTCCCGGGTCCCCGGTCCCGGCCCTACGGCTACTTCAGCAAGCGCAGCGTCATCGGGTAGCGGTAGCGCACGCCCTCGTTGGCGCGGATCGCGGCGATGATGGTGCAGATGAACCAGTAGATCGCAATCAGGATCCACAACGGCAGGGCGATGATGACGCCGATGCCCAAGGTGATGATCGACAGCACCAGCAGCGCGAAGCAGGCGATGGCAATGGTGATGTTGAAGTTCAGCGCCTCCTTGCCCTGGTCGTCGACGAAAGGCATGGTGTCCTTCTTGATCAGCCAGACCACCAGCGGGCCGATGAATACGCCCCAGCCGCCGACCCAGCCGGTAACCAGCGCGCCCAGCAGCGCCGAAAGGTGGGCGAACATCGCCCACTGACGCTCCTCGTGGGCGACCCCGGCGTCGGACGCGGCGGCCGGTGGCGGCGGCGGCGGAATGCTGTTGTCGTCGATGTTCATGGCTTTGCCTCCCTCGCGGCGAAAGTGCCTCAGGTCCATCTTCGCCCGCGCGGCACGCCTGTCAAGTGCCATCCGCAGCTGCTGCCCGGAAGCCGCCAGTCGCGCCGCCCCCGGCAGTGGCGCATCTGCGCGTGGCAGGGCTGAACGCGCGGCGCACGCCGCACCCTGCAATTCGCACCCGGTCGGGCGATCCGCGGCGCAGGCGTCAGTCGCCGGCGACGGTCATGCGCTCCAGCAGCATGGAACCGGTGAGGATATGCGAGCGGCGATCGACATCGGCACCGACGGCAACGATGCCGGCCAGCATCTGGCGCAGGTTCGAGGCGATGGTGACGCCCTCGACGGCGTGCGCGATTTCGCCGTTCTCGATCCAGAATCCGGCCGCCCCGCGCGAATAGTCGCCGGTGACGATCGACACGCCCTGCCCCATCACCTCGGTGACCAACAGCCCGGTGCCGAGCCGCCGCAGCATGGCGGCGAAGTCGTCGTCGCCGTGGCTGACGATGATGTTGTGCACGCCGCCGGCGTTGCCGGTGGATTCCAGCCCGAGCTTGCGCGCCGAATAGCTGCCCAGCACGTAGCGCGCGAGCACACCGTCCTCGACCAGCGGCGATTCGCGGGTGGCGACGCCCTCGGCGTCGAACGCGGCGGAACCCAACCCGCCGCGCAGCAGCGGCTGCTCCACGATGGACAGCCAGGCCGGCAGCAGCTGCTGGCCGACACAGTCCCGCAGGAAGCTTGCGTTGCGGTACAGCGCCCCGCCGCTGACCGCCGACAACAGGTGGCCGATGACACTGCGCGCGATGTTGGGCGCCAGCAGCACCGGGCACTGGCGCGTCGACAGGCCGCGTGCGCCGCGCCGCGCCAGCGTGCGCCGCGCGGCTTCGCGGCCCAGCTCGGCGGCGGGCATCAGCAGGCCCGCGTCGCGCACCACGTCGTACCAGTAATCGCGCTGCATGCCATCCTCGTCCCCGGCGATCAGCGCACAGGACAGGCTGTGGCGGGTACCGCGCCGGCGGCCGACGAAGCCGTGCGAGTTGGCGTAGACGGTCAATCCGGCGCCCACCTGCACCGAGGCACCCTCGGAGTTGCTGATGCCGGATTCGGCGCGGCCCGCGTCCTCGATTTCGCAGCCGAGATCGATGGCACGGGCCACTTCGATGTCCCATGGGTGCCAGGCGTCGAGGTCGGGAAATTCGGTGGCCATGCACGATGCGTCCGCCAGCCCGGCGCAGGGGTCCCGCTCCGTGTAGCGGGCGATGGCGCAGGCCTGCTCGATGGTGGCGGCGATCGATTCCGGGCGCAGGTCGGCGGTGCTGGCCGAACCCTTGCGGTGGTCGAAGTAGACCGTCAGGCCGAAGCCGCGGTCACGCGTATGTTCGATGGTCTCGACCTCGCCAAGGCGCACGCTGACATCCAGCCCGGTGTCGATGCTGGCCGCCACCTCGGCCTGGTCGGCGCCGGCGGCCCGCGCGCGGTCGATCACCTCTTCGGTGAGCCGCGCCAGGCGGTCCAGCTCGGCGGCGCTGTCGTCGCGGGTGTCGATACGGGTGTTCATCCGGGCAATCCTGTGGTTGGTGTCAAAGCCGGTGGCGCATGCGCCACAATATGCGCTGTTCCCCAGCAAGGCCTGTACGGGCGATGGAAGCCAGCGACGACGACCGCAGCACCGGCGAGGCCGGTCCCAGCCGCAGCCAGCGCCGGCGCGAAGCGCTGGACACGCTGGCGCTGGCCGAACTGCTGGTTGCCGCGCCGCCTGCCACCATCGCCCGCATGGATCTGCCGGCCGAGGTCGCCGACGAGATTCCGGCGGTGCGCCGCATCACGTCGTATGGCGCGCGCAAACGGCAACTGGCGTACCTGGCCAAGCTGATGCGGCGCCACGACGACGAGGCCTTTGCCGCGGCGCGCGCCGCGCTCGGCACCGACCGCGAGCAGCAGCGGCGCGAGAATGCCGTGCTGCACCGGCTGGAGGCGCTGCGCCAGCGGCTGCTCGACGACGACGAGGCACTGACCGCGCTGATCGAGAAGCACCCGCAGGTCGACCGCCAGCAGCTGCGCGGGCTGGTTCGCCGCGCGCGTACCGAGGCCGGCAGCGACAAGCCGCCGCGCGCCAGCCGCGAACTGTTCCGCCTGCTGCGCTCGCTGGAAGCGGCGGCCGACTGAGCGCAGCGTCGCAACGGCCCGCAGGCCCTCAAGTGGCGGTGCCGCCAACCGTCATGGCGTCGACCCGGAGCGTTGGCTGGCCGACGCCCACCGGCACGCTCTGGCCCTCCTTGCCACAGACGCCAACTCCCTCGTCCAGCTTGAGGTCGTTGCCGATCATCGACACGCGCGTCAGCACGTCCGGGCCGGAGCCGATCAGGGTAGCGCCCTTGACCGGCCGCGTGACCTTGCCGTCCTCGATCAGGTAGGCCTCGCTGGCCGAGAACACGAACTTGCCGTTGGTGATGTCGACCTGGCCGCCGCCGAAGTTGACCGCGTAGAGGCCGCGCTTGACGGAACGGATGATCTCGTCGGGCGATTCGCTGCCGGCGCGCATGTAGGTGTTGGTCATGCGCGGCATCGGCAGGTGGGCGAACGATTCGCGCCGGCCATTGCCGGTCGGCTGCATGCCCATCAGCCGTGCGTTCATCTTGTCCTGCATGAAGCCGCAGAGGATGCCGTCGTCGATCAGCGTGGTGCACTGGCCCGGCGTGCCCTCGTCGTCCAGCGACAGCGAGCCGCGCCGGCCTTCGAGGCTGCCGTCGTCGACCACCGTGACGCCGGGCGCGGCGACCCGCTTGCCCATGCGGCCGGCGAACGCCGAGGTGCCCTTGCGGTTGAAGTCGCCCTCGAGGCCGTGGCCGATGGCCTCGTGCAGCAGCACGCCGGGCCAACCCGGCCCCAGCACCACCGGCATGGTTCCGGCCGGCGCATCAACCGCCTCGAGGTTCACCAGTGCGACGCGCACGGCTTCCTCTGCCCAGGCGCGGGCGCGGCCATTGGCCAGCAGCTCGCCATAGGCGTACCGCCCGCCACCGCCGGCATGCCCGCTCTCGCGGCGGCCGCCCTGCTCGGCGATCACCTGCACGTTGAGGCGCACCAGCGGCCGCACGTCGGCGGCCAGTCCGCCATCGCTGCCGGCGACCAGGATGGTGTCGAGCGTGCCCGCCAGACTGACGACCACCTGCCGCACGCGTGGATCGGCGGCGCGGGCGATGGCGTCCACCTCGCGCAGCACCGTGACCTTGGCGTCGTTGTCCAGGCTGTCCACCGGGTCCAGCGGCGGGTACAGCGCGCGCGCGCTGCGCAGCGCCAGCCGCTGGCCGGCGCCGTGGCCGCCACGGGCGATGGCGCGGGCGGCGGCGCTGGCTTCCAGCAACTGCGGCAATACGATGTCGTCGCAGTAGGCGAAGCCGGTCTTCTCGCCGGCGATGGCGCGCACGCCGACGCCCTGCTCGATGTTGTGGTGGCCCTCCTTGACGATGCCGTCCTCGAGCAGCCACGACTCCGAACGCGCGTGCTGGAAATAGAGGTCGGCCAGGTCGATGCCAGGGCCGGCGAGGCGGGTGAAGACGCTTTCGAGGTCACCGGACGTGATCCCGGCCGGCGCCAGCAGGCATTGTTCGGCGAGGGCGACGGCGGAATCGGCAGTAGGCATGTTCATCGACTTGAGATGGGGTGTGCGGGGCCGGCTTTAAAGCGGGGCGGCCGCGCTGCCGGCGGGCGAACCAGAATCGGTCGACAAGTCTGTCACAAGCTCATGATCCTGCAGAGGATGATGCGCTGGCGGCCGCCGCGCTGGCGGGCGCCGCTGCGGGTGCGTCCGCGGGCCGCGGCAGCGAGGCGCTCGCCGGCGGTGGGGCCTGCGACGCGGCGGAGGCCGGCGCCGGAGACGTCGTGGCGGGGGCGGAACGCGCCGCCGCAGGCACGCTGCCGGCCGCTGCGGGCGGTGGCGCCGCGGCCGGCGGCATCGGCGGCAGCGTCGAACCCGTCACCGGCGGCACCACGCTGGATGCAGCGGGCGGCAACGGCACGGCCGTGGACGCGGCGACCGCGGGCTTGGCAGGCGCGCCATTGCGCGACACCGCGGTGATCACCGGATGGTCCCAGCTGCCTGTGATGCGGTAGTGCACGCTGACCGCGCGGCCCAGGCCCTTGCCCAGCAACTGCTGGACCGCCAGTCCCGCGGCCGCGCCGATCGGGCCGCCGGCGATCGCGCCCACCACCGGCAGCGCACTGCCAACGTGCGGCGTCACGTCGATGGTCTGGTCGTAATCGCGGGCTCGCAACCCGGTGCGGCCGTGCACACGGATCAGCGCCGCCGGGCTGCGAATGGTGAGGTCGTCGGTGCGCGCCTCGCCATCGGCGAAGATGAAATGACCGCTGATGCTGTTGAAGCTGAAGCCGCTCTCGAACAGGTCGCCAAAGTCGAGGCTCAGGCGCCGCGGCAGCTCGCGGATCGAGAACAGCCCGAACAGCCGGCCGACGCCCGGGTTGACGTTGAGGATGCGGCCGTCGCTGACCTTGACCTGCATGCTGCCCGTCAGGTCGGCCAGGGCAAAGCCGGTGGGCGCGCCCGGCCAGTGGCCGTCGATGTGCGCCAGCGTGGCGCCGCCGGCGACCAGACCGGGGTAGCCGAAGGCCTCGAGCATGCGGCCGAGGTCCGCGGAGCTGAAGTCGATCACCAGATGGGTGCGGTTGGCATCGGCGTCGCCCAGCCAGTCGCCGCGCGCCGCCACCTGCACGTCGGGCGAGTGGGTCTCGAGCTCCTCGATGTGCATGCCAGCCTGGGTCGGGTAACTCTCCAGGCGGGTCTCGCCAAGACGCGCCTCGCCCAGCCGCAGGTCGCCGACCCACACATGCAGCGGCGGCACCGCCGACGGCGCCATGTGGATGGCAGGCATGGCAGCCGCCGTTGCGGCCGGCGCGGCGCTGGCCGCGACAGCGGGCGCGGGCGTGCTGCGCGCGGCGGCCGGCGCGCTGGCCACGGCACCGGGCGCCGCAACGGCAACGCTGCCGGCGGTGGCCGCGCTGGCGGCGGACGCCGGCACCGGCGCGGCATCCTCACCTTCCTCGGGCCAGTACAGCCGCTGGAGGCGGACGGTGATGCCGCGCTGGTCAAGGTCGCTGGAAGGGATGCTGATGCTGCCCTCGATCTCCTCCCCCGCCAGCGTCAGCACCATGCGGTCCGGTTGCGGCTGCAGTTGCATCGCGAGGTTGTCGAAGCTGCGGCCAAAGACATCCATGTGCCGCGCCACCAGGTCCGCCTCGCGCAACATGCCGGCGACGCCGGAGCCACTGCTGGTGCTGGTGCCGGCGCCGGAACCGGAGCCGGCCGCGAAGGCGCGCCGGATCCAGCCTGAGACATCGAAGTGCTCGGCATGGCCGTGGATGACGATGCCGCTGGCCGGCGGCGCCGCGGCCGGGCCGCCCAGTGCGATGTCGGCCGCCATCGGCAGCTGTGCGCTGGCCAGCCGCACGCGCGCGCTGAGCTTGTGCCCGAGGGTCAGCGCCAGCGGGTGCCCCGCGAATGGCAGCTCCACCTCGAGGTGCAGCGGCAGCGTGCTGTCAGCCTGCTTGTGCAGCGGCGCCGGCAGGTCCAGCGCCAGGCCGCGCAGGTCGGAATCGATCACCAGATGCGGCGTTCCCGAGGCCAGGTCGGCGGCCGCGTCGATGGCGAACTTCACGCTGAAGCCGGCGTCGCCGTGGACGATGCCTGCCAGCGGTTTGAGCATCGCGTAGTTGTCGAGCAGTGCGCCGGCATCGAGGCGGCCGTCCATGCGCGCCTCGAGCTGGTGCGCCGGGTCGGCAACGGCGTCGCCCACGGTGACCTTGAGGCTTACCGGGCGGCCGCCGTAGGTGGCGTGCAGGTTGCGGCTGGCAAAGCCGCTGGCGGTGAAGCCGACCTCGCCGGCGACATCTTCGAGCACCAGCGACCAAGCCGGCGCCGAGAAGCGCACGTCCTGCAGCCGCGCGCTACCATCCAGCGCCACCGGCGTGTCCTCGCCGTGAAGCGGTACGCTGAGGTCGAGGCCGACGGTGGCGTTGCCGGTGACCCGCAGCACATCCAGCGCATCCTTCCAGGTGCCGCCGACCGGGGTCTTGCGCATGTAGGCGAGCATGCGGTCGGTCGGCCCGTGCGCCGAGACCTTCAGCAGCAGCGGCGCGTGGGCCATGTCGGCGATGGTCGCCCGTGCGCTGTCGATGGTGTTGCCCATGACATCGGCATGCGAAACCTCCACGTCCATGCGCGTGTTGACGAAACGCACGTGGGCGTCGATGCCGCTGCTGCCCGGCCACTTCGGATCGTAGTCAAGGGCCGCGTCGGTGACCGTGGCGTCGGCCTCGAAGCGGCCCTGGTGCCGGGCGAAGGGCCAGTCGGCGACGTGGCCACGGAAGATCACCCGGGCGCCGGCCACCGTGCCGCCGATCAGGGCGCGGTCCAGCCAGGCCACGGTTTCCGGCGGCATGATGTTGATCGGCCAGAACAGCTTGGCCGCTGAAACCTTGCCGCTGCGGATGACCGCGCCGACATCGACAAGCGGACTGGCGCCGGGCGCAAACGCCAGCCGCCCCTCGACCCGCAGGTCGAAGCCGGCGGCCGCGGCCAGGTCCAGCCCCGGCGTGGCCACCTGCCAACCGCCATCCTGCGGCCACAGCACCAGGCTGCCGGCGATGCGGCTGAGCGTGAACGGCTTGCGGAACATGCCCGGGCTGTCGATGCTCAGGGTGTGCCCCGGCAACTCCAGTGCCAGCGCCTCGGCATCGCCGCGCAGCCGCGCGTCGAAGCCGCTGATGCCGGGCCGGCCCGCGGCAGCCTTGAAGCCGATGCCGCGGAGCGTGGCCTGCAGACGAAAGTGCTGGCGGTCACGCCAGTGCAAGCGCAGCGCGTCGATGTGGCCGACCGGCTGCGCCGCCGCCAGCCAGTGCCGCGCGGGCGCCGCGACCTGCGGCACCAGCACCAGCCAGGGCGCGAGCTGGGCAACGTCGAGCGCCTGCGCAGTCGCGTCGAGGCGGCTGCCGTCGGGCTGCGGCTGCCAGCGCAGGTCCAGGCGGCCGCCTCCGGTGTCGGCGTCGCCGCCGCGTGGCTTGGCCGCGATCAGCGCCGCGCGCCAGCCACCATCCTCGCGGCGCGCCTCGATGCGCCCCTGCCAACCCGGCATCGCCAGCGCCGGGTCGCTGCCGGCCGCCAGGGTCGTCGGCTCCAGCGCCAGGCTCGCGCTCACGTCGTGCAGCTGCGCGCCCTGCCAGTGCAGCCAGACCCGTGCCTCCTGCAGGCGTCCCGACTGCACCTGCAGCGCCGGGAGCTGCAGCGTGCGCGACCAGGCGGCGAGGTCCAGGCCCCGGCCAGCCAGGTACAGCCTGGCGTCGCGCTTGCCCGAATCAAAGCGCGCCCGGATGTCGACCGCGGGTGCACCCCGCTTCAACGCCACCCGCGCGCCCAGCCGCAGCACGCCATGCTCGCTGATGGCGCGCAGCGCGTCGGCGTGGAACTGCATGTGGCGGCCGCTGACGGCGTCGTCGAAGTACAGCACGAAGTTCGTCAGGCGCAGGCCCACCGGCAGCTCGCCCAGCCGCCCGGAGGGTGGCGAGGCCCGGCCGCCACCGCCGCCGCCCAGGCCAACCAGGTGCCAGCCGCTGGCGTCGCGGCGCAGGTGCGCCTCCATGCCGCGCACGCGTACCTCCAGCCAGCGCACATCGGGCTGGAACCAGGCGCCAAAGTTGATCTTCAGCTGCGCCGCCGGCAGCTCCAGCGCCTGCGCGCCGCTGCCGATCCGCAAGTCGGTGGCGCTGAGCAGTGGACCGGACGGCCGCCATTCACCCCGCACCGTCGCCAGGCTGACGGGCTCGTGCAGGCGCGAGGACAGCAGCCGCGCCACCGCCTGCGGGTGTCCCTGCAGCAGCGGCAGCAGCAACTGGCCGAGCGCCATTGCCGCGGCCAGCGCGATCAAGACGGTGGCCAGCAGTGCGCCCACGGCAAGCCGCAGGCGTCGCCAGCGTCGGCGCCATGCGTCGCTCAAGGGAGCCTCTGACTCATCCTGACGCAGGCGTCGCCGGCCGGTCTGCCCGCAGACGGGAGCGGATTACAGCAGCACGACATCGAACTGCTCCTGCGCGTATTGGTCCTCCGCCTGAAAGCGGATGGTCTTGCCGATGGATTCCTGCAGCTCGGCAACCGCCACCGATTCCTCGTCGGTGATCCGCTCCACCACTGCAGGGCTGGCCAGCACCAGCAGGCGCGCCGCCTCGAACTGGCGTACGGCGCGCACGATCTCGCGGAAAATCTCGTAGGTGACCGTCTCGGTGGTTTTCTGCCTGCCGCGCCCGCCGCAGCTGGGGCAGGCCTCGCAAAGCTGCCGCGCCAGGCTCTCGGTGGTGCGCTTGCGGGTCATCTCGACCAGGCCGAGCGGGCTGATCGGGTAGACCGTGGTCTTGACCCGGTCGCGTGCCAGCGCCTTCTCCAGCGCGCGCAGCACCTGGCGGCGATGCTCGGCGTCGTGCATGTCGATGAAGTCGATGATGATGATGCCGCCGAGGTTGCGCAGGCGCATCTGCCGCGCCGCCGCCTGCGCCGCCTCGAGGTTGGTACGGAAGGCGGTCTCCTCGAGGTTGCGGTGGCCGACGAAGCGCGCGGTGTTGACGTCGACGGTGGTCATCGCCTCGGTCTGGTCGATCACCAGCGAACCGCCGGACTTCAGCGGCACCAGCGTGTTCAGCGCCCGCTTGATCTCGTCCTCGACGCCATAAAGGTCGAAGATCGGCTGGCTGCCGGTGTAGTGCTCGATGCGGTCGACGAGCGCGGGCATGAAACGGCCGGCGAACGCCCGTGCCTGCTCGTACACCTCCGGCGCGTCGATGCGCACCTTCTCGACATCCTCGCGCAGCAGGTCGCGCAGCGCGCGCAGCGGCAGCGACAGCTCCTCGTAGATGCAGTCGCCCACCACGGCACCGGCTGCCGCCTCGCGCAGCGACTGCCAGAGCTTGTCGAGATAGGCGACATCCTCGGCCAGTGCCTCGGCGTCCAGCCCGGCGGCGTTGGTGCGCGCGATGTAGCCGACGCCGCGCTCCGCCGACCGCGGCTCCAGCATGGAGCGCAGGCGCTGGCGCTCGTCCTCGTCGTCGATCCGCATCGACACGCCGACGCTGCGCGCGTGCGGCAGCAGCACCAGGTAGCGCGAGGGAATCGACAGGTAGGCGCTGAGCCGCGCGCCCTTGGAACCGATCGGGTCCTTGATGACTTGGGCGACCAGGTCCTGACCCTCGTGGACCAGCGCGTTGATCGGCGGCTCCTGTGCGGGCGCCTCGCCATCGACCATCGCCAGCGGCTCGGCCGGCATGATGTCACCGCCGTGCAGGAAGCCGGCGCGATCCAGGCCGGCGTCGACGAAGGCCGCCTCCATGCCCGGCATCACGCGCGTCACGCGGCCCTTGTAGATGTTGCCGACGTAGCCGCGCTTGAGCACCCGCTCGACCTGCACCTCCTGCAGCATGCCGCCCTCGACCACCGCCACGCGACTCTCGTGCGTCGTGACGTTGATCAGGATCTCCTCGCTCATGGCTGGCTGTCCGGGCTGGGCTGGGAAGGCTGGGCATGCGCCACCGCGGTGGCACGTAGTCAGCCCGCATCATAGCGACAAGGCTGCCTGCGCAAGGCTCGGGGGCGGCCCGCGCGACCTGAAACTGCCAACTGTAGCCGGGTCGGGGTTAATGCCGGCAAGCTCGGGACTCGGGACTCGGGACCCGGGCAACCGCAACGGCGCAGCGACCATCGTCACTGGCGGCGACCCGCAGCGCCAGACCGCACCGGCCCGCGGCTTTCCTATTCCCGATTCTCCATTCCCCATTCCCGCGCAGCGAAGCGGAGCACCGCGTGAGCGAAGCGAACCCCAACACACCATGCCTGCGCTCGCCGCGTCAACAACGACCGGTCGCCGTTGCTCGTCCCATTCCCGGTTCCCATTCCCGATTCCCCATTCCCGATTCCCCATTCCCGGTGTCGGGGTTCGCCTTCGGCTCACCGCCAAGCTGCAAAATCGATCGCGCACGATTTCGGGTTGGCGGGCGGCCCGCGCTTTTCACCAATCTCGAATCCCGAATCCCGGCTACTGCGCCAGGCCGGCGGCGCGCAGCAGGGCGGCGGTTTCGTACAGCGGCAGGCCAACGACGCCGGACCAGCTGCCCTCGAGGTGGCGCACCAGGGTGGCGCCGCGGCCCTGGATGGCGTAACCGCCGGCCTTGCCGAAGCATTCGCCGGTGGCGACGTAGGCCGCGATGTCGGGCTCGTCCAGCGGGCCAAAGCAGACGGTGCTGGTCACCAGCGCGTGGTGCTCGCCCGCCGCGCCGACCAGCCAGACCGCGCTGACCACCACGTGCTCTCGGCCGGCCAGCCGGCGCAACATCGCGGCGGCCGCCGCCGCGTCGGCGGGCTTGCCGAAGACCTCGTCGCCGAGGATCACCTCGGTGTCGGCGGCCAGCACCCAGTCGCCTTGCGCGACGCGCGCTTGCGCGCGCCCGGCCAGCGCCTTGTCGCGGGCCACGCGCTCGACGTACTGCGCCGCGCCCTCGCCGGCGGCGCGCTGCTCGGGCACCTCGATGTCGAGCGGCTCGAACGGCACGCCGAGCTGGGCCAGCAGCTGGCGGCGCCGCGGCGAACGCGAGGCGAGGTAGAGCACGCCGCGGCGCGCCTCAGGCGGCGCTGGGCTGGCGCGAGAGGATCGCGAACAGGTCGGCGAGGCTGTTCCGCATCTCGCGCCGGTCGACGATCATGTCGATGGCGCCGTGGGCCAGCAGGAACTCCGAACGCTGGAAGCCTTCGGGCAGCGTCTCGCGCACGGTCTGCGCGATCACCCGCGGCCCGGCGAAGCCGATCAGCGCGCGCGGCTCGCCGATGTTGATGTCGCCAAGCATGGCAAAGCTGGCCGACACGCCGCCGGTCGTCGGGTGCGTCAGCACCGAAATGTAGGGCACGCCCGCGTCGCGCATGCGCGCCAGCGCAGCCGAGGTCTTGGCCATCTGCATCAGCGACAGCAGGCCCTCCTGCATGCGCGCGCCGCCGGTGGCCGAGAAGCAGACCAGGCCGCTGCGCTCCTCCAGAGCGCGCTCGGCGGCGCGGGTGAACTTCTCGCCCACCACCGACCCCATCGAGCCGCCCATGAAGGCGAACTCGAACGCCACCGCCACCAGCGGCAGCGACTTCAGCGTGCCGCGCATCGCCAGCAGCGCATCGGTCTCGCCGGTCTTCTTCTGCGCCGCCGCCAGGCGGTCCTTGTACTTCTTGGAGTCCTTGAACTTCAGCGGGTCGACCGACTCCATCGTCGGCCACAGCTCCTCGGTGCTGCCGGCGTCGAACAACTCCTCCAGCCGCTCGCGCGCCGCGATCGGGTGGTGGTGGCCGCACTTGGGGCAGACCATCAGGTTGCGCGCCAACTCCGGCCGGTAAAGCATCGCGCCGCAGCCGGCGCACTTCTCCCACACGCCCTCCGGCACCTTGCCGCGGCCCTGGGAGTTGCCCGGCGTGCGGGCTTTCGGCGACATCAGCTTTTGCAGCCAGTTCATCGTTCGACCTCGTTCCGGCGCCACTGCGCACTCAGCGCGCGGCGCACTCGTCGGCAAACCTTGCCAGAAACCGCGCGCGCGGGCGAGTGCGGCGCCCGGCAGGCAGCATCAGCCGCCGGCCTTGTCCAGCGCGGCGCGGATCGGCCCCAGGAACGCCCTGGCCCGCTCCGCGACCGCCGCCGCGTCGCCGGCGCCAGCCAGCGCCTCGACCAGCGCGCTGCCGATGACCACGGCGTCGGCAAAACCGGCGATGGCCACGGCCTGGGCCGCGTCGCGCACACCGAAGCCGACCGCCACCGGCGCCCGCGACTGCGCCCGCACCTGCGCCACCCGGGCGGCAATATCGGCGGTGGAGAGCCGCGCCGCACCGGTGATGCCGGCAAACGACACATAGTACAGGAAGCCCTCGGCGGCCTCGCACAGCCGCGCCAAACGTGCGGGATCGGTGGTGGGCGCAGCCAGCCAGATCTGGCGCAAGCCAGCCTCGCGCAGCGGCGCCGCCGTGTCCGCCTCCTCGACAGGGCAGTCGACCAGCAGCACGCCGTCAACGCCGGCTTCCACCGCCTCGCGTGCAAAACGCTCGCGGCCGTGGATCTCGATCGGGTTGAGGTAACCCATCAGCACGATCGGGGTGCGGGCGTCGTCTTCACGGAAGCTGCGGACCCAGCGCAGGATGTCGTCCAGGCCGACGCCGCATTTCAGCGCGCGCTCGTTGGCGTGCTGGATGCTCGGCCCATCGGCCATCGGGTCGGAAAACGGCACGCCCAGCTCGATCACGTCGGCACCCGCCTCCACCAGCGCGTGCAGCAAGGCCACCACCGCCTCCGGCGCCGGATCGCCCGCCGTGACGAACGGGATCAGCCCGGTCCGCCCGGCAGCCTTGAGCTCGGCGAAGCGCTGGTCGATGCGGTTGCTCATTGCTCGCGGGCCCGCACGTGGGGGAACGGGACCCGGGACCCGGGACCCGGGACCCGGTAAAAGCGGGTATGACGCGACCGGATGGCGCGTAATCCCGCGCGACGATGCCCGGCACAAACACGACCACGGGAAGCATGGACGCAGCGACAGCTCATGGCTGCTCCGGCCCCCGGGTCCGGCCAATGTTCGCTGCAGATGCCGGCCCTTCCGCTTCGCACATCCCACCGCCAAAAGCGGTTCCGCTGCACCCAGCGCGTAGGGCGCGACCCGACGATGCCCCGTCAGCGGCGGTTAGACAGCGGCAATGTCTCGATCCCCACACAACCGCCGATCTTCGGGTCCCGGGTCCCGGGTCCCGGGTCCCGCGCCTCTGGCTTGCCCGCTCAACGATCACAGGACCAGCCCCTCACGCTGCGCGACCGTATGCACATCCTTGTCCCCGCGCCCCGACAGGTTGCACAGCACGATGCGGTCGGGCGGCAGCTCGCGCGCCAGCTTGATGGCCTGGGCGACGGCGTGGCTGGATTCGAGCGCCGGCACGATGCCCTCGACGCGGCACAGGCGATGGAAGGCCTCCATCGCCTCGTCGTCGCTGACGCCGACATATTCGGCGCGGCCGGTGTCCTTGAGGAAGGCGTGCTCGGGCCCGACGCCGGGGTAGTCGAGGCCGGCGGAGATGGAATGCGTCTCGGTGATCTGGCCGTCGTCGTCGCAAAGCACGTAGGTGCGGTTGCCGTGCAGGACGCCGGGCCGGCCGGCGGCCAGCGAAGCCGCGTGATGGCCGGTGGCGATGCCCTCGCCCGCCGCCTCGGCGCCGACCAGGCGCACGCCGCGGTCGTTGAGGAATGCATGGAACAGGCCGATGGCATTCGAGCCACCGCCGACGCAGGCGGTGATGACGTCCGGCAACCGGCCGTATTCCTCCAGCACCTGCGCGCGCGCCTCACGACCGACCACGGCGTTGAAGTCGCGCACCATCATCGGGTACGGGTGCGGACCGGCGACGGTACCGATGATGTAGAAGGTGTCGGCGACGTTGGTGACCCAGTCGCGCAAGGCTTCGTTGAGCGCGTCCTTCAGCGTCTTCGAGCCTGAGGTCACCGGCACCACCGTGGCGCCGAGCAGCTGCATGCGGTAGACGTTGATCTTCTGGCGCTCGATGTCGACCGCGCCCATGTAGACCACGCACTCCAGGCCCATGCGCGCGCAGACCGTGGCGGTGGCGACGCCGTGCTGGCCGGCGCCGGTCTCGGCGATGATGCGGCGCTTGCCCATGTGGCGCGCCACCAGCACCTGGCCGACCGTGTTGTTGATCTTGTGCGCGCCGGTGTGGTTGAGGTCCTCGCGCTTCAGCAGGATGCGCGCGCCGCCGACCTCGCGGCTGAGCCGCTCGGCGTGGTAGATCGGGCTGGGCCGACCGACGTAATGGCGCAGGTCGCGCTCCAGTTCGGCGACGAAGGCGTCGTCATCGCGCAGGCGCAGGTACGCCTCCGTCAGCGCGGCCAGCGGCGCCATCAGCGTCTCGGCCACGTACACGCCGCCGTAGTCGCCAAAGCGGCCGCGCGCGTCGGGAAATGCGTGGTAGTCGTCGATGGATTTCATGCGGTGTCGGCGGCGTGGACGGCGGCGATGAAGTCGGCCATTTTGCCAGCATCCTTGATGCCGGGGGCTGACTCGACGCCGCTGGAGACATCGACCGCCCAGGGCCGCGTGCGGCGGATGGCCTCGCCGACGTTGGCGGCATCCAGGCCGCCGGCAACGATCAGCGGCCGGTCGAGGTTGGCCGGCACACGCGACCAGTCGAAGCGCCGGCCGCTGCCGCCGGGCTGGCCGGCGGCGTGGCTGTCGAGCAGGAAGCCGGCAGCACGCGGATGCGCGGCGACCGCGGCCGCGACGTCGGCGGTCGAGCCCATCGGCAGCGCCTTGACATAGGGCGTATCAAAAGCGGCGCAGAAGGCGGCCTCTTCGCCGCCGTGGAATTGCAGCAGGTCCGGCCGCAGCGCCTGCTCAACCTCGCGTACACGCTCGGCGGCATCGTCCATGAACAGCGCCACCAGCGTCACATACGGCGGCAGCGCGGCGCGCAACGCAACGGCCTGCGCCAGCTCCAGGCGGCGCGAGCTGCGCCGCGCGAACACCATGCCAATGGCGTCGACGCCGAGGCGCGCCGCCAGCCTCAGGTCTTCAGCCTGGGTAACGCCGCAGATCTTGATGCGGGTTCGCGCGCTCACAGCGTCACCTCGCCGGGCAGGCCCCAGCGCGGCTCGTAGCGCGGGCCGATAAACAACAGGCCGCTGGCCGGCGCGGTGGGCCCGGCCGCGGCGCGGTCACGGCCCGCCAGCAGTTCGCCCAGCCAGCCGACCTCGTGCTCGCCATGGCCGATCGGCAGCAGCGAGCCGACGATGTTGCGCACCATGTGGTGGAGAAAGGCGTTGGCCTCGATCTCCACCGTCACCCGTTCGCCATCGCGGCGCACGTCGATGGCGTTGACGCTGCGGCGCGCGTGCGGCGCCTGGCACGACAGCGCGCGAAACGAGGTGAAATCATGCTCGCCAAGCAGCGCCTGCGCCGCGGCCTGCATGCGGCCGGCATCCAGTGGCCGGCGAACCCAGGTGACGAAGCGCGCGTCCAGCGCCGCGCGCACCGGCCGGTTGAGTATGGTGTAGCGGTAGCGCCGCGCGCGCGCCGAGAAGCGCGCGCTGAACTCCTCGTCCACCGGCTGCGCCCAGCGCACCGCAACGCTCGCCGGCAACAGCGAGTTGCAGCCGAGCACCCAGGCGCGCTGGTCACGCGGTGCGGCGCTCTCGAAGTGCACCACCTGGCAGCGCGCGTGCACGCCGGCGTCGGTGCGGCCGGCGCAGACCACCAGCACCTCGTGCGCGGCAACCTTCGACAGCGCCTGCTCGACCACGCGCTGCACGCTCGGCCCGCGGCTGAGGCGCTGCCAGCCGAAAAAGTCGGTGCCGTCGTATTCGATGCCGAGAGCGATGCGCATGGTCGTGCCGTGGGGTGGCGCGGAAGGGACGGCGCAGTCCCGCAGGCCGGGTCAGCGCCGCAAGCGCGCAACCCGGCACGGACCGGAGATCGACGCCGCCAGGCGCGTCAGCCCAGCTCGTCCAGCAGCTTGCGGGCCGTGTCCTTCTGCGCCTCGTTGCCTTCCTGCAGCACCTCGTCGAGCATGGCGCGAGCGCCTTCGGCGTCGCCCATGTCCTGGTAGGCGCGCGCCAGGTCAAGCTTGGTGTCCACCGGATCGTCGCTGAAACCGTGGTCGGCCGCTTCGTCGCCACCACCAAAGCCGCTGTCGGCCTCGTCCGCGGCCGGCGTGCTGGCGATGCCGAAGCCGGAGTCGACGCTCTCCTCGTCCAGCGCCTGCGGCTCGCTGCCGCCCGGTGCCGCCTCGTCGGCCGCCTCGCCCGGCGCGCTCGGCTCGCCCTGGCCGGCATCGGCGGAGGCGCTGCCGGGCGTCAGGTTGAAGTCGAAGGAATAGCCATCGTCCTCCGCCGCCGAGGCGGTGGTCTCGACGTCAGGGGCATCCGGCGCGGCAGGGTGGAACGGCAGGTCCGGCTCCTCGCCTGTGGGGCCACCGGTATCCGAGACGGCGATGTCCTCGTCAGTATCGATGTCCTCGTGACCCTGAGCGGCGCCGGCGAGGCCGGCAAACAGCGGCGAATCCGGGCACAGCTCCTCGCCCATCGCCACGACCTGCTGCCACTCCTCGACCTGCGGGTTGTCGACGTGTGCGTACATCGCCTCGGCCTCGGCCTCGAACTTCTGCGGCTCGCGCTGGGCGTAATACAGGCTGGCCAGTTCCAGGTGCGTGGCGAGGTCGTCGGGTCGCTGCTCGAGCTCGGCAATCAGCGCGTCTTCCTCGTCCTCGGCACCAAGGGCGGCCGGGGCGCCAACCGCGGCGTCCACCGGCGGCTCGTCGTCGACCAGCACCGGCCCCGGCTTGCGCCGCGATTTCATCAGGCCAAGGGCGATCAGCGCCACGA
Organism: Rhodanobacteraceae bacterium; assembly: GCA_035699085.1. GTDB lineage: Bacteria > Pseudomonadota > Gammaproteobacteria > Xanthomonadales > Rhodanobacteraceae > DASSBG01. The sequence goes on from DASSBG010000039.1 coordinate 62,933, forward strand.
TCAGCAGTCCAATCAGCCACTTCACCCAGTTCTGCATGTACCAGGGCTGGTTGAGCGACTCGCTCGGCGTGGTCGCCACCGGTGCGACCGGCTCGCTGGCCTCGGTCGCCGCCGTCGCCGCAGCCGCAGGCGTTTGCGCCAGGGCAGCGCCGGCGGTGCCGGCGGTCGCGGGACTCGCCACCGAAGCCGCCGGCATGGCAGCGAGGCTGCCGGCCGCGGCCGGTGCAGCGGCGCTGGCGCCGGACTCGCTGCCGAAGATGGTGTCGCGGACGCTGGCGCTGCCAGCCGGTGCGGCACTGGGCGTGTTGGCACTGGCAGCCGTCGCCGGCGCCGCGCTGGCGACGCTCGCGCCCGCCGCGGGCGCCGCCTGCCCCGCCGCCGCCCGGGCCTCGGCGAGCTTGCGCTGCAACTCGGCGATCTGGTCGTTCTTCAGGCTGATGAGGCGGCTGTTCTTGCTGTTGATGTCCTGCAGGTCCTTTACCCGGTCCTGCAGCTCGTCACTCTGCTTCTGGGCACTGGTCAAGGCGTTCTTCGTGTTCGCCAGCTCCTGCCTCAGCGACTTCACGTTGACGTCGCCGCTGCCACCGCGAACACCGGCGCGGCTCGTCGCGGAGTCGCCGCCCTGGCTTGGCGGCACCAGTGCCAGGTGCGCGTCGCTGGCGGCGGCATCACCACCGGGCACGGCCGGCACCGGCCGCCCGCCCGCACGGCTGACGCGCATCGGCGCGCTCGCCTGCACGTTCGCCCAGCGCTCGTTCTGCGCGTGCACCGAGGCACGCGCCGCGGCGGGGTCGATGGCCGCCAGCGCTTCACGATCGGGGATGCGCAGCACCGCACCGCTCTTCAGGGCGTTGATGTTGTCTTGATAAAAGGCGTCCGGGTTGCCACGCCGCAGGGCTTCCATCATCCGGTCGACACCGATGCCGGCGGGCGCGTGCGTGTGCGCGATCTCCCACAAGGTGTCGCCACGCTGCACCCGGACGCTGCCGGCTTGGGTGGCGGTCCCGGTGGGCGCGCGGGTCGGCGTGGGTGCCAGCGGCGCGGTGCTGGCGCCGCGTGGCGCGGCCGCAGGCCGCTTGGCAGCCCTGGTGTTGCCGGTGGTCGGCTGCGCCTCGGGCTGGCTGGGCGCGGCGGCGACGCTGGGCGCGAGGTTCGGCGGATCCAGCAGCACCGCGTACTCTCGCAGCAACCGGCCCTGCGGCCAGTTCACCGCGATCAGGAAATCCAGCGCGGGGTCGGAGACCGGCTGTTCGGTGGTCACCGCGATCACGGTCTTGCCGTCGGGCTTCTTCACCACCTTGAACTCGAGCGGCACGGTGAACTGCGACCGGTCCAGCCCGAGCCGCTCGAAGGCGGCGCTGGAGGCCAGGCTGACCTTCAGCCCGGCCAGCTCCTCGGGCGTGGCCGCGGTGATCGGGATTTCCGCACGCAACGGCTCGTTGAGCGCCGACTTCACCCGGATTGGCCCGAGGCCCAGCGCCAGCGCGCTGCTGCTTGCCAGGGCGAGCGCCAATGCCATTGCCAGCTTGTTGGTTACTTTCATTTACGCGCCCCGGAAACCTGTTGGGAAAGGCCGCCGCATCCCGCCGGCGCCCCTCGAATTGGCCTTATAACACAAAGATAACATCACGTCACAAATACGTTTTCGCCGCAGGCGGCTGCGGGCCCGGCTAGTTGGCGCCGGTCGGCAAGGCCACCAGCAATTCGGCCAGCTGCACCGCATTGAGTGCGGCGCCCTTGCGGATGTTGTCGGCGACGATCCACATGTCGAGCCCGCGCGGGTGCGAAATGTCCTCGCGGATGCGGCCGACGAAGACCGCATCCTGTCCCGCCGCCTGCCCGGCGGCCGTGGGGTAGCCGCCCGCGACCCGTCGGTCGAGCACCTCGACGCCCGGCGCCGCGCGCAGCAGCTTGCGGGCCGCCGCGGCCGTGATCCGCTCGCGCGTCTCGATGTGCACCGCCTCGGAATGGCCGTAGAAGACGGGCACGCGAACGCAGGTCGGATTCACCTGGATACTTTCGTCGCCGAGGATCTTGCGCGTCTCCCAGACCAGCTTCATTTCCTCGGTGGTGTAACCGTTGTCCGTGAAGTCGCCACCCTGCGGAATGACGTTGAAGGCAATCCGGGCCGGAAACGTCTCCACCGCCGGCTGCTGGAAGCTCAGCAGCGCCGCAGTCTGCCGGCCCAGCTCCTGCATGCCCGAGCGCCCGGCACCCGACACCGACTGGTACGTGGCGACATTGATTCGGTCGATGCCGACGGCGCGGTGGATAGGCGCCAGCGCCACCAGCATCTGCATGGTCGAGCAGTTGGGGTTGGCGATGATCCGCCGCTTCGCGTACTGCGCGATGGCCTCCGGGTTGACCTCCGCCACCACCAGCGGCACATCGTCCTCGCGGCGGAACTCGGCGGTGTTGTCGATCACCACCGCGCCGGCCGCAACCGCCCGCGGCACGTGCTCACGGCTGACCGCGCCGCCGGCGGAAAAGAAGGCGATGTCGACGCCGGCGAAGTCGCAGCCGGCCACATCGCGGACCACCAGCGACTGGCCGCGGAAGTCGACGCGTTCGCCGGCCGAGCGTGCGCTGGCCAGCGGCCGCAGCTCGGCCACCGGGAAGTCGCGCTCGGCCAGGATCTCGAGCAAGGCTGCGCCGACGGTGCCGGTGGCGCCGACGACGGCGACGGTGTATGGAGCTTGCTTGCGCATGGCGGAATAAGGTTTCGAATTTGCTGTTGAGATGGCGCACGGACCCGGGACCCGGGACCCGGGACCCGGGACCCGGGACCCGGGACCCGCAAAGCATAACGGGGCAACGTGGGAGATCGCGCGACGAACGAAAACCTTCAGGTGGGGATGCGCGGACTGACGGGGCCGACGTCGCCGCATTGCGCGCGGTGGCGCAGGGCCAGGTCCATCAGCACCAGCGCCACCATGGCCTCTGCGATGGGCGTGGCGCGGATCCCGACGCAGGGGTCGTGGCGGCCCTTGGTCACCACCTGGACCGGCTCACCCGCCAGGTTGAGGCTGCGCGCGGGGGTGGCGATGCTCGACGTGGGCTTCAGCGCGATCGACGCGACCAGCGGCTGGCCGCTGGATATCCCGCCCAGCACTCCGCCGGCGTGGTTGGCGCCGAAGCCCGCCGGCGTCAGCTCGTCGCGGTGCGTGCTGCCATGCTGCGCCACCACGCCGAAGCCGTCGCCGATCTCCACGCCCTTGACCGCGTTGATCGACATCAACGCCGCCGCCAGCTCGCCGTCCAGCTTGCCGTAGACCGGCTGGCCCCAACCCGGCGGCAGGCCCTCGGCGACCACGCTGACGCGCGCGCCGACCGAATCGCGCGCCTTGCGCAGCGCGTCCAATGCCTCCTCGAGCTGCGGCAGCTGGGCCGCATGAGGCCAGAAGAAGGCGTTGTCCTCGACCGCGTCCCAGTCAAAACCGCCGGGCACGATGTCACCGAGCTGCGCCAGGTAGCCGCGCACACGCACGCCGTGGCGCTCCGCCAGCCACTTTTTTGCCAGCACGCCTGCGGCCACCCGCATCGTGGTTTCGCGCGCCGAGGCGCGGCCGCCACCGCGCGGGTCGCGGATGCCGTACTTCTGCCAGTAGGTGTAGTCGGCGTGGCCGGGCCGAAAGCTGTCGGCGATGGCCGCGTAGTCCTTCGAGCGCGCGTCGGTATTGCGGATCAACAGCGCGATGGGCGTGCCGGTGGTGCGGCCCTCGTAGACGCCGGAAAGGATCTCCACCTCGTCGGCCTCGTGGCGCTGGGAGGTGTGGCGGCTGCGCCCGGTGCTGCGGCGCTCGAGATCGCGGCGAAAGTCCTGCGGCGCGATCGCCAGCCCCGGCGGACAGCCGTCGATGACGCAGCCAATCGCCGGCCCGTGGCTTTCGCCGAAGGTGGTGACACGGAGCAGAGTGCCGAAGGTGTTCATGGGTGGGGTTGGTTTGGCGAATCGGGCGTTGTTTGGCGGGGACCGGGGACCGGGGACCGGGGACCGGAAAAGCCACGGGCCCCAGCTTCCGCGTGCAAGCGCATCTTATCGGAGCGCCGAAGCGGCAGTTCGCTGCAGAGCCAGCAGCGCCGACCTGGTCCCCGGTCCCTGGTCCCCGGTCCCCGGTCCCCGGCGAGAAGTCACCGCAGCCACGATCGTCATTGCGCACGCGCAGCCAATGCAGCCGACACCACATCCGCATGCTCGACGAGGTCGCGGCGCTCGAGGGCGAAGACGCCCATGGGCCCGACCTTGAACTCGATCCAGACGAAGGGCACGCGCGGCAGCAGCGCCGTCAGGGCGCGCTCGCTCTCGCCGACTTCGACGATCAGCAAGCCATCCTCGGCAAGATGATCGGCGGCTTGCGCCAGGATGCGCAGGCAAATGTCGAGTCCGTCGGCGCCCGAGGTGAGGCCGAGCCGCGGCTCGTGTGCGTATTCGCCCGGCAGCGCCGCGTATTCGTCATCGGTGACGTAGGGGGGATTGGATACGATCAAGTCGTAGCGCACCGCGCCGACGGCGTCGAACAGGTCCGAGCGCACGGCGCGCACGCGGTCCCCCAGCTGGTGCAGCGCGATGTTCTCGCGCGCCAGTGCCAGCGCATCGTCGCTGATGTCGGCGATGTCGACCTGCCAGCCAGGCTGGTATTCGGCCATCGCGATGCCGATGCAGCCCGAGCCGGTGCACAGGTCCAGCGCGTGCTGCACCGGACGCTGGTCCAGCCACGGCGAAAAGCCGGACTCGATCAGCTCGGCGATCGGCGAGCGCGGCACCAGCGCGCGCTGGTCGCTCTTGAACTTCATGCCGGCAAACCAGGTTTCGCCCACGAGATAGGCCACCGGCAGGCGCTCGCTCACGCGCCGCTCGATCAGCGCCAGCACGCGCTCGCGCTCCTCCGCCACCAGCCGCCCGGCACCGTAAGCCGGCGGCAGGTCCGGCGGCAGGTGCAGCGCCGCCAGCACCAGGTGCGTCGCCTCGTCGATCGGGTTGTCGTGGCTGTGGCCGAAGGTCAGGCCCGCGGCGGAAAAGCGGCTGGCGCCGTAGCGGATGAAGTCGATGATGCTGGCAAGTTCGGCGGTCACGGCGGTGGTCGCTGGAGACAAGCGGCCAGTATATCCGTGCGGCCGCTGGCGCATGCGATAATCGGCGCCATCACGGGCTTGCGGGAAATCATCATGCACAGGATGCGCGGCTTCATGCTGCTTGCAATGGCAAGCCTGGCGCTCGCCGCCTGTGGCAGCCGACGCGGTTCGGAGCCGCTGGACTGGGTGCCGGCGCAAACGCCCTTCCTGGCTGCCAACCTGCAACCGCTGGACGCAGACAGCGAGCAGGCACTGCTGGAGCCGGTCAACCGGCAGTTGCCCGGCTACGCCGCCCAGCTCGATGACCTGGCCGCGGTGCTGGCCGACAAGCCGAAGCTGGCCGCGCTGGCGCGCGCGCTGTCGGATGAAATCCACCATGTCGGCAGCGTGCAGCAGCTGGCGAAGGATGCAGGCATCAACCCGCGCGGCCTGTTCGCCGTCTATGCGGTCGGCCTCAGCCCCGTCGTTCGCGCGCAACTTGGTGACAAGGCTCGCTTCGACGCCTTCGTACAGCGCCTGCAGCAGGCCGCCGGCGCGCCGCTGGTGCAGGCAAAGCTCGGCGACAAGGCATACCGCCACATGGATTTCGGACCGTTGCAGCTCGCGCTGGCCGTCCAGCATGACCAGGCGGTGCTGGCGCTGCTGCCGTCCGCTGGGGATGCCTCGCTGCTGCGCGGCGCGCTGGGCTTCGACCGACCGGAGCACAGCGTGGCCGAGGCCGGCACGCTGGCCGACCTCGCCAAGGCCGACGACTACCTCCCCGGCATCATTGCCTATCTCGATACCACCCGGTTGCCAGCGCTGCTGACCGAAAACCAGCCGGTAATGAAGGCCGCGACCAACGGCGCGCGCCTGCGCCTGCTGCCGAGCAACTGCCGCGCCGACCTGGACCGCATTGCGGCGCGCGTGCCCATGCTCAGCGTTGGCCTCACCGCGATCGACGACCAGCACGTGGCCGCCCGCACCGACCTCAGGCTGGCGCCGGACATCGTCGAGGCCATCGCACAGGCATCGGCGCCGGTAGCCGGCCTGGGCGGCAGTGCCAGCGCGCCCCTCGACCTTGCCGTGGCGTTGCCGCTGCAGGCGATCGCGCAGTTCCTGCACACCCAGGCGGCGGCAGTCGCCGCCAAGCCCTTCAGCTGCATGGAACTCGCTGTCATCAACGGCGGCTTCGCCCGCCTGCGCAGCCTGCCCGCGTCGCTGCCGCCCTGGACCGATCTGCTCGGCCTGCGCATCGCGCTGGACGCCGTCGACATCGGCGGCAAACATCCGCTGACGATACGCGGACGGCTGCTGCTGGCAAGCAGCAACCCCGAGGCACTGCTGGCCACGCTGGCCCAGTGGCTGCCGCCGCTCGCCGGCGTGCAGCCGAAGGCCGACGGCACGCCGGTTGCCTTGCCGGCCACCGCCGCATCGTCCGCGGGCATGTTCCCGCCGACGGCGCTGGCCCTGAACGAGCACGCGCTGGGCCTGGCGATCGGCGGCGGGGAAGCCGATGCGCTGGCCGCGCTCCTTGAAAACCCGGGCAACGCGCCAGGCTCGCTGGCGCGCGTGCGCATCGACGGAAGCTTTTACGTCGACCTGATGCAGCGGGTGCTGCAGCAGCAAGCCCGCCGGCAGCAGGCGGCAGCGAAGACGCTGGCCCAATCCGGCGATCCGAAGGTGCAGGCCCTGGCCCGGCTGCAGCGCGACCGGCAGTCGGCGATGGCGGCGCAGATCGCGCAGTTCCACGACCTGAAGTCGCTGTCGGCCGAGTTGCGGGTTGGCGAGCATGGCCTGGTTTACAGCAGCGAGTTTCGGCGCAAGTGAGGCCATGGCGTCGCACCGTCTCGCGTGCCGCCGGCGTCCACCTGCGGGGCATGGCCAGGCGATGACGCCCGCGGTCCTGCTCCAGCACCTGTTGCCGCACCGCCTGTTGTCATGGCTGGTACGCCGCGCCACGCGCTGGACCTGGCGGCCGTGGAAGAACGCATTGATCGACCGCGTGGTACGCAGCTACGACGTCGACATGGGCGAGGCCGCCCAACCGGACGCGCATGCCTATGCCAGCTTCAACGCCTTCTTTACCCGCGCGCTGCGCGCCGGCGCGCGGCCGGCCGAGGACGAGGATCCACGCAGCGTGCTCTGCCCCGCCGATGGCGCCGTCAGCCAGGCCGGTCCGATCGCCGCCGGCCGCATCATCCAGGCGAAGGCGCACGACTACAGCGTCGCCGAGTTGTTTGCCGACGACGAGGCTGCGCGCGCCTACCACGCGGGCTGCTTCGTCACCATCTACCTGTCGCCGCGCGACTACCACCGCGTGCACATGCCGCTGGCCGGCCGGCTGTTGTCCACCGCGCACGTACCCGGCCGCATCTTCAGCGTGGCGCCATTCGCGGTGCGCGGCGTGCCGCGGGTTTTCGCGCGCAACGAGCGGCTGGTCTGCCACTTCCAGGGCGAGCACGGCCCCTTCGCCGTGGTGATGGTCGGCGCGATGCTGGTGTCGGGCGTGCAGACCGTCTGGCGCGGCGAGGAGATCCCGCCCTACGCACGGCGCATCCAGCGCCGCGATTACCGCGACGCCGACCAGCGGCTGGGCCGGCTGGAGGAGATGGCGCGTTTCAACATGGGCTCGACGGTGATCGTCCTGCTGCCAGCTGGCTCGCGCCTGCGCGAGGGGCTGCACGAGGACGCGCCGGTGCGCCTGGGGCGGCGGCTGGGTCGCCTGGCGGGTGGCTGATCCTCCGGGAGCAGCGGATGATCATGCATTTGTGACCCAGTGGACGATCGCGGCCGGCCCCGTGGCTATACTTCATCCACCTGCCATTCGCTTGGCGCTCGCGTGGGACCCTGTCATGGCGGAACGAGTGCGACTCATTACCCGCATCATCGCCCTTAGTCGTTCGGTGCAGCTCGGCCGCCAACTCGCCGAAGTCGAGCGCGCCATCAACAGCCTCAATCCAGCCACTCGCGCCCGCCTCACCGGGCTGACGCTGCGCGAGCTGGAGCTGGCGGCTCAATGCGAATTCCCGCACCTCTACGCCACGCCGCCAGAGCAGCGCTACCGCGCCTGGGGCAGCGGCACCGACATCGGCTTCGCCCGCGCCAGGTCGGACAACCTGCAGGTGCGCCTGCGCGGCATCGCCCTGTGGCTGGCGGTGGCTTTCCACGAGACCCGCGACGCCAGCTTCAGCGAGCCGCAGAACGTGCACCGCCGCATCCTCGGCATCCTGCGCCTGCTGAAGCAGTCGGCGCCCGCCGTGGTCGAGAAACAGGAAGAAGCCGGCCGCGCGGCCTGAGCCGAGGCCCAGCGGCCCGCGTGTCGCAGCCGCGCTCTCGCGGAACGCACCAAAACGCCACCTTCACCCGCCCCGCCGGCGCCCGTACAATCGGATTGCGCCGGCGATGCCGCGCACGCATTGGAAACGGCAACGGGAGGATGGCTGCCATGGCGCACGGCGCAACGATATTCACTGGCCGCGCTGGCGCGGGCGGCGTGACGCCTGCCGCGCGCGCGCCGGGCGTGGTCGCCAACAGCCATCGTTGACCGAACCATGCCGCGCATCGCCCTGGTCGATCCACACGCTCCCCTTGGCCCGCGCCTGCTGGCCGGCCTCGCCTACCCGCTCCGCGACGCCTCGCTCTACACGCTGATCGGCCTGTCCGTGGCCCACGTCGCGGCACTGGCACCGCTGATCGGCTGGGTGCTGGTCCTGGTGGTCTGGGCGATGACCTTCGTCTACGCCGCGACCTGCCTGCGCCACACCGCCAATGGCTATGCCGAGCCGCCAGAGCCGATGGACGAGGATCGCGACAGCGGCTGGGCCATCGTCAAGGTCGTGCTGCTGGCCATGCTGCTGCTGGTTGCGACGCGACTGTTCCTCGGCGGCGGAGCGACACTCGCGCTCGGCATCACGCTGGCCTGCCTGCTGCCGGCGATCATCATGCCGCTGGCCTTTGGCGACGACCTGAAGCAGGCCATGAATCCGGCGCTGTGGATCGAGTGCATGGCGCGCATCGGTGCCCCCTACCTGCTGCTTGCCGCCACGCTGCTGCTGGCCTGGCTGCTGCAGGCCTATGCCGGCAGCCTGATCGGCGCCTGGCTGCCGCCGCTGCTGGCGGTACCGCTGGCGGCGCTGGTGTCGACGTACTCGGTGTTCCTCTGTTTCCACCTGATGGGTGTGCTGGTGCACCGCCACCACGAGGCGCTGGGGCTGCAGCCGGAGGCGCCGGTGCTGGCCGGCGCCGGTGGCCAGGGCGGTGACGAGGCGCTGCTGGCGCGGGTCACGGCGCTGCAGGAGGCAAGCCATACCGACGCGGCGGTCGAGCTGCTGCGCGACCGGCTCGATGCCCGCAGCGCCGAGCCGTCCCTGCACATGGCGTACCGGCGCCTGCTGCGCGCGCAGCAGGACCAGGCAGCGCTGCTGGCCCATGCCGACACCTGCCTCTCGGCGCTGCTGCAGCGCGAGGAGACGCGGCGCGCGCTGGGCGTGGCGCAGGAATGCGTGGCGCTGGACAGGCACTTCATGCCCGGTGACCCGGAGCTTGCCGGCACGCTGGCCGAGGCCGCCGAACGCGCCGGCATGCGGCAACTGGCGCTGCACCTGGCGCGCGGCTACCCCAACAGCTGGCCGCGCGCGCCGGCGGCGCCGCGCTACGGCCTGATGGCGGCCCGGCTGCTGGCCGGCGATCCGGCGCGGCGGGCGGAAGCCGCCGTGCTGGCCAGCAAGCTCGCCACGGCCTTCCCGGATTGCGCCGAGCAAGGCGACATCGCGGCGCTGCTGCAGACGCTGAAAGAGCCGGTCACATGACCCGTTGGCGGCCTGCCGCCCCGCCGTCGACGGCGATCATCACCCGCGCCGGCTTCGAGCGCCTGAAGCGGGAGCTGGACGAGCTGTGGAACACACGGCGGCCGGAGATCGTGCAGGCACTGTCGGCCGCGGCGGCCGAGGGCGATCGCTCCGAGAATGCCGAGTACATCTACCGCAAGAAGCAGCTTGCCGAGCTGGACCGGCGGGTGCGCTACCTGTCGCGGCGCATCCCGACGCTGAAGGTGCTCGATGCGGCGCCCGCACGGCGCGACGTGGTGTTCTTCGGCGCGACGGTGGCGCTGCGCCGACTGTCCGGGCCGGACGAACCGGCGGACGCCGCGGGCGGCGGGACCGAACGCCACACGGTGGTGGGGCCGGACGAAATCGAGCCGGCCAGCGGCCGCATCAGCATCGACTCGCCGCTGGCCCGCGCCCTGCTCGGCCATCGCGCCGGCGACGAAGTGGAGGTCGAGCGGCCCGGCGGCCGCGCCCGCTACGCCATCGAGGCGGTGGAGTACGCCTGAGAAGCCGGGACTCAGGACTCGGGACTCGGGACTCGGGACCCGGGACCCGGGACCCGGGACCCGTCAAAGCGCGGATCGAACGATGTCGGTTTCCTCGGCGCCGCGGCCGCGCGCCGTCCACCACCACCCGTCATTCCGGACCACCCCGTCATTCCGGGGCTGCCGAAGGCAGAACCCGGAATCTTCTTGACGATTACGACGAACCAGCCACGATCGCGGACCAGACGAGGTCTCGGCTTCGCGCTACGCGCGACCAGCCGGTGCTGCGGACGATGTTGGGGTTCGCTTCGCTCACCGCCAACCTACCGCTTCGACGAGCCGCCGAAGCAACGCGTGCTCGTGCGACCAGTAGCGAGCACCGCGCGCCGACGCGGCCGCGCCACCTGATCAACGCTGCATTGCCAAATCAGCGCCTTGCGGGTCCCGGGTCCCGCGTACCGAGTCCCGTCCCGCTCAACTACACTGCGCGTCCTCGTCCACCGACATCACGCGCAGGACCATCTCGCCGGTCTTGGCGTAGGGCAGGTAGACGTCCATCGTGGGGCTGCCGCGGTAGAAGCCGTCGCTCGAAACGCTGGCGCCGACCGGGCGGGCGTTGAATTCGTAGATCTTGCCCAACTCGCCGGGGTTGTCGCCGACCAGGAAGCTGCGCAGGTTGTCCACCCGCAGGCAACCCTGCAGCTCCGCGGGGCGGAACGGCCGGATGCTGAGGTTGAGCGGCGCCACCGGCAGGCCGCGGCGGATGTCGCCGGCATCGTCGAGCACGTAGAGCTTGGGCGCGAACACGGTGAAGCGCGGCTTGTCGTCATGGCGCTGGGTCAGTACCCGCACGCGGACCATTGCGTGCGGAATCTCCCGTGGCAGCATGAAACGCCGGTAATGGCTGGTACCGCCGGGGAGCTTGGCCGTCGGCGTGCTGGCGTCGATGCGCACGTGGACCGCCTCGTCGGTTTTCATTGTCACCGGGCCTTGGTAGGCGTCCATCACTTGCACGGGCGCGTCCTTGGCCGCCGGCGGCGCGAGCTTGGAACGCAGCCAGTCGATGGGGCCTGCGCTGGCCGCTGCGCTGAACAGCAGGGCCAGTATCAGAATGCCGATGCGAGTCTTGCGGGTCACAGTCGTGTCGTGAGTCGATAGGGGAACGGTGTCCGCGGGCGTGTCCAAGCCGATCCGGCCACCGCGGTCGCGGCGCCAGCCGGCCTCCGAAGTTGCGCAACCACCCTGTGCAGAAGCGTTCCTTGCCCTGTCTGTGCCGTCACGTCCCGATTACTTGCCGTCCTCTGGAGTCAGCGGTTTCAGCTCGCCATCGTGCTCCACAAAGGCCTTGAAGCCGTACTTGCCCTGCAACCGCGCGACCTCCCGCAAGTGCGGCGACCGCACCACCGAGTCCGTCCCGTCCCGCAACAGCACCGTCTGCGGCAGCTTCCCGGCGCTATCGAGGTAGGCAAAATGCCCCTCGAGGTCCGGGACCGCCAGCACGCCGCCATCGAGCTGGAACTGGCCGTCCTTGTACGCAACCAGGACCATATCGTATTGCGCCTGCTCGGCCGCAACCGTGGCAGGGCGCACATTGTGGGAACTGCATCCCGCAAGGGTCGCCAGGCCGATTACGGCCAGCGCCAGTACCAGCCGGCCCGCACAGGCACGAAAGCGCGTCATCGATCTCTCCCATCCAGGTTCACGTGGCGCCAGTGTAACCAAGGCCCGCCCGCCGCGGGAAGATCCACGGGGACCAAGGACCCGATCGGGACCCGGGACCCGGAAAGCAACGGCGGACGCGCTGATGATTGCTGGGGGCCGGGCCCCGTGGTGAGCGGCCGGCGGTGACCGGTGAGTGGCAAACGCCGCGCCCCGTAGGGCGGGTTTCAACCCGCCGCGCGTTACCGCGATGACCCTGAAAGCGGTCAGCGGACGGCGCCGCGCACCTCCCCGTCATTCCGGAGCCGCCGCAGGCGGAATCCGGAATCTTGTCTGGGTGTGCGGCAAACTGAAAAGATTCCGGATTCCGCTTCTTTGCCAGCGCTTCGCGCGGCCCCGGAATGGCGGCTGGTCTGGTTGCGCCGCGCCCGGCCCGTCATTCCTGAGCCACCGCAGGCGGAATCCGGAATCTTCTCTGGGTGTGCGGCAAACTGACAAGATTCCGGATTCCGTTGCTTTGCCAGCGCTTCGCGCGGCCCCGGAATGGCGGCTGGTCTGGTTGCGCCGCGCCCCTCCGCTGTTCCGGTCCCCGGTCCCCGGTCCCCACCCCTCCCGAGTCCCGGGTCCCGACTGTCACCGGGTCCCGAGTATCCCGAATCCCGGCCCTCACGCATGCGGCAGCGTCACGCCGCGCTGGCCCTGGTACTTGCCGCCGCGGTCGGCATAGCTGGTTTCGCATTCCTCGTCCGACTCGAAGAACAGCATCTGCGCCACGCCCTCGTTGGCATAGATGCGCGCCGGCAGCGGCGTGGTGTTGGAAAACTCCAGCGTCACGTGGCCCTGCCACTCCGGCTCCAGCGGCGTGACATTGACGATGATGCCGCAGCGCGCGTAGGTGCTCTTGCCCAGGCACACCGTCAGTACCTGCCGCGGGATGCGGAAATACTCGACGGTGCGCGCCAGCGCGAAGGAGTTGGGCGGGATGATGCAGACATCGGCCTTGACGTCGACGAAGCTACGCGCGTCGAAGGCCTTGGGATCGACTATGGTCGAGTTGATGTTGGTGAACACCTTGAACTCGTCGGCACAGCGCACGTCGTAGCCGTAGCTCGAGGTGCCGTAGGAAATCAGCCGCTGCTCGCCGTTGCGCCGCACCTGCCCCGCCTCGAACGGCTCGATCATGTCCTGCTCGGCCGCCATGCGGCGGATCCACTTGTCGGATTTGATACTCATGGGGCTCGCTGCGCTCGCGGGAATGGGAAATGGGGAATCGGGAATGGGGAATGGGAAATCGGGAATGGGGCCGCGCTCTGCTGCTTTTGCTCTTGCCATTCCCCATTCCCCATTCCCAATTCGCGGCTCTCAGCTATTCTGCACCACGATCTTCGGGAACGAGATCGACTTGTTGCGCGCCTGCAGCGACAACCGCCCGGCGGCGTTGCGCGCCAGCTCTCGGTAGCGCGCGGCAATGTCGGACTCGGGCATCGCCACCACGCTGGGATTGCCGCTGTCAGCCTGTTCGCGGATGCGGATGTCCAGCGGCAGCGACCCCAGCAGCGGCACGCCGTACTGCGCGGCCATGCGCTCGCCACCGCCCTCGCCGAACACGTGCTCCTCGTGGCCGCAGTTCGAGCAGATGTGGGTCGCCATGTTCTCGACAATGCCGAGCACCGGCACTTCGACCTTCTCGAACATCTTCAAGGCCTTCTTCGCGTCCAGCAAGGCAATGTCCTGCGGCGTGGTGACGATCACCGCGCCCGACACCGGCACCTTCTGCGCCAGCGTCAGCTGGATGTCGCCGGTGCCCGGCGGCAGGTCGATCACCAGGTAGTCGAGGCCGTCCCAGCGGGTGTCGCCCAGCAGCTGCATCAGCGCCTGGGTGACCATCGGGCCGCGCCAGATCATCGGCGTGTCCTCGCCCACCATCAGGCCGATCGACATCGCCTGCAGGCCGTGGCTGCGCTTGGGTTCGATGCTGCGGCCGTCCGGCGATTCCGGCTTGCCCTCCAGCCCCAGCATGCGCGGCTGGCTGGGGCCGTAGATGTCCGCGTCCAGCACGCCGACCGTGGCACCCTCGGCAGCCAGCGCCAGCGCCAGGTTGGCCGCGACCGTCGATTTGCCGACGCCACCCTTGCCCGAGGCTACGGCGATGATGTTCTTGACACCGGGCAGCGGCGACAGCTGGCCCTGCACCTTGTGCGCCCGCACCCGGAAGCCGGTGGAGACGCTGGCCGCCTCGATCACCGGGTCAGCCTCCAGCGCGGCCTTGACCTCGGCCGCCAGCGCCGGCATCCACGACTTGGCCGGGTAGCCCAGTTGCAGTTCCACCGACACCCGCGCGCCATCGACCCCGACCGCGCGCACCGCCTCGGCGGCCGCCAGATCCTCGCCCGTGTGCGGATCGCGCACCGCACCGGCCAGTTCGCGAACGCGGGTTTCGAGGGCTGAGCTCATGCTGCGGTCCGGCCGAAAGTGGACCTGCAATTATGCCAGAGCGGTCAAGCGGGGCCTTGATGCCGGTCAAGGCAGACCGGGATCGGCGCTGCACATGCAAGGCGTGTTCAACCCGCCGATCCGCGCCCCGACGCCTGGTCAGGCCGCGGGGCGTGAGGCGCCGGTTACTCCGCAGTTGCCGCGCCCGCGGGCTCCGACTGCCGGTGCCAGACCTGAGTGCGGCCGAACAACGACCAGCCGACGTAGCCGCGCACGTCCAGCTTGCTGCCGCCGTCCTCCAGGCTCAGCTTGACCTTGTAGGTCTTGCCGCTGCTGGGGTCGAGGATCTGCCCGCCGCTCCAGTGGTCGCCGTCCTTGTGCACGCCCCACATGATGGTCATGCCCTCGATCGGCTGGTCCTTGCGCGGGCCATCGCATTGCGTGCAGCGCGGCGGCTGGCCATCGCGGGCGATCTGCTCCGGCGTCATGTTCATCACCTTGAGCACCTTGGCGCGCAGCTCGCCGTTGTTGTCGGTGATCTCGATGATCGAAGTGACCTTGCCGCTGTCGTCATCAACCTGTTGCCAGGTGCCGACCGGCGACGCGGACTGGGCCTGTGCGGCCAGCGGAAGAAGCAACAGCGAACCCAAGGCAAGGACGGCATGACGGACGCGCATGGTGGCACTCTCCGAGGCAGGAACCGATGGCTGCCAGCCTGCCCGCGGCCCGTCGGGGAGTCAAGCGGTTATTGGGGAGCGGCTGGCAGTGAGCGGTGAGCGGGAAACGGCGTGCGGCCGGGCCCACTCGCCGCCGGGCCCAGCGTCTTCGGCGGCGTGATCCGGGCTGTGGCCGGCTCGCGGGCAGCGGATGCCGCCTCCCGGAACCTGCGTCGGCGCATGCGATAATCGCGGGCCCGCCACACGCCGCCGAGCCACCGTGAGTTCCACGCCCCGCCGTATCCTCGTCACCTGTGCCCTGCCCTACGCCAACGGGCCGATCCACATCGGCCACATGGTCGAGCACGTGCAGGGCGACATCTGGGTGCGCGCGATGCGCATGGCCGGCCACGACGTGCATTTCGTCTGCGCAGACGATGCCCACGGCACGCCCATCATGCTGCGCGCGCAGCGCGAGGGCATCACGCCCGAGCAACTCGTGGCTGCCAGCAACGAAGCCCACCGCGCGGACCTGCGCGACTTCGGCATCGGTTACGACCACTATTCCAGCACCCACACCGACACCAACCGCGAGCTCACCGCGCAGATCTACACGGCGCTGGAAAAGGCGGGGCACGTCGAGTCGCGGCCGGTCGAGCAGTTCTACGACCCCGACAAGGCGATGTTCCTGCCCGACCGGTTCATCAAGGGCGAGTGCCCGCACTGCCACGCAAAAGACCAGTACGGCGACTCCTGCGAAGTCTGCGGCAAGACTTACGCGCCGACCGACCTGATCGAGCCCTTTTCGGTGGTGTCCGGCGCGCGGCCGGTGCGCAAGGAGTCGCTGCACTACTTCGTGCGGCTGGCCGACTTCGAGCCGATGCTGCGCGAATGGCTGGACGAGCGGCGCGCCGCCGGCGGACTTCAGGCCGAGGTTGTCAACAAGCTTGCCGAGTGGTTTGCCGACGGCCTGCGCAGCTGGGACATCTCGCGCGACGCGCCCTACTTCGGCTTCGAGATACCCGGCGCACCGGGCAAATTCTTCTACGTCTGGGTCGACGCGCCGGTGGGCTACCTCGCCGCCTTCCGCGAGCTGTGCACGCGCGAGGGCCTCGATTTCGACGCCTTCGTCGAGCCCGGCGCCGCGGCCGCCGCCGGCACCGAACTGGTGCACTTCATCGGCAAGGACATCATCTACTTCCACACGCTGTTCTGGCCGGCGATGCTGCACGGCGCCGGCCTGCGCACGCCGACGGCGGTCCACGTGCACGGCTTCCTGACCGTGGACGGCGCCAAGATGTCAAAGTCGCGCGGCACCTTCATCAACGCGCGCACCTGGCTCGATCACCTGGACCCGGAGTACCTGCGCTATTACCTGGCCTCGATGCTGGGGCCGACGCTGGCCGATGTCGACCTCGACCTGAAGGCCTTCGAGGGGCGCGTCAACTCGCATCTGGTCGGCAAGTGGGTGAACATCGCCAGCCGCTGCGCCGGCTTCCTGCACAAGCAGTTCGGTGACCGCCTGGCCGGCGAGCTGCGCGACGAGCTGGCGCAACGTTACACCAGCGCCGTGCAACGCCTGGTGCCGGTCAGCGGCCTTTACGAGGCGCGCGACTACGCGGCCGCCATGCGCACCATCATGGCCGTCGCCGACGACACCAACGCCTGGATCGCCGAGCGCGCCCCGTGGAAAATGAAGGACGAGGCGCAGCGCGACGATCTGCACCAGGTGTGCACGCTCGCCATCAACCTGTTCCGCCTGCTCGGCGCCTACCTCAAGCCGGTGCTTCCGGCGACCGTCGCGCGCGCCGAGGAGTGGCTCAACGAGCAACCCGCGTTGTTTGCCGATGTCGCCGAACCACTGCTGGCCCACCAGCTCGCACCCTTCACGCCATTGCTGAACCGCATCGACCCGAAGAAGATCGCCGCCATGACCGAAGACGCCAAAGAGTCGCTCAAACCCGCCACCGTTGACCAATCCGGCGCGACCACCGGTCCCCGGTCCCCGGTCGCCGGTCCCGAGCTCGTCAGCATCGACGACTTCGCCAAGCTCGACCTGCGTGTCGGCCGCGTGGTCGCCTGCGAGGCGGTCGAGGGTTCGGACAAGCTGCTGCGCTTCGAACTGGACGCCGGCGACCTGGGCACGCGGCAGATCTTCTCCGGCATCAAGGCCGCCTACGGCGAACCGCAGTACCTGGTCGGCCGCAACGTGGTCTTCATCGCCAACCTCGCGCCGCGCAAGATGCGCTTCGGCGTCTCCGACGGCATGATCCTTTCGGCCGGCAGCGGTGGCGAAGACCTGTTCCTGCTCGACGTGGACGCCCGCGCAAAGCCCGGCGCCGAAGTGCGCTGATACCGGGGACCGGGGACCGGGGACCGGGGACCGGGGACCCGGGGATTCGGGGACCGGGGACCGGGGACCCGGGACCCGGGGACCCGGGACCCGGGACCCAAATGCCCGTCATTCCGGAGCCACGCGCCAGCGTGGAATCCGGAATCTACTTGACGGACGCGACAGGGCCCAATGGCGCTTCGCCAGCCCCCGCAGCGCTCCCCGGGGCCGTCATTCCGGAGCCACGCGCCAGCGTGGAATCCGGAATCTTCTTGACGGATGCGACAGCAATGGCGCTTCGTCAAACCCCGCAGCAGCTTCAACAAGATTCCGGATTCTGCCTTCGGCAGCTCCGGAATGACGGTGGGGGTATTCCTTCGGCAGCTCCGCAATGGCGGGCGAGGGAATGAGCGACGCGCAAGCGTGGAATCCCGCCACACCGTCATTCGGAGCCACGCGCCAGCATGGCATCCGGAATCTTCTTGACGAGTGCGACAGCGCCCGGCGCGCCTCCGCCAAGCCCCCCGCAGCTCGCCCACACCGTCATTCCGGAGCCACGCGCCAGCGTGGAATCCGGAATCTTCTTGCCGGATGCGACAGGGCTCAATGCAGCTTCGCCAAACCCCGCAGCAGCTTCAAGAAGATTCCGGATTCTGCCTTCGGCAGCTCCGGAATGACGGTGGGGGGTAGTCCTTTTTGCAGCTCCGGGGTGACGGTGGGGGTAGTCCTTCGGCAGCTCCGGGATGACGGTGGTGGTAGTCCTCCGGCAGCGCCGGAATGACGGTGGTGGTGCGATGCTCAGCGCGCGTAGGTGACGAAGAAGCCTTCCATGTCGCCGTTCTCGTCGTAAAGCGACAAGTCGACGACGTGGTAGCCCTTGGCGGCGTATTCCTCGTGCGAGCGCGTCAGCTGGCGCGCCATGTGGTCCTTGCGGAAGCCGTAGGTGGCGTCGACGAAGACGGTGATCGATTGCGGGCCGTCGGCGGCGCGCGCAACGTTGATGTTGGATGCCCCGACACCGACACAACCCCCGATCAAGCCCGCGGCCAGCAACGTGGCCAGACCAAAACCCTGCGTTTTCATCGCTCGCTCCCGCGTTGGAAAAGCGCATTGTGCCCTGCCGGCGCCGCGCCGCGGCCGTTACACTGCACGGACGTCCGCCGTGCCCGCACCGCCCGCATGAGTTCCGCCGATCCATCCGCCCTCGCCGACCGCATCGACGCGCTGCTGCCGCAGACGCAATGCGAGCAGTGCGGCTACCACGGCTGCCGGCCCTACGCCGAGGCCATAGCGGCAGGCAACGCCGGCATCAATCACTGCCCGCCCGGTGGCCAGGCCGGCATCGCGGCGCTGGCGGCGCTGCTCGGCCGCGCCGCCACGCCACTCGATCCAGCCAATGGCGTGGAGAAGCCACGCACGCTGGCGCGCATCATCGAGCCGGAGTGCATCGGCTGCACCAAGTGCATCCAGGTCTGCCCGGTCGATGCCATCGTCGGCAGCGGCAAATGGATGCACACGGTGATCGCCGACCGTTGCACCGGCTGCGAGCTGTGCGTGCCGGCCTGCCCGGTGGACTGCATCGTGCTCGAGCCGATGCCGGTGGCGCAGCTTGACCAGGCGCACGCCGATGCCGCGCGGCTCCACTTCCAGCGGCGCGAGGCGCGCCTGGAGGCCGAACGCGCCGAGCGCGCGGCGCAACTGGCGGCGCGCAAGGCCGCGCTGCATGCGCCCGCCACGTCCGCCGGCCAGCGCACTGCCGGCACACAGGGCGCGCCGGTCGCTGCCCCACTCAGCCGCAGCGCCGTGCAGGCCGCCATCGCCCGCGCCCGCGCCGCCCGCGAAGCCCGGCGGAGCGGCAACCCGTGAAGCGCGCGGACGTCGTCGAACTGTTCACGCGCCTGCGCGACCTCGACCCCAACCCGACCACCGAACTCGAATACGCCACGCCCTTCCAGCTGCTGGTGGCGGTGATCCTGTCGGCGCAGTCGACCGACGTCGGCGTCAACAAGGCCACGCGCAAGCTGTTCCCGGTGGCCGGCACGCCGCAGGCCATCCTCGACCTCGGCCTGGAGGGACTCAGGCACTACGTGCAGACCATCGGCCTGTACCCGACCAAGAGCAAGAACATCATCGCCACCTGCCGCATCCTGCTGGAGCAGCACGGCGGCGAGGTGCCGCGGTCGCGAGAGGCGCTGGAGGCGCTCCCCGGCGTCGGCCGCAAGACTGCCAACGTGGTGCTCAACACCGCCTTCGGCGAAGCCGCGATCCCGGTCGACACGCACATCTTCCGGGTCGCCAACCGCACCGGCCTGGCGCCGGGCAGCACGCCACGCGCAGTCGAGGACAAGCTGCTGAAGGTGGTGCCGCCCGAGTTCCGGCAGAACGCGCACCACTGGCTGCTGCTGCACGGCCGCTACGTCTGCGTGGCGCGCAAGCCGCGCTGCCCGGAGTGCCCGATCATCGATCTGTGCCGCTACAAGCACAAGACGCCGGCCTGACCGCAGCATCCCTCGGTCGACGGGCCGGCATCGGTGCGGCTGCTATGCTCCGCGCCATGCATTCGCCCGGCCATCCTTCCCGCGCCCGTATCGTCGACCGCTTCCGCGGATTCCTGCCGGTGGTTGTCGACGTCGAGACCGGCGGCTTCCATCCGGAGACTGACGCGCTGCTCGAAATTGCGGCGTCCATCCCGCGCATGGACGAGCACGGCTGGCTGCACCCGCAGGCCAGTTTCTCGACCCACGTGATCCCGTTTCCCGGATCGCGCATCGACCCGAAGTCGCTCGAGGTCACCGGCATCGACCCGGACAACCCGCTGCGCGCCGCCGTCGACGACCGCAGCGCGCTGAACCTGATCTTCAAGCCGGTGCGCGAGGCCATGAAGCAGCAGGGCTGCCAGCGCGCCATCCTGGTCGGCCACAATGCCGCCTTCGACCTCGCCTTCCTCAACGCGGCGGTCAAGCGCGTGCAGCACAAGCGCAACCCCTTCCACCCGTTCAGCTGCCTCGACACGGTCAGCCTCGCCGGCCTCGCCTACGGCCAGACGGTGCTGTCGCGCGCGCTGCTGGCGGCGGGGCTGGACTGGAACGCCAGCGAAGCCCATTCGGCGGTCTACGACACCGAGCGCACCTGCGAGCTGTTCTGCCGCATCGTCAACCGCTGGAAGGCGCTGCAAGACCTTGAAATCGAGCGCGTCGGCGCCGACAACCAGGGAATCCCCGGGTAACGCTGCCCTGCCGATGCCGATCTACGAATACGCGCCCAGTGGCCCCGCCCATTGCCCGCACTGCGAGCAGGGCTTCGAGCGCCTGCAGCGGCTGGCGGACGCGCCACTGACCACCTGCCCCGAGTGCGGCGCCGCCGTCGAGCGGCGCATTTCGGCGCCCAACATGGCCATGGGCGGCGCGCATCTGCTGAAGGAAAGCAACGTCGAGAAGAAGGGCTTCACCCAATACCGCCGCATCGGCAAGGGCACCTACGAAAAAACCGCCGGCCGCGGCCCCCGCCACATCAGCGGCGACTGACAAAAACCGGGGTCAAAAACCGGGGTCAGAGTGCAGTTTTTCAAGAAAAAGTGCACTCTGACCCCGGTTTTTGACCCCGGACCCCGGTTTTTGACCCCGGTTTTCTAGTCCTTGCGGGCGCGGCGCCGGCGGGTGGTGCGGACCATGCCGTAGATGCTGATCACCAGCCACAGCGCCTCCATCACCAGCGACGGCAGGTTGAAGTCGTAGACCAGCGACACCAGGATCGCCGCGGCTCCGAGGCCGTTGCAGACCTGGTAGATGTGGCCGTCGCCGCGCAACCGCCCGGCCTGCAGCCCGAAGAATGCCAGCACGATCAGCAGCACGCCGGCCAGGCCGAGGATGTCGTACCACTCGACGATCATGCGCCCGCTCCTCGTTGCCGTACCGCCTCGAACAATGCGACGCCGGCCGCGACCGACACGTTGAGGCTCTCCATGCCGCCCGGCATCGGGATGCGGGCGAGGAAGTCGCAACCCTCGCGCGTCAGCCGACGCAAGCCCGCACCCTCGCCGCCCAGCACCAGCCCGCAGGCGCCGCGAAAGTCGCCGTCGTAGAGCGAATGATCGGCATCGCCGTCCAGCCCGGTCAGCCAGACTCCGGCGTCGCGCAGGCTGCGCAGGCTGCGCGCCAAGTTGGTGACTGCGACCAGCGGCACCCGCTCGGCACCGCCGGCGGCCGCCTTGCGCGCCACCGCGCTCAGGCCGGCGGCGCGATCCTTCGGCACGATCACCGCGGTCGCACCGGCGGCCGCCGCACTGCGCAGGCAGGCGCCGAGGTTGTGCGGATCGGTGACGCCGTCGAGCACCAGCAGCAGCGCCTTGTCACCCGCGGCCGCCAGCAATGTATCCAGGTCGGACTCGTGCGCCTGAGCGGCCTCGTAGCGCGCCGCCACGCCCTGGTGGCGCGCTTCCCCAGCCAGTTGATCAAGGCGATCGCGCGCGCACTCATTGACGGTCACGCCGGCCGCACGTGCGCGGCTGGCCAGTTCCGCCACACGGCGGTTGCGGCTGCCGCGCTCGATGCACAGCTCGTGCACGCGCGCCGGCTCGCCCTGCAGCGCCACGCTGACCGGGTTGATGCCGACGATCCAGGTTTCGCTCATTGCCGGTCGCTCATCGGCGCCTGCCGCCCTTGCCGCCGCCTTTGCCAGCGCCGGCATCACGCGACCGCCCGCCAGCCTTGCCGCCGCCGTTGCCGCCGCCTTTGCGCGGCGAGCGCGGCGGCACCTGCGCGGCGTGCTCGTGGTGCTCGTGGAGCAGGCGGAAGTCGATCTTGCCGTCCTCCAGGCTGGCGCGCAGCGCCTGCACCCGCACGGAATCGCCGAGGCGGAACTCCAGCCCGTGGTGCTCACCGCACAGCATCCGCCGGCGCGGGTCGAAGTGGTAGTAGTCGTTGGGCAGCTGCGACACGTGCACCAGCCCCGAGACCGTCGACTCGTCCAGCTCCACGAACAGTCCGAACGAGGTGACGCCGGTGACGGTGCCGTCGAACTGCTCGCCGATGTGCTTCTCCATCCAGGCGCACTTGAAGCGCTCGTCGACGTCGCGCTCGGCCTCCTCGCCGCGCCGCTCGCACTGCGAGCAATGCGTACCCATCGCCGCCATCTGGTTGGCACTGTAGCGGTAGTCGTCGGGCGCCCCCTTCTGCAGCGCATAGCGGATGGCGCGGTGCACCAGCAGGTCCGGGTAGCGGCGGATCGGCGAGGTGAAGTGCGCGTAGGCGTCCAGCGCCAGGCCGAAGTGGCCGTGGTTCTCGGGCAGGTACACGGCGCGGCTCTGCGCGCGCAGCAGCACCGACTGGATCAACTCGTTGTCGGGCCGGTTGCGCACCTTGTGCAGCAGCGCCGTGAAGTCGGCCGGCGTGACCTGCTCCAGCGGCGGCAACTTCAGCTTGAATTCCTTGAGGAACTCCAGCAGGTCCTCGTACTTCTGCGCCGGCGGCGAAGCGTGCACGCGGTACAGCGCCGGGATCTTGCGCCGCGCCAGGAAGCGCGCCGCCTGCACGTTGGCGGCAATCATGCATTCCTCGATCAGGCGGTGCGCGTCGTTGCGCGGCTGGGCGCCCATCGACACCACCTCGCCCGACGGCGCCAGGCTGAACTTCACTTCCTGGGTGTCGAACTCGATCGCGCCGCGGCGCTTGCGCGCCTTCGCCAGCGCCCGGTACAGACGATGCAGCTGTTCAAGTTGCGGCAGCTGGTCGGCAAGGTCGGCGCGGGTGGACGGATCCTTTTCGCCGATCGCGCGCCACACCTGCTGGTAGGTCAGCCGGGCATGCGAGCGCATCACCGCGGCGTAAAAGCGCGAGCGCGACACCTCGCCGTCGGCGCGCACCTGCATGTCGCAGACCATGCACAGGCGGTCGACGTCCGGGTTGAGCGAGCAGATACCGTTGCTCAGCGTTTCCGGCAGCATCGGCACCACGAAACCGGGAAAATACACCGAGGTGCTGCGCTTGTAGGCCTCGGCGTCCAGCGGCGTATCCGGCGCGACGTAATGCGAGACATCGGCGATGGCGACGATCAGGCGGAACCCGTCCTTCGCCGGCTCGGCGTACACGGCGTCGTCGAAGTCGCGCGAGTCGGCGCCGTCGATGGTGACCAGCGGCAGCTCGCGCAGGTCGACCCGGCCGGCGCGCTCGCGCGCCGAGACCTTGGGTTCCACCGCCTCGGCCGCGCGCAGCACCGCGTCCGGCCACTCGTGCGGCAGGTCGTGGCTGGCGATCGCCATCTCCACCACCAGCGACGGCTCCAGCCGCTCGCCGAGCACGCTGACGATGCGGCCGATGGGGCCGCGCTGCATGGTCGGCTGGTCGGTGATCTCGGCCACCACGATCTGGCCGGCGCGCGCGCCGTTGTCCTTGCCCGGCGGAATCAGCAGGTCCTGGTGGATGCGCTTGTCATCCGGCGCCACCACCATCACGCCCTTGTCGACCACCACGCGGCCGACCAGCCGCGGCGAGCGTCGCTCCAGGATCTCGACGATGCCGCCCTCGCTGCGGCCGCGGCGATCGACGCCGGTGACGCTGGCAAGCACCCGGTCGCCATGCAGCACGCGGCGCATCTGCGCCGGCGCCAGGTACAAGTCCTCGCCGCCCTCGTCCGGGCGCAGGAAGCCGTAGCCATCGGCGTTGGCCAACACGGTGCCGGCGATCAGGTCGAGCTTTTCGGCCGGTGCGTAGCCGCCACGCCGGCTGCGCAGCAACTGACCGTCGCGCAGCATCGCGGCGAGCCGCTTGCCCAGCGCCTCGACCTCGCTTTCGTCGGTCAGCTCCAGTGCCGCGGCGATGGCTTCGATGGACATCAGCTGGCCGTGGTCGGCCAGCAACTGCAGGATGGCCTCGCGGCTGGGGATGGGGTTGGCGTAGTTGCGCGCCTCGCGCGCGGCGAACGGGTCGCCCTCGCGATCCGTGGTGCGCTGCGTTTTCTTGCCGCCCTTGCGGGGCTTGCGGTCGGTCACAGGATGTCCTTGTGCTGGGAATGGCGCGGACGCCGGCTGGCTCACGCGCGTCGCGCGTGCGGGCGCCGGCAGCGGCGCCGGCGCCATGATAGCGGTGCCGGCGTCCGGCACCGCAAACGCAGGCCAACGGCCGGCGCCGGCCCGCGCGTGGTTTCGCGACGCACACCGCCGAAAAACCGATTGACAACGCCGCCGCCGGTGCCTATCGTACGCGGCTCGGTTCGCTGGCGCACAACGCCACGCATGCCCAGGTGGCGGAATTGGTAGACGCGCCAGCTTCAGGTGCTGGTGGGGGAAACTCCGTGGAGGTTCGAGTCCTCTCCTGGGCACCACCGAGCCCGGCAGCCTCGCAGGCTGCCACCCAAAAGCCCCGCCCCGCGGGGTTTTTTGTTGCCCGCCCGGACGCCAACGCGGCGGCGACACCGGGGACCGCCGTAGGTCGGGTTAGCGCCGAAGGCGCGTAACCCGACAAAGCCACGGGTCGCGCGCGACCGTCAGAGCGAGGCGACCGCCGCGCGGGCCAGCTTCACCGCCGCCTGCTTGCGCTGCGGCATGGTCTCGCGGATCCACTTCCTGGAGTTGGCCCGGATGGAGTTGAAGTCCATCTTCGCCGGCATCGGCATGGACGATCCGCGGTAGCCGGAAATCTTGAAGTACAGATTCCCGTGGCGCACGGCCAGCTCGCCGGTGCCGGTGTCGAAGCGCGCCTGGTCGGCCACGCCTTCGACCGGCTCGAACGCGATGGCGTCGCGGACAGCGCCGCCAGTGACCGCTTTGGCGGTGGTCCGCTTGCGCTCGCTGTCGAGCTTGCCGCTCTTCGCCAGCTGCTCGTGCAGCATGGCCTTGGCCTTGGCCATCTCGGCCGTCGAGACATTGCGGGTCGCGCGGTTGAAATACTCCGCGGCCTTGTCGGCATCGTCAAACACGCGCTTGACGATCACCTTGGCATCCATCTCCTCGCCCTCGCCTTCCCACTCATATTCGCAATGGCTGCCGATGACGTTGCTTTGCTCGATCTCGGCCGCCGGCAATGCAAACGCCTCGGCGACCATCGCGGTCGTCAGCAGGTTGCAGGCATGCTTGCGCAGGGACTCGTCCACGTGGGCGGAGTCAGCGACCGCGACGGCCGCAGCGGCGTGCTTGTCGCCATCGCCGGCGGTCGACGATGCCTCGCCAGCCTCGCCGCAACCGGCGAGCATCGCGGCAGGAGCGCAGATCAGCATCGCCCACAACAGCGGCAGGCGGACATGGGCGTGGAAACGCCGGCGGGAAAACGCGCGCAGTGTCTGGGGCATGGGAATCTCCTTCAGGGCGATGGCGCTGGTTTGCAACGGGGTTCGCGGCCATCGTGGCGGGCTGGCCGCCACCGGTCAACCGGAGGCCGGAGGCCGGCGCGGCCGCTGCCGGTGCGGAACGGCGGCGCATCCTCGTGCGCGGCGTCGCTGCTAGACTGCGCCGATGCTGAAGGTCGACGTGCACACCCACATCCTGCCGCGCGACTGGCCCAACCTGGCCGACAAGTACGGCGACGACCGCTTTGCGACCATGACGCACAGCGGCGGCCACCATCGCATCTACAAGGACGGCAAGTTTTTTCGCGAAGTGTGGGACTCGGCCTTCGACGCCGAGAAGCGCATCGCCGACTACGCGCAGCACGGCATCGACGTACAGGTGGTGTCGACGGTGCCGGTGCTGTTCTCGTACTGGGCGCGCGGGCACCAGGCGCTGGAACTGCACCGCGCCCTGAATGACCACATGGCCGAGCTGTGCGCCGCACACCCGCGCCACATCGCCGCGGTCGGCACGGTGCCGCTGCAGTCGCCGACCCTGGCGATCCAGGAGCTGGAGCGCTGCATGGATCAGCTCGGCCTGCAGGGCGTGCAGATCGGCTCGCACTGCAACGAGTGGAACCTCGACGCCCCGGAGCTGTTCCCGTTCTTCGAGGCGGCGGCCGAGCTGGACGCCGCGATCCTGGTGCATCCCTGGGACATGATGGGCCGCGACACCATGCCCAAGTACTGGCTGCCGTGGCTGGTCGGCATGCCGGCCGAGCAGTCGCGCGCCGCCTGCTGCCTGATCTTCGGCGGCGTGCTGGAGCGCCTGCCGCGGCTGCGCGTGGCCTTTGCCCATGGCGGCGGCAGTTTTCCCTGGACCATCGGCCGCATCGAGCACGGCTTCCGCATGCGCCCGGACCTGGTCGCGGTCGACAACGCGCGCAATCCGCGCGAATATTTCCCGCGCCTGTACTTCGACTGCTGCGTGCACGATCCGCAGGCGCTGGCCTATCTGCTGGAGGTGGTCGGCGACGACCGGGTGATGCTGGGCACCGATTACCCCTTCCCGCTCGGCGAGCAGGAGCCGGGCCACGCTATCGACTCGCTGCCGGTCGGCGAGGCCAGCAAGGCGCGGATGTTCCACGGCGCCGCGCTGGAATGGCTCGGCCTGCCGCTGCAACGTTTCCAATGACGGACCCGCGCATGAAACCGCTGACCATCGCCACCGCCGCCCTGCTCTCCCTCGCCGCCGCCGGCAGCGCCGCCGCTGCGCAACCGCTGGCGCAGTACTCGCTCAACCAGGGCAAGGTGCACTTCGGCGTGCCGACCAACTGGGTCGCGATGATGCAAAAGACCTCGGGCGACCCGCAGCTCTACGCCTTCCAGGTGCCCAACGCCAAGGCGCCGGACACGCTCACCCGCGTCACCGTCAGCACCCATCAGGTTGGCGACATGACCGCGTTCGCCGCCTTCGTCAAGAACGCCATGGCCAAGGCGGCGCAGATGGACGCCTACGCCAGCGAGGCGACGCCGGGCGGCCAGTCCACCGCGCTGCGCTTCCGCGCCGAGGAGGACGGCGACAAGCTGCGCTTCCGCGAGCACTTCTATTACAAGTCCGGCCTGGCCGTGACGCTGCGCTGCGTCAGCCCCGCGGCCATCCCCGCGGCGTCAAGTTGGCACCGCGCCTACGTCCGCGCCTGCGACGCGTTGGCCGCCGAGCTGGCCAAGTGATGGACACCGCCGTGACCGACGATGCCGCCGACAACGAATGGGCCGCGCAGGCCGATGCCGCTGACCCGCTGGCCGGGTTTCGCGACGAATTCCTGATCCCGCCGCACGGCGACGGCCAGCAAGTCTATCTCTGCGGCAATTCGCTGGGCCTGCAGCCGCGCGGTGTGCGTGACGCCGTGGCCGAGGAACTGGACGACTGGGCGCGGCTCGCTGTCGCCGGCCACCTCGAGGCGCGCCACCCGTGGCTGCCCTACCACGGCCTGGTCCGCGACGCGCTGGCCCGCGAGGTGGGCGCGCTGCCAGGCGAGGTGGTGGCGATGAACACGCTGACCGTCAACCTCCACCTGATGATGGCCAGCTTCTACCAGCCCACGGCCGAGCGCAACGCCATCGTCATCGAGGCCGGCGCGTTTCCCTCCGACCGCCACGCGGTGGCCTCGCAGATCGCCTTCCACGGCCACGACCCGGCCACCGCACTGATCGAGCTGGCGCCCGATGCGCCGGGGGGCACGCTGTCGATGGCGGCCATCGAGCAGGCGCTGGAGCAGCACGGTAAGCGCATCGCGCTGCTGATGCTGCCCGGTGTGCAATACCTCACCGGCCAGGCCTTCGACCTGCGTGCCATCAGCGAACTGGCGCGGCACCACGGCTGCCGCGTCGGTTTCGACCTCGCCCACGCGGTGGGCAACCTGCCGCTGGAGCTGCACGACTGCGGCTGCGACTTCGCCGTCTGGTGCAGCTACAAGTACTTCAACTGCGGGCCGGGCGCCGTCGGCGGCTGCTTCGTGCACGAGCGCCACGCGCGCTTCGCCGGCCCGCGCTTCGCTGGCTGGTGGGGCCATGAGGAGGCCACGCGTTTCGAGATGAAGCCGGCCTTCGTCGCCGCCGAGGGCGCCGACGGCTGGCAGCTGTCCAACCCGCCGATCCTGTCGCTGGCCCCGCTGCGCGTCTCGCTGGAGCTGTTCGGCCGCGCCGGCCGCGAGGCCCTGCGCGCGAAGTCGCTGCGCCTGACCGGCTACCTGCGCGAACTGATCAAGCGCCGCCACGCCGACGTGCTGGAGGTGCTGACGCCGGCGGCGGACGCCGAGCATGGTTGCCAGCTGAGCCTGCGGGTCAAGGGCCCGCGCGGCGATGGCCGCTCGCTGTTCCAGCACCTGGAGGCGCGCGGCATCATCGGCGACTGGCGCGAACCGGACGTCATCCGCGTGGCACCGACGCCTCTCTACAACCGCCACGCCGATTGCCTCGCCTTCAGCGAGGCGGTCACCGACTGGACGCGCAGCCACTGAGTGCACGCGGCGCCATGACACCCCGCGACTACACCATCGTCGGCGCCGGCCTGGTCGGCTCGCTGCTGGCAACGCTGCTGGCCCAGGCCGGCTGCCGCGTGCAGGTGTACGAAAAGCGCCCGGACCCGCGCCGCGCCGGTTTCGCCGGCGGCCGCTCCATCAACCTCGCCCTGAGCGAGCGCGGCATCCAGGCCTTGCGCGGTGCCGGCCTCGCCGAGCAGGTGCTGGCGCAGGCCGTGATGATGCGCGGGCGCATGGTGCATTGCCGCGACGGCGGCATGGACCTGCAGGCCTACGGCGTCGACGACCACGAGGTGAACTGGTCGGTGTCGCGCGGCGGCCTCAACATGCAGCTGCTGGATGCCGCCGAGGCCGCCGGCGCGCGCATCGACTTCGGCCGCGCGCTGGTCGATGCGGATTTCGCCGCCGGCACGCTCACGCTTGCCGATGGCGACGACGCACGCAACGTGGTGGCGGCCGGCATCGTCCTCGGCGCCGACGGTGCCGGCTCGGCGCTGCGCGCCGCCATGGACCGCGTCGAGCCGCTGGGCGAGCGCGTCGAGCCGCTGGGCCACGGCTACAAGGAACTGGAGATTCCGGCCGCAAGTACCAATCCTGACAGCGATTTTTTCGAGCGGTTCTCACTGGAGCCCTACGCGCTGCACATCTGGCCGCGCGGCCGCTACATGTGCATCGCGCTGCCCAACAACGAAGGCAGCTTCACCGTGACGCTGTTCCTGCCCAAGGCCGGGCCGGGACCGAATTTTGCCGCGCTGACCGACGCGCGGGCGGCGCGCGCGTTCTTCCAGCGCGACTTCGCCGACGTGCTGGCGCTGATGCCGGGCTTCGACGCCGACTTCGACGAGCACCCGGTCGGCAACCTGGCGACGCTCTACCTCGACCGCTGGCACCTCGCCGGCAAGGCCCTGCTGCTGGGCGACGCCGCGCACGCCATCGTGCCCTTCCACGGCCAGGGCATGAACGCCGGCTTCGAGGACGCCGCCGAGCTGGCGCCGCTGCTGGCGCAGGCCGATGTCGACACCGCCACGGCCTTCGCCCGCTTCCAAGCCGAGCGCAAGCCCAACACCGACGCCATTGCCGCCATGGCGCTGGAGAACTACGTCGAGATGCGCGACGCCGTGGTCGACCCGCACTACCTGCAAAAGCGCGCGCTCGCCCACGCGCTGTCGACAAGCGAGCCACGCTGGCTGATGCCACGCTACCGCCTGGTCACCTTCACCCGCCTGCCCTACGCCTGGTGCCTGGAGCGCGGCCGCGCCCAGAACGCGCTGCTGGAAGAGCTGCTGCAAGGCCACGCCAGCGCTGACGACGTCGATCTCGACGCGGCCATCCACACGCTGAAGCAACGGCTGCCGCCGCTGCCCGCATGAAGCCGGAACTGCGCGATACCTATCTCGCCAGCGACTACCGCGTGCGCCTGCCGCGCGGCGGCTATGCCAGCATCCGCATTGGCCAGCCGCTGCCCGCGGCGCTGCGTGCCTGCCTGCGCTATGACGACGAGGCCTGGGCCTTCGTCACCGCCTGGAATCCGCGCTCGCGGCCGCAACCGCGCGCCGCTAACCGGCGCGCCCAGCGTGGCCTGCTGGCAGCGCTGCGCGCCATGACCCCGCCGCCACGCATCCGCGCCGCCATCGGCGTCGGCACCGACGGCTGGCGCGAACCCAGCCTCTGGCTGGCCGGGGTCGAGCTCGCCGCCCTCGACATCCTCATGCGCCGCCACGCCCAAAACGCCATCGTCCGCGGCCACGCCGCCGGCCCCGCCGAACTCCACGTCGTGCCATAGCAGGCGATGCCAAGAGTCATTGAAGGTGGAGCTGTCGATGCGCCGAGTGGTGGGCAGGCGCGCGCGCAAGAGTGGCTGGACAACGGGTCATGGAAGGTGGAGCTGTCGATGCACCGAGTGGTGCGGTGCAAGAGACCCGGATCAAGCCGACATCGTTGCGCGGTCGGTGCGGCATGCACTGATCGCATCCAATGCGTTGACATCGCCTCCCCGCGTTGCGGTGGCGCGCTTGACGGGCGAGCACGCTCGGCCGGATCAACAGATCCCCCTCACGCCCCCAAACCAGCAACTCCGGGGAAGCAACCCCGATTACCACGCTTCGTGGTTGTCAATCCAGCGCAAGCAGACATAGCACGATAACGCCAGCAAAATCGCCACCGCCCCGAGCGTCCCTCGCACGGACAACTCCACGTGCGCTGTAAGACACATGCAAGAGCCAACTATCGCCAAAAACCAAGTTTGTGCCAGAAGTCTGCCACGACTCGCATGCCCACACGTCATCCGGATAAAGAGAGGCCACGAAGGTCGGTCGCTTTGATTATTCATGATCGATTGACCAAAAAGGACAGCAATATATGTATGACTCCACAGGACGGAATAGCACGTGACATGTCGCCATGTCACGTGCCTTACCGGCAACCTACCAGCTACCTGTGGTGGCCTTTTCGTACATCTCCCAGATCACATGAGTCTTGAACACCAGCCACCAGGCCCCGACGGCATGGCCGGCCTCGTAGGCCAAGCTCTCACCACCGCCTCCAACAGACTCAACCTCTTTTGCTTCCAGAATATACATCGTCGTTGCCTCCAGATTTTGTTGGTTATTTACCGTGCTCGCCGTCTTCGAAGCCTTGGTAGAACTCATATCCTGCGTTAATTATTTCATACGCCATAATGCAGAGCTCGATGGCAAGAATCACTCCGGTTCCGCCAACGCTTTGCGTCTCATCATTCGCCAGTACCCGCACTGTACAGCTCCTCAAGTTGCCGGGATCGTGCCGTCCCGACTTCGGCATGCCAAGCCCCTCCTTCTGCTGCTTCGGCAACTCCCGATATGCGCCGCGGCACCCTCATGGGGCGACGACGTCGGGGGCAGCGGATGTCTTGCGTGAGAGTCAGTCGTCTGCTTGTTGTGTTTCCTGCCGCTCCTTCGCCGCACGTCTGCGCCTACAACCATCGATCCCAGTCAGCAGGTAGCACTCGCTCGCAAAGGCCACGCGCTGCTATCCGTCGGAACGGCCCGGCCGCATCCATTAGCATCCGACGATTCAAAAGTGTTGCCATGCTCGCGCCGCTTTCCGATCAACGTGGCCAGCAGCTCCAGCGGCGGCACCGGTACTACATTCATAGCGAAGATTGATGCTTCGGCATGAATATTTCCATGACATAGGCATCATGTCAACCCCATCCAGGACATCCACGCCGCGAAAGCCGCGGATGCGCTTGGTCGCCGCAGCTGCCGCCGCCCCAGCGCGCGGTGCTCCGAGCAGGGCGCGTGCTGCATCATTGGCTCGCGCGACGAGCCAGCTTGTCTCTGCCGCCACAGTTGACCGCAGCCACCGCAAACCGTAAACTGCGCGCCCCTTGGGCGGTTAGCTCAGCGGTAGAGCACTGCCTTCACACGGCAGGTGTCACAAGTTCGATCCTTGTACCGCCCACCAAGCACACGAAGGCCGCCCGCGGGCGGCCTTTTTCGTGGCGCAAGCAAACCGCACGCACGACCACCTGCAGCGGTCGGCGTATCGCTCTGCGCCCGCCGCTTGCGGCGCCTGATGGATCACATCCACCGGCCCGCCTGAGTACCGGCGCGCAGGCGCATGCGTGCAGGGCGACCGGCGCCCGACACCGGCTGGATGCCGGATCGAATCCGGCCGATGCACGCCCTGGCGCCAAGCTCCTGCTGCATCCGCCCCCAGCCAGAGTGTGCTATCTTCCGGCTCAGGTCGCGAATAGTCTCGTTGCGCCAGTCTGCCAGGCATTCATCGTATCGGTCACGAGCACCTTGGGTGCCTGTCGTGTGCAGCGCAATCGCCGGAGGCGAAACTGTCTCGCGCGAATCACCGCGATGGAGCCCCCATGACATACCGACTGCCGTTTGCCGTGCTCTACCTGTCGATAAGCATTCTGTTCGTGCTGGCGGTGAATCGACAGGCGAACGTCGCCCGTACTATCCAGTCCATCCTCTTCCCGGCCGTGTTCGGCCTGTTCGCGTGGGATGATTGGCACAGTTGGCAGGCTGCCAGCGGCGGGCAGGCGTTGTGGCACTCGATTGCGTTTGCGCTCACTTGCGCAGCATTCATCCTCATGCTCATAGCCTTGGCCCGGCGACTCTGGTGGTTGCGACGGCACAGTCATGCCGACTGAATTGTGGACCGTCGATTACAGGATCAGGGCACGGCGATGATGCCGACGGACGACCACGAGCAACGACTTGCCGAGCAGCGCGATCTGTTGGCCGACATGGCCAGGCACTTCGACGCCCTGGTCGCAAAGATCCAGACCGCCGAACACGCCGCGGCGGTCGACGCCTTGTTCAATGCAACACCCGACGAGCTGGGCAAAGGGGCCAGAGTGGACTTTTCGAAAAGTCCACTCTGACCCCGGTTTTTGCTATTGGCACTGCCCCTGGAACACGCAGGCGATCCACTCGGGGTGGTCCACGAAGGGGTTGCGATCGCCTTGGTACAGCTCGACCGTCTCATTGCGCAGACGCTCGAAGTCGGACACGGGGTCCTGCTGGGCCCACTGCAGCAGCACGGACAGCTTGCCCATGTAGGCCGTGCCCGTCGTGTTCCCGTTGCTGACCACAATCTTGGACGTATCGTCGGTCAGCACGAGGTCCGGCTCCGCGTAACCGGTGTACGGGTTGGTGCCACCTTCGAAACGCACATCCATGTACAGCAGCGCTCGCGCCACGTCGCCGCGCTTGCCGACCCAGACTTCCCACACGTCGCCGTTGCTCCAGTTGGAGTTGCCCGGATACGTGCCCGAACCCCCGCCGACACCGTCGTTGTAGACCGTCGGGTATTCGCGGCAGGAGGCATTGCAGGTGCCGTAGGGAATGTTGCCGCGCGAGCTGTTGTAGCTGGAGTCCACCAGCATCAGCATGTGCATGTCCGTGTAGGCATAGTTCGAGCTCACGTCGTCCGGGAACCCGTAAGACTTGGGCCATGTGTGCTCGCGGTTGTAGTACGTGTTGCCGCCGCCTTGCTTGGGATAGCTGGCGTTCTTGTACACGTCGATCACGTCGGCTCCGTTCAAGGGATCCTCATCGGCCTGTTCCAGCACATCCCACGTGTCGGTGGACGACGACGTGTACGGAATGCGCGTGACCTGCTCGATCAACGCGTGCAACGAATTGCGCAAGGCGGTCGGGCTGCTGGTGTCGACGCCGGCGTAGTAGCCGCTACCGCCGCCGCTACCGCCGCCGGTCCCGCCGCCGCTGGGCGCGTCCCAGGTGGCCTCCAGCGTCACGTTGGAGTAGCTGTTCCAACCGTACAGTTTCACGTAATACGTGCCGGCCTGCGTCGTCATGCTGCAGGTCTCGTCGTTGCCGGCAATGTACGGACGGCAGTCATAGCTGCCGAGCGTCGGTTCGGCGCCGAATCTCACGTACATGTCGGCGTCGCCCGAACCACCCGACATGCTGATGACCAGGTTGCTGGCGCCCGAAGGGATGTCGACCGTAAAGGCATGCGAGAACGTCCCCTGGCTGCCGGAGATCCCGGTCAAGGGGGTGCCGTTTTCCAGGCTGCTGGTGCCTGTGCCACCGCCCGACGACTGGAAGGTTTCGCCCGGGTTGCACTGCCCAAAACTCGATGTGGCCGGACTGAGCCAGAGGAAATCGCTGGCAAACGAGCCGTCGCCTGCCAGCTGCAACGATTGCCCGACCGGCGTGGAACCGCTTTCGCTGACGCCGATGTCCGTGCTGGTCACCCCGGACGCGGGACCCGCGGTGGCGGTGAACGTGCCCTCGTAGCTGATGAACTCACGAACGATGCCACTGCTGTCAATCAGGGCGACGCCATCGGGCGCCCCATTCTGCAGGCCGGTGGTGGACACAGTGACCACGCCGTAGCCGCTGCATTGGTCGGACAGCGTGCCGGACAGGTTGTAGGTGGCGTAATCGCCGCCACCATTGCCGTTGTAGAGAACGAGTTGCCAGCCACTCAGGCTGGTGCCCGCGGGACCGGCAATTTCCACGGCCTCGCCGGTGTCGGCTCCGCTATTGTCGTAGTGGATCTCGTTGATGAAGGTTTGTGAATCGGCAAACGCTGGAGCGATCCAGCACGTCGAAACCAACACGAAAAGAATGCGTCCAAGCCTGCTCATTGTGAATTTCCTCATGGGGACGCCACCGAACAGATGGCCGCCCATAAAATGGCTGCGCGACATGAATCACTCCAAAACGCGAACCTGAAGAGCTCAAAGCCTCCTTGGCCCTGAGGTTTCCTCAATCTCCAATAGGCAAAGCCGACGTCGCGGGGTGCGTTGGTGCGGAAAGTCCGAACAACAGCGCCGAGGCCTAGCCACGTCGCGGCTGGCGCCATGGAAATGCGGGGACGTTCAAGCTCGGCGCGGGTGGCCATCCGGCCTTGCCGGCGACCACGTTGCCCTGGCGCAGCGCGTCGCTCGGCGTACACTCACAGTCCAATGGGCCGAGAAAGAGGGCCACCATGAAGGCCGTTGCTGCCGCGGTACTGGTGGCGCTGCTTGCAGGCTGTGCGAGCTACCGCCCGCTGGTGATGCAATCGAGCATCACGGATCCGGCGACGTACGAATCAGACCTTGCCCGCTGCCAGGGCTACGCGCACAGCGTCAGCCCTGGCGCACGTGCCGGGGTCGGCGCCGTGATCGGAGGGCTGCTCGGCGCCGCCTTGGGCGCGGCGGTGGGTGACAGCGGCATCGGCCGCGACTTGGCCAGGTACGGCGCCGTGCAGGGCGCGGCGTCAGGCGCGGCGTCCGGCGCGCGGGACCAGGTGACCGTCATCCGCCGCTGCATGACGGCGAAGGGATACGTGGTGCTGCGGTGAGATCGGCGCTCGTCGCTGCATCGCCGACATCTTCGCAATGACGGTCGCGCGGGCGCAGCCAGCCGCGAGCGTGGACATAAAGTGCACTCTGACCCCGGTTTCGCACGAGGACACAAACCATGACAGACATCCGCAAAGCCGGCACATTCACGCTCGGCGATCACGCAGTCAGGCGCCTGGGTTACGGCGCGATGCAGCTCGCCGGGCCTGGCGTATTCGGTCCGCCCAAGGATCGCGACGCTGCGCTCGCCGTGCTGCGCGAGGCGGTGGCGGCCGGCGTCAACCACATCGATACCAGCGACTTTTACGGCCCGCACGTCACCAACCAGATCATCCGCGAGGCATTGCATCCGTATCCCGACGATTTGCTGATCGTCACCAAGATTGGCGCGCGGCGCGGTGACGACGGCGCGTGGATCCCGGCCTTCTCCGCCGCGGAACTGACCAGCGCGGTGCACGACAACCTCCGCAACTTGGGGCTGGATGCACTCGATGTCGTCAACCTGCGCATCATGTTCGGCGTGCACGAGCCCGCCGAAGGTTCCATCGAGGCGCCGCTCACCGCACTTGCGGAGCTCCGGCAGCAGGGACTGGTCCGGCATATCGGCCTCAGCAACGTGACGCCCGCGCAAGTCGCCGAAGGACGCGCCATCACCGACATCGTGTGTGTGCAGAACCATTACAACGTTGCGCACCGGGACAACGACGCGCTGATCGACGAACTGGCTGTCGCAGGCATTGCCTGCGTGCCGTTCTTTCCGCTCGGCGGCTTCACGCCATTGCAGTCGACGACGCTGTCCGATGTCGCCAGGGACCTGGGTGCTTCGCCGATGCAGGTCGCGCTCGCCTGGTTGCTGCAGCGTGCGCCGAACATTCTGCTGATTCCGGGCACGTCATCGGTTGCACATCTGCGCGAAAACCTGGCGGCGGCCGAGCTGGAACTGTCGCCCGAAACCGTGGCGCAACTGGACCGGATTGGCGCCGGCGGCACAGCGGTCGACGCCTTGTTCAACGCGACGCCCGAAGAACTGGACAACGCGGCGGTGCAGGCGGCAAAGAACGGCTGACGGGAGGTCATTGCCGTCCTTCGTCGCCGCGGCCAGCGAGGCGAGGCATTGGCCGACTTCCGAGCAACGCAAAGTGCGTTCTGACCCCGCTTTCCGCAGCTTGTGCACGCGGGATGCGGTCCGAATGCGGGCGAAGTCGCGCATCGTGGCGTTGCAGCGTCTGGCGCGCCCATGCAACAGCCAGAATCGGCGCGAGCCGTTCTGGAAGTCAGGTTTTTGCCTGACCCGCTTATGGGTAAAGCGAACCTGACCCCGTTCTTGCAGTGGAAATTACGCGTTCGAGTGGACGCCAACCTGGCCACTACGGCGAAAACCGGCGCGCGCGCCCATGATCAGTAACCACAGCATGATTGCGACCTCGCCGAACTGCAATGGCCAGGCGATGCTTGAAAAGGTGTCCTGAAATTGTGGCCATACCGCCCACCCGAAGCTTTGCCCCAGGTACCACAGCCCGTTGAGAATCAACAAGTAGCCAAGCAGTCGCGGCAGGAATCCCGATCGCAATACAAGAGTCGCCATGGGGAATAGCCACAGCCCCCACAGGATCTGGGCGGCGCCGACTTCCTGCCCATGCAGCTTGAGAAACAACAGCGCCAGCGCCTCCCGCTGCTCGTTGCTGAAAACCGACAGGAAATCGGCGCCGCGCACCAGCAACAGTGCGGCCGCGTCGTTGAGCACATTGAAGAAATAAATCGCGGGGATGAGGATCCCGCCGACTATCACCAACAGCGCAGCGTGCTTGCGATTGACCTCCTTGAACAGCTGGTAGAACGCCAGCGCGAGGAAGATCTGGATCACCCCGGTGAGCAAGTCGCTGAAAATGCCGATCCGGAAGATGGTCTCGTGCGTTGCGATGTTGGCCGCCGTCGCTGCCGCGTTGCCGGTCACGAACAAGGTGCTCGGTACATAGATCAGGCGGTAGGGCGCGACGAGCATGAGCAACAGGTACACGAATCCGGCGGTTCGCGCTTTCGTATCAATCGAGGTCATGAACTCGGCCCAGTGATGGTTTGACGAGAACCAAAGAGGTGATCTCTGCCTGCGAAACGTGTGAGCAGGACGGCCGCAGCGCCGGCAATCAGTCGGTACATTTTCATGACAACGCTCTTGGCGAAGCCTGTTATTTGGTGTTGTAGTTCACTATGACACCAAGTTTGGTCCGAAGCAACATGACCGATGGCCCAGGTGCACGACCCGTAGCGGAATCCAAGAACGGGGGTCAGGAACTGGGTCCGGTTTACTTATTGCATCTGCGAGGAGAATCTGGCGGCCACCGAGCTGGAACTGTCGCCCGAAACCGTGGCGCATCTGGACCGGATCGGCACCGACCGCACGTCAGCTTGAGCCGGGTGTGTAGCACTGGCCGAAGCGGCGTCGAAAAAGGGTGGAGTTCACCGCACGGTTCGGGTTAGCGCGCTTCCTCCGACCAGGTGTCGGCCAGCAGTTCGGCTTGGGCGATGACCTTTTCGGTCGCTTCGGGCTGCTTGTCCGGCGGGTATTTGTACTTGGCCAGCAGCACCTTGACCATCGCAATCATGCGGGCGCGCGAGGCCTTGCGGTTTTGCCAGTTGATGGTGGCCGAGCGACGCAGCTTGTCGGTCAGTTCCTGCGCCAGCGCACGCAGTACCGGGTGCCCCATCTCGCGCACCGCCGACTCGTTCTTGCTCAGTGCCAGATAGAACGCGAACTCCTCTTCGCTCATGCCGTCCGGCGGACGCGCAGCGTTGATCTCCCGCGCCAGCTTGATCAACTCTTCGATCACCTGCGCCGTGGTCAAGCCGCGGTTCTGGTATTTGGCGATGGCTTCTTCGAGCTTGTCGGTGAACTCCTTGCCCTGCATTGCGTTCTTGCGGCCGCGCGACTTGATCTGGTCGGTCAGCAATCGCTCCAGCAGTTCGGCGGCGAGATTTTTGGTCGGCATCTCGCGAATCTGCTTCAGGAAATGCTCGTCGAGCAGCGAGATGTCGGGCGACCCGAGGCCGAGCGTCGCGAAGACATCGGTCACGCCCTCGACCAGCACGCCCTTGGCCACCAATTGGCGCAGCGCGGCTTCTTTCTCCAATCGCGAGCGACCGCTGCCGGCGCGGGTCAACTTGATCAGACAGACGCGCACCGCCTGGAAGAAGGCAATCTCCTCGCGCGCCGCCATCGCCTGCGGCCGGGTGCCGGCCAGCGCCTGCGCGGTGGTCAGCCTTGCCACCTGATCCAGATAGCTGCGCACGCCGATGTTGCGGCCCTTGTCGTCCAAGGCCGGGTTGAGCTTGAGGATGTGCTCCATCGCCGGCCCGAGCAGCGCCAGTGCCTGCTTAGGGTCGTTGAAGCCGGCGTAATCGAAGCCATGGAAAAACTCCTTGCGGACCACATCGAGCGTGTCCAGCAATACCTGCAGGGCCGCGCCCGAGGTGTCCACCGGCTCGCGCTCGGCGCCGGCGTCGCGCGTGTATTGCTTGATCGCCTTCTTCAGTTCCTCGCCGATGCCGATGTAGTCGACGATCAGACCGCCGGGCTTGTCCTTCCAGATACGGTTGGTGCGCGCGATCGCCTGCATCAGCGCGTGGCCTTGCATCGGCTTGTCCACATACAAGGTGTGCACCGGCGGCACGTCGAAGCCGGTCAGCCACATGTCGCGCACGATCACCAGTTGCAGCGGGTCGTCCGGATCCTTGAAGCGCTTTTCCAGCAACTTGCGCTGCGTCTTGTCGGTGCGGTGCGGCTGGAAGTGGCGCGGATCGTCCGAGCTTCCGGTCATCACGATCTTGATGCGGCCGTCCGTGATGGCATCGCCGTGCCACTCCGGGCGCAGCCTGATGATCGCGTCGTACAGCCGGATTGCCGCCTCGCGCGAGATCGCCACGATCATCGCCTTGCCGGCGACCGACTCCGTGCGAGCTTCCCAGTGCGCCACCAGGTCGGCGGCCAGCACCTCCAACCGGCCCTCGGCCATTGCCAGCGCCTCCAGTCGCGTCAGCCGGCTGACCGTTCGATCCTGCTGGCTTGCGTCCTCGTCGTCCGTGACTTCAAGAAACTCGTCCATCAAGGCCTGCTTCTCGGCCTCGTTGAAGCGCAGCTCGATGATGCGCGACTCGTAGCT
Source organism: Rhodanobacteraceae bacterium (assembly GCA_035699085.1). Classification (GTDB taxonomy): domain Bacteria; phylum Pseudomonadota; class Gammaproteobacteria; order Xanthomonadales; family Rhodanobacteraceae; genus DASSBG01. Next base: position 102,653 of record DASSBG010000039.1, read on the forward strand.
CACCGGCACCACCGCGCGGTCGTCCTGCGCGGCCATCATGTCGTACACGTCGACGTAGGTGCCAAACACGGCCTCCGTGTCGCGATCGTCCAGGCTCACCGGCGTGCCGGTCATGCCGAGGTAGATCGCGTTCGGCAGCGCGTCGCGCATGTATTTGGCAAGACCGTAACGGGTCTTGCCGGTATGCGTGTCGAGGTCGGCCTTGAAACCGTACTGCGTGCGGTGCGCCTCGTCGGCAATCACCACCACGTTGGAGCGTTCGCACAGCACCGGCACACTCGTCTGGCCCGGGTCCGGCGCAAACTTGTTGATGGTGGTGAAGATGATGCCGCCGGCCTGTACCTGCGAAAGCTTGTCGCGCAGGTCGTCACGGCTTTGTGCCTGCTCCGGCGTACCGCGCAGCGACCAGGCGCAGTCGGCGAAGGTTTCGTACAGCTGCCCGTCCAGGTCGTTGCGGTCGGTGACCAGCACCACCGTGGGGTTCCGAAATTCGGGATGGTCGCGCAGCGCCATCACGTAGAACAGCGCCAGCAACGACTTGCCGGAGCCTTGCGTAAACCAGATCACGCCGCCCTTCCCGTCCTTGCGATGCAGCAACGCATCCGCCGCACGGGCCACGGCCTTCAGCACGCCGTGGTACTGGTGCCACTGCGCGATGATCTTGAAACTGGCACCGCCATCGGCGCCGCCAAAGGCAACAAAGCTGCGAAGAAAGGTCAGCAGCGTGCGCGGTTCGAGCAGGCCGAGCATCAGCACGTCCAGTTCAAGCCGCCCCCTGGCCACCTTTTCCCCACCCAGCAGGCGCCAGCGCGAATAGCGCTCAAACTCGGCCGTGGGCGAGCCGTAGCGCGCGACCGTGCCATCGGAAATGACGTTGAGCAGGTTGCAGTAAAAGAGCTGCGGAATGTCCGCCTTGTACGTCTGGATCTGGTTCCAGGCTGCCTCGATGTCGGCGTCCAGCTCCGCAGGGTTTTTCAGCTCGATCACCACCAGCGGCAAACCGTTGACGAACAACACAATGTCCGGCCGCCGCACCTTCAGCCCGTGCACGGTGAACTGCTGCACTGCCAGCAAGTCGTTCGTACCATCAAAATCGATCACCCGCACGCGCAAGACGGCGCGCGTGCCATCCGCCTCGATGCGCTGCACCGGCACGCCGTTGCGCAGCCAGTCGTAGACCTCCTTGTTGCCGTCCACGAGCGACTGCGCGCCATAACCGGACAGCTGGTCCACGGCCTCGTCGCTTTCCGCCGCCGTCAGGCCCGGATTCAGACGCAGCACCGCCTCGCGCAGGCGCGGCGCCAGCACCACGTCCGAATAGCGCTCGCGGGCCTGCTGGTCACCGCCCGGCGACACCGCATCGCCATGCAGGCAGGTCCAGCCCAGCGGCGCCAGCCAGTCCATGCATGCGGATTCGAGATGATCTTCCCTCATGGCACCGCCCCTGTGTCCCCTCAGACCGGTCGTCCGGCCACCGTCCGAGTTTACCGGTATGGCGGAATGCTCACCGAAAGTGAGCGTTTTCGATACTCGACACACTCGCTGGTGTCTTGCCTCGAGCGCTCCCGGTACCTGAGCCAACAAGACCGCCCGCGCCGAATGGGCGGCCGGCGAGACGTTCGCCGGTAGGTGACCAAAAAGAGAAAGCGCACGGACCCGAGGTTTCGAAATTGTCAGAACGGGTCAGGCAATGGCGCGAAGGACGGCGCGTGGATCCTTTTCGATGGCACGGAGTAGCACTTGGGCCGGGCCGGTCGGCGCCCGGCGCCCTTGCTCCCAGTTGCGCAGCGTGCCGAGTTCCACATGGATCAATTTGGCGAACTTCGCCTGCGACAAGCCAGACGCCTTGCGGATACGCCTCACATCGGCTTCGCCCACCCGGAACTCGCGTGAAGGCGCGCGTTCGCCACGCGCAATCTCGCCGGCCTCGGTCATGCTTTCGACCAGTTCGGCAAAAAGTTTCTTGTCCATGGTCACCACCTCTCGTTCAAGCTACGCAAGACCCGCTTCTCGTCAGCTGACAGATCATCCTTTCGGCCCTTGGCGTAAATCAGCAACAGTCGAATCTGCGCCGCGCTGCTCACGTGGTAGTAGATCACGCGTGCACGGTCGACGTTCCGTTGTACGTCCGTTTCAGCAATCTCCAGCAGCACGGCGTCCCTGTGGTGTTTTTAATTGCTCGGCCGGCCAGGCAAAGACAGGGACAGAATGCCAGACGGGGCAACACGCGGAGTACTAGGATGAACCAGGTCACCCGACGCAAGGAGACATGCAAATGACGAAGCTGGCCATCGCCGCCCTTCTCATGGTCCTGCTGACAGTCACCGCCCATGCGCAGACCAATGCGGGCAACCAAAAAGCCGATCCCGACCTGCCCTTCAAAATCACCAAGGTGGCCAGTTTCGACCTGCCCTGGCGCATCGCCTTCCTGCCCGATGGCCGCGTGCTGGTGACCGAAAAGGTCGGCCGCGTCCAGCTGGTCACCCCGCAAGGTGCCAAGACCGAACTGGCGGGCGTTCCGGACAGCTGGTACCAGGGCCAGAACGGCATGCTGGGCGTCTTCCTGCCGCCCCATTACGCCACCGACCACAACGTGTACCTCACCTATGCCGAACCGGGCGACTACGGCGGCGGCCTGGCGCTGGGCCGGGGGCGCCTGGTGCTGGACGGCAAACAGCCCCGGCTGGAGGGATTCAAGGTGCTGTGGCGCCAGATGCCCAAGGGCAATGGTGGACAGGAAGGCGCGCAGGTCGCCTTTTCGCCGGACGGCAAATACCTCTTCCTCACGGTCGGCGACCGCCAGCGGATGACTCCCGCACAGGACCCCAGCCAACCAGTGGGCAAGATCCTGCGCCTGACCCTGGACGGCAAACCCGCGCCGGGCAATCCGTGGGCCGGCAAGACCGGCGCCCGCAGCATTCCACTGATCGATCCGCCCGCCGATACCGAGGCCGCCAAGACCGCGCCGGTGGTCAGCACCTACACCTTTCCCGGCAAAAACCTGACGCCGGGCGAAACCTGGGCCACCGGCTTTCGCACGCCCTACGGTCTTGCCTTCGCACCCGATGGCCGGCTGTGGGAAGTCGGGCACGGCCCGCGCGGCGGCGACGAGCTGAACCTGATCCAGCGCGCCAAGAACTACGGCTGGCCATTGGTCTCCTACGGCGTCAATTACAACGGTGTGCCTATCCCCAACCCCGACACGCGACCGGACCTCGTCAAGCCCGTGATCTACTGGGTGCCGGTGATCGCGCCGGGCAACCTGATGTTCTACAAGGGCAATGTCTTCCCCTGGAACGGCAGCGCCCTGATCAGCGGCCTGGCCAGCGAATCCATTGTCCGCGTCACCTTCGATGGCAAGGGCGGCGCCACCGCGGTCCAGCGTTGGAGCGTCGGCAAGCGCGTCCGCGACATCGAAGAGGCGCCGGACGGTTCGCTGTGGATGCTCGAAGATGCCGCGCCCGGAGGTCTGTACCACCTCACGCCGAAATGATTCGAGAAAGCAGGAACAGGATCGGGTTCACTTGCTGCTTGTAAAGGTGAACTTGACCCCGCTCTAGGCTAAGCCGTCCGGTACTCAGGGTTGTCCTGACAAACTGAGCCTCGGACTTTTCTACCGTCACATCACTACACAAAGTTGGCGAAGGGTGCAGGCTATCTGGAATCGAACTGGGCCTTCCCCAGCGACGGAACATTGCGGCTGACAACGACAAGACCGACTGGAAGCTGGTCTACGAGGCCGGGGGCAAGTTCAGCGACATCAAGTCCGCGCGCTCGGATTTTCGCTTGGTTGCCATCCTGGAGTCGGCGGGCGATACCGAGAAGGCTGGCCGCTACTTCGCCGATGCGGCGGACGTCGTGGTGTACGACGGCGGACCGTTGCTGCTTGCTGCGTGACCTTGTGCTTTTTGATAATAGGGCGTGGGATTTAATTACCTCCCTCCCCTGTCGCTCTTGAACTCAGCCGCCGGCAGTCCACGTAGCGGGATGACGGTCGCCTGAAGCGATTTGTTGGGCGCCCTTGCCACAAGCATCAATGATGCAACATTTGGGCGAGCGCAAGAATGGCCGGCGCCGCAAGTTCTTGCCCTGTGCGAGCAAGCGATACGACTTGGTTGAGACGCTTTACCAAATCAAAAAATGATTCCCATAACGATCGCTCCTTGGAGCTAGACTTTTGTATCTCGTCCTGATGAAGCAGTACGGAACCGAGCGAACGTTCTATTTCTTCGTGGATGCCTTCAATGCCACGTATCCGGTACGCCGCAAGAGAAAGCCGTATTGACTCAAGATTCCGGAGCAGGAGCATCTTTAGCTCGCTCGGGAGAGCCGAGTCCACTACCGAATTGAAAAGTTCGTCAACTACGGAGCGGAGCTTTACTATCTCGTCGCTGTCGAGTTGGGTGAAGCCGCTGATACGCGATAGCCTGTCCGAGCTGAATTGGAGGCCGTAAAGCGTTGTGTCGTCGATCTTGTTCTGCCAGTTCTCCCAACTTGCATCGAGGTTGATGTTGCTAAGTAAGCCTTCAATCTTACGAAACGGGCGCAGATGGAGTTCTTGATCGACGTTGTCGAGTCGCTGGATGGCCGTCTTAGTTTCGTGCACCAGCTTGAGTAGGTCGGCAAGCATTTGCAGCAAGGTGCCCGTGTCAGCTGACTCAATCTCGAACACCGCAGCCCACGCTTTGCGAGCAGGCTGCTTAGGGTTCTGCCGCCGCGCGAGCTCGAGTATGTCGTAAAGTCGACCAGCCGGATTGTTCTTTACTTCCATTGCCCTAGTCCCACATGGGTGCCTCGTTGCTGATTGCCGCCCAACGCCTGGATTAAGCCGACCCGCGAAGCGGGCTCGGCTTGAATGAACTTTTAGACCTGCGACCGCCGATACTCATTGATGTACTCCATTCGATCATCATAGATGTGATCCCAGCGAACGAAGACATCCAAGAGCTCACCTATTGCGCTCTCGAGGACAAGCACATTGATGAGCGACTGCTCTGCCAAGTGCAGGTCATGCTTCTTTGAGTAAGGGAACCTGAAGATCTCCCCGGAAGGATCAATTTCGACCACGTCCTTGATGATTCTTTCGACCAAGTCGATTGCATCGGAGCCTAAGGAGAAATAGCTGTCTCGGGAAACGTATTCTTTGACGATCGCCCAGTTGTCCAAGAGCTTGTGGCTCGGCTTCGCATGCTCTTGCGATTCCCAGAGCGTAGGCAGGGTGCGACAAAAGTGCTTTAGATAGAGCTCTATACCGTGGCGAAGATTGTAAGCAATTGGGTAGATCATCAGATCCACCGGCTGCTCGTGACGCTCGCATGATTTGATGAGTGTGATACCGGCGCGTAGGTATGCGTCAGCGTAAGTGCGAAAGTCCGCAGGCCCTCCGTTGAGACCTACGCAAGCGTTTAGGTGGGACCTACTTGGGTCCGGCCTAAAGAGGTCGTTGTGTTTGTAGCGCCTCTCAAACAACGCGAATCTCTCCTCGCAGGTCTAACGCTTGAGCTCAGCCGCCGGCAGCCCGCGTAGCGGGATGACGGTCGGCCGGAGCGAACTGTTAGCTGTCATTCTTACTCTGCTGGGCACGCCTACGTATGTCGAAGCGGACCAAAAGCATTGCTTGCGAGCCAATTACCACTTGCCAACATTCTCTGACCGTCATGCTGGAGGAAAAAAATAATATGCTGGCAATACATTTGTACTGAACGCCGTGCGCCGTCGTAGGCCACACCTGATCAAATATGCCAAGCCCTGCAAGAGCCCATAAACAAAGGGTCAGAAGAATTAGCAAGATAGCAGATTGGTAGGTATATACGTACTCCTCATAACCACCATCGCGATAGGATGAAAGTTTGGC
>DASSBG010000040.1:0-22392 GCA_035699085.1 Rhodanobacteraceae bacterium
CATTGCGCATAATGTCTATTATGTCAAATAGAGATTCATGTAACGAGACGTAGTGCCCCGGTCGCAGGCCAGCCGTCGTCCCGCTTCTGGGCCTTCCGGCCCTCGTTTTCACCTTGGCAACGGCGGATGATGCCGCACGAAACCGCGCGCAGCGCGCACGCAGACCCGGTACGGGCCGGCGCCACACCCGACCGGAGAACCCGTGCAACATGTCACCGCGACCACGAGCCAACCTGCTGCCGCGTTTCCGTCCGCTGATCTGGCTGGCGATCTGCTTTGTCGCCATCGCCCTCATCACGCGCCTCGTCCTGTTGCTGATGACGGGCTCCGGCGTGCCGGCCGAGCCGCTGGACTGGTTGTACATTTTTGCCGTCGGCCTCGGCTACGACCTGGTCACCTTCGTCTACGTCGCCTGGCCGCTGGTGCTGTTCCTCTGGCTGGTTCCCTCCGGCCCGGGCGACCTGCCCCGCCTGCGGCGCTGGCTGCGCTACGCGCTGTCGCTGGCGGTGCTGTGTGCGCTCTGCCTCGGCCTGCTGCGCTGGCTGTTCGACGCCAACTGGATGACCGCCTGGCCGGTGCTGCTGCCGTTCCTGTTCGTGCTGCCGTTCGCCGCCTTCACCTATACGTCGCGCACCGGCCAGTGGTTGTTGTACCTGCTGTGCCTGGCGCTGCTGTTCGGCCTCCTGTTCGTCGGTGCCGCGGAGCTGACGTTCTGGAACGAGTTTGGCACGCGCTTCAACTTCATCGCGGTCGACTATCTGGTCTACACCCGCGAGGTGATCGGCAACATCGAGGAGTCGTATCCGGTCGGGCGCTGGCTGGCGATGCTGGCGGCGCTGGCGCTGGTGGTACTGGTGCTCACCCGGCGTGCCCTGCGCACCGACGGCGACGCCAGCCGTTTTGGCGCCCGTAGCCTCGTGGTGCTGGGCTGGTTGATGCTGACCGTGGCGAGCGTCTTCGGCGTCAACGCCAGCATGAAGAACCGCACCAGCAACACCTACGTCAACGCACTGGCCGGCAATGGCATCTACCAGTTTTTTGCCGCCTTCCGCAATGCCGGGCTGAACTTCCACCAGTTCTACCGCACCCTGCCCGACGCCGAAGCCTACGCCACGGTCCGCAAGCTGTTGAAGACGCCCGACGCCACCTGGGTCAGCGACGACCCGCACGACATTACCCGCGCCATCCGCAACACGCCGCCCGAGCAGCACCTCAACGTGGTGCTGATCACCGTTGAGAGCCTGTCGGCAAGTTACATGGGCATTTTCGGCAATGATGAAGGGCTGACGCCAAACCTGGATGCGCTGGCCAGCCAGAGCCTGTTTTTCGACCGGATGTACGCCAACGGCACGCGCACGGTGCGCGGACTGGAGGCGGTGACGCTCTCGGTGCCGCCGACGCCGGGCGATTCGCTGATCAAGCAGAAGCACGACGAGCACCTGTTCTCGCTGGCCGACATCTTCAACCAGCGCGGTTACGTGTCCGAGTTCGTCTACGGCGGCTACGGCTATTTCGACAACATGAATGCGTTCTTCGCCGCCAATGGCTACAAGGACATCGACCGCCGCGCCATCCCCGCCAGTGCAACCATCCACAGCGAGAACGTCTGGGGGGTCGCCGATGAGGACCTGTACACGCTGGCGATGGCGCAGATGGACGCGATCCACGCCGAGGGCAAGCCGTTCTTCCTGCAGATCATGACGACCTCGAACCACCGGCCCTACACCTTTCCCAAGGGCCGCATTGACATGCCGCAGGGCGAGCGCAGCAGCGCCATCAAGTACACCGACTGGGCGATCGCCGACTTCATCAAGCGCGCCAGGTCCAGGCCATGGTTCCGCGACACCGTGTTCGTGATCACGGCCGACCACTGCGGCGCCAGCTCCGGCAGCACGCGCATCCCGCTCAACCGCTACCACATCCCGCTCTACATGTACTCGCCAGCGCACATCCAGCCGCGGCGGGTGGAACGCCTGATGTCGCAGATCGACATTCCGCCCACCCTGCTCGGCTTGCTCCACTTCAGCTATCGCAGCCGTTTTTACGGCTACGACATCTTCAATCTGGAGCCGGGCCGCGAGCGAGCGTTCCCGTCAACCTACGCCAACCTTGGTTACCTGCACGACCGGCACCTGACGATCCTGATGCCGGGGCACAAGCTGGAGCAGGTCAGGCCGAACCCGGTCACCGGTGGCGCCGTGCCCTACGCGCACGTCGACCAGGCGCAGGTGCGCCAGGCGATCGCCTCCTACCAGGTCGCCTACGACGAATTCCACAGCGGTCGCATGCACTGGCACACCAGCGACGCCACGCCCGTGGCGCCCCTGCCCGCCCCAGCCGCATCCGTGCCCTTGCCGGCTTCATCGGCATCGGTACCTGTCGCCGCCGCATCGGTCCCCGCATCGCCTGCATCGGTTCCGGCCAGCCGCTGAGTCCGCCACCGCGCGCCCGGAAGATGGCAATGGCGACAGCTGGTCATTGGCGACGCGTGGCAGGTTTGGCGTGTTGGGGTTCGCTACGCTCGCCACCAATCTACCGCTTCGCCAATCGTCGGCAGCGCGGTGCCTTTGCAGGTTGGCGGTGAGCCGCAGGGGAACCCCAACATCAGGCTGGGGATAGTTGCTTGTCGCCAAATCCGCGTTGCCCTCAGCGGCGCGCGCGGAAGAAGTTGCGCAGCAGCTCGGCAGACTGCTCGGCCAACAGCCCGCCCGCGACCTCGACGCGGTGGTTGTGGCGATCGGACACCAGCGTATCGAACACGCTACCGGCCGCGCCGGTGCGTGGGTCGCTGGCGGCATAGACCACGCGGGCGACCCGTGCGTGCACCAGCGCCATCGCGCACATCGCGCAGGGCTCCAGGGTGACGTAGAGGCAGGCGCCGGGCGCCAAGCGGTGGTTGGCAAGCTGCGCACAGGCCCCGCGCAGTGCGACTACTTCGGCATGGGCGGTGGGGTCGCGATCGATGATGTTGCGGTTCCAGCCTTCGCCTATGACCTTGCCGTCCAGCACCAGCACGGCGCCGACCGGCACCTCGTCGTCCGCGTCGCGGCCGTGCGTGGCAAGCTCGATGGCGCGCCGCATCCAGTGCGTGTCGCGCTCGCTGAACGGCGGCTCCTCGGGACCGCATTGATCTGCTTCAGCCATGGCAATCGGGGTGCCTGATAGGATTGAGCTGCACGGCGTTTTCCGCGACCCGACCACCACCGGACCGACGCGGCGCGCGCCGTGACGAACCCGCCACATGCCTCGCATCGTACCTGCTTGCGCCCTGCCCCATGAAGCCGATGAACGGCGATCTGTTCCAGCCCGCCGACTCGCTGCAGCGAATAGGCGAACACGCGTTCGTGCTGCGCGGCTTCGCGCTGCCAGGGGCCGATGCCTTGCTGCGCGCAGTGGCGCGGGTCGAGCGGCGCGCGCCGTTCCGCCACCTGCTCACGCCCGGCGGCCAGCGCATGTCCGTCGCGACCACCAACTGCGGCCGCCTCGGCTGGACCTCCGACCGCCGCGGCTACCGCTACGTCGCCACCGATCCCGACTCGGGCGAAGCCTGGCCGGCCCTGCCGGCAGTACTCCGGCAGCTGGCGGCTGCGGCGGCGGCGCGCGCCGGTTTTGATGGCTTCGCACCTGATGCCTGCCTGGTCAACCGCTACCTGCCGGGCACGCGCTTGTCGCTGCACCAGGACCGCGACGAACACGACTTCGCTGCGCCGATCGTGTCGGTGTCGCTGGGGATGACCGCGACGTTCCTATTCGGTGGTGAAACGCGCGCCGAGCGCGCGGCGCGCATGCCGCTGGCGCACGGCGATGTCGCCGTCTGGGGCGGCGTGGACCGACTCCGCTTCCACGGCATCGCGCCGCTGAAAGGGCCGCCACACCCGCTGCTCGGCGAGCAGCGCATCAACCTCACGCTGCGCAAGGCCGGCTGAAGCGCCGCGGACGCTCGCCGATGCGCGCGCCGGACCGTTCCCGGGCTCGCGCTATGCTTGCGGTTTGGCCGCGTCTGCCAGCACCGCACGGAGAAGCCAATGGACTACCGCTACCTCGGCCGCAGCGCACTGAAGGTGTCGCCGTTGTGCCTCGGCGCAATGATGTTCGGCGGCGAGACCGACGAGGCCATGTCCAGGCGCATCATCGACACCGCCTTCGACCAGGGCGTGAATTTCGTCGACACCGCCGACGTCTACAACGAGGGCCGCTCGGAAGAGATCGTCGGGCGTGCCATCGCTGCGCATCGTGACCATTGGGTGCTCGCGACGAAGTTCGGTTTTCCCGCCGGTGGCGGACCCAACGAGCAGGGCCAGTCGCGCAAGTGGATCTGCCAGTCGGTCGAAGCCAGCCTGCGGCGGCTCGGCACGGACTACATCGACATCCTCTATTTCCACCGCTCACTGACCGACGCACCTCTGGCCGAGGGCGTGCGCGCGGTGGGTGACCTGATCCGCCAGGGCAAGCTGCGCTATTTCGCGCTGTCCAATTTCCGCGGCTGGCGCATCGCCGAGGTGGTGCGGCTGGCCGACCAACTGGGCATGGACCGTCCGGTGGCCAGCCAGCCGCTCTACAATCTGGTCGACCGCACGGCGGAGGTCGAGCAGTTTCCGGCGGCAACGCATTACGGGCTGGGCATCGTGCCCTACAGCCCGCTGGCGCGCGGCGTGCTGACGGCGAAGTATGCGGTTGATGCACCACCGCCAGCCGGATCGCGCGCAGCCCGCGGCGATGTGCGCCTGCATCAGACCGAATGGCGGCGCGAGTCGCGCGAGATCGCGCAGAAACTCGCCTCGCATGCCGGCACGCGCGGCACGACCGCGGCGAACTTTGCGCTGGCCTGGGTGCTCGCCAACCGCTGCGTCACCGCCCTGATTGCCGGCCCGCGCACCGAAGAGCATTGGGCGGGTTACGTGGCAGCACTGGACGTGCGGCTGCAGCCGGAAGACGAGGCGTTCGTCGACAGCCTGGTGCCGCCCGGCCATGCGTCCACGCCCGGCTACAGCGATCCGGGCTACCCGATCGAGGGGCGCGTCACCTGGGACCCGGCTGCCGCGCCCGACGCTTGAGGCGCAGCCGGGTTACTCCCACTCGATGGTCGCAGGCGGCTTGCCGCTGATGTCATATACCACGCGAGAAATATCGCTTAATTCATTGATTATACGAGTGGACACGCGCCCGAGGAACTCGTAGGGAAGGCGTGCCCAGCGCGCCGTCATGAAGTCGATCGTCTCCACCGCACGCAGCGCGATCACCCATTCGTAGGCGCGCGCGTCGCCGACCACGCCCACCGACTTCACCGGCAGGAACACGGCGAAGGCCTGGCTGGTGGTGTCGTACAGATCGGCCTTGCGCAGCTCCTCGATGAAGATGGCGTCCGCGCGCGCCAGCAATTCTGCGTACTCGCGCTTCACCTCGCCGAGAATGCGCACGCCGAGGCCGGGGCCCGGGAACGGGTGGCGGTAAACCATGGCCCGCGGCAGGTCGAGCTCGACGCCGATGCGCCGTACCTCGTCCTTGAACAGCTCGCGCAGTGGCTCGACCAGTTGCAGCTTCATCGTTTCCGGCAGCCCGCCGACGTTGTGGTGACTCTTGATGACGTGTGCCTTGCCGGTCGCGCTGCCGGCCGACTCGATCACGTCGGGGTAGATGGTGCCCTGGGCCAGCCATTTGACCGCGCTGCCGCCAGCGGCAAGTTTGCCCGCCTCCTCGTCGAAGATCTCGACGAACAGGCCGCCGATGATCTTGCGCTTGGCCTCCGGGTCGGCAACTCCGGCGAGGGCGTCAAAATAGCGGTCGGCGGCGTCCACCCGGATCACCTTCACGCCCATGTGCTCGGCCATGGTCGCCATCACCTGGTCGCCCTCCTGCCAGCGCAGCAGGCCGGTGTCGACGAACACGCAGGTGAGCTTGTCGCCGATCGCCTTGTGCAGCAGCGCGGCGACGACCGAGGAGTCGACGCCGCCGGACAGGCCGAGCAGTACCGGCTCGTCGCCGACCTGTGCGCGCACTCGTGCGACCTGGTCGTTGATGATGTTGGCCGGGGTCCACAGCGGCTCGCAGCCGCAGATGTCCACCGCAAAACGCCGCAGCAGCGCCCCGCCCTGCCGGGTGTGGGTCACTTCGGGATGGAACTGCACGCCGTACCAGTGCTTCGCCTCGTTGGCCATCGCCGCCACCGGCACACGCTCGGTGCGCGCGGTGACGGTGAAGCCGGGCGGTGCCTGCTCGACGTGGTCGCCGTGACTCATCCAGACATCCAGCCGCGGGCGGCCGCCGGGGTGGTCGTCCAGCCCCGCGAAAAGTGCGCTGTCGCCGACGATGTCGGCCTCTGCGTGGCCGTACTCGCGGCCCTCAGCCGCCGCCGTGCGGCCACCGAGCTGCGCCGCCAGGGTTTGCATGCCGTAGCAGATGCCGAGGATCGGCACGCCTGCGTCGAATACGGCTTGCGGCGCGCGCGGCGCGCCCGCCCGCGTGGTCGACTCCGGTCCGCCGGACAGCACGATGCCGCGCGCGCCGCAGGCGGCGATGGCGGCCGGGTCATGGTCCCAGGCCCAGATTTCGCAGTACACGCCGAGCTCGCGGATGCGCCGCGCGATCAGCTGCGTGTATTGCGCGCCGAAATCCAGGATGAGGATCTTGTCGCCGTGAATGTCGTGCATGGCAGTCGGTTTCTGGTTGGAGGCTGCCGCTCCGTCTCGGCGGTCAATCCGGCAGCACGCGTGGCAGCGGCAGCAGGTGCCGGCCGCGCCAAGCCCGTCATGGTGCCACAACCAGGGCCGCGCCGAAGCGGTCGATGCCGGCGGCCAACGCGCGACACTGGCTGGGGCCCTGCGGCCACGGCTGGTACCGCTGCGCCTTTAGGGCGTGGCGCAGCCCGTCATCAGGCCTTCTCCTTCACCACCGTGAAGCTGCCGTTGCTCTCCAGGTGCATCACCTTCACCTTGCCGATGTCCTCCAGGCCGGCGCCACGCAGCTTGGCCTGGATCTCGTCCGGCGTCAGGTGCTCCTTGCGCATGTTGCGATGGAGCATGCGGCCATCGCGCACCAGCACCACCGGCGGAGCGTCGGTGAGCCTGGAGACCAGCGGCACGTGGTAGCCGAGGAAGTCAAGAAGGTAGTTCCAGAACACCAGCGAGAGGATCAGCACCATGCCATTGCCGACGGTGTGCCCCTGGCCGATCATCGCGTTCTGCGCCGCGTCGCCCAGCAGCACAACGAAGAGGATATCTGTGATTCCGGCGGAGGCGCTGTCGCGGCGCAGGATGAAGCGGAAGATCAGGAACAGGAACCAGTACATCAGCGTGCCGCGAACCGCGAGTTCCAGCGGCGACATGCTGAGGGCGAGGAACGACAGGTCGAAGGACATCATGATCGCTTCCCTGCCGGGGCAGGGCTGAGCGGCGCGCGCGAGCCCGGCAACCGCGGCGACCACGGCCGCGCCGCCTCGCGGCGCAGTTGTCTCAGCCTGCCATCGCGACGCTGAACCGCAGCATGAGGGAAGACGGCGGCGAGCGGTGAGCGGTGAGCGGTGAGCGGTGGGGCTCCGCTGGACAGTGCCGCAGGGTCAAGAAGATTCCGGGCGCTGCCTTCGGGAGCCCCGGAACGACGGGATGGTGCCGCGCTGTTTCCAATCCCCAGTCGCGAATCGCCAATCCTGGCGTCAGCTCAGGCGGTAGTTCGGCGCTTCCTTGGTGATCTGGACGTCGTGGGGGTGGGCTTCGGTGACGCCGGCACCGGTAACCTTGACGAAGCGGGCATGCTGCTGCACGTCGGCAATGGTGGCCGCGCCCACATAGCCCATCGACGCGCGCAGACCGCCCATCAACTGGTGGATGATGTTGCGCAGCGGCCCGCGGTACGGCACCCGGCCCTCGATGCCCTCGGGGACGAGCTTGTCGGGGTCGGCGCCCTCCTGGAAGTAGCGGTCCATGGAACCCTGCGCCATCGCGCCCAGCGAGCCCATGCCGCGGTAATTCTTGTACGAGCGGCCCTGGAACAATTCGACCTCGCCCGGCGCCTCCTCGGTGCCGGCCAGCATCGAGCCCAGCATCACCGTGGACGCCCCCGCAGCCAATGCCTTGGGCACGTCACCGGAGTAGCGGATGCCACCGTCCGCGATCAGCGGAATCTCGCCCTTGAGGGCGGTCGCTACCATGTCGATGGCGGTGATCTGCGGCACGCCGACGCCGGCGACCACGCGGGTGGTGCAGATCGAGCCGGGACCGACGCCGACCTTGACCGCGTCGACGCCGGCGTCGCGCAGCGCCAGCGCCGCCTCGCCGGTGACGATGTTGCCCGCGATCACCTGGACGTCCGGCCAGGTTTTCTTGACCCACGCGACGCGCTCGATCACGCCCTGCGAGTGGCCGTGTGCCGTATCGACCACCAGCACGTCAACGCCCGCCTCGACCAGCGCGGCGATCCTCTGTGGCGTGTCACCGGCGACACCGACCGCCGCGCCGACCAGCAGCGCCTCGTGCTCGTCCTTGGCGCTGTGCGGGTTGTCGCGCGCCTTCTGGATGTCCTTCACCGTGATGAGACCGCGCAGCTGGAAGGCGTCGTTCACGACCAGCACCTTCTCGATGCGGTGGCGGTGCAGCAGGCCGATCACCTCGTCCTGGCTGGCGCCCTCGCCTACCGTCACCAGCTTGTCCTTGCGCGTCATGATGTTGCGTACCGGGTCGTCCGGCTTGCGCTCGAAACGCAGGTCGCGGCTGGTGACGATGCCGACCAGCTGCTCGCCATCCACCACCGGCACGCCGGAGATTGCGTGCGCGTGGGTCAGCCGCATCACCTCGCGGATGGAGGTGTCGGGGCCAACAGAAATGGGGTTGCGGATGACGCCGGCCTCGAACTTCTTGACCAGCCGCACTTCGGCCGCCTGGCGTTCGATGGTCATGTTCTTGTGGATGATGCCGATGCCACCGCTCTGCGCCATGGTGATGGCCAGCCGGGCCTCGGTGACCGTGTCCATGGCGGCGGAAACGAAGGGGATGTTGAGGCGGATCCCGCGCGTCAGTTGCGCGTGCGTGTCGACGTCGCGCGGCAGGACGGTCGAGTGGCCGGGCACCAGGTAGACGTCGTCATAAGTGAGCGCCTCGGCGAGAATGCGCATGGGCAACGACTCCAACGGGTAATTCTCCTATTATAGCCGGACGCGTGGGCCACGCCGCCCGTCATCCGCCTGCCATGCCCACGACCGCAAGCCCGCCATCGCAGCCGCGCCGTACAGCAGCGACGCACGCCTGGCCATCGCTGCTGGGGTTGCTGCTGTTCACCACGCTGGCGGTACTGCGCGCGGGAGTGGTCGACCGCATGGTCGGTGCCTACACCGGGTGCCACCAATGCATGCTGGGCCCGGTGCTGCACCACGATGCGCTGCTCTGGGCCGCACTGGCGGCGCTGCTGGCCCTGGACCTGCTTGCGCCGTGGCGGGTGCTGCGCTGGGTGCTGCGCATCGCCGCCTGCCTGCTGGTGCTCATCTACGCGCTGGACCTGGCCCTGTTCGTGTCGCTGGCCCAGCGGCTGTACATCGCCGATGTATTGACGTTTGGCGGCCAGGGCGGTGCCATCGGCGGCTTCGTCAGTGCCCTGCTGCGCACGCCGCGCTGGTGGTCCTGGGCCCTGGGGCTGGGGCTGGTGGTGGTGCTCTGGATTTGCCTGCTGTGGCCACGCCGCCACCAGCGCCAGGTTGGGGTGGCGCTGCTGGTGCTGGCAGTGCTTGCCGCAGTCGTGCGCATGGCGCCACTGGCTGCCGCCCACTACGTGCACCCGGAGATCTACGACAACGTCATCGAGATCAACCTCGACAACGCCGTCGACACCCGCTACAGCACCGCCGCCCGGGCTGCGCTTGAGGCGCAGCCGCCGCAGCTGCCGCAGCAGTGCATGCGCAACGCGGCCAGCGACCGGCCGGACGTGGTCCTGGTTGCGGTGGAGTCGCTGTCGTCGTATCAGAGCGCGCTGCTCGGTGGCAGCATGGACGCACTGCCGAAGCTCGATGCGCTCGCCCGCGCCAACCACTACTTCACCCGCTTCATCGCCAACGGGTTTACCACCAGCGGCGGGCGCGTCGCGCTGTACACCGGGCGCGCGCCGTTGCCGCCGCCGGGGCTGGCACGGACGCTGCCGCTCGCGGCCTACCCATACCAGCACGGCACCTTGCCGGCGTACGCCCATGCAGCCGGCTACAGCGCCGACTACTTCACCAGCGGCGACCTCGGCTTCGTCGATTCCAAGGTATGGCTGGAGCGCATCGGCTTCGACACCATCGAGGGCGCCGAGAGCCCCTACTACCGGGGCATGCAGCGCTGGCAGTTCGACGCCCCTGCCGATGCGGCCTTGTTCGACCGGGTACTGGACTGGATCGACAAGCGCCAGGACGCGCGGCCATTCGTCGCGACCCTGCTGACGGTGTCCAGCCACCCGCCCTTCGTCAATCCGCGCAGCGGGCGCATCGATCCGCTCGGTACCTTCCGCTATGTCGACGATCAGCTGGCAAGCTTTTACCAGCGGCTGGAGGCCCGCGGCTTCTTTGACCATGGCGTGCTGCTGATCACCGGCGACCACCGTTCCATGACGCCGCTGCACCGCCAGGAACTGAACCGCTGGGGCGAGACGGCGTTCGCGCGCGTGCCGCTGGTGGTTGCCGGGGACGTTCGGATGCCGGCGGTGGTTGACGGCCTGTTCGCGCAGACCGACGTGCCGCTGTCGATCGGCTGGCTGATTGGCGCGCCGGTATGTGCCGACGCGGCGCACGGCATCTTCCTCAAGCCGGAGCCGCGAAGCCCGCAGTTCGTGCTGCACGCCAGCGGCGACCAGCGCAACCGGGTCGGCGTGTATTTCGACCACCGCCACGCGAGCTTCATCCTTGACGGCGACGCCAGCCACTGGGAGGGCCCGCGGCCGCCGCAATGGCGATTGATAGGGCGCCTGATCGCGGCCCAGCGCATCCGCGAAGCCGCGGCCGCGCAAAACCCTCAAAACCGGGGTCAGAGTGCACTTTCCCGACGGTGATCGCATGACCACCATGGTCGAAGGAAAGTGCACTCTGACCCCGGTTTCAGGTCTGCTCTGCCGCCTCCAGCGTGTTCTGGATCAGCGTCGCGACCGTCATCGGGCCGACACCGCCGGGCACCGGCGTGATCCAGGACGCGCGTTCCGCCGCTGCGGCAAACTCGACATCGCCGGTCAGGCTGCCGTCGGCCAAGCGGTTGATGCCGACGTCGATCACCACCGCGCCCGGCTTGATCCACTCGCCCCTGACCAGCCCCGGTTTGCCCGCGGCCGCCACCAGGATGTCCGCGCGGCCGACGTAACCAGGCAAGTCGCGCGTGAACTTGTGGCAGCAGGTGGTCGTGCAGCCGGCAATCAGCAGCTCCAGCGCCAGCGGCCGGCCGACGTGGTTGGACACGCCGACGATCACCGCATGGCGCCCGCGCACCGGCCGGTCGGTGTGGGCCAACAGCGTCATCACGCCCTTCGACGTACACGGCCGCATGCCCTTGCTGCGCATCGCCAGGTGGCCGAGGTTGACCGGATGAAAGCCGTCGACGTCCTTGCGCGGGTCGATGCGATCGACCAGGCGGCCCTCGTTGATGTGCGGCGGCAGCGGCGACTGCACCAGGATGCCATGCACCGCCGGATCGGCGTTGAGCTGGTCAATCAGCGCCAGCAATTCGCGTTCGCTGGTGCTGGACGGCAGGTCGTGGGCAAAGGAGCGGAACCCCACCGTGGCGCAGGCGCGGCGCTTGTTGCGCACGTAGACCGCGGAGGCGGCGTCGTCGCCAACCAGGATCACCGCCAGCCCGGGTGCAGGCTCGCCGCCCTGCAGCCGCTGTTCGACCCGCAGCCGCACGTCCTCGAGTAGCGCCTGCGAGATTTTCTTGCCGTTGAGGATGCGCGCGCTCATGGAAGGATCCGCTGGCGAAGCGCGAATTATCGCCGCTTGTCAGGCGTGCGACAAATCGGCACCGCAGCCAGGGCAGTCGGGGTCGCGCCGCAGGCGCAGTTCGCGCCAGCGCATGGCCAGCGCATCGAGCTGCAGCAGCCGGCCGGTCAGGGGCTGCCCCAGGCCGAGGATGAGCTTCAGGACTTCGGTCGCCTGGACCATGCCGATCAGCCCCGGCAGTACGCCAAGCACGCCGCCCTCGCTGCAGTTCGGCGCATCCTCCGGCGCCGGCGCCTCGGGGAACAGGCAGCGGTAGCACGGCGAGTCCGGATCACGCGGGTCGAAGACGCTGGCCTGCCCGGCGAAGCGCTCCACCGCCCCGTAAACAATCGGCAGCTTGAGCCGCAGGCTGGCGGCCGACAGCAGGTACCGGGTCGGAAAATTGTCGGCGCCGTCGACGATGATGTCGCAGCCGCCAAGGAGCGTGTCGACGTTGTCCGCGTCCAGCCGCTGCGTGCGCACGTCGATCTCGATCCGCGGGTTCAGCGCCAGCAGCGCCATCCGCGCCGATTCGGTCTTGGCCATGCCGACCCGTGCATCGGCGTGGATCACCTGGCGATGCAGGTTGGAGCGCTCGACCCGGTCGTCGTCAACCAGGCGCAGGTAGCCCGCGCCGGCCGCCGCGAGGTACAGCGCCAGCGGTGCGCCCAGCCCGCCCGCACCGATCAGTACGACGCGCGCGGTGGCCAGCCGGGCCTGCCCCGCCACACCTACCTGCGGCAATTGCAGTTGCCGCGCATAGCGTTCCGCTGCATCGGCGTCGATCGGGAGCTGCTCCACCGGCAGGCCCTCCCGCTGCCAGCGCGCGAAGCCGCCGGCCACGGAACGCACATTGCGGTAGCCCAGGCTGCGCAGCGTGTCGGCCGCCAGCAGCGAGCGCTGGCCGCTGCCGCACAAGGTCAGCAACGGCGTGTCACGATCCGGCTCGATCTGTTCGATGCGCAGCTCGAGGAAGCTGCGCGACAGACCGGTGGCGCCGGCCGGCGTGCCCGCCCGGCGCTCGCTGTCCTCGCGCACATCCAGCAGCCGCGCGCCTTCCCGCTGCCGCGCCAGCGCCTCCACAGGCACGATCTCCTCGATGTGCTCTCGCAGTTCGGCTATGAGGCGTGCGCTGGGGCTTGGGGTGCTCATGCCGCCCGCATGGTAGTAAAACCGGGGTCAGAGTGCACTTTCCGAGGCAGCCGGGCCCAATCCGTCGCCTGCCGGCCGGAAAGTGCACTCTGACCCCGGTTTCGGGGTTTCGTCAGCGGCCGCGGCGGTTGCGGATCAGGCGCTGGCGCTTCTTGACCTGGCGCTGGCTCAGGACGTTGCGGCGGCCGGCAAACGGGTTCTCGCCCTCACGGAACTCGATGCGCAGAGGCGTGCCGTCGAGGCGAAACCGCTTGCGCAGGAAGTTTTCCAGGTAGCGGCGGTAGCTCGCGGCGATGTGCCGTGTGCGCGTGCCGTGGATGACGATGGTCGGCGGGAAACGCCCGCCCGGGTGCGCAAAGCGCAGCTTGGGGGCGTGGCCGGCGGCCAGCGGCGGCGGGTTGGCCGCGTAGGCCGCCTCCAGCGCGCGGGTGAGCTCGGCGCTGCCCAGTTCGCGCCCCGCGGCGGTGTGACCGCGCACCACCGCGCGCATCAGTTCGCGGATGCCGGACCCGTGACGGGCAGAAAGCGTCACCCGCGGGGCCCAGGGGACGAAGTCCAGCCGCCGGTCCAGCTCGCTGCGGCAGCGTTCGCGCGCATAGCTGTCCAGGCCGTCCCACTTGTTCAGCGCCACCACCAGCGCCTTGCCCTGCTCCAGCACATGGCCGATCAGGGTGAGATCCTGCTCGGCGAGGTTCTCGTGCGCATCAACCAGCAGCACCACCACCTGGGCCGCGGCGATCGCCTGCATGGCCTTTATGACGCTGAACTTCTCCACCACCTCCTCGACCCGCGCCCGCCGGCGGATGCCGGCCGTGTCGATCAGCGTGTAGCGATGGCCGTCGCGCTCAAGCGACACTTCGATGGCGTCGCGGGTGGTGCCGGCGATGTCGGACACCACCAGCCTTTCCTCGCCGAGAAGCCGGTTTATCAAGGTCGACTTGCCGGCATTGGGCCGGCCGACGATGGCGACCCGGATGCGCTCGTCGTCCATCGCTCGTTCGGTCTCCGGCCCCGGCTCCGGCAGGTGCGGCATCAACGCCGCCAGCAACTCGTCCATGCCACGCTGGTGGGCCGCCGACAGCGGCAGGCTGGCGGCCATGCCAAGCGCCGCGAACTCGGCCATGGCACCGTGCGTGTCAAGTCCATCGGTCTTGTTCACCGCCAGCACGATCGGCTTGCCGCTGCGGCGCAGCTCGCCAAGAATCGCATGGTCGCGCGGCAGCAGGCCGTCGCGGGCGTCGACGATCAGGACCAGCGCGGCCGCCTCCTCGATCGCCACGCGCACCTGCTGCGCGGTCAGCGCGTCGATACCGTCCTCGCGATCGCCGAGGCCACCGGTGTCGACCAGCATGAAGGGCTGCTCGCCGCGCTGGCACAACGCGTAATGGCGGTCGCGCGTGACGCCCGGCAGATCGACCACCAGCGCGTCGCGGCGGCGCGTCAACGCGTTGAACAGCGTCGATTTGCCGACGTTGGGCCGGCCTACGAGCGCGACGACGGGCAGCATGGCAGCCGTATCATGTGCCTGCCGCCGTGCCCACCTGGTAGGCCGCGAGGTGACCGTCCACGTCTTCAACGAAGACGATGTTGCCAACCACCAGCGGCTGCGCGCGGATCGCATCGTGCGACAGGCGCTGGCGGGCGGCAAACTTGCCGTCCGTTACATTCAGCCAGTGGACATAGCCCTGGGTGTCGCCAACCACGAACTGCTCGCCCTGCACCGCCGGCGCGCTCAGCCAGCGCCACTCCAGCTGGTCCTGCTTCCAGACGTTGTCGCCGGTCGCGGTGTCGAACGCCCAGATGTCCGATGAGTCGTCCACCGCCAGCACATGCGTGCCGCCGACGGCGAGCCCGGTGTAGGTTGACAGCTCGTGGTTCCACAGCGGCCGGCCCGTGGGCGCCTCGATGGCCAGCAGCTGGCCGTGGTAGGCCGCCACGTAGATCGTGGTGCCATCGAGCACCAGGCTTCCGTCGGAATCGTTGAGCTGCGCGATGTCGGTGCGGCCCTCGCCCGTGGCCACGGTCTGCTGCCACAGAGGCGCACCATCGCTCAGGCGCACGGCCTGCAGTTTGCCGTCGTCGGTGCCGAAGAACACGACGCCGTTGGCGACCAGCAGTGGACCGTTGCCGCGCAGGCTCAGCAGCGGCACGTTGCCGCGGTCGTAGAGCCACTCGGCACTGCCGTCGGCACGCTTCAGTGCATGCACGTTGCCGTCGTTGGTGCGTACCAGCACATGCTCGCCGACGAGTACCGGCGGGCTGACGACCGCGGCGCCAACGTTGGCGGTCCAGCCGCGCGCGCCGGTCTTGGCGTCAAACGATTCGACGTGGCCGTCCATCGTGCCCACCACCACCAGGCCGTCGGCGACGCTGGGGCCACCGGCGTAGCGCGTGTCGACGTCGCCGTGGCGCGGCGGAAGGCTTTTCCACAAGGTCTCGCCGCTGTGGGCGTCGATGGCGCGCAACTGGCCATTGGTGCTCGCGGCGTAGACCACGCCGTCGGCATAGGCCGGGCGCAGGCGCAGCCCGGAGTCGCCAGCGCCATCGCCGATGCGCGCCCACCACAGGCGGTGCACCTGGATGGTCGGGGTTATCTCGCTCAACTCCCGCGGCGGCTGGATGTTTTCGTTGCGGCTCGCGCAGGCGCCGAGCGTCAGCGTGGCGAGGGCGAGCAGAATCAGTTTGCGCGTCATGTTCCCTGCTTTCCGGCAGCGGCGAGGTTGTCCAGCTTGATCTGCACCAGCGAGCGCTGCGGCGAGGCCGGGTCGTAGGCTGCCAGCGCCTGCTCGTAGGTCTTGCGCGCGTCGGTGTCGCGTTTCAGCGCGACCAGCGCGTCGCCACGCAGCTCCAGCACCGTTGCCTGGTAGTCCTTGGCGGGCAAGGCGTCAAGCTGCGCCAGCGCCTTGTCGGCGTGGCCCTGGGCCAGTTCGAGGCGTGCCGAGCGCAGGGCGATCAGCGACTTGATCGCTTCGTCGCCGGCGTGCTGACGCGCCCACGCGAGATCGCGCACGGCGTCTGCCGGCTTGTCGGCATCGCTGGCAAGCCTCGCCTTCTGCATCGCCGCGAAGACCGCGAACGGCGTGTCCTTGTACTGGTCCTGCAGGACCGCGGCGACGCTGGCGGCGGCCTTGGTGTTGCCGGACTCCACCGCCGCCTGCATCTGGGCGTAATGGCTGGCGGCTTCCATGCGGTGCGTCGCCTGGTGGGTGCGCCACGTGTGCAGGCCGAAAATCACCAGCAGACCGAGCACGATGCCGCCAATGATCGCGGCTGCGTTGGCGCGCAGCCACTGGCGTACGTATTCGCTTTGTTCGTAGTCGTCGTATGCGTCGTTGAAAGCCATTGGATTACCTGGGATGCCCGCAAGAGGCCGAAAAGCAGTCGAGGGTTGGAGGTGCCGGCGCAGCCCCGAATGGCAGCCGGCCGCCACCACTGGTGCCCGCCCGTGTCCGCGCACCATCGGCGCGCGACAAACCTGGCCGCGCAAGGATACCGGAAAACGCGCTGCCCAGAGGCAAGCCCCGTGGGTCAGAAGCTTCCGCTGGTCGGCGCGGCGCCCGTCGCCGGGTCGAGACGGAACTGCGCCACATTGGCGCGGCGGTAAGGCTGCAGGTCGAACGGCTTGCCGTTTACCGAGACCCTGGCCTCCACGGAATTGCCCAGGCGAATGTCGAGCACCCGGTTGCTGTGGTAGCTGTGCTCGCCGGCTGGAAGCAGCCCGTATTCCAGCCGCTCGCCCGCGGCATCGGTGATCTCGACCCAGCTTGGTGCGGCCAGGTCGATGTCGATCTCGTGTTTTTCGCCAGCGGTGGCTGCCGCCGCGGCGGGCCGCGCAGTGATGTCGGGAGCGGCGGGCGCGGCGATGGATGGCGCGGCGGCGGCATCCGCCGCGATGTCGTCGTGCAATGCGCCGAATGGCGCCATCGAGGCCATCAATGGCTGCGAGCTGTTGCGGCCGGGGCTGAGGCCTGCGTCCGCCAGCGCAGTGGACGCCGTCGGCGCCGACTCTAGCGGCGCGACCCGCGCACCCTGGTGGTGCAGGCCGCTGTTGAGGCCGAGCACCACCACCGGCACCACCACCAGCGCGGTGATGATCATGTAGGTGGCAACCACCGAGTAGCGCTGCCACAGGTAACGGCGGCGCGAAATGCCGCCCGTGGGCGTCAGCTTCGGCGGCGCCACCGCGGCGCGCGCCAGCGTGGGCTGCAGCGGCGGCAGGTCGACGCCGAGCAGCTTCCCGTAGCTGCGCAGGTAGCCGCGCAGGTAGACGGGACAGTCGATGCCGGTGAGTTCGTCCTCTTCCAGCTTGCGCAGCACACGCGCCGGCAGCCGCAGGCGCCGGCCGGCATCCTCCAGCGTGAGGTCGCGGGCAATGCGGGCCGCCCTCAGGCGCGCCCCGAGGTCGGCGAGCGAGGTGACGTGATCGGCTTGCGGCGCATCGTCGGTCGATGCAGCCGCGACCCATGCCGGACCGGCCGGTTCCGTGGCGGCCGGCGTGCCCGTCGGCGCCGCGTCTACCGCTGCTGGCTCGTCCGCCGCCGGCACGGGAACCGCCTGCGGCACCTCGGGCGTCTCCGCCCGTGCCTGCAGCAGGTCAACCTGCCGATCGTTCTTGCGTGCCGCGGCCTGCCGCTGCCGCCGACTCCCCTTCTGACGCTTGCTGGAACTCATGATTTCGCTTCGCCGATCAAGCTGCGCGCCTGCTCCGAGTCCGGGAACTGGTCACGCAAGGTCTTGAGGTACTGCTGGGCCTCCGTCCGATCCCCCAGCTGCGATTCGATACGGTAACCCAGCAGCAGCGCCGCCGGATTGGGCTTGCCCAGCGCGTCGAAGCGCTGGATGAATGCGCGGGCGTGGAAATAATCCTTCTGCGCCACCATTGCGTCGGCCATCTGGAACAGCGCCTCTGCATTGCCGGGATCCAGCGCCAGCGCGCGGTCCAACTGCGCTTCGGCTTCCTTCGCCCGATGCAGCTTCATCAGGCAGGCGCCGGCATTGACGTAGGCCGCGGCCGGTGTGGCGTAGAAGGGATCGGACACCGCCTTCTTGAAATAGCCGATCGATTCGTCCGCCTTGCCGATGCGGCAGAGGAAAGCCCCCAGGTTGTTGTTGACGCTGCCCTTGTCCGGCGCCAGCTTCACCGCCTGGCGGTAGTGCTGCTCAGCCAGCGCCAGCTTGCCGATGCGGTCGTAGAGCACGGCGATCACCGTCTGCGCCGGCACATAACCCGGGTCAAAGCGCAGCGCGGTCTGCAGCTTCTCCAGCGCCCGCTCGAGCTGGCCGCGTTGCATGTACTGCTGGCCGAGCTGGGTGTGTACGCGAGCGGCATCCTGGCGCTGCTGTGCCTCCGTCTCCTGCGGCCGCGGTGCATCGCTGATGCCCCCGCGCGTGGGCGTCGGCAGGGCCATCCGCGGGCTGTCGCTGGCGCAACCGGCAACCAGCAGCAGGGCGCCTGCGAGGATCATCGGCCGCAGCAAGTCATGCAGCATTGGCCGCCCTCCGTGCCAACATCGCCGAACGCGGCGTGCGGTCGAGCACCTGGCCCTTGAGCTGGCCACAGGCAGCGTCGATGTCCTCGCCCCGCGTACGTCGCACCATCGTCATCACGTCGGCCGCCATGAGAATCTGGCGAAAGGCGTCGATGTCGGCCGCATCGGCCCTGACGTAGCGGGTGCCAGGAAACGGGTTGAATGGAATCAGGTTGACCTTTGCGGGCAGGCGCCGCATCAGGCGCACCAGTTGCCGCGCATGCTCCGGGCGGTCATTGACGCCTTTCATCAGCGTGTATTCGAAGGTGATGGAGGTGCGTGGACGGCGCGCGGCGTAGCGGGCGCAGGCATCGAGCAATTCGGCGATCGGGTACTTCTTGTTCAGAGGCACCAGCGGCGTGCGCAACTCGTCGTTTGGCGCATGCAGCGACACGGCGAGCGACACGTCACTGACCTCGCCCAGCTTGTCCATCATCGGCACCAGGCCGGCAGTCGACAGCGTCACGCGCTTGCTGGCCAGGCCGAAGCCGAAATCGTCGCGCATCACGTTCATTGCGCGCACGACATTGTCGAAGTTCAACAACGGCTCGCCCATGCCCATCATCACCACGTTGGTGATGCGCTGCTGGCCGCCTTCGCGCGCCAGCTGCCGGGCCGCAACCAGCACCTGGCCAATGATCTCGGCGGCCGAAAGGTTGCGGTTGAAGCCCTGCGCGCCGGTCGAACAGAAGCTGCAGTTGAGCGCGCAGCCGATCTGCGAGGAAACGCACAGCGTGCCGCGTGAAGTCTCGGGGATGAACACCGTCTCGATGGCGTTGCCGGCATCCATGCCCATCAACCATTTGTGGGTGCCGTCCACCGACACCTTTTCCAGCAGCACCTTGGGCGGCTCCACCCGCGCGCGCTCGGCAAGCGAGGCGCGCAGGGTCTTGCCGAGGTTGCTCATCGCGCCGAAGTCGTCGACGCCATGCTGGAAGATCCACTTCATGAGCTGGTCGGCGCGATACGGCTTTTCGCCCCATCCGGCCAGCAGTGCCCGCAGCCCGTCCCGGTCGTAATCAAGCAGGTTGACGAGGCTGGTGGCAGTCATGGTGTCGTCACTGGCGGTCAAAAATGTCCGCGGGTTGGAAGAAGTATCCGATTTCGAATTCTGCTGTTTCCGCGGCATCCGAACCGTGAACCGCGTTGGCATCGATGGATTCCGCGAAGTCGGCCCGGATGGTTCCCGGCGCGGCTTCCCTGGGGTTGGTCGCGCCCATCAATTCGCGGTGGCGCGCGATGGCGTTGTCGCCTTCCAGCACCTGGATCATCACGGGGCCGGAAATCATGAAGTCGACGAGGGGGCCAAAGAACGGCCGCTCGCGGTGCACGGCGTAGAACCCTTCGGCCTCGCTGCGGGTCAGGTGCTTCATCCTGGCTGCGGCGATGCGCAGGCCGGCCTTCTCGAAACGGGTGTAAATCTCGCCGATGACGTTCTTGGCGACGGCATCGGGCTTGATGATCGAAAGGGTGCGCTCCAGCGCCATTGGATTTTCTCCGGATAGGCGGGCCGCAGGGCGGTGCGACCCAAAGGGTAACATGGAAAAACCCGCGTATGGACGCGGGTTTAGCCGACTTGGCTGCGGGCAATTCTAGCCCAGATCCGGTTCCCGCGCACGCAGTTCCGGGTTCCGGTTTGACGCCATGGGCGGGCCCGGACTACGATCAAACAAGCGTTTGATTCATCCAGGGGAATCCATGTCCAACACCCAGTTCTCGACCAAGGACCGCATCCTCGGCGCCGCCGAAGAGCTGTTCGCCCAGCACGGCTTCAGTGGCACCTCGCTGCGCCAGGTCACCAGCAGGGCGGACGTCAACATCGCCGCGGTCAACTACCACTTCGGCAGCAAGGAAAACCTGGTCAACGAGGTCTTCCGCCGGCGCATGGACGAGATGAGCGCCCAGCGCCTGGCCCTGCTCGAGGCGGCGAAGCGAGAACACCCCTGCGCGCTGGAGCCGGTGCTGGCGGCGTTCGTCGAGCCGGCCCTGGCGATGGCCCAGGATCGCCATGGCGGCGGCGCTTTCATCCGCGTCATCGCCCGCGCCTACGCCGAGAAGAACGACAACCTGCGCAAGTTCCTGTCCGACCAGTACGGCCATGTGCTGCGCGATTTCGCCAAGGCGATCGCAGGCTGTGTCCCGGCGCTGGGCAAGGAGCAGTTGTACTGGCGGCTGGATTTCCTGTCCGGGGCGCTGACCTACGCAATGGCCGATTTCGGCCTGATCAAGCGGCCCGCCGGATTGACTGAAGCCGCCCACCGCGAACGCGCCGCCCGCGAACTCATCCGCTTCGCATCCGCCGGCTTGAAAGCCGACACGAAATTTTGAAATACAAAGGCTTACAGAACATGTCTGAGAAATTGCTTGTACGAAGGGCCGCCGTGCTCGGAGCCGGCGTGATGGGCGCGCAGATCGCCGCGCACCTGACCAACGCCGGTGTCGACACGGTGCTGTTCGACCTGCCGGCGAAGGACGGCAATCCCGACGGCGTGGTGCTCAAGGCGATATCCAACCTCGGCAAGCTCAGCCCGGCGCCGCTGGCCGGCAAGGCATTGGCCGGGGCCATCGTGCCGGCCAACTACGACGACGGGCTCGAACTGCTGCGGGACTGCGACCTGATCGTCGAGGCCATCGCCGAACGCATGGACTGGAAGCAGGACCTGTACCGCAGGATCGCGCCGTTCGTGCCGGCCCATGCGGTGCTGGCGAGCAACACCTCCGGCCTGGGCATCAACGCGCTGGCCGGCGTGCTGCCAGCGGAGCTGCGCCATCGCTTTTGCGGCGTGCACTTCTTCAACCCCCCGCGCTACATGCACCTGGCCGAGCTGATCCCGGCCAAAACCACCGACGCCGCGGTGCTGGAAGGCCTGGAAACCTTCCTGGCCACCACCCTCGGCAAGGGCGTGGTCCATGCCCGCGATACCCCGAACTTCATCGGCAACCGCATCGGCGTGTTCTCGATCCTGGCGACGATGCACCACACGCAAGCGTTCGGCCTGGGCTTCGATATCGCCGATGCGCTGACCGGGCCGGGCATCGGCCGGCCGAAGTCGGCCACCTACCGCACTGCTGACGTGGTGGGGCTGGATACCATGGCCCACGTGATCGGAACCATGGCCGATACCCTGCCCGACGATCCCTGGCATGCCCACTTCAAGACGCCGAAGTGGCTGCAAGCGCTGGTCGCCAAGGGCGCGCTCGGGCAGAAAGCCGGCGCAGGCATCTACAGCAAGCGCGGCAAGGACATCCTCGTGCTCGACCTGAAGGCGCAGGACTACCGCCCCAGCGCCGGTGAAGTCGACGCAGAAATCGGTGCGATCCTGAAGGAGCGCGATCCGGCGAAGAAATTCGCCGCCCTGCGCGCCAGCGCGCATCCGCAGGCGCAGTTCCTTTGGGCGGTGTTCCGCGACCTGTTCCATTACAGCGCCTTCCATCTCAGCGATATCGCCGACACCGCGCGGGACGTCGACCTCGCCATCCGCTGGGGCTACGGCTGGGCGCTGGGGCCGTTCGAAACCTGGCAGGCCGCGGGCTGGAAGCAGGTCGCCGAGTGGATCGCCGAAGACATCGTCGCCGGCAAGGCCATGGGCAACGCGCCGCTGCCCGACTGTGTCTTCGATGGCCGCGACGGCGTGCACGGCGCCGAGGGCAGCTTCAGTCCGGCGCAGAACGCGAAGCTGCCCCGCTCCACGCTTCCCGTCTACCGCCGCCAGCGCTTCCCCGATCCCTTGCTGGGCGAGCGCTTCGACCCGGGCGAGACGGTGTTCGAGAACGACGGCATCCGCCTTTGGCACG